>JBOGKM010000105.1:0-1087 GCA_050747745.1 Terriglobales bacterium
ATTTCGGCTGAGGGCGTCATTTTCGGGATTCCCAAGTCCAGCTTTGCGTGATTCATAGGAGGTCGGCATTTGGGAGGCCGACCATGGCGAGTGCGAAGCTGGATTGGACCGATGAGCTTGGACGTTGGCTCGCGCTGTTCCTGATCCGCCTGGGGCACAAGGCGCGGCGGCGGATGTGCCCGCTTTACATTGCGGGACTGATCGGTCCCGGTGATCGCAAGAGCGTGCAACCGATGGCGGAGCGCCTTGGCCCGGGCACATACGATCAGTTGCACCACTTCGTTTGTGCCGGAGTGTGGGATGCGGCGCCGCTGGAGGGGGAACTGCTCATTCAGGCGGATCGGCTTGTCGGGGGCCGCGATGCGGTGCTGGTGATCGACGACACCGCATTGCCGAAGAAGGGGAAGCGTTCGGTCGGGGTCGCGCCGCAATACGCTTCGGCGCTGGGGAAGAACGCCAATTGCCAGACGCTGGTCTCGCTGACGCTGGCGCGCGGCGAGGTGCCGGTGATGGTGGCCTTGCGCCTGTTTCTGCCCGAGAGCTGGACGGGCAATCGGGTGCGGTTGGAGCGCGCCGGCGTTCCGGCCGCATATCGAACGCCCCGCACGAAGCCCGAGATCGCCCTGGCTGAGATTGATCGCGTGATGGCCGGCCGGCGTGCGGTTTGGCTGCGTCCTGGCGGATGCCGGCTACGGCCTCAGCGCGCCCTTCCGCCAGGGGCTCACGGCCCGCGGGCTGGCCTGGGCAGTCGGGATCCTGGGGCGTCAGAAAGTCTATCCGGCGAATGTAAAGCTCATCTTTCCCGTTGCCGGTCGAGGCCGTCCCCGCCAGCGCCACATCCCGGATGTCCTGTCGATGCCGGCTGAAGACATGCTGGCCAACGCCAGATGGCGAGAGGTGAGCTGGCGCGCCGGAACCAAGGGGCGGTTGAAGGCCCGCTTTGCCGCTGTCCGCGTCCGGACCGCCGACGGACCGCCGCAGCGAATATGGGACAAGGGTCAGCAGCATCTTCCGGGAGATGAAGCCTGGCTCATCGGCGAACACCGGACATCGGGCGAGAAGAAATACTACCTCGCCAACCTACCCG
>JBOGKM010000106.1:0-1395 GCA_050747745.1 Terriglobales bacterium
GGGTAAGTCCCAAGGCTAGTTGAAAATCAGGTGGTGCCGCGGTACTAGAGTGTGAATCCGCTCAAGGATCTCCACTCGTTCCCGAGGACACCACCCATGCCAAGAGTACGAGCAAAGTCGTTGCCGGACCAGCCCCCGATGGCGATGCCGTCAGAGACCGAAGAGGCCGCCGCCGTGACGGTCGCGATGATTCAAGCGTTGATCCCACTGGGATTACGCGCGGTGGAAGAGGCGTTGCTCGCGGAGGTCGCGGCGCTCGCGGGCCCACGATACGCGCGGGACGATGCGCAGCCGGCGGTGGTGCGCTGGGGGACGCAGCGTGGCTCGGTGTACCTAGCCGATCAGAAGCTGCCCGTGCAGGTGCCGCGCGTGCGCGATCGAGCGGCCAGTGTGGAAGTGCCGCTCGCGACCTACGCCGCGCTCCAGACGCCGCGGAGCCACGATGTGGGCCTCTTCCGGCGGGTGTTGGGCGGGCTCTCATCGCGCGAATACGAAGCAGCGGCCGAGGCCGTTCCCGAAGCGTTCGGGCTGGCGCGCTCGAGCGTGTCGCGGCGGTTCATCCGCGCGAGTGCGCGCGAGTTGCGACAGCTCCAGGAGCGGCGGCTGGACGACGCGGCGTGGCTCGTGCTGGTGCTCGACGGGAAGACATTCGCGGGCGATCAGCTCGTGGTCGCGCTGGGCGTCACGGCCACGGGCGAGAAGCGGATCCTGGGACTCGTGCAAACCGCCAGTGAGAACAAGCGGGTGCTCGCGAGCTTCCTCCGCGACTTGGGCGAGCGCGGGTTCCCGCTCGACCAGCCGCTCCTCGCCGTGCTCGATGGCGCGAAGGGCCTGCGCGCGGCGGTGCGCGCGGTGTTCGGCGACATCCCGGTGCAGCGGTGCCAGTGGCACAAGCGCGAGAACGTGGTGAGCCACCTCGCGAAACGGGAGCAGCCGACCTGGCGGCGGCGGCTCCAGGCCGCGTACGCGCAGCCGACCTACGCGGCGGCGAAGCGCGCGCTCACCCGGCTCCACCACGAACTGCACCTCCGCAATGCCTCCGCGGCGGCCAGCCTGGCCGAAGGGCTGGAGGAGACGCTGACGCTACACCGGCTCGGCGTCGCCGCGGAACTCGGGGTCAGTCTCAAGACCACGAACCTGATCGAGAGTGTGATGGCGCGGCTCGAAGCGAAGACGCACCGCGTGACCCGCTGGCGCACGAGTGATCAGAAGCTCCGCTGGTGTGCGGCCGCGCTCTGGGCCATGGAGCGGCAATTCCGGCGAGTGAAAGGCTTTCGGCATCTGCCCTTGCTGAAGCAGGCGCTTACCACCAAACTCGTATCCTCCCCGGCGGCTGCAGCCTGAGCTGCCTCAACGCGACACTGCCTGAATTTCAACTAAGCTCGGGACAGACCC
>JBOGKM010000107.1:0-1332 GCA_050747745.1 Terriglobales bacterium
TGCTGTTCTGGCTGATCGCGGGCGGCTGGGAAATCCTCGGTGTGCACACCTGGGTCGCGCGCGTCGAAGCCCTGATCGTCGCGCTGGGCATGTTGCTCATGTTGCGCCGGCTCGCCGCGCGACTCGGCATGGACGCGCACGGCGCCGAGACGGCGATGTGGCTGCTCGCGGGTTGTCTCGGTTTCACGCTGTTCAGCACCGCGATCATGTTCGACCTGTTGTTGTCGCTGACGGTGTTGGGCGCGCTGCACGCATTGCTCGATCTGGATGAACGCAAATGGAAACGCGGGATCGGCCTGCTCGGCCTGATGATCGGGCTCGGCATCCTGGCCAAGGGTCCGGTGATGTTGCTGCACATCGCCGCGGTCGCGGTGCTGGCGCCCCTGTGGAGCGAGGCGGCGCGATCGCACAAATGGCGCTGGTATCCGGCGTTGCTCGCAGGTTTCCTGATCGGCGCGGCGATCGCGTTGTGCTGGTTGTTGCCCGCTGCCTGGTATGCCGGACCCACCTATTGGCACCCCCTGCTGGACAAGGTGACCGGGCGGCTTGCGCATAGCTTCGCGCACCGCCGTCCCTGGTGGTGGTACCTGCCGCTGGTGCCGGTGTTGCTGCTGCCTTGGCTGTTGACCGTGCGCGCGCCACGCGCCGCCTGGGCCGGCCTGTGGCGCGGGCGGCTCGGACGCTTCCTGGGGTGCTGGTGGGTACTGCCGTTTGTCGCGTTCTGCGCGATCAGCGGCAAGCAGATCCACTATCTGTTGCCGCTGCTGCCGGCGTGGGCGCTGGCCGGTGCGTGGTTGCTGCAACAGCCGGGCGCGCGTCTGCGCCCCCTGTTGTTCGGGCTGCTGGCGTTGCTTGCCGGATGCGGCATGCTGGCGCTGCCATGGCTGGCGGCGCGCGAGTACGGCTATCGGCCGCAGCCGTTGATTGCGTGCTTCGCGCTGGTTGCCTTGATCGTGGCGGTCGGCGTGTGGCGGCAGTGGGGGCGAAATCCGCGTGCGCTTGCGCTGGCCTCGACCACATTGGTCGCGGCGGCGATGCTGGCGGGTGCGCTTACCTTGCTTCCAGCGCTGGATGTGCGTCCCGAGGCCGCGTTCGTCAAACAGGCGTTCGAAAAACATGTCGCGATTGCCCACGTCGACTGGCACGACGGCCTGTTCGGGTACACCGGACGTTTGCACCAGCCGCTGCCGTGGATATCGCGCGACCAGATACTCGTGTGGTGTCGCGCGCATCCCCACGGCATCCTGTTGACCAGCAGCAGTCACGATGAGCCGAAGGACACTATCCCGTTGCGGACTTGGCCGTATTTTCTGGCCGGCGACCACCGCATCG
>JBOGKM010000108.1:0-1216 GCA_050747745.1 Terriglobales bacterium
GGATGGTGCCGATCGTATTGGCCATCTTCAGAAATTGGGCGCCATTCTCGGTAGCGCAATGGACCGCTTCCACCGGCGTGAATCCTGCTTCCACCAACAGCTCCAGCTCGCGCTGGTCCCCGAAGCCGGCAACGACGCCGCCGTTGCCGGTGGGGTCCAAGCCCGTCAGCAGCCGGCCGCCGGCGCGGACAAAGTCGTATTCGAACTGCATTTCTTTCTTGAAGATGGCGGCGCTTGCGCCGGGCCGTTCATCCGACCGCACCCGGGCCAGCAGATAGGCCGCGCGCGAGGGCGCCGACAGCACCTGCAGGAAGCGTGGCTCGAGGGGAGGACGGCCGGGTACGCCGGCCTCAAAGACCGGCAGGGTCGAGGTCACCGAAACATGACGCGCCACGAGATCGCGGATCATGTCCTGCACCGGCGCACTCGCTACATCCAAATGCGCCAGCGTCGCCTCCGTCACGTTGGCTGGCGGGCACACATCCGGCTGCTTGCCGGGATCAAACTCCGTGTCCACTTCCAACCCGTGGTCCAAACTATCCACGCCCAGCGCCGCCGCCTCGCGAAACCCGATCGAACAGACATGAATCGTAATGGTATAGCCGCGGGCATGCACCGCCTTCACGGCCGCCGCCAGTTCCGCACGGGTGATGTGCCGGTAGGCGTTGAAGGTCGTGACACCTTCGGCTTCCCAATACTGCACCGTCCGGACAGCGTCGGCGGGACCCGATAGCTCGTGCATCTGGACCGCCGTGAAAGCGCCTTTCCCCTCCAGAAAGGGCCCGGCCACCACCAAGTGCGGACCAGGGATGCGCCCGGTGTCGATCAGCTTCTTCAGGTTCAGATCGGTATAGGGTTCAATGCCTGCCACGGTGCGCACCGTGGTCACGCCGCCGGCCAGATAGAGACGCGGGAAACTGAATGCCATCTCGTTCCGGGTCGCCGGCAGGCCCGCAAACGGAGCGGGATAGAACATGTGGTCATGGATGCCCACCAAACCGGGGATCACCGTATCGCCGTGCAGGTCCAGCACCTCGGCTCCGGACGGAACGGACACCGATGCCGCCGGCCCAACCGCCTGAATCCGGCCGTGCTCGATCACAATGGTCTGATCCGGCTGGGCCGGCGCACCCGTGCCGTCCATCAGCCATGCGTGCTCCAGCGCCACGACCGGCGCCTTCACGCTGATGAATCGGGCGGTCGCAAACCCCGCTCG
>JBOGKM010000109.1:0-184688 GCA_050747745.1 Terriglobales bacterium
CAAAAGACCTATGCGGCAACGTCAGACGACCCTCCGTGAGCCGGATACCGTATGATCGCCGCTCCGCCGCCGATCGAGGCCACGCCGCAGCGTAGCGCGGACGGCATTCCGACGTTCTGGGTTTCTAAAGACCGTATTCGCGAGGTTCTGCGCAACTTAAAGGAGGAAATTGCCCAGCCCTACAGAATGCTCTACGATCTGACGGCCATCGACGAGCGTATGCGTGTTCATCGCGACGGCCAGCCGGCAAGCGATTTCACGGTCGTTTATCACCTCTTATCGTTCGAGCGCAATGAATATATCCGCATCAAAGTTCCTTTGACTGAAGACCGGCTGTCGATCCCGAGCATTTGCGATCTCTGGAGAAACGCCAACTGGTACGAGCGTGAAGTCTGGGATATGTTCGGCATCGTATTCGATAATCACCCATACCTCGCCCGCATCCTGATGCCGAAAACGTGGGCCGGCCACCCGCTGCGCAAGGATCATCCGGCGCGCGCCACGGAAATGGGACGGTTCCACTTGCCGGAGCAGAAGGAGCGGGAAGAGCAGGAAGCCCTGCGATTCCGGCCCGAGGAATGGGGCATGCGGCTGAGCCGCGAAGGATCCGATTTCATTTTTCTGAATATCGGGCCTCAGCATCCGGGGACACACGGCGTGTTCCGCGTCGTTTTACAACTCGACGGCGAGGAAATCGTGGATGCGGTGCCGGAAATCGGGTTTCATCACCGCGGCGCCGAGAAGATGGGAGAACGGCAGACCTGGCACACCTACATTCCTTACACGGACCGCGTGGATTATCTAAGCGGGGTGATGAACAATCTCGCCTATCTGACCGCGATGGAAAAACTCGCAGGCATTCAAGTCCCCCCGCGTGGAATGGTGATTCGCGTCATGCTCAGCGAGCTGTTCCGTATCATCAGCCACCTGGTCTGGTACGGAACCTTCGCGCAGGATCTGGGCCAGTTGTCGCCCGTATTTTTCACCTTCAACGACCGCGAGCGCGCCTTCGGCCTGATTGAGGCCATCACGGGAGCGCGCATGCATCCCAACTGGTTCCGCATCGGCGGCGTGGCCCAGGACCTGCCCCGCGGCTGGGACACCATGATGCGGGATTTTCTCGATTATTTCCCGCGCCGGCTGCAGGAATACGACCACGAAGTCATGGCCAACCGCATCTTTAAGGGCCGCACCCAGGGCGTGGGGAAAATGAGCGTCGCCGACGCCATCGACTGGGGCGTCACCGGCCCCAACCTGCGCGCCAGCGGCCTGGAGTGGGATTTCCGCAAAAAGCTGCCCTATGGCGGCTACGAGCAGTTCGACTTCGATATCCCCACTTCGCCGCGCGGCGACTGCTATGGACGCGCCGAAGTGCGCGTCGAGGAAATGCGGCAGAGTTTGCGCATCATCGAGCAGTGTATGAAAGTCATGCCGGACGGTCCCTACAAATCCTCCGATCCCCGCGCCGTGCCGGCCCTCAAGGAGCATGGCGCCGCCGGCGAAGGCTCCGGTGGCACCATGCACGACATCGAAACCTTGATCACGCATTTTCTGGGCGTGAGCTGGGGGCCGGTGATGCCGGAGGGCGAGGCGCTGGGAGCGATTGAGGCAACTAAGGGCAACAATGGCTATTACTTGGTCAGCGATGGCGGGACCCATTCCTACCGCACCCGCATCCGTACCCCCTCGTTTGTGAACATGCAGACGCTGCCACTGCTTTGCCGCGGGCAGATGATTCCGGATTTGCTCGCCGTGCTGGGCGCCATGGATTTTGTCCTGGCCGACATCGACCGCTGACGAAAATGCTGACCACCGAAGAACAACGCCAAATCGAAGCAGAAGCCTCGCACTATCCCTCCAAGCGCGCGGTGGCGATTGACGCGCTCAAAATCGTGCAGAAGCACCGCGGCTACGTCTCCGAACAAGCCATGGAAGATGTGGCCGAGTTTCTGGGATGCTCACGCGCGGAGCTGGACGGCGTGTGCACGTTTTACAACCTGCTGCTGCGCAAACCCGTGGGCCGCCACGTGATCTGGCTGTGCGATGGCGTCAGTTGCTGGCTCACCGGCTACGGACGCCTGAAGCGGCAACTGGAAACCAAGCTGGGCGTGAAGGAGGGCGAAACCACGGCGGATGGCAAGTTCACGCTGCTGCCGATCGTCTGTCTGGGGGCGTGCGACCACGCGCCGGTGCTGATGGTGGACGAGGACTTGCACCGCGATCTGGACCCACAGCGCAATCCGGAAGCCCTGGAGGCGGCTCTAAAGCAATATGACTGAACTGACCCATCCGCTAACCGGCGCGATCCCGAGCGACGGCTCCGTGCTGGGGCTGCAGGCCTTCCGCAGCGCCGGAGGTTATCAGGGTCTGGCGGCCGCGCGAAAACTCGAGCCGGCCGCCATCACCGCCTTGGTGAAGGCGTCCAACCTGCGCGGACGCGGCGGCGCGGGCTTTCCCACCGGCTTGAAATGGAGCGTGCTGCCCGTGGGACCGGACGCGCCGCGGCCGAAATACATCGCCGTCAATGCCGATGAGATGGAGCCGGGCACGTTCAAGGATCGGCTCTTGATGGAGCAGAACCCCCACCTGCTCCTGGAAGGCATCGCCATTTGCGCGCGCGCGGTCGAGGCCGAAACCGCCTACATCTTTCTGCGCGGCGAATATACGCTGGCGGCGCAGCGCCTGCTGGCGGCGATGTCCGAAGCCGATGACGCGCGGGCGCTGGACGGAGCCCAAGTGTACCTGCACACCTCGGCGGGACGCTATATGTGCGGCGAGGAAACTGGCATGCTCAACGCGCTCGAAGGTAAGCGCGCCAACCCGCGCACCAAGCCGCCCTATCCCGGCAACAGCGGCTTGTGGGGCAAGCCCACCGTGGTCAACAACGTCGAAACGCTCTGCAACCTCCCCGGCATCTTGCACCACGGCGTCGACTGGTACCACCAGCTCAGCAAGACCGCCGACGGCGGCACCAAGCTCTACGGCGTCAGCGGCCGCGTCCAGCGGCCAGGCCTCTGGGAGCTGCCCATGGGCTCGACCGTGGGCGAGATTCTCGAGCAGGCGGGCGGCATGCTGCCCGGGCTCAAACTGCGCGGTCTGCTGCCGGGCGGCGCTTCCACCCCGTTTTTCACGCCCGATCACCTCAACGTCAACATGGATTTTTCCGCCCCGCAAAAGGTTGGCGGCCGCATGGGCACCGGGACGATGATCATCCTCGACGACCACGCCTGCCCGGTCGGCATGGTGGCCAACTTGATTCATTTCTTCAGCCGCGAAAGTTGCGGCTGGTGTACCCCCTGCTGGAGCGGACTGGCGTGGGCCGACCGCCTGCTGCAGGCCATGGAAGCGGGCCAGGGAAGGCCGGGAGACATCGAGAAACTGTTGCATCTGGCCGGGTTCTGGGGGCCGGGTGCGACCTTTTGCGCCCTCGCGCCGGGCGCGGCCGATCCGCTGCGCACCGCCATCGAGCATTTCCGCGAGGATTTCGAGCGCCACCTTGCCGAACACCGCTGCACCTACGAGGGCTGGGATGCCTGAGCAAATGCACATCATCGTGGATGGACGCAGCTACGCCGTCAGCCCCGATCAGTCGCTGCTGCAGGCTTGCTTGTCGCTGGGCTTCGATCTGCCCTACTTCTGCTGGCATCCCGCCATGGGCTCGGTCGGCGCCTGCCGCCAGTGCGCGGTCAAGCTGCTCAAGGACGAACACGACCCCCTCGGCCGCCTGGTGATGTCCTGCATGACCCCGGTGAGCGAAGGCGTGCGCATCTCGCTCGAACATCCCGAAGCCGTGGCCTTCCGCGCCTCGGTCATCGAAGGCATGATGCTCAACCATCCGCACGACTGCCCGGTGTGCGATGAGGGCGGCCAGTGCCAATTGCAGGACATGACGGTGATGACCGGCCACAGCTACCGGCGCTACCGCTTTTCCAAACGCACCTTCCGCAATCAGTATCTCGGACCGCTGGTCAACCACGAGATGAACCGCTGCATCCAGTGCTACCGCTGCGTGCGCTTCTATCGCGAGTACTGTGGCGGCAAGGATCTGGACGCGTTCGGCATCAGCGACCGCGTGTTTTTCGGACGCCAGCGCGACGGCGTGCTCGAAAACGAGTTTGCCGGCAACCTCGCCGAGGTCTGCCCCACCGGCGTCTTCACCGACGCCACGCTGAAGCAGCATTACACCCGCAAATGGGACCTGCGCTGGACCCCGTCGGTGTGCGCCGCCTGCGGCCTGGGCTGTAATACCTCCACCGGCGAACGCTACGGACAAGTGCGGGTGACCGTCAACCGCTATAACGGCGAGGTCAACGGCTACTTCTTATGCGACCGCGGGCGCTACGCTTACGAGTACCTCGAATCCGATCAGCGCATCCGCCGCGCGCGTATCCGCGGCGTCGAGATGAACGCCGAGGCCGGACTCGACCACTTGCGCCGCCTGCTGCGCGCCGCCGAAGCCGATCCGCCGGGACGGATGCTGGGCATCGGCTCGCCCCGCGCATCGCTCGAGTCCAATTTCGTCCTGCGCGAGCTGGTCGGTCGCGACCGGTTTTTCGCCGGCATGCAGGACGCACAGTTGGCTCTGGCCCAGCGGATTTTGGAGCTGATGCGCCTCACGCCCGCCCGCATCGCCGGCCTGCGCCAGGTGGAACACTGCGATGCTGCCCTGGTCCTGGGCGAAGATCTGACCCAATCGGCCGCGCGTATGGCGCTGAGCCTGCGCCAGGGCATGCGCCAACAGCCCCTGCGCACGATCTGCGATCCGCTCAAGATTCCCCACTGGCTGGATCACGCCGCGCGCGAGGCCATTCAGGACGCGCACGGACCGCTGTTCCTGCTCTCCCCGGCGGCGACCAAACTCGACGAGATCGCCACCGCCTGCCATCGCGCCGCCCCCGCCGATTTGGCGCGCTTGGCGTTCGAGGTTGCACATCAATTGGACGACAGCCAGCCCGGCGCGAACCAGTGGGCGGCGCCCGCCGCGATCATCGCTCAAGCCCTTCTGTCGGCGGATCAGCCGCTGGTCGTGACCGGTACCAGTTGCGCCAGCCTGGAGCTGGTGGAAGCTGCGGCAGCGGTGGCGGCGGCGCTGGTGCGCCACGGCCGGCCGGCGGCGCTGAGCTTTGTACTACCCGAGGCCAATACCCTGGGCCTGGCGCTGCTCGCCCCCCGCCCGCTGAGCCAGGGCCTGGATTTGGCCTGCTTCGACGAGATCGAAACCGTACTGGCGCTGGAAACCGATCTCGAGCGGCGCGCCTCCGCAGCCGCCGTCGAAGCCTTTTTGGCCCGCTTCCGCATCCCCCCCGATGCCGGACCGGGTCAGCGCGGCCGCCACCTGGTCGTGCTCGACCAGGTCCGGCACTCCACCGCCGATGCGGCCGAGCTGGTGCTGCCCGCCGCTAGTTGGGCCGAGGGCGACGGAACCTTCATCAGCAGCGAGGGCCGGGCGCAGCGATTCTTCCAGGTCCTGTCGCCCAACCCGGAAGTGCGCGAGTCCTGGCGCTGGCTGCTCCATGCCAAAGACAGCAATCTCGAACTCGACGGCGTGCTGGCCGAGCTCGCTGCCGTCGAACCCGCGCTCGCCCCCGCCCGCGTTGCCGCTCCGCTCGCCAATTTCCGCCAGGCGGGACAGAAAATGCCGCGCGAGCCCCACCGCTTCAGCGGCCGCACTGCCAAGGACGCCAACCTCGCCGTGAGCGAACCCAAACCGCCTGACGATCTGGACACCGCCCTGAGCTTCACCATGGAGGGTTTCCAGGCCCAGCCCCCCGCGGCGCTCACCGCGTTTTTCTGGCGCCCGGGCTGGAACTCGCCCCAAGCGCAGTTGGGTTATCAGAACGAGGTGAACCAGTCGCTGCGCGGCGGAGATGCGGGCGTGCGGCTGTTCGAAGGCGGGGCCCCGCCGCAGGCGCCGGCGCCGCTAAATCCGCCTGCGGCCTTCGCGCCGCAAAAAGGCAAGTTCTGGACCGTGCGCCAGCAGCATTTGTTCGGCTCCGACGAGCTCAGCCGCCTCGGCCGCGCCATTGCCGAGCTCTCCCCCGCTGCTTATGTCGGCGTGAGCGCCGCCGCCGCCACCGCCGCCGGCTGGCATCAGGGTCAACCGATGCGCCTCGAACTCGACCGCCGCGCCTTTCAGGTGCCGCTGCGCCTCATCCCAGGTTTGGCCGACGGACTGGCGCTGCTGCCTGCCGGCTTCGCGGCTTTTGACGGAGCCGCCCTGCCTGCCTGGATCGAGATCCAAGCAACGGAGGACGCGCGGTGAACCGCTTGGTGAATCTGGTCAGCCCGCATCCCATCTGGGCGCTGATCGGCATTCTGTTTTTCGCCCTCAACATCGCCGCCTTCCTGATCTGGGTCGAGCGCCGCCTGCTCGCCCTCTGGCAGGACCGCTACGGTCCCAACCGCGTGGGTCCCTTCGGTTTGCTGCAGCCCCTGGCTGACGCGGTCAAGCTGTTTTTCAAGGAAGACTGGATTCCGCCCTTTGCCGATAAATGGCCGTTCATCTTGGCCCCCGCGATCGTGGCGGCCACGGTGCTGATGGGCTTTGCCGTGGTCCCCTTCGCCACCGGCATCGAGGTCACCGACCTCAACATCGGCCTGCTCTTCTTCCTGGCCATGTCCTCGCTGGGCGTCTACAGCGTGGTCATCGGTGGCTGGTCGTCCAACAACAAGTACTCGCTGCTGGGCGGTTTGCGCGCGGCGGCTCAGATGCTCAGCTATGAGGTCTTCATGGGCCTGGCGGTCATGGGCACCGTCATCCTGGCGGGATCGTTTTCCCTCGGGGCCATCGTGCACGCCCAGCAAAAATCCATGTTCTTCGTGATTCCGCAGTTTTTGGGCTTTGTGCTGTTTCTGATCGCCGGAGCCGCCGAAACCCGGCGCCTGCCCTTCGATCTGCCCGAAGCGGAAAGCGAGCTGGTCGCCGGCTTTCACAGCGAGTACTCGGGCATGAAGTTCGGACTGTTTTTCGTGGGCGAGTACCTGGGCGTGACCCTCATCTCCTGCCTGATTACGGTCCTGTTCGTGGGTGGCTGGCTGGGGCCCGGGCTGCCGGGCCTGGTGTGGTTTCTGATCAAGATGTTCGGCTTCATCGCCTTTTTTGTCTTGCTGCGAGCGGCCC
The DNA here is from genome assembly GCA_050747745.1 of Terriglobales bacterium. Lineage (GTDB taxonomy): Bacteria > Acidobacteriota > Terriglobia > Terriglobales > SCQP01 > SCQP01. Next base: position 7,121 of record JBOGKM010000109.1, read on the forward strand.
TGCCGCGCCCGCGCTTTGATCAGTTGATGGCCTGGGGGTGGAAGCTGATGCTGCCGCTGGCGCTCGCCAACCTGCTGGTGACGGGAGCCGTCGTGGTGGCATTGCATCACGGTGGGGTGCACTGATGCTGAGCGTGATCCGCACCCTGTGGGACGTGTTCCTGCACATGTTCGCCAAGCGGGTGACCATCCAGTACCCGGAGGAAAAAGCCTATCTGGCGGCGCGCTACCGTGGCCGCATTATCCTATCGCGCGACCCCGATGGCGGCGAACGCTGCGTCGCCTGCTACTTGTGCGCCGTGGCCTGCCCGGTGGACTGCATCGCGCTGCAGGCCACCGAGGACCAGACCGGACGGCGCTATCCCGACTGGTTCCGCATCAATTTTTCGCGCTGCATTTTCTGCGGGCTGTGCGAGGAAGCCTGCCCCACCTACGCCATCCAGTTGACGCCCGACACCGAATTGGGCGAGTACCGCAGGCAGGATCTGGTGTATGAAAAGGAGGATCTGTTGATCGCGGGGCCGGGCAAATATCCCGGCTACAATTTCTGGCGGGTCGCCGGAGTGAAAATCGGCGGCAAGGACAAGGGCGAGGCGGAACGCGAATCGCCGCCCGTGGATTTGCATTCGCTGTTGCCATGAGGAACGCCTAGCATGCCGGTGTTGTTCGCCTTCGGCGCCATCATCGCGATCTTCGCCACCATTATGGCGATTACGCGCATGAACGCCTTCCACGCCCTGCTCTGGCTGGTGCCCTCGCTGTTGGCGGTTGCGGTGGCGATTTATGCCTTGGGAGCGCCCTATCTGGCCGCCCTCGAAGTGATCATCTACGCCGGCGCCATCATGGTGCTGTTCATTTTCGTCAGCATGATGCTGAACCTGGGCCAGTCCGCCGAGCAGCAGGAGCGGACCTGGCAGCCCGGCCGCGGCTGGGTCGGTCCGTCCATTCTCGGAGGCCTGCTGTTTGCCGCCTTCCTGTGGTCGGTGCTCACCGGCGCGCCGCCCCCGCCGGGCGTGCACCGCGTCGGTCCGCACGCCGTCGGGCGCTCGCTGCTGACCACCTACATCCTGGGCGTCGAGCTCGCCTCCATGCTGTTGATGGGCGCCGTCATCGCCGCGTATCACATCGGCTCCGGCGTGGGCCGCCGCCAGACGCAGGCGGTCGAGCAGGAGCCGGCGAAAAAAGAGGTGACCACGCCATGACCCACATGGGACTGCTGCTGGCCGCCGTGCTCTTCGCCCTCGGACTCATCGGCCTGCTCACCCGCCGCAACCTGGTCATGATCCTGCTGTCGATCGAGATCATGCTCAATGCCGCCGGCCTGGCCTTCATCGCCGCGGCTTCGGGCTGGGCCCAACCCGACGGCCAGGTCATGTTTCTCTTCATCCTGGCCGTGGCCGCCGCCGAGGTCGCCGTCGGCCTTGCCCTGCTCCTGCAACTGCATCATCAAACCGAAACCGTGGACGCGGACCTCGCCAGCCGCATGAAAGACTAGCGCACCCATGTCCCCGCATCCGGCAATCTACTCGCTGCTCTGGCTGGAGCCGGTCATTCCCTTCGTTTCGGCTTTCATCCTGATGGTCTTCGGCCGCCGGCTGGGCCGCCGCGTCGCCGCCTGGCTGGGCTCCCTTGCGATTTTCGCCAGCTTTATCATCTCCCTGCTCATCGGCCTGGCGTTCATGCGCGCCCCCGACGCCGCCTTCACCCAGATCGTCTGGCACTGGATCGCGGTGGGTAACTTCCATGTGGACATGGGGCTGTACCTCGACGCGCTCGCCGTGGTCATGACCCTGGTGGTCAGCTTCGTCAGTTTTCTCATCCACGTCTACTCCACCGAGCACATGGAGGAAAGCGAGGGCTACGAACGCTTCTTCGCCTACATGAACCTGTTCGTCGCCTCCATGCTCACCCTGACGCTGGCCAACAACCTGCTGCTGCTGCTGCTGGGCTGGGAAGGCGTGGGGCTGTGCAGCTACCTGCTGATCGGCTTCTGGTATGGCGATGAGGCCAACGGACGCGCCGGACGCAAGGCCTTCATCGTCACCCGCGCCGGTGACACCGCCTTCATCCTCGGCTTATTTCTGCTGTTCAACCGCCTGGGCACCTTGAACATCCAGCAGCTCATGCTGGCGGCGCAGGCTCACTGGCATGTCGGCGCCATGGTGGCCGAAGTCGCCGCTTTCCTGCTCATCGGCGGCGCGGTGGGCAAGTCGGCCCAACTGCCGCTGCAAACCTGGCTGCCCGACGCCATGGCCGGCCCCACCCCCACCAGCGCGCTCATCCACGCCGCCACCATGGTCACCGCGGGCGTGTATCTGATTGCCCGCACCCACGTGCTGTTCGAGCTCGCGCCCGGCGCCATGCTGGCGGTGGCCATTATCGGCTTCGCCACCCTCCTGCTGGCCGGCTGCAGCGCCCTCACCCAGACCGACATCAAGCGTATCCTCGCCTACTCCACCGTCAGCCAGATCGGCTACATGTTCCTCGCGCTCGGCGTCGGCGCCTGGTCGGCGGCGATTTTCCATCTCATCAGCCACGCCTTCTTCAAGGCCCTGCTCTTCCTCGCATCCGGCGTGGTCATCCACGCGCTCAACGACGAACACAATATCTTCAAGATGGGCGGCCTGCGCCATAAGCAGCCGCTCGCCTTCTGGTGCTTCGTCTTCGCCGGCAGCTCGCTCGCCGGTCTGCCGCTGATCAGCGCCGGCTTTTACAGCAAGGGGATGATCATCTGGCAGGCCTGGAGCAGCCCGAGCGGCCATATGTGGCTCTGGGTCGGTGCGCTGGTCGGCGCGTTTCTGACCGCGCTCTACATATTCCGCCTGATCTTCGTCACCTTCTACGGCGAGGAGAAAAACCCGCCCCAGCACTGGCCGCGCTGGACGGTGCAATGGCCCATGATCATCCTCGCCTTTCTGTCCATGCTGGCTGGCTTTTTCGATCTGCCACCCGCCCTCGGCGGCGGCGAGCGGCTGACCCATTTTCTCTCTTCGGCCCTGCCCATGTTGGCCGCCGCCCGCCCCACCGGCCTGGGCGAGATTGGCTCGGAAGCCGTCGCCGCGGCCGTATTCTTCGTCGGCGTTTACATCATTTACCTGTTCCAGATCCAGAATCATTCGCTCACCGAGGCGCTCATGGCGGGTGAATTCGGACAGGATTTGTACCGCTTCTGGTACAGCGATTGGGGCATGGACCGGCTGTATGACCTCGTGTTTGTGATTCCCACCATCGCCCTGGTCCGCCGCGGCCGCCACGATGTCGTCGATCAGATCTTCGAGGGCATCGGCTGGCTCTGCCGCACCTTCTACGGTTGGCTCTGGCCCAGCGAAACCGGCAAGGTCCGCCGTTACGCCGCTTGGATCGCGGCGGGAGCGATTTTCCTGATCGTGGTGGTGCTATGGTGAGGCTCACGCCATGATCCTGCTCTGGATCCTCGTAATTCTCGGGGCGGCGGGCGGAATCAGCGCGCTCGCCGGAAAATGGTCCCAAACCGCTCCCCGCTGGATTGCCTTCGGCGGCATCGCGCTGGATTTCATCCTCACCCTCCAGATCTGGATCCGCTCCGGCCCGGGCCAATTCCAGGGCGCTTTGCAAGGCCATTGGCTCCGTCAAGTCAACTGGAACTGGATTCCGCAGTTCGGCATTCACTTCCATCTGGCGCTGGACGGGCTGAGCCTCCTGCTGCTGTTGCTCACCTTCGCGCTGGGCATGATCGGCGTGTTCGCCTCGTGGCGCGAAATTCAGACGGGCGTCGGCTTCTTCCATCTCAACCTCTGCTGGCTGCTGGCGGGCATCACCGGCGTGTTCCTGGCGATGGACTTGTTCCTGTTCTACTTCGCCTGGGAACTGATGCTGGTGCCCATGTTTTTCCTCATCGCCATCTGGGGGCATGAGCGCCGCCAGTACGCGGCGGTGAAATTTTTCCTGTTCACCCAGATCAGCGGCCTGCTGATGCTGCTCGCCATTCTGGCGCTGTTTTTTGAACATCACGCCGCCACCGGCGTCTACACCTTCGAGTACGCCGCGCTGCTGCACACTCCGCTTTCGCCCTCCGTGGCGCTGTGGATTCTGCTCGGCTTTTTCGCCGCCTTTAGCGTCAAGCTGCCCATGTTCCCCTTCCATACCTGGCTGCCCGACGCCCACACCGAAGCTTCCACCACCGGCAGCCTCATCCTCGCCGGCCTTATGCTGAAGACCGGCGCCTACGGGCTGTTGCGTTTCGTACTGCCGCTGTTCCCCCACGCCGCCCGCGCCTTCGCGCCCTGGGCGATGATTCTGGCGGCCATCGGCATCATCTACGGCGCCCTGCTCGCCTACGGCCAGACCGACATGAAGCGCCTCGTGGCCTACACCAGCGTCAGCCACATGGGCTTTGTGCTGTTGGGCGTGTTTGCTGCTGCCCTTGCCGGTCCCGGCAGCGAGGCGGCGAAATGGGCCCTGGAAGGCGTGGTGCTGGAAATCCTCTGCCATGGCTTCTCCACCGGCGCCTTGTTTGTCATGGCCGGCATGCTGCAGGAACGCCTGCATACGCGCGAGATGGGCAAGATGAACGGCCTGTGGGCGATCATGCCTCGGGTCAGCGGCAGCGGACAGTTCTTCGCCATGGCGGCCGTTGGATTGCCCGGCCTCGGCAACTTCGTCGCCGAGTTCCTGATTCTGTTGGGCGTGTTCCACGTCAGCGTGGGGCTGGCGATTGCCGGCGCCATCGGCATTCTGGTTTCGACCTTTTATGGCATCGAGATGGTCCAGCAGGCCTTTCAGGGACCCAACCGGCATAACTGGCAGGCTCCCGACATGCTCAAGCGCGAGGCGCTCATGCTGATTCCGATGATGGCCGTGCTGCTCTGGCTCGGCCTCTACCCGCAGCCGGTGCTCAATGCCGCTGCGCCCAGCTTGGCGCGCATCGAGCAGGAGCTGGCGTCGCCGCCGGCTGCCCCCGCCGTGGCGCAGTTGCGCGCGGAGGCGAAGCGATGAGCTTTACCGCGGCGCAATGGACCGCGCTCGGGCCGCTGATCGCCCTCACCGCGACCGCCGTGGTCGCTATGGTCGGCATCGGTGTGCATCGCTCCCACCGCGGCACCCTGATCATCACCCTGGCCGGGTTGGCCATCACCATCTGGCGCATCTGGCCCGCCGCCCATGTGGCGCCGGTCTCGGTGACCCCGCTGCTGCGCCTGGACGGCTACGCGCTGTTTTTCATCGGACTGGCGGCGGGAGCGGCATTCGTCGTGGCGCTGCTCGCGTGGGATTATCTGGAAAAGACCGAGAAGCGCCACGAGGAGTTTTACGTCCTCCTGGTGATCGCCGCTCTGGGCGCGGCGGTGCTGGCGGCCAGCAGCGACTTTGTGTCGTTCTTTTTGAGCCTCGAGGTTCTGAGCATCGCCCTTTACGGCCTCAACGCCTATCCGCAAGGGCGGGCGCTGCCGCTGGAAGCGGGAATCAAATATTTAGTGCTGGCGTCCTCTTCGGCCGCGTTTCTGCTGTTCGGCATGGCGCTGGTGTACGCCGCGACCGGAACGATGCAGTTTGCGACGCTGGCGGCGCGGCTGCCACACGCCTCGGGCCAGTTGGTGCTGCCTGGCGTGGCGCTGATTTTGGTCGGCATCGGATTCAAGCTGGGACTGGTCCCGTTCCATCTCTGGACGCCGGACGTTTACCAGGGCGCACCCGCGCCGGTCACCGCGTTCGTGGCGACAGCCTCGAAGGCCGGCATCTTTGCGGTGCTGCTGCGCTACTTTTACGAAAGCTCGGGCGCGCCTTCCGGGCGGCTGTTCCTGGTGCTCACCATCCTGGCGTTTGCCTCCATGGTGGTCGGCAACCTCATGGCGCTGCGGCAGACCAACGTCAAGCGCATCCTGGCGTTTTCCTCCATCGCCCACATGGGTTACATCACCGTGGCCTTTCTCGCCGCCAGCCGCGCTGCCGCCATGGCGGCGGCGGCGGTGGGCTTCTATTTCCTCGCCTATTTCATTACGACGCTGGGCGCGTTTGGCGTGATCGCGGCGCTCACCAGCCGCACCCGGGGCGAGCCGGATGGAATCGAGGATTACCGCGGCCTGTTCTGGCGGCGGCCTTGGCTGGCGCTGGTGTTCACCGCGATGCTGTTGTCGCTGGCCGGGATTCCGCTCACCGCCGGGTTCCTGGCCAAGTTCTATATCGTCGCTGCCGGCACGGCCGCGTCGCTGTGGATGCTCTTGCTCGTCCTCTTTATCACCAGCGTGATCGGGCTGTTCTATTACTTGCGTATCGTGGTGGCCCTCTACAGCCCGCTGCCGCAAACGATCGCGGCCGAGGGGCCGCTGGCCTTGCCCGTGGCGCGCACCGGCGCCTGGGTGCTCGGCGTGCTCCTGGTCGCCCTGGTCTGGGTCGGCGTCTACCCGGCGACCTTCATCCGCATGATGATTCACTTCCCGCTGCGCTAGCGGGCTGGCTACCCCTTCCGGCGCCGCGCCGAAGCGCGCCCGCGCCCGCCGGTGATTTCGGTCACTGCGCGGCAGCCGGTGCCCGCCCAATATAGGGCTTATGAGCCCTATCCGCAAGGAAGTCATCTTCGCCCGCCCGGGCACGGAAGTCGTACGTCTGTCCATCGCCGCCGGCAACGCCGTTCCCGCGCACGCCAGCAACGTGGATGTGACCGCGGTTGTCGTTCACGGCGCCGGCCAGTTCTTCCTGGACGGCAATGCCATCGCCCTGCAGCCGGGCGTAGTCGTGGACATGCGTCCCCACCAGCAACATTCCATCCAGGCGACAACCGACCTGGAGCTGGTAGTGCTGCATTATCGGCTGGGCGCAGGGGATGCCGCGGTCCATTGCGGGGCATAATGGAGTTGAATGGCGTACGTCATCGCAGAACCCTGCATTAACGTCAAAGACACCGCGTGCGTGGACGCCTGCCCGGTGGACTGCATCCATCCCCGCAAGGATGAAGGCGACTTCGAGCCGGAAACGCAGCTCTACATTGATCCGCAGGAATGCATAGACTGCGGCGCCTGCGTGCCGGTCTGTCCCGTGTCAGCGATCTTTGCGCGCGAGGATCTGCCGCAGAAGTGGGACAACTTCACCGAGATCAACGCCAATCATTTCGAGAAAAAATAGCCCACGTCAGTGACTGCGATGGGCCGCGGGATTCCCCGGTGCGCTCGCGCCTTCGGCCGCCCGCACGAACTTCAGGCCTCGCCATGGCGCGGGCCCGGCACCAGGGTGCGCAGCATCGGCGGATCCAGTGTTCCCTTGCGTGACGGGACTTTCATGCGTCAGCGCGCCCGGCTTGCCGTAAAATGTGAGGTTGTCCTCACATTCGGTACAAATAAGGCGGGTGCCGTCGCAAGAGCGCGGGAAGTTCAAAGTGGAGAGCTTGCTGACCGCGGCAGGGGGCGAAATCGCCGAGCATGGCTATGCCGGCGCGACCATGTGCGGAATTGCCGGGCGGGCGGGCGCGGCGATCGGCTCGCTCTATCAGTTCTATCCGAACAAGGAGGCGCTGGCGGAGGCGTTGCGGGAGCGCTACGCCGCGGCGGGCGCGCCCTTGTGGCAGAAGTTACAAACGGAGGCGTCCGGCCTGGCGCCGGCCGGCATGGCGCGGCGGCTGGTGGGGCTGATGCTGGAAATGAACCGGCGTTGTCCGGGCTTTGCGGCGCTGCTGGAAGGTCCGCGGACGCAAGGTTCGAACCGGCGCCGCAGCCAGCTCCGGCGGCGGATTGCGGCGGTGTTGCGGGCGCGGCAGCCGAAGCTGGCAGCGGCCGCCGCCTTGCACCAGGCGGCGGTGATTCAACCGCTGCTACGTGGCGTGCTCACGCTGCCGCGGGCGCATGCGGCGCCGGGACGGCGGGACGTTGAGCAACTGCTGGCTCTGTATTTGGGAACGCGACTGGGGAGACCCCAATGAAGTTGCAGGCAACGGAACTGATGTGCGTGATGGCTGCGGCCGCGTTGGCGGCAGGGTGCTCGCATAGCCGCGCGGCGGCGGCCGCGCCGCCGCCCACGCCGGTGGTGGTGGCGCCGGTGGTCGCGCGGAGGGTGGCGATTCATAGCGAATGGGTGGCGACGCTTGCCGGTTACGTAAACGCCAACATCCAGCCGCAAGTGAGCGGGTACCTGGTGAAGCAGGACTACCGCGAAGGCTCGGTGGTCCACCAGGGGCAGATTCTATTTGCAATTGATCCGCGGCCGTTTCAAGCCGCCTTCGATGAAGCCGCAGGCAAGCTGGCGCAGGCGCAGGGACAACTGGCCCAGGCCAAAGCCCAGGTGCTCGAGGCCCGGGCGCAGTTGGGCGCGGCCGCGCTCGACGTGAACCGCGATCTGCCCGAAGCGGCCGCGCGCGCGATTCCGCAATCGCAGTTGCAGAACGATCAGCAGGCGAAACTGGCGGCCGCGGCCGCGGTGAGCGCCGCGCAAGCCAACGTTACCGCCGCCCAGGCCGGGGTCACCGCGGCGCAAGCGGCGGTCGAGCAGGCGCGGCTGAACCTCGGGTTCACCCAAGTCCGGTCGTTGGTGACCGGAGTGGCCGGCATCGCACAGGTACAAATCGGCAACCTGGTCTCGCCGCAGACGGTGCTGACGGCGGTGTCACGGCTGAACCCCATCAAAGCCTATTTTTCCATCAGCGCCCAGGATTACCTCGCCAGCGCCGAACACCAGAATGGCGCTGTCGATCTGCTAGCAACGCACTCAGCCGCGCCGGTGCAGCTCGTGCTCGCCGACGGTAGCATTTATCTGCATGCGGGCAAAGTGCTGTTTGCCGACCGCGCCGTAAGTACGGACACCGGCACGATTGAGCTGGTGGCGGCATTTCCCAACCCCGGCGATCTGCTCCGTCCCGGACAGCCGGCAAAAATCCGGGCGCTCACTCGCGTGCTCGCGCAAGCGCTGGTGATCCCACAATCGGCGGTCAGTCAGTTGCAGGGGAGCAATGAAGTCGCCGTCGTCGGCCGCAATCATCGCGTGTCGTTTCGCAACGTGCAACTGGGCGCGACCGCAGGCACGGACTGGGTGATCACCAGCGGCCTGCACGCGGGCGAAGAGGTCGTGGCCGAAGGCGCCGATAAACTTCACGACGGCTCCAAAGTCAGGCCGCAAGGGGCGGGAAGCGGGCAGTAATGTTGTCGCGGTTTTTCATTCGCCGGCCGATCGTCGCGCTCGTCATCTCCATCCTCACCGTCATTCTCGGCATCATTGTCGCGGTCGGTTTGCCGGTTTCGCTGTTTCCGCAAATCGCTCCGCCCGAGGCCAAAATCCAGGCCACGTTCGTGGGCGCGGATGCGCAAACGCTGGCGCAATCGGTGGCCACGCCCATTGAAGAAAAAATGAGCGGCGTGGACAACATGAACTACATGTATTCCCTCAACGCCACCGCCAATGGGGAAATGACGATGATCGTGGATTTCGGGGTCAAGACCAACCCCGATACCGATTTGATCCTCACCCAGATGCGCGAGACGCAAGCCGCCTCGCAACTTCCGGAAGCTGTCAACGAGCAGGGCGTGATTGTACAGAAGTCCACCTCCGCGCCCATGATGCTGGTTTCGGTCTATTCCCCGGACGGCAGCCATGCCAGCCAGTTTCTGGCCAACTACGCCTACATCAATATGGTCGACCCCATCACCCGCGTGCCTGGCGTCGCCAATGTTCAGGTGTATGGGGCCGGACAGTACGCCATGCGCATCTGGCTGAATCCGGATGCGTTGGCCAAGCTCGGCCTGACCGTCAGTGATGTGATTCAGGCAGTCCAGGCGCAGAACACCGTCAATCCGGGCGGCCAGATCGGGGCCGAGCCGGCGCCGCCCGGCCAGCAGTTCACTTACGCAGTCCGCGCCCAGGGGCGCCTGATCACTCCGCAGCAGTTCGGCGATATCGTCGTGCGCGAAAATCCCAACGGCGGCGTGGTACGGCTCAAGGATGTCGCCCAGATCGAGCTCGGCACCCAGACCTACACCCAGCAAGCCCATCTCAACGGAAAAAACAGCGCCATCATCGCCATCTATCAATTGCCCGGCAGCAATGCGATTGACACCGCCAACGGCGTCAACGCGCTGCTCAAGACCATGGAGAGCAGCTTTCCCCCGGGCGTGGCCGCGGTCACCTCGCTCGACACAACGCGCGCGGTGCGAGAAGGCCTGAAGGAAATTCTCTTCACGCTCGCAATCGCGCTGCTGCTGGTCATTCTGGTGGTCTATGTTTTTTTGCAGAGCTGGCGCGCCACCCTGATTCCCTTGCTGGCGGTTCCGGTTTCGCTGATCGGAACCTTCATCATTTTCCCGGCGCTGGGCTTTTCCATCAACACGCTCTCGATGTTTGGCATGGTGCTGGCGATCGGGCTGGTGGTGGATGACGCCATCGTCGTGGTCGAAGCGGTCGAGCACCATATCAGCCAGGGGATGGAGCCCAAGGCGGCAGCGCTGCGTTCCATGGAAGAGCTGGGCGGGCCGGTCGTGGGCATCGCCCTGGTGCTGTCGGCGGTGCTGATTCCCACGGCCTTCGTGCCCGGCATCACCGGTCGGCTCTATCAGCAGTTTGCCGCCACCATCGCGATCTCGGTGATTTTGTCGGCGTTCAACGCCCTCAGCCTCAGCCCGGCGCTGGCGGCGCTACTGCTCAAGCCGCGTGCGCAAAAGCGCGGCGGTCCGCTCGGCGCGTTCTTCAACTGGTTCAACCGCAGCTTCGACAAGACAACGAACTTCTACGTGCGCGGCTGCCACGTGCTGGCGCACAAGACGGTGCTGTCGTTCGTATTGTTGATTGCCTTTGCCGCCGCGGGCATTTGGTTCGGCTCCCGCCTGCCCAGCGGTTTTTTGCCCGACGAGGACCAGGGCTACGTGTACGTCAACCTGCAGCTTCCTCCGGCCTCATCGCTGCAGCGCACCGAAGCCGCAGTGGACAGAATCAGCCGGCTGCTGCAGTCCACCCCGGGGGTGCGCTACGTGAACAGCGTCGCCGGCTTCAGCCTGCTCAGTTACGTACAGACCAGCTATAGCGGCTTCTTTTTTGTGGTGTTCCAGCCCTGGGGCCAGCGCACCCGGTTGGACGAGCAGTACAAGGCGATCGAAAACCATCTCAACCGCGTACTGGCGCAGTTGCCGGCGGGCACGGCGTTCAGCTTCTCGCCTCCGGAAATTCCCGGCGTGGGCACCTCGGGCGGCGTGACCATGGTGCTGGAGGACCGTTCCGGCAAGGGCGTGAATTATCTCGCTCGCGAAGTGAATACCTTCATGGCGACGGCGCGGAAGCAGCCGCAAATCGCACGCATTACCACTACGTTCCTGCCGCACGTGCCGCAACGGTTCGTGCATGTCGACCGCGCCCAAGTGCTCAAGCAAGGCCTCACGCTGAGCGACGTCTACACCACCCTGCAGGCCGATTTGGGCGGCGTGTTTGTGAACTACTTCAACCGTTTCGGACGGCAATGGCAGGTCTACGTCGAATCCAGCGGCCAATACCGCGCCAGTCCCGCCGACCTCAGCCAGTACTACGTGCGCAACGACCATGGCGGCATGGTGCCGCTGTCGGCGGTGGCGAGCATCGAGCCCGGCTTCGGGCCGGAGTTCGTGATGCATTACAACGAGTACACCTCGGCACAGCTCAACGTCACCGCCGCGCCGGGCGTGAGCTCGGAGCAGGCCATGGCGGTGCTGGAGCGAGTGTTTCACCAGACCATGCCCAGCGACATGGGCTTCAACTACATGGGCATGTCGTTCCAGGAAAACACAGCCGTGCATGGCATCCCTCCCAGCGTCATTTTCGGCTTTTCGGTGCTCTTCGTATTCCTGCTGCTGGCGGCGCTCTATGAAAGCTGGTCGCTGCCCTTCAGCGTGCTGCTTTGCCTGCCGGTGGCCGTCTTCGGCGCATTTTTCGTGCTCTGGCTGCGCCGCGTGATCCTGCTGCACCTGGTTCCGGCCTATTCGGTGCAGTTGGAAAATGACATTTACGCCCAAATCGGGTTGGTGATGTTGATCGGACTAGCCGCCAAAAACGCCATCCTGATCGTCGAGTTCGCGCGTACGGAATTTGCCGGTGGCCGTGGCCTGATCGAGTCGGCGCTGGCGGCGGCACATCTGCGCCTGCGTCCGATTTTGATGACCTCGTTTGCGTTCATTTTTGGCTGCGCACCGCTCTGGTTCGCCTCGGGCGCGGGCTCGGTGGCGCGGAAGATCATGGGCACGGTGGTGATTGGCGGAGCTGCTGCCGCGGCCATCATCGCGGTATTTTTGATTCCGGCCATGTTCTGCATGGTGCACCAGATTTCTGGCGAAGCCAGACGCACCCAAGCCGAGCCCAAACCGGCCGCGCCGCAGGAGGTGGTCTAATGTGGCGCCCGCGTACGGTGGCCGCGGCGGCCGCGTCGCTGGCCGCGGCACTCACGCTTTCCGGCTGCTTGTTGGGACCGAATTACAAGCGCCCGGCAGTGACCGTTCCTTCGGCCTATCGCGGGGCCGCTGCCACCGCCACGCCCGCGGCGGCGGCGAGCCTGGGCAGCGAAAAATGGTTTGAGCTGTTTCAAGATCCGGTGCTGCAGAAGCTGATCCGGACAGCGATCACGAACAACTACGACGTGCGCATTGCCGCTACGCGAGTGCTGGAAGCGCAGCAGGAAGCCGGCATCACGCGCGCAAGTGAGTTTCCCACGGCGACGGTTGGCGCCGGAGTGACGGCCGAACGCAATCCGAAAACTGCCAAGGTATTTCCCGCCTACAGCTCGAGCTTTGGGCACCTGAACTTCAATGTGCTGTGGAACCTGGATTTTTGGGGCCGCTACCGCCGCGCCACCGAAGCGGCACGGGATCAGTGGCTGGCCACACGGTGGGGGAAACGAGCGGTGATCTCGTCGGTGGTGGCGGAGGTGGCCTCCGCCTACTTCCAGCTTCGCCAGCTCGACGACGCGCTGGCGATCGCGCAGCAGACGGTGGCTGCGCGGCAATCTTCGCTGCATTTGACGCAGGTGCTGGAGCGTTACGGTTCGGCGTCGGAACTCGACGTGAGCCAGTCCGAGGAACTCTTGGCGCAAGCGGCCGAGACCGAGCCCGGCTTGCAGCGCCAGATCGCGCAGCAGGAAAATCTTATCCGTACGCTGATCGGCTCCGATCCGGGGCCGGTGCCGCGGGGCGCAGCCCTCACGGCGCAGCCCAATCCGCCGGCGGTGCCGGCGGGACTGCCTTCCGCGCTCCTCGAGCGACGTCCGGATATCCGGGAAGCGGAGGCGGAATTAATGTCCGCCAACGCGGATATTGGCGTGGCCAAGGCCTCGCTGTTCCCCAACATCACCCTGACCGCATCCGGCGGGGTCGAAAGCTACGCGCTCAACCAGCTATTTTCACCCAGCGGTAAGCAATGGAGTGTCGTGGGCGATCTGTTGCAGCCGGTATTCGCCGCCGGCAGCCTGCGCGCCGCCGTCCGGCTGAGCCAAGCGCAGGAACAGCAGATGCTGCTCAGTTATGAGCAAACCGTGCAACAGGCGTTTGCTCAAGTTTCGGACGCACTGGTGGCCCTGCAAAAGGATCATGAGTTCCGCCAGCAGCAGCAGATCCTCACCCAGGCAGCAGAAAAAGCCGAGCAGCTTTCCAACATCCTTTACCAGCACGGCGGCGGCAGCTTTCTGCAGGTGCTGGTCGCCGAGACCAACTCTTTTGCCGCACAGCTCAATCTCTCCCAGGCCGAGCTCAACGAACGCCTGGCGCTGGTGAGCCTGTACAACGCCCTAGGCGGCGGCTGGCAGTAGAGCGTCAGTACAGTCCGCTGTCCAGCCCGGCGATGAAGGCAATCCCGGGCACATGTAGCTTCTGGAGCCGCCGATCGTTGGTCAGGAACAAATCCACGCCCGCCGCTGCGGCAATCGCCAGATGCACTGCATCGCCGGTGCTGGCACCGGCACATCGAGCGGCCGCGAAGTGCGGGGCCGCTGCGGGCGCGAGCGACAGTAGATCCAGTTCTGAAGAGGCGAAAAACGCCTGCAAACGCTGGGTAGCCACACCGTCCTGACGCCGGCGAGGGGAAACGAGCAGCTCGCAAAGCGTGAAAACGCTAGCACAGAGGCGTTGGCCGCGCTGCTGCATGGCGCGGTGGATTTGGCCTACTCGCTCCCGGAATTCGGCGCTGTCCTCGAGCCAGTAGGCGAACAGCATCGTGTCCCAGTAAACACGAATCATGGATGCATCAAGCGCTGTCGACGCTCAAAGTCACGGTCAAAGGCGGCGCGTTCGCGACGGATGACCCGTTCTGCCCCCCCCTCGGCCGCGTAGGCCTCGCGCAGGATGCCCCGCAGCGATTCGAAGAGAGCCTCGCCGCGTGCGGCGCCGCCATCGAGCGCGTAGGTAATTGCCACCGTGGTGCTCTGGCCCGAGGGCGGCCCCTCGCGCTCCAGAATTTCGAGCTGATTGCGCTTCAGAAAACGCACCCCCTGCATCGCTGCGCAAACCTGGGGAGCGCGATCGCGCAGCCTCAGCTCGCGCACGATGTCGCCCGCCACAATTCGAATCGTCTTCTGCCCGCGGCGCCGGGCCGGTTCAATGTAACGGGCCAGCAACAAGTCCTGCACCCGCTTGGAGGCGCCTTTGCTCCCATTTTCCATGGGCACTAGCTTAGCGTGCTTTTTATGTAACAAGCAAGCTAGCATAGCTCAGGCAACCTGCCTTGACGCCTGCCATTCCGAACCGGCATGGCGGCGCTAACTCTTCCGCTCTCGTTTCGCGGCCGCAAGGCCAAAACGATTTCCGATGTCATCGTGGCCACGCTGCTGGATTGGGGCGTAGACACAATCTTCGGGCTGCCCGGCGACGGCATCAACGGCATGTTCGAGGCGTTGCGGCAGCAGGAAAAGGAAATCAGATTTATCCAGGTGCGCCATGAAGAGGCGGCAGCATTTATGGCCTCGGCGCACTACAAGTACACCGGCAAGCTGGGGGTGTGCATTGCCACTTCCGGCCCCGGCGCCATTCATTTATTGAATGGACTGTACGACGCCAAGTTGGACCGGGCGGCGGTGCTGGCGATTACCGGGCAAACCTATTCCGATCTGAAAGGCCTGCACTACCAGCAGGAAGTCAACCTGGTGCGGCTGTTTGCCGACGTGGCCGAATACAACGAGGTCATTATCAATGCCAACCAAGCGGAAAGCGTAACCGACCTGGCCTGTCGGCACGCTATCGTCAAGGCTTGCGTCGCTCACATCAACATTCCGGTGGACATACAGGACGAGCCGGCGAGGGAAAAGCTGTCGCACATGCGTCCAGCGCAGACCATCACCTCGGCGGCGCGGAGCCGGTATGTGACCGTGCCGTGTGATTCCGATCTGGACAAAGCAGCGGAGGCGCTGAACCGCGGGAAAAAGGTGGCAATTCTGGCCGGAGCGGGTGCGGTGCATGCGCGCGAGGAGCTGATCGAGACCGGCGAGCGGCTGGCCGCACCCATCGTGAAAGCGCTGCTGGGCAAGGCCGCCATCCCGGACGACCACCCGCTAAGCGCCGGCGGCTTGGGCCTGATCGGTACCCTGCCGGCGCAGAAGGCGATGGAGGAGTGCGATACCTTCTTCATGATTGGCAGTTCGTTTCCCTACATGCAGTGGCTGCCAAAGAAGAAGGACGGCGTGGCGGGCGTGCAGTTGGATTTGCGGCCGGAATGCATTGGGTTGCGCTTCCCGATGCAGGTGGGGCTGGTGGGCGATGCGGCGGCGACACTGGAGAAACTACTGCCGCGCCTGAAAAAGCACGACCGCAAGTTCCTGAAGACCACCCAGAAGCGCATGGGTGAATGGAATCGCCTGATGCAGGAACGCGCCAGCAACATGGACAAGCCGATGAAGCCGGAGCTGGTGGCGGCCACGCTTTCCGAGCTGGCGCCGCGGGATGCGGTGGTGAGCTGCGATTGCGGAACCGTGACCACGTGGATGTCTCGACATTTCACCATCCGCGACGGGCAGAAATGGGCCATGGCGGGCAATCTGGCGACCATGGCGCCGGGGCTGCCTTATGGCGTGGCGGGAGCAGTGGCATTTCCGCACCGGCGTACGATCGCCTTCGTGGGCGATGGCGCCTTCACCATGCTGATGGGCGAGTTCGCCACGGCGGTGAAGTACACGCTGCCGCTGACCGTGGTGGTGATCAAGAACAACACGCTGGGGCAGATCAAGTGGGAACAGATGGTGTTTCTGGGCAACCCGGAATACCAGTGCGAGCTGCATCCGATCGATTTTGCCGCCTTCGCGCGCGCGTGCGGCGGGCTGGGAACAACAGTCGAGGATCCACGCCAGTTGCGCACTGTGCTGCAACAGGCGCTGCACTCGCCCAAGCCGCATCTGGTGGAGTGCGTGACCGATCAGTACGAGCCGCCCATGCCCGCCGAAGCCACTCCCAAGCAGGGTCTGCATCTGGCGGAGGCGCTAGCGCGCGGCGAGCCCAGCCGCGAGCGCATCGCCCTCACTTTGTTCCGCGATAAAGTGCGCGACCTGAAGGCGTAGCCGTGGCAGCGCTACCGGTGTTTCGGGCCGTGGTCGAACCGGCCGAGGTCAACACCGCCTTAGCGCCAGCCGCGCCCCCTATTTTGTCCTGGCGGGGGTACTGGCCGCTGGGCTGGCGCTCTACGGTTGGCGCCGATCTTAGAGCAGCTTGACGGGTGTGACTTTGCATCGTAAAGTCACAGGGATGGATCCGCTGCACCAGGCGCTGGACGAGATTGCCGCCATTCGCGGACAGATGGCGCGCGCGAATGAATTCCGCGGCTATGGTCCGGCGACGCTGGCAGCTACGGCGCTGGTGGCCGTCGCGGCGGGGCTGATCCAGCCGCTATGGGCGCCGGATCCTGTGCGCACGCCCGAGCGGTATGTGGCTCTGTGGGCGGTAGCGGCGGCGGTGGCGGCAGCGCTGATTGCCTGCGAGGCGGTAGCGCGGACGCGCCGTCTGCATTCGGCGCTAAGCAATGCCATGATTCGCGCGGCTCTGGAGCAATTTTTGCCTGCCGCGACGGCTGGCCTGCTGCTGACGATCGTCGTGTTGCACTGGATCCCTGCGGATTTAAGCCTTTTGCCCGCACTGTGGCTGGTGGTCTTCAGTCTGGGGGTGTTCGCCTCCTGCCGCTTTTTGCCGCGGGCGGCGCGAGCGGTGGGAGTTTGGTACCTGATTACCGGCTTATGGGCTTTGTCCATTTCGGCTGGGCCGCTGGCGCTGCGGCCGTGGGTGATGGCGGCGCCGTTTGCTGTGGGCCAGGCGCTGGCGGCGGCGATTTTGTGGAGTACTGCAGAGGCGGGAGCAGCGGCAGCGGAGGGCTTGGATGAGCGAGGCTGAACGCACCGGAGCGGGCCGCTACGCTTATGCCGGACTAGACCGGCTGCTGCATGAACGCGCGCGGCTGGGCATTGTGACTTCGCTGGCGGCGCATCCGCGCGGGCTGGCGTTCAACGACTTGAAGCGCTTGTGCGACCTCAGCGACGGCAACCTCAGCCGGCATTTGGCAGTACTGCAGGAGGCCGGCCTGGTGACGCAGAACAAAAGCCTCCTGCGGGGGCGGCCGCAGACACTGTGCCGGCTGACGGCGGCGGGACAAGTGCGCTTCAGCGGTTATCTGAGCGAGTTGGAGCAGGTGGTGGCCGATGCGGCGGCGGCGCGGCGGGCGGCAGCGCGGCTGGCGCCGGAGGGTTCGGGATAGGGTCAATTTTTTTGCGAGGTCACTTTGCCATGCAAAGTCCACACCATGTGGCGATCATTATGGACGGGAACGGGCGCTGGGCGCAGGCGCGGGGATGGGAGCGGGCGCGCGGGCACGCGGCGGGAGCGGCGGTACTGCGGGGGGTGGTGGAAGCGGCGCCGGAGCTGGGCATCCGGACGCTGACGCTGTATGCGCTCTCGGCCGACAACTGGCGGCGCCCAGCGGAGGAAATCGCGGCGCTGCTGGAGCTGCTGCGTTCGTACCTGGAAGGCGAGCGCGAGGCGCTGGCGCGGGCGGGAGTGCGCTGCAGCGCCACCGGGCGGCGCGACCGGCTGCCGGCGCAACTGGTGCGCGCGTTGGAGGCGACGGAAGCGGCCACGCGCGCTGGAAGCAAGCTTTGGTTGCGCCTGGCGATTGATTACTCGGCGCGCTATGAGATTGCGCGGGCAGCGGCCGAAGCCGCGGCGCGCTGGCGGCAGGGCTTGGCGCCGGGGGTGGAGTTAATGGGGCGACTGATGGCCAGCGCCTTGGAGCGGGAGGCCGGGCCGGTGGATCTGCTGATCCGCACCGGGGGCGAGCGGCGACTGTCGGATTTTCTGCTGTGGGAAGCAGCCTACGCCGAGCTGGCGTTTGTACGCGAGCCCTGGCCGGACTTCCGGCCAGCGCACTTGCGGCGGGCGGTGGAAGCGTTCGCGCGCTGCGAGCGCCGCTTTGGCGGCTGCACCCCGCTGGCGGCGGCCGGCGCAGGGCGATGAAGCTGGGCGCTGGGCCGGCTGGACCGCGCTCGGCATCTGCGCTTGTTTGGCGGCCCTCCTCATCCTGAAAAAAGTCCGCGGCGTCACCACCACATTCAGTACTATCTCCGCAACTAGTGCGCCTTCAAAGTCCGGCCACCGTGACTGATCCTGAGTGACGTACCGATCTGGCAGCCGCACCTGCTTCCTCTGGGCTCCGAGCGGCCATCAACCAAGGATCAGGTCGATGGTGACCAGTCGGCCGCGGCCCAGCCGGGACGTTCCATGAGAGCCGATCTATAATCGCGAGGTTCGCGCTAATTCACTTTCGAGAGGATTCATCATGACATCACAATCACTCTGGCCGCGTGCGCTGGGCATTCTGACCGCCTTCGTATTGGCGGCTGCGCTGCCCGCTGCCGCGCAGTATCCGCGCCGCGGCTCCGCGCCTCACAACAATTTCATGTTCGAGACCGCCGCCACCGATCCCCCGCCGGTGGTCACGCATCACACCATTACCATCAACGGCCAGACGCTGCATTACACCGCTACCGTGGGCAAAATGCCGGTCCCGGACGAGGCGGGCAAGACCGAGGGGCACATGTTTTACGTGGCCTTTACCCTCGACAATCCCGATCCCTCGCATCCCCGCCCGGTTACCTTCAGCTACAACGGCGGCCCCGGCTCGGATTCGGTCTGGGTGGACGTCGGCGGATTCGGCCCGCGCCGGGTCGCGCTCAATACCAACGCCACCATCCCCGCGCCGCCCTATCACATGGTGGACAACGCCCAAACCTGGCTCAACGCCAGCGACCTGGTCTTCATTGACGCCATGGGCACCGGCTACAGCCGTGCCACCTCGCTGGCCAATCTGCGCAAGGCGGCCAGCGTCAGCGGTGACCTGCAAACCTTCACCGAATTCATCCGCGAGTGGCTCTACGACAACAACCGCCTCAACTCGCCCGTGATCCTGGCGGGCGAAAGCTACGGTACCTTCCGCTCGGCCGGCCTCGCGGGCACGCTCATCCAGCACCACATCCCCGTCAGCGGCGTGGTGCTGCTGTCCAGCGTGCTGAATCTGATGACGCTGTCACCATCGATGAGCAACGACCGCCCCTACTGGCTGGCGCTGCCCACGCTGACTGCCATCGCCTGGGAGCACAAAAAGCTTCCCGCGGACCTGGAAAGGGAGCCGCTGCCCCAGGTGGTGAAGCAGGCCGAACAGTGGGCCGGCACCAAATACGAGCATTACCTGGACGAAGGCGACACGCTGCAGGGCGCCGAGCGGCAGCAGGCGATCAGCGAAATGGCGCGCTTTACCGGCTTGCCGCCGGAGTATCTGGACGACAACAATCTCCGCATCGGCACCAGCCAGTTCGATACCGAGCTGATGCACCAGGAGAAGGAGATCATCGGTCGCTACGACGGCACCCAGGTCGGACACGACCGCACGCCAGGCTCGCCCTTCCAAAGCTACGATCCCAGCAGCGTCATTGATCTTCCCTATCTGCACGAGTTCGTGAACTACCTCCGCGACGAGCTCGGCTACAAAACCACGCTCGAGTACGGCGATCGCAACGTGGGCGGCGCCGGCAACCCCGGCTGGAACTATCAGTTGGGCGGCTTCTGGTTCGGCACCGCCGACACCACGCCGTTGCTGGCTTCGGCCTTCGAGCAGGAACCCTCCCTGCGGCTGATGCTGTGCGAAGGCTACTTCGACCAGGCCACGCCCATGTTCGAGGCAACCAACAGCATGAAGCATCTGTTCATCACGCCGCAGGAGCAGACCCACATCATCATCCAACACTACCTCTCGGGCCACATGCTCTACACCCATCGCGCGTCGCGCGTAAAGCTGCACCGGGACTTCGTGACTTTCGTAAATTCGTTGGCGGGCGAGGCAGGGCAGCAGTGACCTGCCGCAGGGCGAGGGCGCGCTGCCGCGTCCTCGCCCTTTATGTTTGAAACCGCCGCCACGGATGCACCGCCGGTGGTTACCCATCACACCCCTGGCGATACAATGACGCAGCCGCCGTCAGCGGCTACCAGATATGGGGACGCACGGCGGGTGGACGCCACATGGCGTCGGCGGGCTGGACGTCGAAGGCCTGGTAGAAGGTGGGGATGTCCGAGAGGGGGCCATTCACCCGGTACTTGGCTGGGGCATGAACATCGTCGAGGAGCTGGCTGCGGAGTTGCGCGGTGCGCTCCTGCGATAGCCATCCCAGCGCGTAGCCCAGAAAGAAGCGCTGCACCGGCGTGAAGCCGTCCACCTTTTTGCCCGCCTTGTACTCGGCGGTCTGCTCGAAGGCGTTGAGGCCAATGAGAATGCCGCCGTAGTCGGCGATATTCTCGCCCAGGCACGCTTGTCCGCGGATATGCAGGCCAGGCAGCGGCTCATAGGAATCGAACTGCTGGACCATCAGCGCCGCCTGCTGCTGGAAGTTTTTCGCGTCCTGCGGCGTCCACCAATTTTTCAGATTGCCCTGGGCGTCGTAAAGGCGGCCCTGGTCGTCGAAACCATGGGTGATTTCGTGACCGATGGTGGAGGCGCCAACGTAACCGTAGACAATGGCGTCATCCAGGTCTCGATCCGGCACGCCCGGCACGACGAAAATCGCCGCCGGCAGCACGATTTCGTTTTCCGAGGGATCGTAGTAGGCGTTGTAGGTTTGCGGCGTCATGTCCCACTCGCTGTGGTCCACGGGCTTGCCGAACTTGGCCACCATGTCCTGGAAACGCCAGCGCGCCGCGTTCATCATGTTGCCGGCGTAGGAGGCGCGGTTGATCACCATGGCCGAGTAATTTTTCCATTTGCCGGGATAGGCGACCTTGGCGCGCACCGCCGCCAGCTTGATCAGAGCCTGCTTTTTGGTGGCGGGCGACATCCACGTCAGCGCCCCGATGCGCCGCGCAAAGGCGGCGCGGATGGCCGCGACCAGAGCGGTGTAGCGCGCCTTTACGGACGGCGGCAGGTAGGCGCGCACATATTCGTGTCCCAGCATCATGCCCAAGGCACGGTTTTCCGCGCCCAGCGCCTGCTTCCACAGCGGCCGCGGCTGCTGCTGTCCGCTGAGCTCCTGGTTGTAAAACGCGAAATGCACGTGCCGATATTGGTCGCCCAAGTAGGGAGCGTAGGCTGCCATCAGGCGCAGGCGCAGATAATCGCGCAGCGCCGGCACCGGCGTGGCCAGCAAGTTGCGATCGAGCGCGGCGAAAAACCCCGGCTGGCCGACGATCACCGTCTTCGCGGGCAAGTTCCACTCCGCCAACTTCTGCCGCCAGCGGATGGCGGGCGTGTAGCGCGCCGTCAGCACCTGCGGCGCCATGGCGTGATAGTTCTGGTACGGATCCTGAAGCTGCTCATCGGTACGCGAGGCCTTTGCCAGCGCCATCTCGAACTTCATCACCGCGGCGGCGCCGGTTGCGGCTGCGGCGTGGCTGTCGCCCAGCTCGCCCAACACCGCCGCCAGGTGCGCGACATAGGCCTGCCGCACCTTGGCCACGCTCGCCACCTGGCTGAAATAGAAATCACGGTTGGGCAGCCCCAGCCCGCCCTGTCCCAAATGCACCGATTCCACCGCGCTGTTTTTCTCGTCCTGTCCCACCCCCATGTCAAAAAACGCGCCCACGCCGATGGGCCGCAATGCCGCCGCAGCCGTCAGCGCCTGCGGCACCGTCCGAATGGCGGCAATTAGCTTCAGGTAAGGTTCGATCGGTTGCAGCCCCAGCTGGTTCGCCTGCGCCGTGTCCATGGCGGTGGCCCAGAAATCGCCGATTTTCTGTGCATCGCTGCCGGCGGGCGAATGAGCGGCGGCATCCCTGGCGCTGATGCCGCGCAGCCGCGCCCAAATCTCGTCCTGCACCTCATTGCCGATGCCCCAGGAGGATTCGCTGGCCGGTATCGGATGTTTGTGCAGCCAGCCGCCATTGGCATACTCAAAAAAGTTCTGCGCCGGGCTGACGGCCGTATCCAGATCCGCCCGCAGCGGATCCGGCGGCGCCGCGGTTGCGGGCGCGGCGGCTTGATGGCAGCCCGCCAGAACCAGCGCGGCGGCGAGGATAAAGGCGCAACGCAGCTTAGGCATGCCTGCAAGGCTAGCACGATCCGCTACAATGCCGCTCATGGTGAGCATTCGCCCGCCCCGCCCCGGCGATGAAGACCGCATCGCCGAACTTGCCGGCCAGCTCGGCTATCCCAGCAGCGGTCCGCAGGTGCGGCAGCGCCTTCAGGATTTGACGTCTCGCGCGCAAGCTTGCGTCCGCGTGGCCGAGTTGGACGGCGAGCTGTCGGGCTGGATCGCAGCCTCCGTGATGCATTGCCTCGAGTGCGTACCGATACCCGAAATCACCGGGCTGGTCGTGGACGAGCGCCGGCGCTCCTCCGGCATCGGCGCGGCGCTGCTGACCGCGGTCGAGGCTTGGGCCCGCGCCAGCGGCTACGGCGCGCTTACGGTCCGGTCCAACATCGTCCGCGTGCGCGCCCACCGCTTTTACCTGCGGCATGGCTACACCGTAGTCAAAACTCAGCGCTGCTTTCAACGGGAGCTGCGCTAACCCTGCGGTTCGGCGGGCGGGTGAGCACGCCGCCGCGGACGCGCTGCCGCTTCCGGCGCGCTGGTCTCGCGCACGCCGGGTTCGGGAACGGCCTCCGGCTGGGATGGCGTTTCCGGTTTTACCCGCAACTCGGCGGCTTGCACATCTTCCACTCCCTCCACCGCGACAATAGCCGCCAGCAGCCGCTCGCGATCGCCGGCTTCGCGCACATAACCATGCAGGTAAATGGTGTGGTCCACCGCGTTCAGGTTGATGTGCTCCAAGGTAGCGGCGAAGCCGCGGCCGATGGCGCTATGCACCTGGTCCACCAGCGTGTTCGCGTCCACGAAGTGCTCGTGCCCGCTCCACGCTTCCCGCATCTCGGCCACGGTTCCCTGTATGTGGTTTTCCAGATCGCGGCCGCGCTTGCGCAGGCGGCGGGTGCCAATCCGGCACCAACGCTCCAGTTTCTGCCGTGCCTGGTTGCGCATCCAGCCGCCGCGGCGTGGCGCCGTCAGCCATCCCAGTGCCGTGCCTGCCGCCATGCCGCCTGCCAGCCACCAAATTCCACTCGGATTACCGCGCCGCGCCCGCCGCATGCAGTTTCAGATGCGGCCGACGTCCCTGCGATTGCTTCGATTTCGCTGCGCTCTCCTCAGCTCCGCGGTGCGGCTGCGTCCGGAAACCCGCCAGTTTTCGCCCGTGGTTGTGGGCGCCGACCGTCGCATCCCACGGTCCGATATCCTCGGCGCGGTTTGGATCCGTGCTAGCATGGCGCTGTCTTTCTCTCGGCTGGGTACAGGATGTCAATGTCCGAGATGCCTACTTCCGCAGGACAGTCATCCGCGGCGGCCGCCGGGCTGACCGGGATTCGCTTCCTTTCCGGGGAACCCTACGGACGCGTGCTGGGGTATCGGGGCCAGCGCGCATGAGCTCCACGCCTCCGCCTGCGCGCCTGCTGCGCGCGCTGCGCGGCCGGAAAGTGGCCGTTGTCGGCGACGCCATGCTGGACGCGTTTCTCTGGGGCGACGCCACCCGCATCTCGCCCGAGGCGCCCGTGCCCGTGGTGCTGCTCGAGCGCCAGAGCTGGGCCTTGGGCGGCGCGGCCAATGTCGCGGCCAACGTGGCCGCCCTGGGGGGCGCGCCGGTCCTGTTCGCGGTCCGCGGTGCCGATGCGGCCGGCCTTCGCCTAGAGCGCCTGGTGCATGCCGCCGGCATCGCCCTGGGCGCCTTGCCGGCCGTGCCCCGCCGCCCCACCACCGTGAAATATCGCGTGTTCGCGCGCAACAAGCATCTGCTGCGTTTCGATCGCGAAACCACGACACCCATTTCTCCCGCCGAAGCCCGCGCCCTGCTGCAGGAGGTGGCCGCCGATCGCGCCTGGGAAGCGCTGGTGATTTCCGATTACGCCAAGGGATGTGTCACACCGGCTTTGGTGCGCGGCTTGGCCGCTTTGTGCCGCACGCGCCGCCTGCCTTGGTGCGTGGACCCCAAGCTGGTCTCGCTGCGCTACCCGCGGGCTACGGTGCTCAAGCCCAACCGTACCGAGCTGGCCGCGCTGGCGCAACTGCCCGCGGAGACGCCCCAACAACTCCGCCGTGCCGCCGCGTGCGTGTTGCGCCGGCAGCGCTGCCAGTATCTGCTGGTCACGCGGGGTTCGCAAGGCATGGCGCTGTTTGGCGCCGATGGCAGCGAGCATTGGCTCGACGGCGGTGGGCAGGCGGTAGCCGATGTCACCGGCGCCGGTGACACCGTCAGCGCCGTGCTGGCGCTCGGCCTGGCGGCGCACTTGCCGCTGCGCACCGTCGCCGCCCTGGCCAATCGGGCCGCCGCCTTTGTGGTCAGCCAGCCCGGCATCGCCGTCGTCCGCCCCCAGGACCTGGACCCATCTCCAGCTTTGTTAAAATAGCGAGGTTTGCGGCGGCGTAGCTCAGATGGTTAGAGCGAGGGTCTCATAATCCCTAGGCCAGTGGTTCGAGTCCACTCGCCGCCACCAGTCCCTATCATGCCCGATGCGCCCGAACCCGACGTCGCCATTCTTTGCGGCGGTCTAGGCACGCGCCTGCGTCCGGTCTTTTCGAGCCTGCCCAAGTGCCTGGCGCCGGTGGGCGGCAGACCGTTTCTGGATCATCTCCTGGCGCAGTTGGAGGCACAGCCTACCTTTGCTGGACGCCCTCCCGCCGGTCAGGCTGAGGCTAGGCTTCGCTTCCCGGCAACGGGCGCCCGCTCCGCTCGGGGCGCCTGCGAGTTTTCGCGTATACCGGCCGGTTGCCGCCGCATCGTGCTGTGCACCGGTTACGGCGCCGAGGCGTTCCAGGCGCGCTACGCGCACTGGCGCGGACCGGGCGTCGAGCTGATCTTGTCCACCGAAGCAGCGCCGCTGGGCACGGGCGGGGCGCTGGCCTTGGCGCTGCCGCAGTTGCGCACCGATCCCGTGCTGGTGCTCAACGGCGACAGCATCGTGCCCGGCCTGGATTTCGCCGCGGTGCGGCGAACGGCGGCGCGGCAGTCGGCCGCGGGAGCGGCGGGAGTGGTCGTGCTGGTGCCCGCCGACGGACGCCGCGATATTGGCGCAGTTGGGGTGGACGCGAGCGGGCGCCTGACCAGCTTCGCCGAAAAATCCGCGGCAGGCGCGGCAGCGTTGCAGAACGCCGGGGTTTACTTGCTGCGCCGCGGGGCGCTCGAGGCGATCCCGGCGGATCGGCCTTCTTCGCTCGAGCGCGACTGGCTGCCGCGCTGGCTTTCGCAGGGACTGGGCGGCTATGTGCATAATGGCGCGCTGGTGGATATTGGCACGCCCGAGCGCTGGGCGCGGGCGCAGGAGCAGTGGGTATGACGCGCTGGCTGGTGACCGGTGGGTGTGGCTTTATCGGTTCGCATTTCCTCCGCCTGCTGCTGGCGGAGCGGCCCGAGGCGGCGGTGTGCAATCTGGATGCCCTCACCTATGCCGGACGGCCGGAAAACGTGGCCGAGTTCGGTGCTGACCCGCGCTACCGCTTTGTCAAGGCCGATGTCGCCGATGCCGCCGCGGTGGAAGCGGCCTTCGGTGGGTTCGCGCCGGATGTTGTGGTCCATTTTGCGGCCGAGACGCACGTGGACCGGAGCCTGGGCGACGCCGGCGCTTTCGTTCGCACCAACGCGCTGGGCACGCAGGTGCTGCTGGCGGCGGCGCGGCGCCTGGACGTGAAGCGGTTCGTGCAAGTCTCAACCGACGAGGTTTACGGCAGCCTGGCAGCGCCCGCGCGCGCCGCCGGGGACGCGCCGCTGGCGCCCAGCTCACCCTACGCGGCATCCAAAGCCGCCGCCGATCTGCTGGTGCTGGCGGCGGTGCATTCGTTCGCGTTGCCGGCGGTCATTACCCGCGGCGCCAACACCTATGGTCCCAACCAGTTCCCCGAGAAATTGCTCCCGCTGGCGATTGCCAACGCGCTCGCCCGAGAGCCCATTCCGCTTTACGGCGATGGCGGCAACGAGCGCGACTGGCTCTATGTCGAGGATCATTGCCGGGGCGTGCTGGCCGCGGCGGAGCGCGGCTGTGCGGGCGCCATCTACAATCTCGGCGGCAGCGGCGGCTTGAGCAACCGAGAACTGCTGGAGCGGCTGCTGGACCTGCTCGAGCGCCCGCGAGAGCTGATCCGGCCGGTGCCCGACCGGCCCGGCCACGACCGGCGCTACGCGCTCGATTCCACGCGGGCGCGACGCGAGCTGGGGTGGGAGCCGCAGGTGGCACTGGATGCGGGCTTGCGGCGAACCGTAGAATGGTATGGCACCCACGCCGCCTGGCTGGCAGCGGTGCGCGATGCGGACTTTGATGCCTACTACCGGCGCCAGTATGGTTCCCTCGATTCATCGCGTGCTGCCAAGCCCTGAAGGCGGCGCGCGGCTGGCGATTCCCGCCCGTGCGCAGCGCGACACCGGCGTTTGTATCCAAGCCCCTGGCGATGCCGCGCTCATTGGCGGCGTGGAAATCACGGTGGGGGCGATCTGGCCGGATGACCGTGGCTTTTTCACGGAACTGTTTCGTCTCCCGGCGCAAACGGGGGCGACCCAAATCTCGGCCGCGCTGAGCTATCCGCGCACCATCAAGGCGGTGCACTACCACCGGCTGCAGACTGACACCTGGGCGCCGTTGCGGGGCGAGTTCCAACTGGTGCTGTTCGATCTGCGCTGCGACGCG
Source organism: Terriglobales bacterium (assembly GCA_050747745.1). Classification (GTDB taxonomy): domain Bacteria; phylum Acidobacteriota; class Terriglobia; order Terriglobales; family SCQP01; genus SCQP01. Next base: position 34,192 of record JBOGKM010000109.1, read on the forward strand.
CCCACGTTCGGGCGGGTGAACACCATCTTTGCGGGGGAGTGGCGGCCGTGGCGGGTGCGCATTCCCCCCGGCGTCGGCCATGGCTACAAGGTGCTGGGATCCCATCCGGCACTGATGGTTTACGCCACCGACCGGTTTTACGATCCCGCCGACGAGGGCCGGATCGCGTTCGACGACGGCGGCTTGAACTACGACTGGGAGACGCAGTTCCGATGATGCGCGGGGTCATTCTGGCGGGAGGGCTGGGCACGCGGCTGTATCCGCTGACGAAGGTGACCAACAAGCATCTGCTGCCCATTTACGACCGGCCGATGATTTTCTATCCCCTGCAAACGCTGGTGGCGGCGGGGATCACGGATATTCTGTTGGTGACCGGCGGCAACAATGCCGGCGATTTTCTGCGGCTGCTGGAAAACGGCGAGGAGTTCGGCTGCTCGCTGCGTTACGCCTACCAGCGCGGCGAGGGCGGCATCGCGGCGGCGCTGCGGCTGGCGCGCGATTTTTCCGCCGGGGAAAAGCTGGTGGTCATTCTGGGCGACAATCTGTTCGAGCGCGGCATCGCCGCTGCCTGCCAGGCCTTTGCCGCCCAGGAGCGCGGCGCGCGGCTGCTGCTCAAGCAGGTGTCCGATCCAGAACGCTTTGGCGTGGCCACGCTGGCTGGAGGACGCATCACCGCGATCGAGGAGAAGCCGGCGCGGCCGCAGTCGCGCTGGGCCGTGACCGGATGTTACTTTTACGATGCTACGGTGTTCGACAAGATCGACCGCTGCCGTCCGTCGGCGCGGCAGGAGCTGGAGATCACGGATGTGAACAATCTGTACCTGGCCGAAGGCGAGCTGGAATATTCCGAGTTCGAGGGCTGGTGGGGCGATGCCGGGACATTTCCGGCGCTGCTGCGCATGCAGACGCTGGTGGCGCCGGCATGAGCCGCGCCGCCGAAATGTTTGCGGCCAATTTTGCACGCACGCGCGCGGTCCAGCAAGCCACGCTGGCGGCGGCGGGTGCGGCGATGGAACGGGCCGCCGAGGCGCTCATCGCCTGCTATCGCGCGGGCGGCAAGGCCATGTTTTGCGGCAACGGCGGCAGCGCCGCCGATGCCCAACACCTGGCGGCCGAGTTCGTGGGCCGCTATATGGCTGAGAGACGGGCCCTGCCGGCGCTGGCGCTGCACGCCAATGCGTCGTCGTTGACCGCCATCGCCAACGATTACGGCTACGAGCGCAGCTTTGCGCGCCCGGTGGAGGCGTTCGCGCAGGGCGGAGACGTGCTGGTGGGCCTGAGCACCTCCGGAAACTCGACCAACGTGGTGGCGGCGCTGCGGCGGGCGCGCGAGCTGGGCTGCACCGCCATCGCGCTCACCGGCGAAGGCGGCGGCCAGATGCGGGCAGCGAGCGACATCCTGATCCCGGTAACCAGCCGCGAAACCGCCCGCATTCAGGAGTGCCATATCCTCATTGGCCATTGTCTCTGTCAAGCGGTGGAAGAGGCCTTGTTTGGCCATGCGGCCTGAGTTCGTCGTGCTGGGGGCGCGCGGGCGGCTGGCGCAGGAATTCCTGCGCGTGCTTGGGCGGCGTGCCGCCGGCCTCGAGCGCGCCCAGCTCGACATTCGCGATGCCGCCGCCTGCGCGCGCGTGCTGGCGCGCTTGCGCCCGGACGTGGTGGTGAACTGTGCCGCCTTCAATCAGGTTGACTTGGCTGAGACGCAGCATGAGCAGGCGCTGACGGTCAATGCCGCCGCGCCTGCGCACCTGGCCGCGCTGGCGGCGGGGCAGGACTTCCGGCTGGTGCACTTCAGCAGTGATTACGTGTTTGGCGGCGAGGGCCCGCGGCGACCGCGGCGCGAAACCGACGCGCCCAACCCGGTGAATTTTTACGGCTACAGCAAGCTGCTGGGCGAGGAGGCGGTGCTGCGCTCGGGCGCGCCTGCGCTGGTACTGCGCGTGGCGCATCTCTACGGCGGGCACTCGCTGGCGCCGGGGCGCCAATCGCTCGTCGAACGCTTTCTGGCGCAGGCGCGTGTGGGGCAGCCGATCACGGTGGTGCGCGGGCAGGTGCTGAATCCCACTTCGGTGCGCGATCTTGTGCCCGCCGCCCTTACGCTGCTGGAAAGCGGGGCGAGCGGACTGTTCCATCTCAGCGGCGAGGGCGCATGCAGCGCCGCCGAATTTGCCCGCACCCTCTGCCGCCTGGCCGGGCTGAGCGCCAAAATTCGGGTGGTAGCACGCGATGCCCGTCCGGCGCCGCGCGCGGCTTGTACCGTGCTGGCCAACGCGCGCTGGAACGGTGCGGGCCTGCCCGCCCTGCCGGGCTGGCGCGACTCCCTGGCCGCCTGTTTTCCGTGGTGAAACCGCGGCGGCTCGCACTGCGGTAATGACGACAACTGGATCCGCCATCAATTCGCGCAGGCTCTGCCCGAGCCAGCCCAGCCACGCAGCCTGCAATTCGTCGGCGGCAATCTGGCCGACGCGGTGCACGGGCATCCGCACCGCAATCCCGCTTGCTGCCTCCCTACATCGTGGGCGAGTATAGGCTGCCCCCCGGCGCTCCTGGAACCGGGCGGGGGAGCTCGCTTCAGGCGGCGATGCGATAGCTCTGGCGGGCGTCTAGCGCCGCCGCGCATTCGCCGGCGGTATCGCACAGCACCAGCTCGCTGCCATGGGCCGGAAACGAAAACGGCACCCGCATGAGCGGCGCCATGCGTTGCTGGAAGGCCGCGGAGCGGTCCGGCGGCACCAGGAAGAGGAAAAATCCCCCACCGCCGGCTCCCAGCAGCTTGCCCCCCAGGGCGCCGGCGGCGCGGGCGTGCGCGTAAATGCCGTCCAATTCGGCGCTGGAAACGTGCGCGCTCAGCCGCCGCTTTAGCACCCAAGCCTGATGCAACAGTGCTCCGAACGCCGCCAGCGGTCCGGTGCCGGCCAGCAGGCGTTCGCCCTCCTCGACCAGCTCCTGCAGGGCCCGCAGCTCGGCGGTGCAGCAGCGGATGTTGGCGATCTGGTGGCCGGCGATGTCGGACGAGGTTCGGGCACAGCCGGTGAAGTAGATATGCAGATGCTCGCGCAACGCCTGCAGACGCTGCGGCGGCAGAGCCAGCGGCTCAAGATGAAAGCGTCCGTCGTCGCGGAAGCGGATCACGTGAAAGCCGCCGTAGGCGGCGAGGATTTGATCCTGTGCTCCGACGTTTTCGCGCAGCACCTCGCGCTCGATTGTGATCGCCGCCCGCGCCAGGTCCGCGGCCTCGCGCGGCTGCTGCCGCAGCGCGTGCAGGGCATGCAGCAGGCCCACCACAAATGCCGAACTGGTGCCCAGCCCTGTCCGGGCAGGCAGGTCAGCGTCGTGGTGGATTTCCATGCCCGCCGTTATGCCCAGCTCTTGCAGGCAGGCCCGCACCGCCGGATGCTCGATACGGCTATTGTCGTGCACATCTTCGATGCGGTTGTAAACAATGCGGCTGTGATGCTGAAAAAAGGGCGGCAAGTAGCGGCAACTGATATAGCAGTACTTGTCAATCGCCGTCGCCAGCACTGCGCCACCGTGATCGCGATACCAGGCTGGGAAATCGGTGCCGCCTCCGAGGAACGAGATCCGAAATGGGGTGCGGGTGACGATCATGGCAGGGTTCGGATTTGGGAGCAGGTATCAGCAGTTCCAAATTGCACTCCGGGCAAAGATGCCGGACGGAGCTGCTGGGGCCGGCTAGCCAAAGTGGCGAAACGGGGCGTCGGGCGCGCCGGGTTCGGCGCCGCCGTCGCGCGGGCACTACCTGACATTAGTCGTTCTGGTCGAATCGGAACCTGCCCAGAACGCCATCCGGCAGTACTGCCAAGAGCTCCTGTAAGCCGTTTGTTTTCAGGAGGGAGATTCGTAGCCTACGCAGCCCAAAGTTGACAGCCTTCCACTAAGATTTTCATTGACAACGGCATGCTCATGCCGTAGGCTGTGGGTGGCAGGCAAACCATGGCAAAAATCATCGGAATTGATCTGGGCACCACCAACAGCGTGGTCGCGGTAATGGAAAATGGCGAGCCCAAAGTGATCGCCAATTCGGAAGGCGGGCGCACGACGCCGTCGGTGGTGGCGTTCGCCAAGAATGGTGAGCGGCTGGTGGGACAGGTAGCCAAGCGGCAAGCCATCACCAACCCGGACGGAACCATTTATTCGATCAAGCGCTTTATGGGGCGGCGCTTCAACGAAGTCTCCGAAGAAATGAAGATGGTGCCCTACAAGGTTGCCCAGCAGGGTGACCACGTGGCCGTCGAGGCGCAAGGCAAAAGCTACACGCCGCCGGAAATTTCCGCCTTCATCTTGCAGAAGCTGAAACAGGCCGCCGAGGATTACCTGGGCGACAAGATCAGCGAAGCGGTGATCACCGTACCCGCGTATTTCAACGATGCCCAGCGCCAGGCGACCAAGGATGCGGGCCGCATTGCCGGCCTCGACGTCAAGCGTATTGTCAACGAGCCCACGGCGGCGGCGCTGGCCTATGGCTTGGACAGGAAGAAGGAAGAGACCATCGCCATTTACGATTTTGGCGGCGGCACCTTCGATATTTCGATTCTGGAAGTGGGCGAAGGCGTGGTCGAGGTGAAATCCACCAACGGCGACACTCACCTCGGCGGCGACAACATTGATCAGCGTCTGGTGGACTGGCTGGTGGACGAATTCAAAAAAGACGAAGGCATTGATCTGCGCGGGCGCGGCAACGAAATGGCGCTGCAGCGGCTCAAGGATGCGGCCGAGAAAGCCAAGATGGAGCTTTCCACCACGGCGGAAACCGAAATCAACCTGCCCTTCATCACCGCCGACGCCAGCGGGCCGAAGCATCTGCTGAAAAAGCTCAACCGCTCCCAGTTCGAACGCATGGTGGAAGATATTCTGCAGCGCTCGGTGGAACCCTGCAAAAAAGCGCTTTCCGACGCCGGCATCACTGCCGACAAAATTGACGAGGTGGTATTGGTGGGCGGCTCGACGCGCATTCCGCGGGTGCAGCAGATCGTCAAAGATCTGTTCCACAAGGAGCCGCACAAGGGCGTCAACCCGGACGAAGTCGTCGCCGTGGGCGCGGCGGTGCAGGCGGGCGTGCTCGCGGGCGAGGTCAAGGATCTGCTGCTGCTGGACGTCACGCCACTGTCTCTGGGCATCGAGACCCTGGGCGGTGTGAATACCGTCCTGATTGCCCGTAATACCACCATCCCCACGCGCAAGAGCGAGACCTTTTCCACTGCCGCCGACAACCAAACCTCCGTCGAGGTGCATGTGCTGCAGGGCGAGCGGCCCATGGCGGCGCAGAATCGCACCTTGGGCAAGTTCCATCTGGTGGGCATTCCCTCGGCCCCCCGCGGCGTGCCCCAAATCGAGGTCACCTTCGATATCGACGCCAATGGCATCGTCAATGTCAGCGCCAAGGACTTGGGCACCAGCAAGGAGCAAAAAATCACTATCACCAGCTCCAGCGGTCTGTCCAAGGACGAGATTGACCGCATGACCAAGGAGGCGGAGGCGCATTCGGATGAGGACAAAAAGCGCCGCGAGGAAGTCGAGGCGCGCAACCAGCTCGACAGTCTGGTCTACAACACCGATAAGATGCTGAGCGAGAATCGCGAGAAAGTACCCGCGGGCGATGCGGCGGCGGTCGAGTCGGCTCTGGCGGACGCGCGCAAAGCGCTCGAAGGCGGCGACACCGCCGCCATGGTGGGCGCCAAGGACGCCCTCACCGCCGCCACCCACAAGCTGGCCGAGGCGCTCTATAAAAATGCCAGCCAGCAAGCGCCGCCGCCGGGCCCCCCGCCACCGCCCCCGCCGGGTACGGGGAACGGGGAAACCAAGCAAGGCGACGTGATCGACGCCGAATATGTGGATGCCGACGGCGACGGCAAGAAGGGATAACCGGCCTCGTTGCCCACCGCCGCCAGAGATTATTACGCGATTCTTGGCATCAAACGCGGCGCCTCGCCGGAGGAGTTGCGCAAGGCCTATCGCCGCCTCGCGCGCAAACTCCATCCGGATGTTAACCCCGGCAACAAGACGGCCGAGGACAAGTTCAAGGAGGTCCAAGAAGCCTACGACATCCTCGGGGACGCTAAAAAACGCGAGTTCTTCGACAAAACCGGCTTCTACAATGATCAGGCCTTCCAGCACGGCGCCGATGCCTTTACCGGCGCCTCCCATCCGCACGGCGGTGCGGCGGCGGGTGCCGGCGCGCCGCCGCCGGGCTTTGATTTTTCCGGCTTTGATTTTTCCGGCTTCGAGTCGGGCGCCGGCCGCCGCGGCGCCAGCGGGGGCTCCAGTTTCCGCGACATTTTTTCCGGCATCTTTAACCGCCAGACCGCTCCGGCCGAAGCCGTCGGCAGCGACCTCGAATATCAGGTCACGGTCGGTTTCTGGGATGCGATCCGCGGCTCCGTGCTGCGTTTGGATGTTCCCCGCCAGGACCGCTGCCCCCAGTGCAACGGCACCGGGGCGGGCGGGCGCGGCGGTCCCTGTCCGGAGTGCGGCGGCAAGGGCCAGGTGGCGCAGACGGTCAGCGGCATGAAGTTCAACCTGCGTTGCGGTGCCTGCGGCGGCAGCGGCAAGACCGGTTCGGTCTGTCCCCGTTGCCACGGCCAGGGCCGGGTGCAGCAGAGCGAACCGCTGGAGGTCCGCCTCAAGCCCGGCACCCGCGAGGGTGCCCGCCTGCGCATTCCCGGCAAGGGCAATTGGGGCAGCGACGGCAGCGGCGATCTGTACGTCATCGTGCGCATCAAGCCCCACCCGCTGTTCCACCGCGAGGCCGACGACATCCACGTCAAAGTTCCCCTCAGCTTCACCGAGGCCGCGCTGGGCGCCAAGATCGGCGTGCCCACCATCGAGGGCAAGGCGCTGCTCAACATTCCCGCGGGCACGCAATCGGGCCAGAAGTTCCGCATGCGCGAGCGTGGTGTCCCCAGTGCGCAGCATGAGGGCCTGCGCGGCGATGAGTACGTGGAAGTGCAGGTCACCGTGCCCAAGGTCTTGAACGAGCGCAGCCGCGATATGCTGCGCGAATTCGCCCGCCTCAATCCCGAGGATGCGCGCGAGGCCATCCTCCGCCAGGCGCAACCGTAGGGGAACCCGCATGGTCCGCAAAAAAGGCCGCGCCGCCTACATGATTTCCGCTGTTGCCGAACAGTACGGCGTGCACCCGCAGACCTTGCGCCTCTACGAACGCGAGGGCCTGCTCAAGCCCTCGCGCACGGAAGGCAACACCCGCCTCTATACCGACGAGGATCTGCAGCGGCTGGAGGTGATTCTTTCCCTCACGCGCGACATGGGCGTGAACCTCGCGGGAGTGGAGATCATCCTCGGCTTGCGTGAGAAAATGCAGCAGATGCAGCAGCAGATGCAGGAATTCGTCGACTTCGTGCAACACGATCTGGTCAGCCGCGGCCTGAGCCTGGACAACGCGCGCGAGGCGCTCGTCCCCGTCCGCCCGCGCCGGCCCCGCTGAGCGCGAGTGCTTTGGCGATGCCGCTGCGCAGCAAACCCTATGGACTCAGCGTGCCGGTGGCGTTACCCGCCCGCGGCAGCGCCTGGGAGCGGGCGCAGCACTGGCTGGCCATCGGCGGTCCCATTGGGCTGATTCCCTGGGTGCCCGCCACCATCGCTTCCGCCATCGTGGCCGCGCTCTGCTGGTGGCGCCCGCCGGACTGGATCTTCGTGGTCTCGGGCTGCGTGGTGCTGCTGGTGCTGGGCGGTTTCGCCGCCTCTACCTCGGAGAAACTCCTCGCGACCCAGGACCCGCGCAACGTGGTGCTGGACGAAATCGCCGGTCAACTGCTGACCTTCGTGTTCCTCGCGCCCTTCAGCGCCGCCGCCGCCGTGGCCGGCTTTCTGTTGTTCCGCCTCTTCGATGTCACCAAGCCTCCGCCCGCCCGTCAGGCCGAGCGTCTGCCCGGCGGCTGGGGCATCATGGCCGACGACCTCATTGCCGGCCTCTACGCCGCCGCCGTCCTCTGGCTGCTGGCCCGTGTCCTGCGCTAGCCGGAACGAAGCGACCCAGCAGGTCCAGTGGCTTCGTGGGATCGAACGCGGTTCCGACGGCGCGGATCACGCTGTGAACGTTCGAAGGACTCCAACACCGGGCGCGCGCGCCCGCTCCTGAGTCAAGGGCCGAACCACCCGCGCCCCGCTACGAACAGGGCACTAACTGCTGGCACGCGTGACCACCGGCACCGGCTGCGCGCAATGCGCGCAGCGCCGCGCCTCCAGTGGAATGTCGCTCAGGCATTCCGGACATTTCTTGGTTGTGGGCGGGATCACCGCAGCCGGGCCATGCAGGCGCCGCAGCATCGCGTTCATTGGCGCTATAACAAAGAAATAAATGGCCACGGCAATCAGCAAGAATGCGATCAGCGCATTGATGAACAGCCCATATTGGACGTTGCTGCGGTGTACCACGAAGTGAAAGCGGGAAAAATCCGGTTTGCCCACGATCGCGGCAATGAAGGGCGTCAGGATGTCCGTGGTGAGCGAGGTCACTACGGCCCCGAAAGCGGCGCCGATCACCACCGCCACGGCCAAGTCCACCACGTTGCCTTTAAAAATAAAAGCGCGGAACTCTTTCCACATACCCCATATCATGCCCCCGTTGGCGCGGTGGACGGCGGCCTCGCCCACCAGGCGAGCACGTACAGCACTAGCGTCAACCAGAGCAGATCCGCGGTGAACAGGTGCAGAAGCTGCATGGCCACCGGGGTCAGCATCAGCAGATCCACACCGCCGCAGGCCCACTGCACCAACACCGCCCCCACGACGCCATAGCCCAGCCGCCGGGCGGCCGTACTGGGCGGCTGCGGCAAGCCGTCAAACACCAGCCAGAGCAGATACAGCCCCGACAGGATGGCGACCGCCGGATGAATCACGCGCAGCCGTTCCAGCAGCGCGGTGGAAGAGGAAAAATCCCGCTGCAGCCCGGCCGCCAGCGACGCCGAGGGAAAAAGCGTATCCGCCAGCGCCGCCATGGCGCCGCAAATGGCGGTGATGAAAATTGCCCCCAGCCCCGCGCCCAGGCGCCAGCCCGCGCGCCGCATGCGGCCGCCCGGCGCTGCCATTCCCGCCGCCCACGCCGCCGTCATGGCCACACAGGCAATCAGGCACAGGGTATTGCCCAGGTGCGTGGCATCGGCCGCCACGCGCGCCGGCGAGGTGTTACGCCCCACCCAGCCGAACAGCACCAGCGCCGCTCCCAGCAACGCCTCGGTAATGATGAAAAACACCGCTGCCGCCGCACCCCTCCGCACCGCGTGCCGGCGCGGAAACAGCCACAGCGCCCCGATCCACAGCCCCAAAACCAGCACCGCGTCCACCCCGCTGGAGGCGCGGTGCGTGAACTCGATCAGCATCTTCACCTTGGGGTGCGCGGGCAGAAACTGACCGTCGCACAGCGGCCAGTTCGCTCCGCAGCCGTTGCCCGCCCCCGCCGCGCGCACATAGGTGCCCCACAGGATCACCAGCAGGTTGTAGCCGAGCACGATCCAGGCGTAGACGGCAAACCCGCGCCGATGGCGAACTGCGGAAACCGGAGCCGCCGCAGGCGGCGATGCTGCAACGAGCGACAACTCTCTATTATGCGTCTGCGAGCGCAGTAAGCTAGCACTCCTCCATTGCCGCACTGGAGCTGGTGCTGCCGGTTTTGGCCAGCTGGTTGAGCACGTACGGCAGAATGCCGCCGTCGCGGTAGTAGGCCAGCTCCATGGGCGTGTCCAAGCGCACGGTCATGGGGAAGCGGCGCTGCAAACCATCCGCCGCGGTGGCCGTCACCTCGATCGTGCCGCCGGGCTCCAGCGCCTTGCACCCGGGAATGTCGTAACCTTCCTCGCCTGTAAGCCCGACCGCCTCGGCGCTTTGGCCCGGCGCGAACTGCAGCGGCAGGATGCCCATGCCGATCAGGTTGCTGCGGTGAATCCGCTCGAAGCTCACCGCCAGCACCGCTTGCACGCCCAGCAGCCGCGGTCCTTTCGCCGCCCAGTCGCGGCTGGAGCCGGAGCCGTACTCGGCGCCCGCCAGAATGATGCACGGCACGCCTTCTTTTTCATAGATCTGGCTGGCGGCAAAAATGCTCATCACGTTTTTTGCGCCGCCCGTTCCATCCGGCAAGTGGCGCGTCCAGCCTCCTTCGGTGCCCGGCGCCAGGCGGTTGCGCAAGCGCACGTTGGCAAACGTTCCCCGCACCATGACTTCGTGGTTGCCGCGGCGCGATCCGTAGGAGTTGAAATCCGCCGGCGGCACGCCGTGCGCGATCAGATACTCGCCCGCCGGGCTTTGAGCGGCGATGCTGCCCGCCGGGGAAATATGATCGGTGGTTACGCTGTCGCCCAGATACGCCAGCACGCGCGCATTCTTGATCACCTCCGGCGCAGCCGGCACGCCCTCGAAGAACGGCGGTTTTTTGATGTAGGTGGACGCCTCGTCCCAGCGATACAGCTCCCCGCCGCTGACTTGCAGCTTTTTCCAGTTTTCGTCGCCTGCAAACACGTCGGCGTACTCGCGCGCGAACATGTCCGGTGTAATGCAGCTTTCCACCGCCGCCGCCACTTCCTCGTTGCTCGGCCAGATGTCGCGCAGGTACACCGGCTTGCCGTCGCGTGCTTGGCCCAGCGCCTCCTGCGTCAGGTCCCGGTTCATATCTCCGGCCAATGCGTAAGCCACCACCAGCGGCGGCGAGGCCAGATAGTTGGCGCGCACCTGGGGATGAATCCGGCCCTCGAAGTTGCGGTTGCCGCTCAGCACCGAAACCGCCACCAGGTTGCGCTCGCTCAGTTCCGCCGCCACCTCCTGCGGCAGCGGGCCGCTGTTGCCGATACAGGTGGTGCAGCCGTAGCCGACCAGATTGAACCCCAGTTTCTCCAGATATGGCGTCAGCCCGGCCCGGTTCAGGTAATCGGTGACCACCTTCGAACCCGGCGCCAGGCTGGTCTTCACCCAGGGCTGGCTTTTGAGTCCCCGCTCCACCGCTTTCTTCGCCAGCAGGCCCGCCGCCATGAGCACCGTCGGATTGCTGGTATTGGTGCAACTGGTGATGGCGGCGATCACCACCGAACCGTGATGAAGCTGGTGGCCGTTTGTTTCCGCCTTGGCACCGTCGGGCAGCAGCTTGGGCAGAGCCTGCGCGAAGCTGGCCTTAGCGCGGCTCAGCGGCACCCGGTCCTGCGGGCGTTTGGGCCCGGCAAGCGATGGCTCGACCTGCGCCAGGTCAAAATCGAGCACGTCGGTGTAACTGTCCGCCGGCGTGCCCGCGCCGAACAAGCCCTGCTCCTTGGCGTAGCGCTCCACCAACTGCACCCGCTCTTCGTCGCGATGCGTAAAGCGCAAATAGTGCAGCGTCTCCTCGTCAATCGGCGAGATGGCGATGGTGGCGCCATACTCGGGCGACATGTTGCCCAGCGTGGCGCGATCGGCGACGGTCAGGTGCCGCACGCCTTCGCCAAAAAACTCGACGAACTTGCCCACCACGCCCTTTTTTCTCAACACTTCGGTTATGGTCAGCACCAGATCGGTTGCGGTGGTGCCCGGCCGCAGCTGGTGCATCAACCGCACGCCCAGCACGTCCGGCAGCAACATGGAAATCGGCTGGCCCAGCATGGCCGCTTCCGCCTCAATGCCGCCCACGCCCCAACCCATCACGCCCAGTCCGTTGACCATCGGCGTATGCGAATCGGTGCCCACCAACGTGTCGGGAAACGCCTGCACGCGCCCGTTCACCTTGCAGCGCACCACCACGCGTGCCAGATACTCCAGGTTCACTTGATGCACGATGCCAGTATCGGGCGGCACCACGCGGAAATTACTCAGCTCCTGCTGGCCCCAGCGCAGGAACAGATAGCGCTCGCGGTTGCGCTCCAACTCGCGCTGCGCGTTGTAGGCAAACGCGTTCGGCGTGGCGAAACGGTCCACCTGCACCGAATGATCAATCACCAGTTCGACCGGCTGCAGCGGGCTAATGGAGTTGGGATCGCCGCCGCGCGCACGCACCGCATCCCGCATCGCAGCCAAATCTGCGATCGCGGGCACGCCGGTGAAATCCTGCAGCAGCACTCTCGCCGGGGTGAACGAAATCTCGCGCTGGCCGTTGTGCTTCGGGTTCCAATTCGCCAATCGCGTGATGTCGTCGGCGGTCACAAAACGTCCGTCCTCCTGGCGCAGAAGATTTTCCAGCAGGATCTTCATCGCGTAAGGCAGTCGCGACACCGGACCCACGCCGCTGGTTTCCAGTGTGCTCAACCGGTAAATGTCCGGACCTCCGGGCATAAGCGCCCGGCGCGCGCCAAAGCTGTTCATAGGTGCCTCCGTTCCTTATTTTATCGTGGTGGACGCGGCCGTCAGAAATTCGCGCGCAAGGGCGGCCGCCTCTTCCTGCACCGCCGTTTCCTCGCCAAATCCCGCCAGCCAATGCATCCCCCCGTCGGCGCGAAACCACGTCCACTGGCGCTTGGCGTAATGCCGTTGCTCCTGCTGCGCTTCTGCCAGCGCAGCCGCCGGGTCGGCTCCATGCAGCAGGATATCGCACGCCTGCTTATAGCCGTGTGAACTCCAGATGCGCAACCCGGCCGGATATGCGGCCAGCAACCGCCGCGTCTCCTCCTGAATCGGCCCGGCGAACATTGCCACCGCGCGCCCATTGATGCGGGCATACAGCGCCGCGCGCGCTGGCACCAGCCCCAGCCGCAGCGTCCGAAGAGTGCTCCAGGGCTGAGCCGGCGCCGCCTGCCAAATCTCACCCCGCGCATGCCCGGTCAGCAGCCGTAGCTCCAGCGCCCGGATCGCTTTGGACGCATCCCGCGGCGCAATGCACGCCGCCGCCGCCGGATCCAGGCGTTGCAACAACCGGTGCAGCTGCATGGGACTGCGTCGCCGCAGGCGCTCGCGCAGTTTCGCGTCCGCCGCCGGCGCCGGCGACAGCCCGCTCAACAACGCCCGCAGATAGAACCCCGTGCCGCCTGCCAGGATCGGCACACAGCCCCGGCTCGCGATCTCCTTCACCACGGGCCGAGCTCGGCGTGCATACTCGCCTGCCGTCCAGGGCGCGCGAGCATCGACGCTGCCGATCAAATGGTGCTTGGCGCGCAACAGTTCCTCGCGCGCTGGTTTGGCGGTGCCCACGTCGAAATCCCGATACAGTTGCACCGAATCGTAGTTGACGATCTCGCATTCCGCCTCACCCCGCAGCCGCTCCGCCAGCGCCAGCGCCAGCGCGGTTTTCCCGCTGGCGGTAGGGCCCGCCACTACAATGGCGTTGGTAACGGATCCGGGCATCGCCCCAGCACTACCGGGAAGAATAAGCATGTACCGTGCGGGTAGCTGATATACTGCTCACAAGTTTCCATTCTCTCCCTGGGTCCTTTCGTGCGGTTGTGAGTTCTGCGGTACACCCATCTTCGCATCTTCCTGCTCCGGCAACTTCTGGGTTGGCGCTGGCGCACGCCCATTTGCTCGCATCCGCCGACGATCTGCTGGCTCGCTGGCGTCGCCGCTTCCGGCCCGCGCATCCGCTGCCGGAACGGGCGCTGGCGGCCATGGAACAGCTCTTGCTGCCGCGACCGGAAATGGGCAATGGGCGGTCGCTGTCCGGCTGGCGCGAGCAGGTACACTACACCGCTGCCCGCTTGGCCAAGCTCGGCGTACCGCTGGCGCAGATGCATCAGGCCTTCGCCGCCTTCCGCCCGCTGGCGGTGGCGCGGCTGCGCGCCACCCTGGGCGAGAGCGAGGCCGTGGCCGCACTCGAGTGGTTTCAGCAGCAGACCCAATCGGCCATCGCGGAGGCTTATGTCGCCGAACAAAGCTCAGCGGTGGCCGCGCTGCTGGCGGTGTTGGATGCCGAGCTCAGTTCGGCCAGCATTCGCGAGCTGCTGGAGCGCCTGCTGCAGCAAGCGGCCCGGCTGTTTCCGGTGCGCTGCGGAGAAATCCTCCTGCTGGAACCGGCGTCGCCGCCGCTGCGCCTGCGCCACGCCGCCGCATACGGCCTGCCCCCCGGCCTGATCATGGAGCAGGCGGGCGCGGGGCCGTTTTTTTTGGAACTGCTGCGCACTGGCCAGCCCGGCTTTCTCCTCGATGCCGCCAATGATCCCAGCGTGGCACAGCCCTACTACCGCGAGCTGGAAATCAAATCCGTCTGGGCGGTGCCGCTGCGCGGCGGCTCCGAAACCCTGGGCATCATGACAGTGGCTTTTGACCGCGTCTATGAATGCCTGCCCAAGGAAGAGGACTTGCTGCGGGCGCTGGCGGAACGTTCCGCCTTGGCCATCGAGCGCACCCGCATGCACGAGAGCCTGCAGCGCGAACAGGTGCACGTGCGCGATCTCTCCCGCCGCCTGCTGGACGCCCACGATGAAGAGCGGCGACGCATCAGCCGCGATCTGCACGATGAAACCGGACAGGCGCTGCTCGCCCTGCGCCTCTATCTGGAAATGGCCTCCCGCCCCGGCGCCGGCGATGTTCGGCAGTGGCTGCGCAAGGGCCTGGCGCTGGTGGATTCCAGTGTCGCCGAGCTGCGCCGTATTCTGGCCGAACTGTCGCCGCTCACGCTGGACGAACTTGGCCTGGAAGCCGCCCTGCGCCAGCAGTTGCGCCCGTTACGTCTGCAGCAGGGCTGGCGCACCCGCGTACACTTCGCCCTCCACGATGCCCGGCTCCCCCGCACGCTGGAAACCCTCCTGTACCGCGTGGTCCTGGAAGGGCTGCGCAACATCGCCCGCCACGCCCACGCCCGCCAGGTGCATTTGCGCGTCACTGCCGCCGGCGGCTGCGTCCGCGTCCACCTCGCCGATGATGGCGTCGGACTGCCTGCGCCCGCCCCGCCGGCGGCCGGCTTTGGCCTCGCCGGCATCCGCGAGCGCGTCCGCCTCGCCGGCGGACAATTTGCGCTCCACTCCCAGCCCGGCCGCGGCGTGCATCTGCGTCTGCAAATCCCCCTGCCGTGCGCCCGCACGGCGCCCGAGTCAACCTCTCATGATGAAAATGCGATTGCTCCTCACCGATGATCACACCTTGTTCCGCCAGGGCTTGAAAACCCTGCTCGACGCTCAGTACGACATGCAAGTTGTCGGTGAGGCCCAGGACGCCCGCGACGCAGTCACCAAGACCGCCGAGCTGCTGCCCGACCTGGTGCTCATGGACATTGGCATGCCCGGACTGCCCAGCTTCGAGGCGGTGCGCCAGATCCGCAAACAGCGGCCCGAAACCCGCGTCGTCTTCCTCAGCATGTACGATGACGAGGATTACCTGCAGCAGAGCCTGGAAGCCGGTGCTTCCGGCTATCTGCTCAAGGACAGTCCCGCGGAGCAGTTGATCGCGGCCTTGCGCGAGGTCCGCCGTGGCGGCAAGTACCTCAGTCCCCGCATCCTGTCCCGCCTGGTCCAGGATCTCAACGGGCGCAATCCCGCCGAGCGCTTCAAACCGCGCCTGGCCACCCTCACCCCGCGCGAGCGCGAAACCGTCAAGCTGCTGGCCGAAGGTTTATCGGTGAAGGAAATTGCCGTGCGCCTCAGTCTCAGCACCAAAACCGTGGAAGCGCACAAGTTCAATCTCATGCGCAAGCTGGACATTCATAACAAGGCCCAACTGGTGCGCTGGGCCATCCAGAACAAGGTCATCCACATCGCCTGAAATGGCCCGCCGTACAATAAGGCGTGCAGAAGTTTTGGGATAGCCCCGCGCCCCGGCCGCACGTCGCCGGTGCGCCCGCCGTGCTCCCTGCCGCTTATGAGGTGGCGCACGGCGCGCGCCGCCTGCACATCGCCCCGGCCAACGCGCTGGCGCCCATGTCGGGCATCACCGACACCGTGTTCCGCAGCTTCATCCGCGACCTGGGCGGCTGCGGCCTTATCATGACCGAATTCACCTCCGGCGACGGACTCATCCGTTCGGAAAAAGTCGCCCGCCGCTATCTCAGCTTTGGCGAGAACGAGCGTCCGATCGCCGCCCAGCTTTTCGGCTCCGATCCGGCGGTGATGGCCGAAGCCGCGCGCGTTGTCGAGGCCATGGGCTTCGATGGCATTGATCTCAACCTGGGCTGCCCGGCAAAAAAGGTGGTGAAGTGCAATGGCGGCAGCGGTCTTCTCCGCGATTTGCCTCTGCTGGCCCGCCTGTTCGCCTCCATCCGCTCCGCCGTATCGCTTCCCTTGACGGTCAAATTCCGTGCCGGCTGGGACACGGGCCATCTCGTCCACGTCGAGCTGGCTCGCCTGGCCGAGGCCAGCGGCGTCAATGGCCTCGCCCTGCACGCCCGGACCCGCGAACAGGGCTACTCCGGACAGGCGCAGTGGCAATGGATCGCCGAGGTGAAGCAGGCGGTTTCCATCCCGGTGCTGGGCAACGGCGACATCCGCACCCCCGAAGATGCCGCCGCCATGGTCGCCTTTACCGCCTGCGATGGCGTGATGATCGGCCGCACCGCCGCCTCCAATCCCTGGATTTTCCGCCAGATGGAATCTTACCGCCGCACCGGCGCCTACTCCCACCCCAGCGAGGCCGATCGCGCCGCCCTCATTACCGATTACTTTCGGCGCCTCATCCGCGAGCCCATGCCCGGCGCCGCCGGTAAAATGAAACAGTTTGCCGCCTGGTTTACCCACGGCGTCGACGACGGCGCCCGCCTGCGCAGTGCGATCTACCAGGCTCGCTCCGAGCTCCAAATCATGGAACAGGTCGAGGCTTTCTTCGCGGCAACTCTACTCCCGGTTGCCGCCATCTAAGTTGGCGCGGTGACCGTGCCACCCTCGCTCGCCTGGGCGCGGCTGGCGTCCTCAGCGGTCTCACCGCCGCCCCGCCTCCATCTTCTGGAATCAATGACTTGCGGTGAGGCAGTGAGACATTTTGCCGCCCTTTTTTGCCGCTGCCCTAAAACCGGATGCGGGCGTCCGAGCGCGGCGCCACGTGGATGGTGTCCACGAAGCGGACTTTATTCATGGTGTCGGCCATAATCAACGACTGCGTCCTCACTCCGTCGCCGAAAAAGCGCACGCCCTTCAACAGGCTGCCGCTGGTCACCCCGCAGGCCGCGAACAGAATGCTCTTGCCCGGCGCCAAATCCTCGGTGCGATACACTCGCTGCGGATCTTGAATCCCCATGCGCTCCAGCCGCTGCGCGATCTCCGGCTTGTTCACCACCAGCCGTGCCAGGATTTCTCCGTGCAGGCAGCGCATCGCCGCCGCAGTCAGCACGCCCTCCGGCGCCCCTCCGCTGCCCATCACCGCATGCACCTCCGTGCCCCGCACCGCGGTGGCGATGCCGGCCGACAAATCGCCGTCCTGAATCAGGTGAATGCGCGCGCCGGTGGCGCGAATGTCCGCCATCAGCTTCTGGTGCCGCGGACGCTCCAGCACCACCACCACCAACTCGCTGGTGTGCCGCTCCAGCCGGCGCGCGATGGCTTCGAGATTGTCCTTTACGGGCGCGTCCAGATCCACCGCCCCGCGGCAGCTCGGCCCCACAATGATTTTTTCCATGTAGCAGTCGGGCGCGTGCAGCAGCCCTCCGGCCTCGCTCGCCGCCAGCACGGTAATCGCGCCAGGCGCGCCGGTGGCGCATAAATTGGTGCCCTCCAACGGATCGACGGCGATGTCCACCGCGGGCGCGCTCGCGCCGCCGCCGCCGATTTTTTCGCCGATGAACAGCATCGGCGCCTCGTCGCGCTCCCCCTCGCCAATCACGATCGTGCCGCGCATCCGCACCCGGTCCAGATACGCGCGCATGGTCTCGACCGCGGCCTGGTCCGAAAGGTGCGCGTTGCCCGTCCCCACGGTCCGGGCCGAGGCAATGGCGGCCTGTTCGACCACCTCCAGCATTTGCAGAGAAAGCTCTTCTTCCAAGGCGGATCGAACCTCCGGAGCGGGCGACGTTGACATGGTTGTTTCCTGTGGTGCTGCCTAGGCGAATGCGTCCAAACCGGTGATGCTGGCGCCCATGATCAGGGTGTGAATGTCGTGGGTGCCTTCATAAGTCTTAACCGATTCGAGGTTGACCATATGGCGGAAAATCGGGTACTCGTCGGCGATGCCATTGGCGCCCAGAATGTCGCGCGCGGTACGCGCAACCTCAAGCGCCATGGCGGCATTGTCGCGCTTGAGCATCGAAATATGGGCGGCCGTGGCCAGTCCCTGGTCCTTGAGCCGTCCCACGTGCAGCGCCAGCAGTTGGCCGTGCGTGATGCCGGAGATCATGCCCACCAGTTTTTCCTGCACCATCTGGCGCGAGGCGATGGGTTGACCGGCAAATTGCTTGCGGAATCCCGCGTACTGCAGCGCCGTATCGTAGCACTGCATGGCCGCACCCACCGTGCCCCAGCCGATGCCGTAGCGCGCCTGGTCCAGGCATTGCAACGCGCTCCTCAGTCCGCTCGTGCCCTCCAGCAGATTGCTGGCGGGAATGCGTACATCCTGCAGGGAAAGACTCGAAGTGACCGAAGCGCGCAAGGAGAACTTCCCATGTATGTCTTCGGCACGGAATCCGGGCCGGTCCGTCTCCACTAAAAATCCGCGGATCCGCTCACCCTCCTCCTTGGCCCAGACCACGGCCACGTCGGCGATCGAGCCGGAGGTGATCCACATTTTCTCGCCGTTGAGGATGTATTCCTCTCCCACACGGTGGGCGTGGGTGCGCATGCCGCCGGGGTTCGACCCGAAGTCGGGTTCGGTCAGCCCGAAGCAGCCGATCTTTTCGCCTTTCTGCATGACCGGCAGCCAGTGGCGTTTCTGCTCCTCGCTGCCGAATTCGTGGATCGGCCACATCGCCAGCGAGCTATGGACGCTCACGAAGCTGCGCAGCCCGCTGTCGCCGCGTTCCAGCTCTTGCATCAGTAGGCCGTTTTCCACCTGGCTCATGCCCGCGCCGCCGTAATCGCGCATGGTTGCGCCGAAAAACCCCATGGCTGCCATCTCCGGTATCAACTCGCGCGGAAAGCGTCCCTCGCGCGCGCACTCCTCGATGATGGGAACAATGCGCTCATCCACCCAGCGCCGCGCGCTATCGCGGACCAGCCGCTCGTTTTCACTCAGCGCATCAGCGATACGCAAAAAATCCACATCCCTGAATTTCAACATGCGTTGACCAAGGATTCCACTGTAGCAAAAGCCGCCCAGCATCGGCCACTCCGCACACTGGCCAGCCCGCTCTAGGAGGCTGTTGAAATAGGCTCGGAATCGCGCCGGCGGGCTGCAGCCAAGCTGGCTTCAGTTGCGCCAGCCGCCCGGTGGACGGCGGTCACGCTGGTTCATGTACACGTCAAATTTGCGTTGTATCTGGCGCCGCCGCCAGCGTGAGTAACCGCGCGTGATCCCCAGATTCGAGCCGCTGGCGCGCAGGTAAAGAAACGCAAACAGCATGCCGCCCAGATGCGCGAAGTGCGCAATGCCATCCGCGCCCGCGCCATGCAGCGTGAACAGGAACTCCAGCACGCCATAGCCGAGTACCAGCCACTTCGCCTTGATCGGAATCGGCGGCAGCAGCAAAAACACTTCGCGGTCCGGAAACAGTAACCCCACCGCCATCAATATGCCGTAGATCGCCGCCGAGGCGCCGATCGTATAGCTCAACCCCGGGCTGAACCAGGCGTGCCAAAGCGCATCCACAATGCCGCCGCCAATGCCGCACACGAAATAAAGCTGGTACAGTTTGCGCGCGCCCAGCTCTTCTTCCACCCACACGCCGAACATCCACAGCGCGAACATGTTCCAGAACAAGTGGCCAAAGCTGGCGTGCAGAAACAGATAGCTGGCGAGCCGCCAAACCTCGCCCCTCATGACCAGCCCGGGCACCAGCGAGAACCATCCGGTCAGATAGGTATTCAGCCCTTGGCTGACGAACTGCAGAATCCATACTGCCGTGGTGACGATGACCAGCACTTTCACCGCGCGGGTAAAGCCGGGAATGCTGAAGCTGTAGGTGGGCGGGGGTGTGGATCGGGAAGCCATGATGCGAACCGCTTTGCTCTCAACAGTATAGCGGGCCATCAGCCATGGTTGCTGATGCCCGGCCGCTACAATAGAAGTGTATGGCGGATTTCGACCGCTATTCGCGCCAGTTGCTGTTTGCGCCGCTGGGCGAGGCGGGGCAAAAGCGGCTGGCTGCGGCGCGCGTGGCCGTCATCGGCTGCGGCGCGCTGGGCACGATGCAGGCCGATCTGCTGGCGCGGGCCGGGGTCGGCCACCTCCTGCTCGTGGACCGCGATTACGTCGAGGCCAGCAACCTGCAGCGGCAAACATTGTTCGACGAGCAGGACGCGCGCACCGCGCTCCCCAAGGCCATCGCTGCCCAGGCGCGGCTGCAGCGCGTGAACAGCTCGGTGGAAATTGAAGCCGCCGTGTGCGACCTGGAACCGGCCAACATCGGCGTCCTGCTGGCATCCAGCCAGGTGCTGCTGGATGGCACCGACAACCTGGAGACCCGCTACCTGCTCAACGATTACGCCCTGTGGCGGGGCGTGCCCTGGATCTACGGCGCTGCCGTGGGCGCGCGGGGAATGACGTTTACGGTCGTGCCCGGCCAAACGGCGTGCCTGGCCTGCATCTTCCCCGACGCCGGGGCGGGCGCGGCGCCGGTGGCGCCCATCCAAACCTGTGACACCGCCGGCGTGCTGGGTTGGACGGTGAGCTGGGTAGCCTCGCTGCAGGTTGCCGAATGCGTGAAGTTGTTGTCCGGGTGCACGGCGGCCCTGCGCGGAACGCTGGAGACGGCGGATTTGTGGACCAACCAATACTCCCGCTTGGCCGCACCCGCGCGCGATCCGCAATGCCGTGCCTGCGCCCGGCGTGATTTCCTGCATCTGCGCGGCGAACGCCGCGCCGCGGTCACCTTGTGCGGGCGCAACGCGGTGCAGATCCATGAACACCGCCAGCGCCTCGAGCTGGGTGAGCTGGCGCACCGCCTGCAGCCGCACGGATCGGTCCACAGCAACGATTTTGCCCTGCGCTTTGTGCCCGCCACTCCCGCCGGCGTCGCACTGACGATTTTTCCCGACGGCCGCGCCCTGATTCAGGGCACCACCGAGGTCGCCTTGGCTCGCTCCCTCTACGCCCGCTTCGTCGGCGCGTAGCGCCGGATTCTACACGTCCAGCCCAATGATCCGCATCAGCGCCAGCGCGTTGCTTTTCTGCACCACGCCGGGACGCAGGCGGTGATCGAAGCGCACGTCGCCGCCTTCGATCTGATCTTCAAAATGCAGGTTGCGCACCGCCGCGCCGCCTTCGTCGGCAATCGCGGTCAGGGCGAGGTCGTGGGTGGTGATCATGCCCAAGGTGTTGCGGCTGAGCAGCGCGCGCAGCAGCCCCTGTCCCCCGATCACACGGTCGTGGGAGTTCGTCCCTTCCAGCAGTTCGTCAAACAGGAACAGCACCGGCAGCGCGCCCCGGGTGAGGTCATAGACCTGGCGCAAGCGCAGAATCTCCGCGTAAAAACCGGATCGGCCCAACTGCAGCGAATCGCTGCTGCGCAGCCGCGTGCCCAGCATCATTGGACTGAGGCGTAAGCGCCGGGCGCGCACCGGCGCTCCCATCTGCGCCAGCACGGCGTTGAGCCCGACCGTGCGCAGCAGCGTGCTTTTGCCCGACATGTTCGAGCCCGAAATCAGCAGCACCCGCGTCTGGGAATCCATCGACACTGAGTTGCGCACGCAGCCAGCCGCCGGCAGTAGTGGATGGCCCAGCTCTTCCCCGTAAACATAAGGCGCCGCCGATTCCTCCAGCTCGGGGAAAGGATCCTCGGGGCGTTCGTAGGCCAGGCTGGCGAGCGAAAGCAGGGCCTCAAATTCGGCCACTGCATCCAGCCAGCCCGCTACCTGGGCGCCGTGGCGCCGCCGCCAGCTTTCGGCCGCGTAGGCCAGGTGCACGCTGTAGAGCAGGCCGAAATCCAACGCCTTGCCCAGCAGGCTGTCTTTGGCCTCGATCCAGTCGGCCAGCCGCGCCAGCCGGCGCAGCGCCGCCGCCGCGCCCGGCACCGCCGCGGGCAGGGATTCGACTACGCCCGCAAACAGCTTGAGACCGGCGCCGTTGGCGCCGCGCTCGGCCAACACCGGCTCCAGCTTCCGGTTCAGGCTGCCCAAAACCAGAATCTCGGCCAGCACCGCCAGAATCAGCCAGGCGAACTGGCCGGTGATGACACCGTAAACCAGCAGCGCGATCGTGCCCGCCGATAGCGCCGCCCATGCCCACCTCAGCCACAACCGCTGGAACTGCGGCCGCGCTGCCGCCCAAACGCGCAAACGCTCGGGCTGCACACTTTGGTTCAGATCTTCGCCCAGTGACGCCACCGACTCGCGCAGATTGAGCTGATCGCGCAACTCTCCCACCCGCGCCTGGCGCTGCCGCACCACCTCCGGCCCCGCCGGGGTGAGCATCCACGCCGCCAGACAGCGCTGCCCCATGCTCGTGCGCGCGGTGCAAATCAGCTCAAACAAGCTCCCGGTGCCGAACAAATCCAGATCGGAGGCGTAGGGGTGCTCTCCATCCCGAAATCGTTCACCCGTATCACCGCCGCCGCTCCAGCGGTCCTGCAGCCGCGCCAGCCCGCGCTCATAGTAGGCGGTGAGGTGTTCGGCGCGCCGGCGGGCCTGAATGACCCGGTCGTGCCCCAAGAACAACGCCACCAGCACCGCTAGCGGCAGCCAGAGCCATCCGGCGACGAACCAGTGCCGGATCAGCGAAGACCACGCCAGCCCCAGCAACACGATCAGGATAACCAGCTTGGCTACGCCCAGTTGCAGATCCCAGCGCTGCCCCCTCGCCAGAAGCACGCGCTGCCGCGTCAAACGGCGCGGATACTCCTCGGCGGCGGAGGGTGCGCTAGCCAGCCACGGCCTCCGGCTGTGCCCAGTGCGGTCGCCGCGCGGCGCGGGCGATGGCGCCGGCGATCAGCGAAGCGGCGCGTTCCAGCAAGGCCTGGTCATGTTCATTGAAGGCATTGGCATGGTCGCTGTCAATGTCGATTTCGCCCAGCGTCTGCCCGCTCTCCAGAATCGGAACTACGATTTCCGACCTCGTCGCCAGCGAGCAAGCCAGATACCGCCGGTCGGCGTGCACGTCCGGTACGATAATCGCCTCCTGTCGCTGGGCGGCGGCGCCGCAGATGCCCTGGCCCAGCGCGATGCGCTCATGTGGCGAGGGGGCGCCGGAATACGGCCCCAAATGCAATTCCTTGCCTTCCAGCAGATAGATGCCCACCCAGTGGTAGTGGGGCACGCGCGCCTTGAACATGCCCACCAGCGCGCGCATCAGCCCGGCCGCATCGCGGCCTTCGGCGACGCGCTCCAGGTCGTCGGACAAAGCTTCGACCCGGTCCAGATCCATTGCTAAGGCAATGCGGGGGGCAGAATCGGACTCAGCCATGCCTCCCATCATAGTGCGGATCGGCACCCCCCGCGCCGGGCTGGATCCCGGACCGGAGATGTGCTAATCTAGTTCTGGCGCGTGTGCCGCTGTCCGCTTTTGCCGCGCGCGATTCGAAACTTCCGGGCCGATCCCAACTCCGTGTGCAGCTCTGCTGCCAATGCAGCCAAGCAGCTCCAGTCCTCAGGACCGGGCGCGGTGCTGCCTGGGTCCGGCGCCGGCCAACAATACCGTGAACGAAGAAAAACTGAAAATTGCAGTCTTCATTGACTTCGACAACATCCAAATCGGCGTCCGAAGCACGCTCAATCGCGACTTCGACCTGGCGCTGGTGCTGGAGGCGCTCAAGGAGCGCGGCGAAGTCGTAACCAAAATTGCCTATGGGAACTGGAAACGCGCCGGCGAGCTGACTCGCACCCTCACCCAGAATGCCGTACTCATGGTCCAACGCGACCTGACCCCGCGCGGCGATAAAAATGGCGCCGATATCAACTTGGCCCTGGACGCGCTGGAAATGGCCATCAACCATTCCCACATTAACGCCTTCGTCGTGGTCGGCGGCGACAGCGACTTTATCGCCCTGGTGGAAAAACTCAAGCAGTACAACAAGGCGGTATTCGTGGTGGGCGGCCGCAGCTTTACCAGCAGCGTCCTGCAACGCAACTGCCGCGAATTTCTCGCCTATGAGAACCTGGTCGAAGCCACCTCGCCCTCCGAACGCCGGCGCGACGACGGGGGACGGCGGCGCGAAGTGTACGCGCTCGAACGCGCCGTCCCGCTGGTCTATCGTGGCCTGAAGGTGCTGGCCGAACGCGAGGTGCAGGCGCAATTGGGACTGCTGAAAAGTACTCTCATTCAGTTGGATTCCACCTTCAACGAACGCGACTTTGGCTCCAGCTCTTTCCGCGGCTTCATGCAGAAGATGGCGGATGCACAGTTGCTGAGCGTGCGCCAGCAGGGGAATAGCTTTGTCGTCGAGCCGCTGGAACGGGAACCTCTGGGCAGCAGCGACGCCCCTGCCGCAGAAGGCGCAGAGCCGGGCAGGCCGGATATCGCCGGCGAGGGCGAAAACCAGCTGGAATCTTACGCCCCTGCCACTGGCGGCGATATCCCGGAACCGCCGCCGCCTCCTCCTCCGCCTCCGCCTTCGCTCCCGCCTCCGCCCAGCCTCCCCAGCCTTCCCCCCGAGGAGGCGATGGAGCTGCTGCAGCGCATTCTGGCGCCCTTGCAGGGAACCAATCCCCGGCCGCTCTACTTGCGCAATGTGAAGCAGTTGCTGCGGGCTGAAGCGCCTAATTTTGACGAGCAGCAGTATGGCTTCGCCTCCATTGTGGACTTGCTCCGCGCTGGTCAGAGCCAAAACTGGCTGCGCTTGCAGCGCGACCGGCGTGGCGCTTTGCGGGTTTTCATTCCCTCCACTGGCAACGCCGCGCCCCCAGCCAACGCTGGCAACGGCGGGGCCGAGGTCGAAAGTCCGCGGGAGCCGGGCGAGATTGGCAATCGCGCCGATCCGCCCCCCCCTGCCCCCGTCTTGGATGACGATCGCCAACCCGCTTTTCCCGGGGCCGAACCCGCCGCCGCTCCCGCGCTGGTCGCCGTGAGCGCCAACGGCGCCCAACGCCGCGAGGAAGTCGAACCCTCCGATTCCCAAATTGCGGTGCTGGGTTATTACAGCGGCATTCACGGCGAAAATAACGACGAGGCCCCGCTTAGCATCGCCGCGGCCATCGCCGACGGCGGCGGCCGCAAGAAACGCGGCGCCCGCAAGCCCAAAGGCGACGGCAACTCCAACCCGCGCCGGCGCAAGCCCAAGCACTGAGCCCGCTCCCCGCGTGAAAGTCAAAAAAAAGGCCGCCCCGAAGGGGCGGCCTTAATCCATTTGAAAGCCGGCTCCTACAGAGAAGAGGGGCTCGTTACGCAGTTGTTGCACTCGGTGGCTTGGTGAACGACAATGCCGGTCACCACGGCGGCAGCGGCGGCAATTCCAATTGCCACCGGAACCGCTACCCCGGAACCGCCCGCGGCAGCCGCGGCCGGCATCTGGGAATCACTGAACGACACAGCCTCGCCGGCGTGAACCGTATAGCTGCTGTTGGCAGCCCTTACAGCCACGCTGCCGGCGATGTCCTCAACGTATACTTTCCCCGAAAGGTCGTACACGTTGAAGCGCGCCTGCGAAGAGGAAGGAACAACGGTGCGGGTGTTGAGAGCCACCGGCAGAAGCCCGGTCACCTTCACCAGACCATTGCTCAACCGGATTTCGGTAGCGTGATTGACGCTCTCCATCCGGAAAATTGTGTTAGACGCGGCGACCAAGCTACCGCCGGGCAGCACCACGCGGGCGCTTCCAGCAGCACTTGTCGAAACCATATCTCCGGGCACAATCGCCGAGCCGGCGGCGATCGGTTGGCCATTTACGGCCACCGAACCTGCCATCGGACTCAGAATTGCTCCGGTGGTTCCGAACAGGGGCAGGCACGCCACAGCAGCGACCAGACCCATCGCCATAAGCAAACGGCGAAAGTTCATCAGAAACCTCCTTACATCTGCGGGCAGAAGCTACAGCACTACCGCTTACGTTTGTACCATCGGCTCTGCCCCAGCGCAAGCTTAAATTTCGTTTTTAGAAACCCGAGATTCGTCATTTGGGAGTAACTCCTTTGGTTAAGCCACTATAGGTAGCGCTGCAGGCACTCCCCATCCACTGCAAATACGCAAGGGACCGAGTTGGCCCAGCGGCTCGGGGCAAGATCGCAGGGCCGGGTCCGCGTACGGACGTACGTGACCGAGCCCGAGGCGGCGGGCGCCAGTGTGGCGCCCGCGCGAGGACGGCAACAAGGCCCAGTGGGCCTCGCGCCCGCGCCGCTCCCGTCGCCGGCGGGTGCGCTGGGCGTACAATCGCAGCATCGGTGTGACCATGGACACAGCCAAATATTACCCTGCCGTGATTACCGATCGCCACGATCTGAGCGGCGATTTGTGGACGGTACGCATGCGCCTGCCCGCGCCCTTTGCCTTCCGTCCGGGCCAGTACGCCACGCTGGCCATGGAAGACAACGAAGGGATCCACGAACGCCCTTACTCGATTGTTTCCAGCCCCGCCGAGGAAGAGATGGAGTTTTTCTTCGAGTTGGTGCCGCATGGAGAGTTGACGCCACGGCTGTACACCTTGCAGGTGGGCGACACGGTGCATGTTCGGCGTTCCGCTAAGGGTCTGTTTCAATTGGACCGCAAGCGCGGTCACCTCCAGCACCTGATGGTCGCCACCGTTACCGGCATTGCGCCCTTCGTCAGCATGCTGCGCAGTTGGACGCGGGATGCGGCCTGGGCGCCGCCAGGAACGCGCATGGTGCTGCTGCAGGCGGGTAGCCGCTCTTGGGAGTTCGGCTACGCGGAGGAGTTGCGCAGCTTGGCCCAGCTGCTCCCTCAGGTGCAGGTCGTGTTTTCGATCTCGCGTCCCTGGGAAGATTCGGCGTGGCAGGGCGAACGGGGCCGGGCCGAAGACATCGTGCGCAAATACGCGGATGTGGCGGGATTCGCTGCGGGCGCCACCTCGGCGTACCTATGCGGGCATCCGCAAATGATCGAGAATGCCAAGGGCATTCTCACCCGTTGCGGTTTTGAAAAACCCGATCTGCACGAAGAGATCTATTTCATTCTGCCCAAGGCGGCCAGCGGCTCCTGAACTCAGGCCGCAAGCGCAGCGCGGCGCAGCAGCCAGCTCACGGTAGCTTCCATTTCCGGGGCGCTGGCGGAGGCCGATATGCGGGCGGCAGCGGCTTCGGCGCCGGCACGCAAGGCTCCCGTCCAGGCGCCTCCGCTCCCGCACCAGGCGGCCGCGAATTCCGCCCGCAGCTCCGCCGGCAGGCCCAGCACGGGCAGGGCCGGCGCGGTGTGGCTGCCGATGGCGTTGAGCAGAGCTTCAGCCTGCAACTTCCCCTCGCGGAAAAATAGCGGGCTGTACAGTTGCACCACGGCCGCCGGACCACGGGCGCCGAGCGTAACCGCCAAGCGCTCGAACTCTGGCGAGGGCTCGGCTTGGGGGGAAAGAGAAATCGCCGCGGGCACGGCGGGCTGGCCGCTCAAGCGCGCCAGTTCGAGGCTGGCCGCGCACAGTTGGCCGGCGCTGCCGGAAGGCGGCGCGTGGGCGTCGCAGTCGCACCAGCCCAGCCGCGCCCGCCCTTCGCCCGCGCCCACGTAAAGATCGGCGCAGCCGGAAGCGGTCCGCGGTTCCAGCAGCGGCCAGGCAGCCGCGGCTTCGGCGGCGTCCACCAGCGCCGCGTCCGCCTGATGGTCCAGCAGCGCCAGAATCGCGCGTACCGAAGCGCACTGCAGCGCCGCGCCGGCTTCGGCCTCACTGGCGCCGGTGGCCGCGCGGCGCTCCATCCAGATTCGCTGCCACCGCTGGCGTTGGCGCTCCTCGCTGGGCAGCGCAGGCGCAAACACCCGCACCCCCGCCCCGCCGCCCCGGCGGGTCGAGGCGGTGCCAGCCTCCATCAGGCTGGCAGCGACGGCAAGTCGCAGCAGAGCCACGAGGCCGAGTGTACCACCCGCGGGCTAGTCGACGCTCACCCACACCGGTCCCGGGCGCGCCGGTTCCACTTCCCCGATGAGCACGCCCGGAAAATCCGCCGCCGCCTCCGGCAGGCTCACCAGAAGTCCTCCACTGGTCTGCGGATCGTACAGCAGTACCCGTTCCTCCTCCCTCACCCCGGCGGCGAATTCCACCGCCGGCGCGAGAAAGTCACGATTGTTTTGCAATCCCTGCGACTGGCATCCCAGCGCACACGCGCGCGCGCCGGGCAGCCAGGGCATGGCGGCGGCGTGCAAGCGCAGATGCACGTGGCTGGCGCTCGCCATCTCTCGCGCGTGCCCCAGCAGCCCGAAGCCGGTCACGTCCGTGACGGCGTGGGCGCCCGCCGCCAGCGCCGCCGCCGCCGCCTCGCCGTTCAGCCGCCGCATGCTGGCCACCGCGGCGGCGAAATCCTCCTCCCTCACCGCCGGCTCGGCGCCCCCGCCCACGCAGCCGCGTTTGAGCGCCGTGGTCAGCACCCCCACGCCCAGCGGCTTGGTGAGGTAGAGCTGATCCCCCGGCCGGGCGCCGCAATTGCGCAGCACGCGCTCCGGATCCACCAGCCCGGTCACGCTGTAGCCGAATTTCAACTCCTCGTCCCGCACGCTGTGCCCGCCGCCCAGCACGCAGCCGGCTGCGGTCAGCGTCTCCAGCCCTCCTTGCAGGATCCGCTCCAGCAACTCCGGACCCTCCCCCGGCGGATAGGCCAGCACCGAGAGCGCCAGTACCGGTTTCCCCCCCATGGCGTAAATATCGCTCAGCGCGTTCGCGGCGGCGATCGCCCCGAAGTCGGCCGCGTCGTCCACGATGGGGGTGAAAAAATCCACCGTTTGCACCAACGCCAGCCGCCCCCTGCTCGGGGGAAGGCAATACACGGCAGCATCTTCGGCCCCTTCAAAACCCACCAGCAAATTGCTATCCGAGCTGCGCGGCAGCCGCGGCAAGACCGCTTCCAGCAGTTGCGGGCTGAGTTTGGCCGCGCAACCGCAGGCCCGGGCCAATTCCGTCAATCGACGCATGCTTTGATTATCCACCGCGTGCGGGCCTTTGTTAGAATGAGAGCGGCTACCGAGTCGAAAGCTATGCCCAGCTCCAGCCCTCGCCCCATCCGCAAAGCTGTGTTCCCAGCTGCCGGTCTGGGCACCCGTTTCCTGCCTGCCACCAAGGCGCAGCCCAAGGAGATGTTGCCGCTGGTCGACAAGCCCATCATCCAGTACGGGGTCGAAGAGGCGCTGGAAAGCGGCATCGACAACATCGTGATTGTGACCGGGCGCGGCAAAAACTCCATCGAGGACCACTTCGACGTCAGCTTCGAGTTGGAGAAAATGCTGGAGGAAAAGGGCAAGACCGATCTGCTGGCGGTGGTGCGCGAGATCAGCGATATGATCCACGTCGCCTACGTGCGCCAGAAGGAGGCGCTGGGACTCGGCCATGCCGTGTTGGCGGCGGAAAGCCTGGTCGGGGACGAACCCTTCGCCGTGCTCCTGGCCGATGATGTCATTGATGCGCCCGTGCCGGTGATCCGCCAGATGCTGGACGTGTACGAAGCCACCGGCGCCAGCGTGGTTGCCGTGGAAAAAATCCCGGGCGAGGCGATCTCCAGCTACGGCGTGGTGCAGCCGGCTAGCGCCGAGAACAACTTCGCGCCCGACCAGTTTCTGGGCCCGGTGGTGCGGTTGCGCGACGTCATTGAGAAACCGCGCCTGGAAGACGCGCCCTCCGACCTGGCGGTGGTGGGAAGGTATTTGCTTTCCCCGGGAATTTTCAAGCACTTGCGGCGTAACCCCCGCGGCGCCGGCGGCGAATATCAGCTCACCGATGCCATGCGCGCCTTGGCGCAGGAAGAACCCTTCTACGCCTTTCAGTTCCAGGGACGCCGCCACGACACCGGCGACAAGCTCGGTTTTCTCCAGGCCACGGTCGAGCTGGCACTGCAGCGCGAGGATCTGGGCGCGGCCTTCCGCCAGTACCTGCATGGGCTGCACCTGTAAGCCTCTGCCCCGCACCTTTTTTCTTCCCAGCCCCGTGCTGGTCGCCCCGGCGCTGCTCGGCAAACTGCTGATCCGCCGCTGGCGCGGCCGCATCTGGCGCGCGCGGTTGGTGGAGACCGAGGCTTATCTGGGCCGCGGAGATGCGGCGGCACACTCCGCCGCCGGGCCCACCGCCCGCAATCGCGTTCTGTTTGGCGAGCCCGGGCATGCTTATTTGTATCTCATCTATGGCATGCACTTGTGCCTGAACGTGTCCACCCTACCCGCGGGCGAGGCAGGCTGCGTGCTCTTGCGCGCCGCCGCGGACGCCGGCGGTGGGCCGATTTCCGGACCCGGACGGCTGACGCGCGCCTTGCATATTCCCCACTCCCTCAATGGCGGTGATCTGACTTCCGCCGGAGCGCTGTTTCTCGCCGATGACGGCTTCCGTCCGGAAGAGATTCTCGTCTCCGCCCGCATCGGCATCAGCAAGGCGGCCCAGCTCCCCTATCGTTTCTTCCTTCCCGGCCAGCCCGCGGTGACCCAGCCCCGCCGCCCCGTGCTGCAGCGCCTGCAGGGCGCGGCCGCGCTTTCGCCGATTGCCACCGCCCCCGCCCAACGGCTATACTCCGGCATATCGTGAAGGGCACCGGTTTCTGATTTTCATGGCTACCACCACTGTGCAACAACCTGGGCTGAGCAGCGAGGGATGGGAAGATTTTCTCGAGCTGGAAGCCAAAATTCATCACGTCGCCGAGACGCTCCAGCAGGTGCGCGCCGAACGTGACCAGGCGCTGGCCGCGCTGGCGCCGCTGCAAACTGCGCATGAAAAACTGCAGCGCGCCCACGCCGAATCCGAGCGTGAGCTGGTCGTCTTGCGCAAGGAGCGCAACGAGGTGCGCCAGCGCATCGCCCGCCTCACCCGGCACTTGGAGGCGGCCGCCAGTTAAGCCTTGCCCCCGGCATGCCCGCCCCCACCAGCACGCGCGTGTGCATCTACGATCAGAGCTACGCCATCGGCGGCGGCGATAGCGCCACCATCCAGCGCCTGGCCGATTGCGTGGACGCGAAAATGCGCCAAGTCGCGCGCGAGGCGCACGTGGTCGATTCGCTCCGCGTCGCCGTGCTGGCAGCCGTCAATATCGCCGACGAAAACGAACGCCTGCGCGCCCAGGTCGAACGCCTGCAGCAGCAGTTGCGCGAGCGGGCGCGCGCGCTGGCGGCCGATCTCGACCGCCTGCTAGGCTGCGCGGGTTAGGGCATCTTCATGCGGCTGTTGTTTGTTGGCGATATTTACGGCCAGCCTGGCCGCCGCGTGGTGCGCGACCATTTGGCCGATGTCGCCGCCCGCCATCGCGCCGATGTGGTGGTGGCCAACGCCGAAAACGCCGCCGCTGGGTTTGGCATTACGCCCCCGCTGGTGCAGGATCTGCTCGACTGCGGCATTAGCGTGCTCACCGGCGGCAACCATATCTGGGACAAGCGTGAAATCGGCCCCTATTGGGAGGCCGGCGCCAACGATCCCGCCCATCCCTCTCATCGCCTGTTGCGCCCGGCCAACTTCGGCGACGCACTGCCCGGCTGCGGCTTGTACTTGGGCCACACCGCCGGCGCTGAACCCTACGCGGTTCTCAATCTGCAGGGACGCGTCTTCATGACCCCGCTCGCCTGCCCGTTTCGCACCGCCGATGCTCTGCTGGCCACCCTGCCGCCCGAGTGCCGCACCATCATGGTGGATTTCCATGCCGAGGCGAGCAGCGAAAAGCAGGCCTTGGCCGGCTACCTCGACGGTCGCGTCACCGCCCTGCTGGGCACCCACACCCACGTGCCGACGGCCGACGAGCGCATTCTGCCGCTAGGCACCGCCTTGCAGACGGATGTGGGTATGACCGGCGCCTACGCCGGTGTGATCGGTTCGAAACTGGACAGCGTGCTGCCCCGCTTGTTGCACGGCTATCCCGCACGCCTCGAACCCGCCGCCGGTGACGTGCGCCTATGCGCCACGCTGGTAGAGTCTCTGCATGGCCGCGCCACCGCGATTGAGCGCGTTCAGCTGAAAACTGACGACTAAAGCCACGTCAGCCGATGTCGCGCCAGTTCGGCCCGCTACTCACGTCCACCCGCAGCGGTACCGCAAGCGCCGCCACCCCTTCCATCACCGAGCGCACCAGCGTGCCCGCCCCGGCGGCCGCCGCGGCCGGCACCTCCAGCACCAGCTCATCGTGTACTTGCAGCAGCAGGCGCGCGCCGTGCGTGCCCAGTTGCGGCTGCAACCGGATCATGGCCAGCTTGATCAAATCCGCCGCGGTGCCCTGCAGCGGCGTGTTGATGGCAGTGCGTTCGGCGAATCCACGCAGCGTGGGGTTGCGGGAATCCAGGTTGGGGATGGGACGCACACGGCCAAACAGCGTACGCACCCGTCCTTGCTGGCGCGCTTCCGCCAGCGAGCGCTCAATGTAGGCTTTGACGCCCGCGTAGCGCTCGAAGTAACGGCGGATAAAACTCGCCGCCTCCCCTTGCGCAATGCCCAACTGGCGCGCCAGGCCAAATGCCGATAGCCCGTACACAATTCCGAAGTTCACCGCCTTGGCGCGGCGGCGGTGCTCTTCGTCCACCAGCAGCGGCGGCACGCCGAACACTTCCGCCGCCGTCAGGCGATGGATATCGGCATCGCCGCGAAACGCCGCCAGCAGCAGGGGATCCTGGCTGAAGTGAGCGAGCAGGCGCAGTTCGATCTGCGAATAGTCCGCAGCTAAAAGTACAAAGCCGGGGGCGGGCAGAAATGCGGCGCGAATCTGACGGCCGACATCCGTGCGCACGGGAATGTTCTGCAGGTTGGGGTTAATCGAGGCGAGGCGCCCGGTGGCCGATCCGGTGAGGACGTAAGTGGTATGAATGCGCCCCGTTGCCGGCCGGATCAGCGGTGGCAGCGCGTCCACATAGGTGGATTTTAGCTTGCTCCATTGCCGGTACTCGAGTATCGGTGCGATCACCGGATACCCGCTCAGGCCCTCCAGTACATCCGCCGCCGTCGATGGAGTTTTGCTCTTGCCGCGCCTGCCCGGTGCCGGCAGGCCCAGCTTGGTGAACAGTACCTCCGCCAGTTGCTGCGGCGAATTCAGGTTGAAACGGCAACTCGCCAGCTCGAACACCTGTTCCTGACACGCCAGCGCGCGCTCGTCCAGGTCGCGCGACAATGCTTCCAGTGGCGCCGGATCGAGGCGGACACCGCTGGCTTCCATGGCCATCAGCACCGGCAGCAGCGGCAGGTCCAGTTCGCCGTACACGCTCCATTGCCCCGAGTCGTGAGCGCGCCGTACTAGCTCAACCGCGGCGCTGGCCGCGGTCCGCGCCCGCTGACCGGCATCGGCGAACTCCGCCGCCACCCCCAGGCGTCGCGCCACTGCCTCCAACTCGAAGTTGGTCTCCGTCGGCTCGTCGAGGTAGGCCAGCAGCCGCACATCCGCGATCGAGTCGGAATGCAGCGGCGGGCGTGGCAGCCCCAGCCGTTCCAGTTCTGCGCTCAGCGCGCGCGTATCTTCCCATTGCCATTGCCTTGAGCTATCCGCCAGTGCCGCTGCCAGCAGCGCCGTGTGGGCCGCAAGGTTCGATGCCGGCACCACGCCGCTCAAGCCGTCGCCGCTCCCCAGTCCCAAGTTGCCGGCTGCGTCCACCGCCAGGCCCAGGACGCGATGCCGCGCGAGCAGCGCTGCCAGTCCCGCCTCCTCCAGCACCGGCGAGGGCGCAGCCAGTGCCACTGCTGCGGCGGGCGCGCTCAGCGCATGCAGCAAATGATGAAACTCCAGCTCGGTGAACAGCGCGCGGCAGAGCTCTTCATCCGGCGCTCGCAGCGCCCACTCGGAGGGAGTAAAAGCAACCGGAACATCGGTGCGAATCGTCGTCAGCTCCTTGCTCAGCAAAACTTGCTCGCCGAAGTTCTGCAGCGACTCGCGGTAGGTTTTGCGTTCCACCTCGCCGGCGTGCGCCAGGACTTGCTCTACCGTCCCGAAGCGGGTGATCAACTGCTGTGCGCCCTTCTCGCCAATGCCAGGTGCGCCGGGAATATTGTCCACCGCGTCGCCGCGCAGCGCCAGCAGATCCGCCACCTGCGATGGCGGAACGCCCATTTTGGCCAATACTTGCTCCGCGTCCAGCATCAGGTTCGATCCGGGATTGTACACGCGCACGCCAGGACCAACCAATTGCAATAAATCCTTGTCGCTGGACACTATCACCACCTCTTGCCCGGCCGCGACGGCCGCGCGCGCCACCGTGCCCAGCACGTCGTCGGCTTCGTAGCCGCTGGCTTCCAGAATCGGTATCCGGAACGCTTCCAGTGCGCGGCGGATGTAGGGTAGTTGCGGAGCCAACGTCTCCGGCATCGCGGCGCGATTGGCTTTATAGGCTTGAAAACGCACGTCGCGGAAGGTGGGCCCGGCGACATCGAATACCGCCGCCAGCGCCGCCGGTTGGTGCTCGTTCACCAGCTTGCGTACCATGTTGACCACCCCCAGGACGGCCTGGGTGGGCAGCCCGCGCGAGTTGCTCAGCGGCGGCAGCGCATGGAAGGCCCGAAAGACATAGCCCATGGTGTCGATCAGGTAAAGCGGGCCGGTTGGAGTCGAGGCAGCGGGCGGCAAGGCCTCATTATAAGCGTCCGCAAGAGGTGGCCGTGCCGCTCACGGCAGCTATTCTGCATCTGACCTCGCGTGCGGTGCCACCGATGAAGCTGTGCGTGATCGGGGTGGGTTATGTGGGGCTCACCACCGGAGCAGGGTTGGCTTCCCTCGGCCACAACGTGCTGTGCGTGGATGCGGACCGCGGGAAGATTGCGCTGCTGCAGCGCGGGCAAGTTCCGATTTTCGAGCACCGGCTGCCGGAGCTGATCGCCGCGGCGCGCAGCGGCGGCCGCCTCGCCTTTTCCCACGATGTGGCAGCGGCGCTGCAAGCGTCGGAGGTGATATTCATCTGCGTGGGCACGCCGCCGGATGCGGACGGCAAGGCCGACCTGGCGGCGGTGGAGGCGGCGACGCGCCAGGTGGCGGCGCAGGCGCGCGGCTACCGCCTGGTGGTGAGCAAATCCACCGTGCCGGTGCGCACCGGCGAGCAGATCCAGCGCGTGCTGGCCACTTATGGCCGGGAGCTGGACTTTGATGTGGCCTCCAACCCCGAGTTTTTGCGCGAAGGCAGCGGGGTGTATGACTTTTTTCATCCCGACCGCATCGTGGTGGGGGTGAGCAGCCAGCGCGCGGCGGCGCGGCTGCGGGCGCTGTACGCGCCGGTGCTGGAGGGAAGCTTTCACTGCGGCTGGCACGATCAGCCGGCCGAGGCGTGCGGCTGGAAGGCGCCGGCGTGGGTGGAAACCAGCATCAACAGCGCCGAGCTGATCAAGCACGCCTCGAACTCGTTTCTGGCGATGAAGATCTCCTACGCCAACGCCATCGCCGATATCTGCGAGCGGGCGGGAGCCGACGCCGGGGAGGTGCTGCGGGGCATGGGGCTGGACCGGCGCATCGGGGGCGAGTTTTTGCGGCCGGGGCTGGGGTTTGGGGGCTTTTGCTTTCCTAAGGACCTGCGGGCGTTTATCGCCATGGCCGAGGAGCTGGGCTACGATTTCCGGCTGCTGAAGGAAGTGGAGGCGATCAACGCGCGGCGGGTGGAGCTGCTGGTGCACAAGCTGCGGCAGGAGCTGTGGGTGCTGGCGGGCAAGCGGGTAGGGGTGCTGGGGCTGGCTTTTAAAGCGGCGACCGACGACGTGCGGCTGTCGCCGGCGCTGGCGGTGGTGCGCGAGCTGGTGCGCCAGGGCGTGCAGGTGCGGGCGTACGATCCGCAGGCGATGGCGCGGGCGCGGGCCGAGCTGGGCGATACCATCGCCTACGGCGCCGCGGCCGCGGACGTGGCCGAAGGGGCCGAGGCGGTGCTGATCCTGACCGACTGGCCTGAGTTCCGCAGCGCGGACTGGGAGGCGATGGGGGCGCGCATGCATCGGCGTCTGGTGCTGGATGGACGCAACCTGTTCGCCCCAGCCGACCTGGAAGCCCGCGGCTTCCAGTATGTCGGCATGGGGCACGCCGTCCTGCTTCCGGCCATGGCTGTTCCCCTGTCGGCATGAGAAAATGGAACTCTGGTCCGAACTGCCATGCCTCGCACCCTCCGCATTGCCCTGATGGTATTGGTGGCAGTGGTGTTGGTTTATGTGGTCTGGAGCAGCACCCACACCGCCCGCCACAGCGTCCGCGTTTGTGTCACTTACCAGGGCTTGAGTGCCTGCCGCACCGCCGAGGGCCGCACGGTGCAACAAGCGCAGCGGGCAGCACACGATAACGCCTGCTCCCAAATCACCTCCGGGGTGACAGGCACGCTGGGCTGCCAGGACACCCCCGCGACCCAAGTCTCCTATATTCGTTAACGCGGCAACTTGAAGGCGCCCTGGACGGCCCCGCTCTTCGGGCTTGCTTCCCGGCGCCAGCATGGATTAGGCTTGCCCCCATGAAGACTCGCTGGCTGCCGCTTGCTTTCGGCGTGGCGCTGGCCCTTGCGGCTCCGCTCGGTGCGCAAGCACCCGGGGCCGCGGCGCCTGGCGGCTTTACGCTGCGTCAAGTCATGGATTCGCCGTTTCCCAGCTCACTGACTGCTTCTCGCCGCGGAGAACACATCGCCTGGACGGCGGATCTGCGCGGTGTCCGCAACGTGTTTGTGGCGGACGGGCCGAACTTCCGGCCCGTCCAGCTCACTCACTACACCCTCGACGATGGCCAGCCGATTGCGGCCCTGCAAATCACACCCGATGGCAAGACGGTGGTCTATGCGCGCGGCAGCGAATGGAACTCGCTGGGCAATACCGCCGATCCAGATAGCAGCGCGGTCAAACCGCAGCAG
Source organism: Terriglobales bacterium (assembly GCA_050747745.1). GTDB lineage: Bacteria > Acidobacteriota > Terriglobia > Terriglobales > SCQP01 > SCQP01. Next base: position 70,942 of record JBOGKM010000109.1, read on the forward strand.
CAAGTGTGGTCGGTAACGCGCGGCAAAGCACCGCTCCTGCTGGGCGAAATGGGCTGCGGGTTTGAGGACTGCGAGGACATCGCCATGTCGCCCAACGGCAAGTGGGTGGTTTGGCCGGCGCGCAATCTGCTCTGGATCGCACCCACCTCCGGCAAGCAACCAGCCCAAATGCTGGCCTGGGTGCAGGGCGTCAATGTGGACCCGGTGTGGTCGCCCGACGGCACGCGCATTGCCTTTGTGAGCAGGCGTTCCGGCCATTCCCTGATCGGCGTCTATACGCTCGGCGGCGCTTACATCCACTATCTCGCGCCTTCGGTGGATATGGATTCCTATCCGCGCTGGTCGCCCGACGGCAGCCAAATTGTTTTCATTCGCCAACGCCATATGTTGCCCATCCAGGCGCCGCCGGATGGTCCTGAACCCGCGGATCTCGAACCCGGGCCGATTCCGGTCGTGCACCTTCCCCAATGGGCGCTGTGGGTGGCCGACAGCCACACCTATCAGGCGCACCGGTTTTGGGAAAGCGGCACGCGCCCCCAGGACACGCTCTATCGCACCACCATCAACGATGCCCTGCAAGTGGGCGCCGATCACCAGGTTCTATTCAGCTCCGAAGCCGACGGTTGGAATCACCTCTACTCGGTTTCCGATATGACCCAAGGCGGCGTTCTTAATACTGCCAAACTGCTCACGCCCGGCCAGTTCGAGATCAAGGCGGTCACCTTGCTCCCGGACCAGACCACGGTGGTCTACAACTCCAATCAGAATGATATCGATCGCCGCCATTTGTGGCGCGTGCCCCTGGATGGGGGCAGCGCCCCAGTGGCGATCACCAGCGGTGCCACCATCGAATGGAGCCCGGTCGAGACTGGTGATGGCAAGGTTCTGGTGTGCCTGGGTTCGAGCGGCACTTCGCCCGCCATGCCCTATGTCATCGGAGTGGAAGGCCGGCGCACCATGATTGGCGTACTGCCGGCCGATTTCCCCAGCCAACTGCTGGTCACCCCCACGCAGGTGATTTTTCCCTCCACCGACGGGCTGCAGATCCACGGTCAGCTCTTCCGGCCGCGCAATGCGGGTCTGCAACCGCTGCCCACGCTGATTTTTGTGCATGGCGGTTCGCGGCGGCAGATGATGCTGGGGTTTCACCCCATGGACTATTACCATTACGCCTACGCGGAAAATGAGTATTTGACCAGCCTGGGCTTCAACGTCCTGTCGGTGAACTACCGCACCGGGATTATGTACGGACGGGCGTTCCGCATGGCGCCGCACACCGGCCGCAATGGCGGCAAGGAATACGACGACATTCTCGCGGCCGCGAAATGGCTGCAGAAGCAGCCGTTTGTGAACGCCGGCAAGATCGGCATCTGGGGCGGCTCCTACGGCGGCTACCTGACCGGCATGGCGCTGTCGCACAACTCCGATATTTTTAAGGCGGGTGTGGATTTCCATGGCGTCGAGGACTGGAGCACGATCTTCTCCCGCGCTGGTTCGTTGCCGCTGCGCCTCCAGCTTCCGCTCCCGGCGGGCGAGGTCCCGCGCGGCCAGCGCGGCAATTTGGCCTTCGATTCCTCCCCCGACGCCTATGTAGCCAACTGGCGCTCACCGGTGTTGCTCATTCAGGGCGACGATGACCGCAACGTGGATTTTCAGCAAATGATCGGGCTGGTCGAGCGGCTGCGCGCAGCCAAGGCGCCGTTCGAGCAGATGGTCATTCCCGACGAGATCCATGGCTTCCTGCGCTGGATCAGTTGGATTCACGCCTATGCGGCCACCGCGAACTTCTTTCAGCGGGTGCTGCTGCAGGGCCAGACCATCTCGACCGATAACTGAGGCCGCGCGGCGCTCAACTGCGGGCACCGCTGCCCTCCGGCAGCGCCTCGTCAATCTGCGCCGCCAGGATGAAGTCGTTTTCGCTCAACCCATTGATCGAATGGGTGTAGGTGCTGACCTCGACGCGCCCCCAGCCTAGGCCGATATCGGGGTGATGCTGCTCGCGCTCGGCGATGCCTCCTATCGCGTTTACATACTGCAGCGCCGATGCGAAATCCGGGAACATGAAGCTGCGCCGCAGGTGATGGCCGGATACCACCTCCCAGTCCGGCACCTGAGCTGCCAGTTGCTGCAAATCCTTGCCGCGCAGCGGCGCGGTTCCTTGGGTCACGGGAGCGCAATGTCTTTCAGCCAGAGCAGGCATGCCAATGTCCTCCTCGCTTCAACTTAGCACCTCCGGTCGCGTCCCGCTGATGCCCCGCAATTCCATTTAGCTTGCAACTGCGCCTCTGCTCCACTGCGGAAAACATCATACTGAGACTGCATCCTTTCGCTCAGCGGCAGGCATCTTCTAGCTGAGTAAGCAAATGTGCAGAAGGCCCGATACGTGCTTCGGCGGCGGAGGATCCGTTGCAGTTCACATGCCACTTCTTCCTCGGGCTGATGCGAAACCGTGAATTTCATCAGGAGGATGCAAATGGCGAAGCGAATTAAATCTTCGGTTTGGGCTTTTATGATGGTGGCGCTGGCGGCGATGGTCGGTTTGGCCATGACGCCAATGGCCACGGCCCAGCAAACCCAGAACCCGCAACAACAATCTCAAATGCAAGGGCAGAATCAGCAGCCGGTAACCGCAACCGGATGCCTCCAAAAGGCTTCCAACGGTGACGGCTACCAGTTGACTGATTCGTCTACGATGAAAACCTATAATCTGATGCCTGCCAGCAGCAGTGTGGATCTGAGTGCTCATGTCGGCCATACCGTCACCGTGACGGGAACGCCGTCGCAAGCCTCTGCCAGCGACAACAGCGCCAATCCTGCCAATCCGGCGACCAATCCGGCGCAGAATCAGCAGGACCAGCAGCAGCAGAATTCCGGCCAGCAGGGCCAGGGTCAGGCGCAGACGCTGCAAGTCACCAACATCCAGATGGTCAGCAATAGCTGCCAGGGTGGCGGCCGGCTGTAGCCTTTTGCTCGTGCAAGCGAATCGGGGCAGCCATGGCGGCTGCCCCGTTTTTTCCCAGGGACGAGGACGGCAACGAGGCCCACTGGGCCTCGTGCCCGCCCCTACTCGGGAACCGGCACCTGGGAGGCAATCTCCCCGAGGATTTGGGCGGCGGTGTCGGCGGCGTGCTCGGCGCCGCGGCCGCGCAGCACCAGGCGGTGAGCACAGGCGGGGATCAGTAGATATTTGACGTCGTGCGGCACGACAAAATTGCGGCCTTGCAGCAGCGCCCAGGCTTGGGCGGCGCGGTGCAGCATCAACATTCCGCGCGGACTGATTCCCAGCTCGAGCCCGCTATGCCGCCGCGTTGCCTCCACCAGCGCCAATTCATAGTCGACGATATCGTCTGCCACGCGCACCCCGTCCACGTTGTGCTGAAGGTGCTCAACCTCGGCCAATCCCAGCACTGGCTCGAGCTGTTCCAGCAGCGCCAGGCCGGCCTCGCCGCGCAGAATGGCGCGCTGATCGTCGGGTTCGGGATAGCCCATGCGGATGCGCAGCAGAAAACGGTCCAGTTGCGATTCCGGGAGCGGATAGGTGCCATGGTGCTCGCTGGGATTTTGGGTGGCGATGACCCAGAATGGCTGCGGCAGCGGGTAGGTCTCGTGATCCACGGTAACCTGCCGTTCGTTCATGGCCTCCAGCAGTGCCGATTGGGTTTTCGGAGTGGTGCGGTTGATCTCGTCGGCCAGCAGGACGTTGGTGAAAATCGGTCCGGGATGAAATTCAAAGCGTTCGGCGCTCTGGCTGTAGACGCTGATGCCAACCACATCGGACGGCAGCAGGTCGCTGGTGAACTGGATGCGCTGAAAGCGACAGGCCATGACGCGCGCCAGCGCTTGAGCCAGGGTGGTTTTACCCACCCCCGGGACATCTTCGATCAGCAAGTGACCGGGCGCCAGCACCGCTACCATCGCCAGCCGTACGGCATCGCTCGAGCTTCGCACCACGCGCTGAAGCGCCAATTGCAGACGGGCCAAGCCCGGTGCCACATCCGATTCGGCTTCGAGGCCCAGTTCCTTGATGGCAGCTCCTGCACGCAGTGTTGCGACTGCGGACCACCTCGATTTTAACATTTGCTGCGGTGGCCGCCTCCCAGGGTCCGTAAAGAAGCCCGCCCCTTTCGGGGCGGGCGGTTGGAGAATAGTCCTGGGAAAAAGCCAGCCAAGAGGGATGCAAAGCCCGGCGGCCGGGACTTCAGCCCGAAACTATCAATGGGGGCATATTACGGGCCGAGCGGCCGGGGTGTCAAGGTGAAAAATGCACTCCCGATCAATAAACATCTCGTTCGTTTTCAGCAACTTGTTGACGGCGGCAGGGACCGGGTTGCCCCGGCGGCTGGGGCAAGCTCGCACGGCCTGGTCCAACCTATCCCGGGCGGGAGCGCGAGGTTTCTGCCGGATGCGCGCTCAATCGTAGTTGAATCATCGCCTCGTCGCGGTGGTGGCGAAAGCGCTCGGGCAGCAAGGGTTGCACCCATGCGTGCAGCGCGCCGGTGATCACGCCCAGCACGATGGAAACGCCGATGACGAATGCGCACAGCGCGAACACGGCGAGAATGAACGCCGGCAGACCCTCCAGGCCGACGTATTTGGGCGGAATCCGCGTGAACGTGGCGTCGTAGTTCACCGACTCCAGCAGCGGCGCGGCCTGCGCGCGCGTGAGGCCGTGGACGACCAGCAGGAACGGCCCGCTTCGCCGCAGGACAAAGTCGCCGCCGCTCTTTGAAAGAGCCTCAAAGTGGGTGCGCGCTATTTGCGGGGTAGGGTAGGAAATCAGCAGCAACTGGGCCCCTGCGGGGCGATGGGGAAGATTGTAGGTGGCCACTACCGCTTCCGCACTTTGGTTGAAACCCACCTCGCCTGCCCCCAGCCAGGGGCAAGAGGCCGAGAATGCGGCCGGGCCTTCGCTGTAATGCACGCTGTCGGCCAGTTGATAGTTGCTGGGCAGATCCTGGGGGAGCTCAGGCAGCGCCAGCGCCGCGTCGGATGAAATCGGGATGGCCCTGGCCAAGGCGCGTGCGAACGATGCGCCGGTGCTTCCGGTGTGGATGAGTATCAGCCACGGACCGCGGGTGAACACGATCTCGCCGCTGGTGGCGGCCGCTTGCTCGTGCGCCAGATTCAGCGCAAAGGCATGGAAACTGGCTGTGCGGAAATAGGTGAACCCGCCATAAGCTCCAGAGGCGTCTTGGAACCGAATGCCCTGAACCTCCACCGACTCGCCGCCCTTCCGGTACTCATCGCGCTCGACGGACTCCACGCCATATTCGCGCATGGCCGCCGCCTGCCCTGCTGGCAACTGCCTGGCGGGGTGGGCGGCGACACTATTGCTGATCCTGCTCCACCCGCCCACGCTGGGCAATGTTCCGGCTGACGCAGCACGGGCAGGGATCGCCAGCGCCCACGTTCCCCCCAATGCCAAAAGCATCAGCACCAGGCGCGCGCACTTCATCCTCTCAGTTTAGGGCCAATCCAGCAGTCGCGGATGGCGCCGCGCCAGGGCAGGGCCGGCGCCGCAGACCGCCCCGCTCCTTAACTAGCGCACGCTGGCAGGGGTGGCGCGCAAAGCCGTTCCGCCCCTGAGGCCGATGATCAAGCGGTCGGGATTCGGGAAAAAGCCGCCGCGGTCGGCATGTATGCCGGGCTTGGTCTGGATGACCACCCGCGTCACCCCGGGCCGGTATTCGGCGATATGAATGCTCAACACCCGGCCGTCGCCCACGTGCAGGCGGGCGGAGCCGCTGGCCTGCCGTGCGCTGCTGCCGTGGCTGCTGACATCGAAGTAGACCAGCTGGTGGCGCGGCAGGCTGCCGCGCGAGAAATGCGCCTGGCGCCGCAGGGCGAGCACCACGCTGGTGCCGGCTTCGGTCGTAAACACTTGTACGCCGGTAATGTTGCCGATGCTGACCTTCCATTGCCGGCTGCGGGCCGTGGCGGCATCCGCGTCCGGCGCCGCCGGCGGCGGGGCCGCTGGCGCTGGCGCCGCCAGAACTGGAGTCGGCGGCGCCGCCGAGGGCAGCGGCGGCAGCGGATCGGCGGCCACCATGTACTCGGGTTCCGGGATGCGGCGGCCGCGCAGCTCTTCTTCTGCCACGCCGATGCGCGGATCGGCGGGGTAGCGGTGCGCGAAATCCCGCAGCCAAAACCGTGCACCCGAGCGGTCGTGGGTGTGGTACAGCTCGATCTGGGCCAGCGCGAACTCAGCGTTGCGGCGGTAGCTGGAGTAAGGCGAGATGCTCAGCAGCTCCAGCAGAATTTGGGCGGCGGGGGTGTAGGCTTTTTCGTCCTGCTGATCGCGCGCCAGGGCCACGTACAGGCTGGCGGCTTCGAACCGCGCCGCTGCCGCGGCCGGATCCTTGGCGTTTTGCCACAGCGGCGGCAGCAGGCTGATAATCCCCTGATACGCGGCAGCGGTGCGCTCCGCTGCCGGTTGGCGCAATAATGCGGTCCGCAGCGCCCGCACCCGGTCCAATTGCTGGCTGGCTTCGGTCCGCCGCAGCGATTGCGCCGGCGCCAGCGCCAGCAGCGCCAGCAGCGCCGGGATCACCCAGCCGCTTCGGGCGCGGGGATGCGAGCCAGTGGTCAATGTACTCTCATTGTGGGCGAACCGGCCGGCTCCAGGCGAAAAAAATCACCCCTGAGTAACTAGCTCCGCACGCCGACCGCGCGCCGCACCTGCTGCATGCGTGGCGCTGCCAGTGCCCGCGCGCGCTCGGCGCCGTGCGCCAGCACGGCTTCCAGCCCGGCGCCATCCTGCATCCACGCCTGGTAGCGGCTGCGCGCTTTGCCCAGTTGCTGTTCCTGTGCCTCGAACAAGCACTGCTTGGCTGCGGCCCACCCGGTCCCCCCGGCGCGCAATTGCGCCGCCAGCGGTTCGGCGGCGGCCGCTCCCACCAGTTGGCGGTAAAGCTGGAACACCGCCGCTGTTTCCGGTTGCTTGGGCGCCTCCACTGGCGTCGAGTCTGTTTGCATCCGCAGCACCAGCTTGCGCAGCGCCTCCCGCTCCAGAAACAGGGGAATGGTGTTGCCGTAGCTCTTGCTCATTTTGCGGCCATCCAGCCCGGGAATGATTTCAACTTCTTCCTGGATCAACGCCTCCGGTACGGTGAGCACCTCGCCGTAGGTGTGGTTGAAGCGCTGGGCGATGTCGCGGCACATCTCAACGTGCTGTTTCTGGTCGCGCCCCACCGGGATCACCTCGGCCCCGAAGGCCAGTATGTCGGCGGCCATCAGCACCGGATAGGTGTACAGTCCGGCGCTCACCTCGCGCTGCTGCGCCTGCGCGTCCTTGTAGGCGTGGGCGCGATCGAGCATCCCCTTGGCCGTGAAACAACTCAGAATCCACGCCAACTCCATCACTTCCGGCACGTCGGATTGGCGGTACAGCAGCGCGCGTTCCGGATCCAGTCCCAGCGCCAGCCAGGTGGCGCCGATCTCACGCGTGTACTGCCGCAGTTCCTCGCCCTTGTGGAGCGTGGTGAGGGCGTGATAATCGGCGATGAAGTACAGGCACCGGTACTGGCTCGCCATGTCCAGCGCCTGCCGGATCATGCCCAGGTAGTTGCCCAAATGGGCATGTCCACTGGGTTTGATTCCGGTTAGGGCAATTTTCATGGCCGGGCGAGCTGGTGCGCCTGGCAGGAATCGAACCTGCGACCTCTCGCTTCGGAGGCGAACGCTCTATCCATCTGAGCTACAGGCGCAGCGCGCATCGTTGTCATTTTACCGCATCGGCTCGGCCGTTTTGGGGAAGGCATGACTCCGGCCCGATGCTGTAAGCAAACCAGTTACCTGGCTGCCGAGAAAATCATTCATTCGGGGGTTCGGTTTGGCCGCTAATTTGAGTACAATCTTTGGCAGTCGTACCAGGGCGTCACTGTGCTCAAGCTTCGCCACTTCGGTCCCTCATCCTCACTCATGCGCACCCAGCTGCTGCTGTGTGGCTTGGCAATCGCAATGTTGATGCCCCTGGCGGCCCAGAGCCGCCCTCGGCACCGCCGCCGCCGCGTGCGCTATGTGGTCCAGACCTGGACCACCAAACCGGTCGCCTATGGGTTGGGCAACGATGACGTGACCGGCGGCGAAGATCCGCTTCTGCGTGCGGCGGCGGTCCGGGCGCTCGGCGATCTCAACGGCACCGTGGTGGTGGTGGACCCCAATACCGGACGCATTTTGGCGATGGTGAACCAGCGCTTGGCGCTTTCGGCGCAGTATCAGCCCTGCTCGACCACCAAAATGGCGGTGGCCCTGGCGGCGCTGGATCACGGCGTGGTCACCGAAAATCAGCCGGTGTGGATCGCGCGCCATGATTCAGTCACCTTCGTCCCGGCCATGGCCTACTCCATCAATGCCTATTTCGAAGCCCTGGGACGCCGCATGGGCTTTGATGCGGTCACCGATTTTGAGCGCGAAGTCGGCTTGGGCGAGCGTGCCGGCTGGAACCTTCCCGGCGAGGATCCGGGTCAGGTGCCCACCCAGCCCGGCCCCGGCGGCGTCGCCAAGCTGAGCAGCTTTGGCCAGGGCGTCTACATTTCACCACTGCAATTGGCGGCGCTGGTTTCGGCCATCGCCAATGGCGGAACACTCTACTATTTGCAGCACCCCACCACGCCCGAGCAGGTGGCTGATTTTACGCCCCGCATCAAGCGCCACTTGCCCATCGCCGCCTTCACCCCGGTGATCAAGGACGGCATGATGGCGGCGGTTTTGTACGGCACCGCGCGGGGCGCGCGCCAGCCGGGCGAACACATTTTGGGCAAAACCGGTACCTGCAGCCGTGATGGTACGCGTTTTGGTCTGTTTGCCAGCTACCTCGGCATTCAGCATCCGCAGATGGTGGTGGTGGTGATCCTGCGCGGCAACGCTTCCGTTTCCGGCCCGCGCGCCGCCGATATCGCCGGCAAAATTTACCGCGCGCTGGACCGCGAGCACATCTTCACCGCCGAAGCTCGCCCCGGCTCCTGGCCCGCTCTGGTCCTGCCCGACCGCGGCTACTAGCTCCACGTCGGCGACTACAGCCATCTTGCGCTTCGACGACCAGCGCCCACGGCGGCGTCCGATGAACCCTTTTCTTCCTTGGACATACGCCTTCTCCTTTTCCCGAATCAAAGCGCAAGGCGGCGCTTGAAAACAAGCCCAAGCAACGCCAAGCCGCCGAGAAGCAGCAGGCCGCTGGCAGGCTCCGGCGTCGTCGTTGGCGGCGGCGTGCTGTTCGTCTCGATGACCAGCGTGGAAAAATCGAGGCCCGCAGCAAGATACGGGCTTGGGCCGAAAATGCTGTTCCCCGGTCCTTGCAACGTTAGCGAAAACGTCGGGCTGTTCGACGAGAGCAGCGAGAGGTCGGCCGCTGCAATAGTTTTGTCGATTTTTTGTGACAAAAAAGTGCATGCCCCTTGCCCCAACCTTTTGCCCACTTTCGGACTCTATATATTCGAGAGCACAACCGTGCTCCTGCCGGGCGGCCCGCCGGCATCCATCGTGGGCGCGGTGAGACGCTGTGCGACGCAAGTGTACATCCCGACCTCCAAATGCTTCGCTGGTTCCAAAGGAACCGGATCCTGGTTCCAAAGGACTTAAGTTGTACCATTCGTAACTTCACCTCCTCAAGAAGCCGGCGGGGGGGAGGGGGGAGGGGGGGCGCCCCACCGCTTTGCCAGGGACGGCGAGACTCGAACTCGCGCCCCATCCATTCGAAGGGCGTGCTCGACCCAAGGATTCGGAGGCGCACCCCTAATTGTTGGTCGCACCGACAATGCGGCGCGCAGGTAGTGCTCGACCTCACCCCCGCGCGACGCCGGCTCAAGCTATTCTGAAGAATTCGAGCAGGAGATTTGCAGCATGGCGAAACTTGTCTACGGAATGAACCAGTCTCTGGACGGCTACATCGACCACCCGAAGTTTGCACCAGGTCCCCTGGTCTTCCGTCACTTCGTCGAGCATGTGCGTGACCTGACCGGCATTGTCTACGGTCGCGGCATGTACGAGGTAATGCGTTATTGGGACGAAGACCTTCCGGATTGGGATGCGAACGAACGCGACTTCGCGGCGGCGTGGCGGAACCAACCGAAGTGGGTCGTGTCGCGCTCGCTCAAGTCAGTTGGCCCCAACGCCACGCTTGTCGCAGATGACGTCGAGGCGGTGATTCGCAGGCTGAAGGCTGAGCTGACTGGCGAGATTGAAGTTGGCGGACCAGACTTGGCGCGAAGCCTAACCGAGGCCGGTCTTATCGATGAGTACCGGCTCTACCTCCGCCCCATCGTGCTTGGTAGCGGCAAGCCGTTCTTCGCCGGCCCCCCGCCACCGCTCCACCTGGTGGCCGGCGATCTACTGGGCGAGGACGTGATTCGGTTGACGTATGTTCCTGCTTAATCGCGCGACTCGCCCGACGGACCGCGCCGACGCGTCAAACGCCAGAATCTCACCATGCGGATGTCTATGCGGCGCTTCACCCGCTTAACAAATGCCTTTAGCAGGAAGATCGAGAACCACGCGCACGCCGTGGCTATCTACTTCATGTATTACAACTTTTGCCGCGTCCATTCCACGCTGCGGGTGACGCCAGCGATGGACGCTGGCATGGCAGGCCACGTTTGGAGCTTGGAGGAACTCGCGGGGTTGCTAGAGCCCAAGGCAAAAGTGCGGCTGCCTGATGCGTCTACCCTCCCAGTGGTGGCGCTCCCTCGCGCGGACAGCAGGCAAACTGAATATGGGCTATTCTAGCCGTGGGCCCGATTCGAGGCGGTGGCCCGGTGGCACCACGCATGGCTACAATCGCAGCATCATTCATCGGAAATGACGCCTGGAACGCAAGCGTTTATGACGGCTTGTCGCTTGCCGCCGGGTTAACCGTTGCAATCATTAAGCGAAGGCGCGCAACAGTTCTGAATGCCTTCAAGATCCAGCGTGTTCGCTATACCTCTGGGGTGTTGAATAATAAGCTTGATGCTTTTTTTGACGGGGTTTACGCAAAGATTGACCTGCACCAGCAGGGGAACGCACCTGCGCCTGCTGAGCCCCTCACGCAAGAGCGCATAGATCGGTCCATCGAATCCCTTAAAAGCCTGCATTCAACTCTCTACAACCTCTTGTCAATTCTAGATGGCACCGATCGCGACCAACATTCCGCAGTGGCCCGTGTGACGACCCGCTTGCGCCGCAACGACGACAGGCTCGTTGACCTGATCGATTGGATCAGGGACGCTACAGACCTGAACGGGACGGACTCGCTTTTCGCAAAGGGCCTAGATGAACTGGATCACGGAGAAACGGTATCACTTGATTAGCGATGGCCGCGGCGCTCCTTACACAGTTCACTAAGAACGCAGCAAAATACCTGCAATCTCTTGACGCTCCCACCAGGGCACGCATGAAGAAAGTCTTGGGCGAGATCGCGGCGGACTATTTGAACCCTCGCCTCTCGCTGCCCTTACCCTCCAGTGAGCAGCGGAGGGCCAGGGTCGGCGGCTACCGTATTCTTCTACTGATTAGCAACGGGGTCTTGCTCGTGACGGATATTGCGTCCCGAGGCCAAATCTACAAGAAACTCTAACCCAGAGAAGTCCATCGCGCCGGACTTTTTTCAAAATGCGTCACCACCAGAAATTGGCGGGGTCGCCGGAGTGGCCCGAAAAGGAGATGGCGGCATGAGCGACGGATTGAAGGCTGTTTGGGGTGTCGTCGAAGAAGCGTTTTACCCGACAGAAGTTTCGGAACGTTGGGATAGCGAAATTGACGCTACGGTGCTTTCTTTCAGCGTCGAAGGCCGCCATTTTGCCGTTCGGGTGTCGCGGGAATTCGACACGGATTGGGCGTCGGGGCAAGTAGAAGTGAACCTTGCTGAGCTACCCGATCGGCTACGCAACTCCAAAGACGGGAGAGCCCTCGTTAGGCGAAGTGGCATCTTTTCAAACTGACCCACTGCCGCATAATACCAGCGCTTGGTAATTATCCCTTGACAACAAGTACATCGGCGGTCTATGCTTGAAAACATGGCACGGACACGCAAGCAAAAGCAGCCGATTCCGCCAGAGCAGAAGTACACGCGGGCGCAGTTCAACGCTGAGTTTCCCGACGATGAGGCGTGCTTCCGCCACGTCGCGGAGAGCCGCTTCCCTGGCGGCATGGCGACGTGCGCAAAGTGTGGCCGTCAGCGCAAACACCACCGGGTGACGGGTCGCAAGGCGCTGGCGTGCGACTCCTGTGGGGGCCACGTCTACCCGATGGCTGGGACGATCTTCGAGAAGAGCACCACCGGGCTACGGTTGTGGTTCGAGGCCATTTACCTGATGGGGTCTACGCGGTGTGGCATAAGCGCAAAACAGCTACAGCGGGAGACTGGGGTCACCTATAAAACGGCATGGAGGATCTTCCGCCAAATTCGGCTTCTCTTAGGTGAGGAACCGAAACTGGCGGGTAGTCGCGTAGAGATGGATGAAACGTACTATGGTGGCCACCGGAAGGGCTTCGGCAGCGGTCCTACTGCGGGCGGCAACAAGAAGACCGTGGTGGGCGCTGTCGAGCGTGGAGGCCGCGTTGTGGCGCGCCACACAGAAGATCGCCCCGGCGCAACGCTGCTTGGGATGGCGCGAGAATACGTCCTGCCGGAAACGATGGTCTACACCGATGAATTTACGGGCTACGAGGGTCTGAGGAAGATGCCCGGGATGGGCTACAAGCATCGCCGGATCAACCACAGCGCCAAGGTTTACGTGCGCGGCAACGTTCACACGAACACGATCGAGGGGTTCTGGAGCTTGGTAAAGCGCGGTATCGGAGGTGTGTACCACGCGGTGGGCGATGGGTACTTGCAGAGCTATTTGAACGAGTACAGCTTTAGGTATAATCGCCGCAGTGCGCCGGAACCCATCTTCCGGGCTATCGAGAAGCTGGCTTGCGGGGAGACGGCACCTGCGAGGGAGCACTGATCGCTTGGCGGACCAAGTTCAGGAAATCCGCTCGGCGAAAGGTGGGACGCCCGTCGCTTTTAGTTCGCTTTTTCTTGGGCATCTTTAGGCTCCGCGCCCAGTGCCATTCCCGGGTTGAAAAAGTGGTGGACTGGAATATCGTAGTTCCTCTTGAACCACTGCAACGTGGTGAAGGCCACTGGGTCGCCAAGGCGCTGCATTTGGGCTGCGCCAGATGTCTTTATGATCTCGTACATTCCCTGCCCATAGAGGGTTGCATCAGCGATGGCAACCTCTACGCCATGACACTTCAGAACGTGAATTACGGTTGCAAGACGCGCGGTCCCACCCATATCGATCTGGTTACGCTCCCGCGGCGGACAGTTCTAGGTTCGGCTCTAAGTACGCAATATTAGAGAACACGTAGTCCGGCACGTTTTCGATTGAAAATTCAGTGAGCTGCGTCAGAACCTTGCCTATGGACCCAGGCTTGAAGAGGTACTTCGCCCATACCTCCGACGGGGCCACCCGAAGGAGACCGCTTATATTCCCGTACAGATTCAGATGCAACGCAACAGTGGCCCGTAGGCTTTCTTGGAAATTCTTCTTTGCGTCGTCAAGGCTCACCCCTTGTGCAACGTGGTCGATCTCCAGGCCTTGGGCTGACCACACGTCGCCCTCTTTCACGAGAACAACCCTGAGATTGCCGATGCCGACCATGCAGGTCCCCTCCCTCTCCGCTTGGATAGCCCACGCGCTCTTATGGTTGGCCAGGTTGTCCTTATTGTTCGACATTTGAGTTCTATGACAACCCACTTCTTGCCACTTGTCAATACATATGCATGCATCGTCACACTCTCATAAGCAATTATGTGTCCAAACTCACAGCCACAGCGCCAGAGCTAGCTAAACCGTTGTGGTGGCAGCCTCCAGCACACAACGGGTTGCGGTTACGGCGGAACTTGTCCTGAAGGGATAGTTGCCCAGCGCTTGACATTTCGTGTTTTCTTCGCCTATAGTCCTGGACATGGTCCTGACCAAGCGGCAACACGAGGTACTGACGTTTCTGCAGGCGTTCGTCGCGCGCGAAGGCTACTGCCCCAGCTATGAGGAAATCGCGGCGGGACTGAAGCTGAATTCGCTGGCGACGGTACATGCGCATCTGGCTACGCTGGAGAAAAAAGGTTGCCTCCGGCGCGGTTTCAACCAGAGCCGCTCGATCGAACTGCGGCGTCCGCAGGTGCGGCGCGGCGGCAACGGCGCCGGACTGCCGCTGCTGGGGCGTATTGCGGCGGGCAAGCCGGTCGAGGCGATCGCCGGCATGGAGGAAATTTCGCTCGCCGCTATCACCCGCAATCGCGCCAGTTTTGTGCTCGAGGTGCGCGGCGAAAGCATGGTCGAGGACCACATCGTCGACGGTGATTACGTCATGGTGGAACGCTGCCAGCAGGCCGAGGATGGTCAGATCGTGGTGGCGTTGGTGGATGGCGTGGAAGCGACGCTGAAGCGCATCTATCACGAACCCGGAGGCATGATCCGCCTGCAACCCGCCAATGCGGCCATGCCGCCCATCCGGGTGCTGGGTCGGCGAGTGCAGATTCAGGGGCGCGTGATCGGGGTGCTCAGGAAATATTGACGCGCGGCGGCGGCTCCGTGCTATATTGGCCTTCCAGGCTCATGCGTTCCGCCCTTGCATTCCGGTGTAGCTATTGGTATTCCTATCGGAGCAGCGGGCGGAGTCTGCCTTAGTCTTTCACAGACAGTGCAGATTTACCGGCCCGCTGAAGATCACTTCAGCGGGTTTTCTGTTTTCTACAAGGAACCCCATGCTGATTCACATGCAACCCGATGCCCACCCCCAGGCCGGCGAGGCCGTGCGCGCAGCGCTGCAGCGAGCCGGATATGCAACCGCGCCGCTGCCTTACCTAGGGCCGGGGTTGTTTGCGGCCGTTCCTGACGATGAATGCGCCGCGCTGCCCGACGCCGATGTGCGTGCCTATCTTGGGGCTTGCGGCCTGGCGGCGAGCGTCGCCGCGATCGAGCCGCTGCAGGGGGCGGCGCTGGCAGCGCGCGCCCGCAGGCCACAAGGCACGCGGGTGCGGGTGGGAGAGGTGGAAATCGGAGGACCCGGGGTCGTCGTGATTGCCGGGCCGTGCTCGGTGGAAAGCTACGAACAGTTGTGGCAAACGGCGCAAGCGGTGCGCGCCGCGGGCGCGCACCTGCTCCGCGGAGGCGCCTACAAACCGCGTACCTCACCCTATTCGTTTCAGGGATTGGGGCGCACAGCGCTGGCCATGCTGGCGGAGGTGGGCGCGCGTCTCGGCCTTCCGGTCGTGACCGAGGTCATGACCGCCGAAGATGTGGCTCTCGTTGCCGGCTATGCCGATCTGCTGCAGGTCGGGGCCCGCAATATGCAGAATTTTGCCTTGCTCAAGCGGCTGGGCGAGCTGCGCCGCCCGGTGTTGTTGAAGCGCGCACCCGGTGCCACTCTGCCCGAGTGGCTGGGCGCGGCCGAATATCTGCTGGCGCGCGGTAACGATCAGGTCGTGCTGTGCGAGCGCGGCATCCGCGGCTTCGATACCTATACCCGCAATACGCTGGACCTGACCGCCGTGGCTTCCATTCACGAGCTTTCGCACCTGCCTATCCTCGTGGATCCGAGCCACGGCACCGGGCGGCGCTCGCTGATTCCCGCCTCCGCCCGCGCCGCGGTGGCGGCCGGTGCGGACGGGATTTGCGTCGAAGTCCACGTGCGGCCCGAGGAATCTGTTTCCGACCCTGAACAGGCGCTCGCACCCGCCGACCTGGCGCAACTCATGCCCAGCCTGGGCGCGATCGCCGCCGCCGTCGGACGCTCGCTCCTCCCGCCGCAATTGGAAGGCGCCCGGTGCCGCTCGCAAGCGGTTTACTGCACCACGCGCGGCGCGGTGTAGTAGGGGCGGTAGTCGATGGTGTATTTCAGCTTCTTTCCCTTCTGGTTCACGATCTGCAGCGGTTTCCCGTCCGGCGCCAGCAACTCGACCTTGATCTTGCGCTGCGTACCGTCCAGCTTGCGGTCCGTGGGCGAGTAGCTGATGACGTACTGGCTGCGGACGGTTTGCGCAATATCCTTGAACACGTCGCCAAAGCCGCCGATGAAGCGCGGTTGATAGTAGCGCCCGCCGGTCGCGGTGGCGAAGTAGCGCATCTCGTTGTCGCCCTGCAGCAGCGCCATCTCCGATTCACCGGTATAGCCGTTCTCCTCCAGCCAATTCTCCAGCACGAAGCTCATGCTGATGCTGTAAATGGTGACGTTCTGGGTGGTCTCGATCTGCTTGCGCAACTGATCGAAATTCATGTGGCTGAACGTGTTCAGGCCGGTGGCGATGAGAATGATGGTCTTGTGGCCCTGGACGCCGTTGAGCCGGGCAATCGTGTTCGAAAGCGAATCGAAAAGGTCGCTTTCGCTGAAGTTGGCAAAGTGCAGCGAGGCTATCGCCGACTGAATGGCGCCGCGATCGTGGGTGAAATCCACGACGATGTAGGGCTTGAGATCGAACGTCACCAGCGCCACCCAGTCCTGCGGCTGCATCAGGCCGGTGAAATCATACGAGGCCTGCAGAATGCGGTACAGCACCGGATACCAGGTGTTGTTGAACTGCACCAGCAACACCGCGGTCATGGGTGCGTCGTTCGAGATCGAGACCTTCTCGATCTGTTGCCGCACGCCATCTTCGTAAATTGCGAATTGTTTGGCGGTCAGGTGGGGGACGAACTGGCCGTCTTTAAGCTGCACCGAGACCGGAACCTCAACGTCGGGAACGTTGACCGAAAAATGGTATTGCGGTTTTTCGACCGTGGGCGGGCCGGTGGGTTGGGGTGGAGGGGCGACCGGCGAGGCTGGCGCGGTCTTCTTCTTGGGAATGATGACCGGTCCTTGTTGGGGCAGGCTTTGCGCGCTTAAACCGGCTGCTCCCAGCGCCAACAATAGGGTTGCGATGCAGAGGGAATGGAAACGATGATGGAGCCCGAAATGAGGCATGGATACACGCGCCGGCGGAAAGACTTCTTTCCTTGATAGTACCGCCAACTCGGCTAAAGATTCTTCAGCGCCGCTTCGGCTTCGGCCCAGGCGGGAAAGCGCCGCTCTTCGGCGCGGAATTCCGCGGAATGGACGCAGCGCCGGCTGCCGCGCATGCGCACCGGATAGCGCAGATGCAGCATCTCGTGGTAAAGCACGTACTCCAGCGCCAGGCGCGGCACGCGCGGAGAATCAAATACGCGGCTGATCAGGATGGCGTTGTGGGCGGGGTCGTAATGGCCGAGGCTCCGCCGCGAAGCCGAAGGGGTCCAGGCGAGATTCGGGCGCGCCATCCACCCCTGGAACAAGCGCTGGTTGAGTTCCTCAAAGATTGCCTCCAGGTCATGCAGATGGCCTTGCGGCGATCCCAGCAGCTTGCGGCCGCGGATTTGCCGGATCAGGTGCGCCTTGGCCACCATAGCGCGGCGCCCCAGATAGCGGCGGTAGCGGGCACTGTAGATCTCCGGAACCGGACGGCGGTATAACTTGCGCAGCAGAATGTGAGCCAACGACTCCAGCACCAATTCCGGAGCGGTTTGCAGCAGGTCGCTGAGCCGGATCAGCAGCCGGCCCCGCCGTAGCCGCACGGTATTGCTGATCTGGGCGAACGGATAAAAGCCAATTTCCATTTCTGGCAGCGGCGTGCGCGGCTTGAGCTCGCGGAACACGGCCAGAAATGTTGGTTCCAGATCGCGCATGAAAAAGCGGGCTAAAGCCGGCCCTTGCTGGCGCCGGCCAGATCCTGCTCCGCATCTTGCAGGCTGTCACGGGTGGCGTCCAGACAATCCTGCAGCTCGAAATGGTAGGTGGCGAGGTCGGTGGCCGGGGAGTTGCTCCGGATTTGCTGCAACTCTGCCACCAATTGTTTTTGTGCCTCGATGACGCCAGGGAGGATTTTGGGGATCTTGTACTTGGGCCCGCCGGGTTCGCCAGGACTGCTCAGGTCATCCATGGCATCGTTGAGCTCCGGCAGAATCGCGCGGTACTGACGCAGCAAGGCGTACAGCTGCGCCGAACGCCCAGGTGCATTCGGCGGACCGGACCGGATTTTCCGGAAGCTCGCCAGCCGTTCCTCGGCGAAGCGCAGCAGCAGCGGGATGCGCTTGTCCAGGCGCCCGGCCGTATTGCGTACCTGGTTGGCTTCCTCAGGCGTGAGCGGATCCTGCCCGGGAATCTGGGCGGCGGCGGTGGCCGCTGCCAGCAGCAGCGCCACCGCGATCGTCGCTAGGACTTGGGAGCGAAGAGCCATTGCAGGAGTTCGTAGTTCAAATCGGTGAAATGCGCCACCGCGGCTTTTACGGGTGTCTGCTGCCGGTAGTCCACTGATTCGGCCAGACCGTGCAAGCCGAAAGAGATGCTCTGAATGATTTTCTCGACGTTCTTGATGCCGCTTTTTTTCCCCGTTATGGCCTCGGCGTGCAGCAGCGAACAAGCGCGGTCGGCGTGGGTGGTCGCTTCTGCCAGATGCAGGCGCCCGGCAGCGAAATCGTTATTTGTGTAGCTGGTGTTGGCGAAAGTGTAGTCGAGGGCCGCAAGCTTCGCCAGCGTTTCGGCCAGCTTGTGGCCGTGCTCGCGCAAGGATTGCGCCTGCAGTTGCGCATAGCGGCGCTCCAGCTTGGGATTGAGCCGAACCGGAGCTTGGCTCCGCACGAGTGCCGGCGTCAGCAGGAATGCCAGCCCCAACATTCCCGCCATTACCCGCCGCTGACGCCCACCATGCAACATGAACCGGCCTCTCCTGTTGTTTACAGGATGCGGCTTGGCCGCATGAGTTGACAAGTGGCGGCAGGGACCGGGCTGCCCCCAGCTCGGGGCAAGTTCGCAAGGCCAGGTCCGCGGATCGCCCCGCCCCGCTCCTGTTAAGCCTCGGCTGGCGTCAGCACTCGCGCGAGAAAGGGCGCGGTGCGCGATCCCGCCGCCGAGGCGACTATTTCCGGCGGCCCTTCGGCCACCAGTTGTCCGCCGCGCTCGCCCGCCTCCGGCCCCAGATCCAGAACCCAATCGGCGGCTTTGATCAGCTCGAGATTGTGTTCGATCACCACCACCGAGCCGCCGGCTTCAATCAGGCGATGCAGGGCGGAGAGCAGCTTGGCGATGTCGTCAAAATGGAGGCCGGTGGTGGGTTCATCAAACAAAAACAGGGTCCGGTCGGCCGCACGCGGCTGCGCCAGATGGGCCGCCAGCTTGAGCCGCTGCGCTTCCCCTCCGGAAAGGGTCGTGGCCGACTGGCCTAGACGCAAATAGCCCAGCCCGATCTCCTCCAGCAAACGCAGCGGGCGGACAATCTTGGGCTGATCGGCGAAGAATTCGAGCGCGCCATGGACGCTGAGCTGCAGCACTTGGTGGACGTTGCGGCCCTGCAGCTCAACTTCCAGAATTTTGGACTGATAGCGCGTTCCTCCACAGTCTTCGCACACCAACTCGACGTCGGCCAGAAATTGCATGTCCACCGTCACCACCCCTTCTCCCTGGCAGGTCTCGCACCGCCCGCCCGAGATGTTGAAGGAAAAGTGTCCGGCGCGCAGGCCGCGGCGGCGCGCGCTGGGTTGGCGGGCGAACAGCTCGCGGATGGCGTCGAAGGCGCGCATATAGGTGATGGGATTCGACCGGGGGCTGCGCCCGATGGGTGATTGGTCCACCAGTACCACTTCGTTGATTTCGTTCCATCCGCTGATGCTGGAGCAGCCGGACCATTCCACGCCGTTGCCCGCCCGTTGCCCGCTTGCGCCTTGGGGTGGCAGCGGGAGGGTGGCTCCAGTTAGAGGTGGCCGTGCCACCTCGCCGCTGTCACGGTGCAGGCGCCGCTGGAGGTTGCGAAAGAGCACCTCGTGCAGGAGGGTGCTTTTGCCGCTGCCGGAGACACCGGTGAGGCCGACCAGCACTCCCAGCGGGATCTCGACCTCGAGGTGAGCGAGGTTGTGGGCGTGGGCGTCATGAATGGTGAGCAGGCGGCGGCCGGGATGCCGCCGGTTTGCCGGCACCGGCACGGCGCGTTCCCCGCGCAAGTATTGACCGGTGAGCGAACTCGGGTGAGCCGCAACTTGCTCCCAGCTTCCCTGCGCCACTACCGCGCCGCCCAGCTCGCCGGCGCCGGGGCCGAGATCCACCAGGTGGTCGGCGGCGCGCATGATCTCGGGATCGTGCTCGACCACCAGAATGGTGTTGCCGAGATCGCGCAGCTCGTGCAGGATCCCGGTCAGCCGCTCGGTGTCGCGCGGGTGCAGGCCGATGGAGGGCTCGTCGAGTACGTACAGGGCCCCTGCCAGTTGCCCGCCCAGGCAGGCGGCCAACTGAATGCGTTGCGACTCGCCGCCCGACAGGGTCGAGGCGAGGCGGTCCAGGGTGAGGTAATCGAGGCCGACCTTGCGCAGGAACTCCAGCCGGCGCTGTACTTCACCCAGGATGGACGCGGCGATGGCGCTCTGGGCGGGCGTGAGGGTGAGGGCGGCGAAGAACGCCTCGGCGCGTTCGACCGTCATCGCGGTGAGTGCGGCCAGGTTCACGTCGGCGCCGCCGGCGGGGGCCGAATGCAATACCACCGCCAGCGCCTCCGGGCGCAAACGGGCCCCCTGGCAGGCGGGACAAAGCTCATAGCTGCGATAGCGGCTGAGCAGCACGCGTACGTGCACGCGGTATTTTTTTCTTTCCAGCAGTGCAAAAAAGCCGCGCACGCCGGGGAATTTCCCCTCCCCCTCCCATACCCAGCGCTGCTGCTCCGCCGTCAAGTCGCGCCAGGCGACCTCCAGCGGCACCCCGGCGGCGGGCGCCAGACGTGCCAGCGCGCGGCGCCAGCGCAGTCCGCGCGGTGTATTCCACGGCTCAATCGCGCCCGCGGCGAGACTGCGGCCGGGGTCGGGGATCACGCGCTCACGGGCAATCTCGCTGGCGCGGCCGAAGCCCTGGCAACGGGGACAGGCGCCATAAGGGTTGTTGAAGGAAAACAAGCGCGGCTCGGGCGGGGCGATGGCGAGACCGCAATGGAAGCACTCCAGCCGCCCGGCCACCCGCTCCGCCGCCAGCGGCGGCTCGCCGCCAAACTCCAGCAGCGCCTCGCCTCCCTCGCGACAGGCTGTTTCCAGTGCTTCCACCAGGCGCGCGCGCTCTTCCGGCTCGATGCGAAGCCGGTCCACCAGGGCAAACAGCGGCTGATCCAGGCGAAGCTCGAGCAAGGACTCGGGCGTGGAAAATTCGACTGTCAGCGCCCCCTGGACCAGGCGGTTGAAGCCACGGCTGCGTAGCTCCCCCAGCCGGTCGTTCTGCGTTGCTCCCCCAGCGGCGCGCACCGGAAACAGCACCCGGCATGCCCGGCCGCTGGCCTGCGCGAACAAGCGCGCCACCACGCTATCTACATCCTCGCGCAGCAGCGGGCGGCCGCAGTTCAGGCACAGCGGTGTGCCCACGCGGGCGTAAAGCAGCCGCAGGTAGTCATAAATTTCCGTGGCGGTGGCCACGGTCGAACGGGGATTGCGGGTCGAGTTCTTCTGCCGGATGGCGACGGCGGGTGCGATGCCGTCGATGACATCGACGTCGGGCTTTTCCATGCGCTCGAGAAACTGGCGCGCATAGGCGGAAAGCGACTCCACGTAACGGCGCTGGCCCTCGGCATAGATGGTTTCAAATGCTAGGCTGCTTTTGCCGGAGCCGGACACCCCGGTGATCACCGTCCAGGCGTTAAGCGGCAGGTCGAGATCAATGTTTTTGAGGTTGTGAACGCGGGCGCCCCGAATCCGAATGCTTTCCGGCATGATGAGGAAACCTTCAGTTTATCAGCCAGGTTCCCAGGTGCCCATCCGGACACGGCGTACCAGCGCCTGGACCGCTTCCACCGGGGTTGCGGGCAAAATCCCATGGCCCAGATTGACGATGTAGCCGGCGCGGCCTCGAGCCTGGGCGAGCATATCCTCGCAAGCCTCGCGCAGGCGCGGCTGCGGCGCCAGCAGCAGCGCGGGATCGAGATTTCCCTGCAGCGCCGCCGGGGGGGACGGCAGTCGGTCCAGGCGCCGCCAGGCCTCGCTGAGCTCGATGCGCCAGTCCAGGCTGAGCACGTCGGCGCCGGTATCGGACAACAACTCGAGATAGCCCGTGGTGCCGGTGGAGAAATAGATCACCGGCACGCCGCACGCCCGCACCGAACGCACCAGACGCTGGTTGTGAGGCAGAACCGAGCGGCGGTAATCCTCGGGCGACAACGCGCCCGCCCAACTATCGAACAGCTGCAGCGCCGTGGCTCCGGCGGCGGCTTGTTCGGCGAGAAACCCGCTCAGGCCGGTGACCAGCTTGCGCATCAGTTCGTCCCAGGCCTCCGGTTGGGTCTGCAGCAGGCGCTTGGTCTCGAGGAAATGGGGTGCGGGTCGACCTTCGATGAGGTAGCTGGCCAGCGTGAACGGCGCACCCGCAAAACCCAGCACCGCGGTTTCCTGGCCCACGGCGGCGGCCACGCGGGCCAGGGCCTCGCTGACAAAGCCGAGCGCGCCCTGCCATTGCTCGGGCAAGCGCGCGATGGCGGCGGCGCTGCGCAGCGGCGGCGTCAGTTGCGGCCCTTCGCCGGCGGTGAAATCCAGCCTCAGGCCCAGCGGAGTGGCAGGCAACAGCAAGTCAGCGAAGATGATGGCGGCATCGGTGCCCAACCGGCGCGCTGCCTCGAGGGTGACTTGCGCCGCCAGCGCGGGGGTGCGGCAGATTTCCAGCAGACCATGACGGGCACGCAGCGCGCGGTACTCGGGCATGTAGCGGCCGGCTTGGCGCATCAGCCACACCGGCGGCCGGTCCAGCGGCTGGCCCGCACAGGCAGCGCGCACGCGCTCCCGTCCGGTCACCGCGATTTCCCGCGCAACCGGACGGCGGTCCGTTCGGCCAGGCGCAATACGCGCTCCACGTGGGCGGGGCGCGTGCGTGGATTCATGACCACCATCCGGAAACAGCGCCGGCCCGCAAGCACCGTCGAGCTGAGATAAGCGCGCCCGCTGGCATTCACGGCCTGGGTGATCTTCCAGTGGAGAGCATCGGCCGCGGGGCCGGAAGGCGGCGGCTGGCGCAAACCGAAGCAGAAGATATTCGCCTGCGGCCGGTGCGCGGGCGCCAGCAGTTTCGAGCCTTCGCAATAGGCGTACCCGGCGGCGGCGGCGCTGCATACGGCGTCGCTGAGGGCAGCAAAAAATCGCGGGCCATAGGCCTGCCACACCAGCCAGATCTTGAGCGCCTCGAAGCGCTGGGAGCAGGCCAGCGTGAACGGTCCCACATCGGCGACGGCACGCCGGACCGGACTGAATAAGTACGGGGCATGCTGCTCGAAGGCGCCGTGCAGACGCGCGCCCTCACGCACCAGCACGGCTCCCGCCGCCAGGGGCATGAACATCATCTTATGAGGATCAAAGGCGATCGAATCGGCGCCGGAGATGCCGCGCAGAAGCCGGCGCGCTCGCGCGCTAAACGCCATGCCGCCCCCGTGCGCCGCATCCACATGCCACCACACGCGCGCGTCCGGCTGCGCGCGCAGACGGCGGGCCGCGGCGGCAAAGGAGGTCAGGTCGTCAAAGCTGCCGGTGGGTGTGGATCCACTGCTGGCCACCAGCAGCAAGCGGCGGTAACCGGCGCGGCGGGCGCGGGCGGCGGCGGCGGGAATGGCGGCTGCGTCGGTGCGATAGAGAGGGTCGAGCGGGAGCGAAAACACGCAATCGGTTCCCAGCCCGAGCAAACCGGCCGCCCGCGCGACCGAGTAATGGGTGTGCGCGCCCGCCAGGATGGCGATGCGGCCCGCGGCTCTCTGGCCGTGCTGCCACGCCCGTGGCGCCAGCGCCGCGCGCGCGGCCTGCAGGGCCGTCAGATTGGCGAAACTGCCGCCCGGCGTGAGCGAACCCTCGGCGCTGGCGGGATAGCCCAGCAGCTTTTTGAAGCGATGGATCAGCGCGCGATCCAGCAGCGTGCCGGCGGGCGACATTTCCCAGACCGCAATGCTTTGGTTCAGCGCCGAAATCAGCGGTTCGGCCAGGACGGCCAACGGCACCGGAGCGCAAATCTGCTGCGCCATGGTGCAGGGATGACTTTGGTGCAGACTGGCAGCCGCGAGCTGGCGCATCCACTCCGGTGCCCCGGCGGGTGTGAAGGTGGACCGGAGCAGGCGGCGGGTGCGCGGCAGGAAATCTGCGGCCCGCACACGGCCGCTTTCGCGGCAAAGCTCGGCGATGGCCAGATCGTTACAGGCGCGGCCCAGGCGGCGCAGCAAGGCAGGGTGCCATGCCTGCGCCAGCGTGTCCGCGGTGGGCCTGTCCGGCATCAATTTTCAATGATAGCGTGGTGAGATTGTCTCCGCTCCAACCCCGTTCTCGCATTGACGAACTCGACGGTCTGCGTGCGCTCGCCGTCGCCGCGGTGATTTCGTTTCATTACACCATCGCCACGGCCTGGGCCAACGCGGTGACCGGGCTGGGGTGGGCGGGCGTGGATTTGTTTTTTGTACTGTCGGGATTCTTGATCACCTCGATTTTGCTCGGCAGCCGCGGCAAGCCAAAATACTTTTCCACGTTTTACGCGCGGCGCACGCTTCGGATTTTTCCGGTGTACTACGTCGTACTGGCGGTGTATGCCCTGTCGGCGGTGGTGCTGGGCGGTCGGCAGTCGTGGCTGTACTGGCTGTTGCACGCCTTGTACTTGTCGAGCGTGGCCGAATACTTTCATATCTGGATGTTTGCGGCGCCGGTGTTCGTTTACGCCGGATTGGCCGTGCTCTGGTCGCTGTCCATTGAAGAACTGTTCTATTTGGTCTGGGCGCCGGTGGTGCGTTGGGTGCGCGCCGAGCGGCTGTGGGTGGTTTTGGCGGTGGCCATCGTGGGCGCCCCGCTGCTGCGCTGGCACCTGCACACGCCGCGTTTTCCGGAATACGAGTTTCTTCCCACGCGTTGCGACAGTTTGGCCTGGGGGGCGGCGCTGGCGCTAGTGGTCGCCCACCGCCAGACACGGCCGCGGCTCGCTGCTTGGCTGGGGCGGCTGGCGCTGGCCGCGGGAGGAGTTTTTGTGCTCCTGAGCGTGCTGATCGGATCCAGCCGCTCCGAGCTGTGGATGGCCACGGCAGGATATTCGCTGCTGGCAATGTGCTTTGCTGGCCTGATTGGCTGGACCGTGCTGCACGCCGGCAGCGGCGCGGCGCCGTGCCGGCTGCTGCGCCTGCGCCCGGCGCGCTGGCTGGGAAAAGTCAGCTATACCACCTATCTTGTCCACTACCCCATGCTCTCGCTGGCGGCAGCGCTGGGCTGGGGCCTGCTTGGGCGTGATGGGTTGGGGGTGGTATTTACACTGCTGGTGGCGGCGGCCTGCTGGCGGTGGCTGGAGAGCCCGCTGCTGCGTCTGAAGGATCGTTGGCGGCCGGCCATGGGCCACTTGGGTGAACCGGCCGCAGGCCGGTTGCGTACAGTAGAGGTGAGCGCACGATTGTCGTAAGATTCTTCGGGGAGAGAACCGTTTATGTTTTGCAACCAATGCGGAGCCCGGCTGACGCCCAACGTGGCCTATTGCACCCACTGCGGCAAAGCGGTGGGCCTAGCGGCACCCACGGGCGCCGCGGCCCAGGCGGTGGCAGCGCCTTCGGCGGTGGGACGGGTGTTCAAGCACCGCAATGTGCTGGGCATCCTGTGGATCGTGTTGGGGGTCATTTCGCTCCCCGGCGGGATGTTTATGGTGGGCTTTTCCAGGTTCAATACCTGGTCGTTCGGGCCTTGGAATGGGGTGCCCAGCTTTGTCGCGCCGTTGCTGGGCACATTCGGCGCCGCCGTGCTGGTCTACTCGATCCTGGCCATCATCGGCGGCGTAGGCCTGCTCATGGTTCAGGGCTGGGCGCGGATGCTGGTGATCGTGATCGGCATCGTCGGGCTGATTCGCGTGCCCTTGGGCACCGCCCTGGGTATCTACACGCTTTGGGTGTTGCTTCCGGACCAGTCGAACGTGGAGTATGGGCAGCTTGCCGCGCAGCGCGTACGGATTTAAGTCACCCTAGTCAGCAGTAACGGCGGCCGGCTGCAGCGAGGCCACCCACTGGAGAATGCCTTCGGCTACCGCCTGGAAGCCGTTTTCAATCATCAGCATGTGGCCGCAATCGTGTACCTGCAGCGGACTGTGGTAAAACTTCGCCAGCCGCTGCTGTTCGACCAGCGGAATCAGACGGTCATCGCTGCCGGCAATGACCAGACAGGGGGAACTGACGCGGCGCACGTCCACGCTGACCAGGCCGACGGTCATTTGCATCGAAGCGCGGCCGGAGTCGGGCACGTCGCGCTGGGCGATATCGGCGCGGATCTCCGGGGTGAGGCGATTGTTCACCAAACTGTCCTGGAGCGAGGAATCCAGCACCACGGTGCCGCCGCACAGCGGCCACACGACTTCCTTCCAGGGATGACGAAGCAGGTGCCGCCACATCGGGACATAAGCGCGGCGAAACATGTGCCAGGGCGGCGCGCTGGCTAAAAAGATATAGCCCGGTTGGCGGTGGGATTCGGCCAGCTTCTGCGCCACCAGCCCCCCCATGCTGTGCCCGATCACCACGCAACGGCGGCCGATTTCCGCCATGGCGGCGGCCACCCACAGCGCATACGTCTCCACGCTGTACGTGCCCATGATCTCGGCGGTGGCGGCGTCGGTATTTTGTCCGTGACCGGGCAATTCGAGGGCGTAGCTGCGATAGCCGCGGGAAGCGAAATAGCGCTGGAATGGCTCCCAGCCCCAGATGCCTCCGCCCAGGCCGTGCACCAGCAGCAATGGCGGATCCAGTTCGGGCCCATCGGGGACTGCCGTGAGGCAGTTGAGCTGTCCATACCGTTCGCGCTCAATGGGCATCGGTGGGCTCCGAGTGGTAGCGGCTACATCATAACGTGGACGGAGGTCCGCGGTACAGCATTATCGAAGCTTCAGAAAGAGAGCCGTTTTCGGCTTTTCCTGCCATTAAGACGGCTTGGAAGGAATGCCGGGAATGGGGGCGAAGGCGGTAAAATGGCGGCATGCGCGTACCGGCTCTGATTTTGGGCCTGCTGGCGGCAATAAGCCTGTCTGCCTGCCATTCCGCCCCTGCCTTGGGACCCAAGCCCGCTCCTCCCGGCAACTATACCGCCGACATCCAAACCGACCTGGGTACGATCGCCGTGCAACTGTTTCCCCAACAAGCGCCTCTGGCAGTGGGGAACTTCATCGGACTGGCGGAGGGTACCCAAAAATGGCGGAATCCGCGGTCGCGTCAAATCCAGGTGGGTAAGCCGTTCTATAACGGTTTGACTTTTCATCGCGTCATTCCCGGCTTCATGATTCAGGGCGGCGATCCGCTGGGCAACGGCACGGGAGGCGGGGGCTATACTTTCCCCGACGAGATTTCTCCCAGCCTGACGTTCGATCGGCCCGGGCGCTTGGCGATGGCCAATCGCGGGCCCAATACCAACGGCACCCAGTTTTTTATTACCGTGGCGCCCTACCCCTCGCTGAATGGGAATTACACGATTTTTGGCCAGGTGATTCAAGGACAGAAAGTGGCGGATGCGATCAGCAAGGTGCCCACCGACAGCAATAATCGGCCTCTGACGCCGGTACACATCATCAAGGTAACGATTCACCGCAGCGGTACATCCACCCCATAAGAAGATCCGGCATGCCACGCCTGCGCCTTGCCGTTGCCCTGATCGCTTGCTTGGGCGCAGGCGCATGGGCGCAGCAGCCCGTGCCTGGGGAGGAAGCGAACCGCGGGCTGGTCGCGCTGTTGTATCTTCAGGCAAGACAGGCGGCCGGCTCCGGGCCGGCGCTGCTGGCGCCGCAAACACTGAGTGCGATCGGCGTGGACGAGTTGCGTCCGTTTTCGCCTGCCGCCGATCAGGCGGCGCTGGGCGACCTGGGAGCGGCGTTCCAGTCGGCGTTGGACCTGCCCGCGCAGACCGGCGATTCCGTGCTGAATCCAGTGCGCCTGCAAATCAAAACGGGCGTCGAGGAAGAAACCGTAGCGATGCTGGCGCGCCAGGGACAAATCCAGCAGGCCCTGCAATGGACGCGGCTGGCGGACGTGCCCCAGGCACCGCTGTATGGGGATGTGATCGCCGCCCTGAGCCGGCCGCACTGGCGGCACCGGCGAGAGGAGAACGAGGATTCACCGGCGCCCGGCGCGGTGGCCACAGCCGCGGCACAAGCGAAGCTGCTGGACGAGGTCGAGACGCTGGTGCAGGAGTGCGAGGAAGCCAGCGGTGCTTATCCCTATCGCGGCGTGGCGGAATTCCTGCGCCGTGGGACTCCTGCCAGCGTGGAGCGCATGCTGCTGGTGCAGTCGGGCTACCAATGGGCCGCCCGTGAGACCGACCCGGCGCGTATGTATGCTGCGGTTAGGTTTCTGCGCCAGGGGCATCGCCGTGAACCCGAACTGGATTCACTGCTGGAATCCACGCTGGCGGTCTTGCTGCACCGCCTGGCCCAGGTGCCGGCGGGGGACAGCTCCTACGGCGGCGTCCGCGCTGCCGCGAGCGGTCTGCTTGCCCTGCTTTCGCAGCTTGATCCGCTGCAGGCAACCGGCTTCAAGCAAAGCTTTCCCGTGTTCGACAGCAGCGCCCGTGTCTATGAATTCTCGCCGAATGCCTTCCAATCCGGCCGTGAGTTCGAAATTATGCCGCCGCCATCAGTGTCGCTTGCCTTCACGGCGACGGCTCCAGCGCCCGATCCGGATCTGCAAACCACCGGTGCCGAACGGTTTGAGGTCCTTGTGGCGGAAGCCGAAGCTCAGCGCCATTCCCACCCCGCGCAGGCGCAGGCGCTGGCCAATCAGGCCAGTAGCATGCTGGACCAGCAGATGTGGCCCTCCGAAGTCGGCACCGCCATCCGGCTGGCAGCGTTATATCAGGACCTGGGCGCCAGTGCCGATGCCGCGCGGATGCTGGGCAACTGCCTGGATGAAGCTGATCGCGAGGCGCGGGAGCTAGATCAGGAATTTTTCTCCGGTGCATCCAGCCAGCGTGCCGCCATAGCCGGGAACCTCAACCAGGCCGCGGGCCCGGTGCTGCAGATCTACTCTAAAGCAGCGCGCCTGGACTTCACCGCCGCAGCCGAGCGCGCCGAAACGGCGCAATTCAGTCTGCTCAAGCCCTTGGTGTTGGCGCGCGTGGCTCTGGTGGGTGCGATCGAACAGCGGCTTCAACAGCGTCAGCAGGACAAGGCGCAGCGCCACTGAAGGGCCAAAGTGGCGAAACATGGCATTGTGCCACGAGTACGTCCAGAATGATGCGTGACAGTCGGGAGTAGCGTGAACGCATGTAATCGCAGTAGGCTCCGGAAGTGCAGCGGATGGCGCATCCTGTTGGAGTTCCTGACCGGATCCCAACGAAGGTACATGCGCTTGATAATAGTAGATTTTATGATTACAATCTAGTCATACTTTATGGCAACTACAGCACGGCTACCAGAATTCCCAGCCTCGATGCCAGTCCTACCGGTGCGGGATACGGTTTTGTTTCCTCACGCGGTAATGCCGCTGACAGTCGGACGGCAATCGTCGGTCAATCTGGTCAACGGTTTGGGGGAAGACAAGCTAATTCTCGTACTCACGCAAAAAGACGCCCGGGTGGATAGCCCCCAGCCGAGCGAGATGAACGTGGTGGGAAGCATTGCCATCGTACATAAGATCGTGCGATTGCCCAACCAGAGCCTGTTTATTTTCACCGAAGGGCTGACGCGCGCGCGCGTGCTGAACTGGAGTCAGTCGGAACCATTTTTGCGTGCGCAAGTGGAGCAAGTTCAGGACCAAGCGGCAGCGGCAGGATCAGAAACCGAGGCCTTGCAGCGCAACATTGTGGCGGTGTTTCAGCAAATAGTCGGCTTATCGCCGACCCTATCGGACGAGCTCCAGAGCCTGGTGGCCAGCATTGATGATCCGGCGCGATTGACCGATTTCGTGGCGGCCAACCTGCCCTCGCTGGCCACCGCCGACCGGCAAGCGATATTGGAGACGGCCGACGTGCGGCTGCGCTTGGAGCAAGTAAACCGGCAGGTGGTGCGCGAGCTGGAAGTGCAGCAATTGCGCTCCAAGATTCAGACCGAAGTGCAGGACCAGGTGCAGCAGTCGCAGCGCGAATATTTTCTGCGGGAGCAAATGAAAGCGATCCAGAAGGAGCTGGGCGAGGGCGATGAGACGCAGCGCGATACCGAGGAGTTGCGCAAAAAGATCGAGACGGCAGGCATGCCGGAGGAGGTCAAAACCGAGGCGCTAAAGGAGTTGCAGCGGCTGGCGAGGATGTCACCCGCGGCGGCCGACTACTCGGTGACGCGCAACTACGTGGAATGGCTGGCGGTGCTGCCCTGGTCGCGCAGCTCGGCCCAAGAGATCGATCTGGCGAAAGCGGAGACGATCTTGAACGAAGATCACTACGACCTGGAAAAGGTGAAGGATCGGATTCTCGACTACTTGGCGGTACGGCAGCTGAACCCGACCATGAAAGGGCCAATTTTGTGCTTCGTGGGCCCGCCCGGGGTGGGCAAGACCTCGCTGGGGCGGTCGATTGCGCGCGCGCTGGGACGGAAGTTTTTCCGCCTTTCGCTGGGCGGGGTGCACGATGAGGCAGAAGTCCGCGGCCACCGCCGGACCTACATTGGCGCTTTGCCGGGCCAGATCATCCAGGGGCTGCGTCGCGCCGACACCAACGATCCGGTGTTCATGCTGGACGAAGTCGATAAAATCGGCCGCGATTTCCGTGGCGATCCCACCTCGGCGCTGCTGGAGGTGCTGGATCCGGAGCAGAATTTTGCCTTCCGCGACAACTACCTGGACGTGCCCTTCAATCTTTCGCGGGTATTGTTCATCACCACTGCCAACATGCTCGACACCATTCCCGAGCCGCTGCGCGATCGCATGGAAGTCATTGACCTCAGCGGCTACACGGAAGAGGAGAAACTCCATATCGCCTTTCAGTACCTGATTCCCAAGCAAGCTCAGGAAAACGGGGTGGCGGCCGAGCGGCTGGATTTTCAGCGTGAGGCGGTGCAGCGGATCGTCCGCCAGTATACGCGCGAGGCGGGGGTGCGAAGCCTGGAGCGGCAGATTGGCAGCCTGATCCGGAAATACGCACGCCGCATCGCCGAAGGCAAGCTGGCGCCGGCGGGAGAAGGAGAAAAGCTGCCGATTACACCCGAGATTGTGCGCGAGTTTTTAGGCGGTCCCAAAGTTCGCGACGATGTCGAAGTGGTGGAACGTACGCGCCGGGCGGGCGTGGCGGTGGGCCTGGCGTGGACGCCGACCGGGGGCGACGTGCTGTTCATCGAGGCGAATCAGATGGCAGGGGGCAAGGGATTCACCATGACCGGGCACCTCGGTCAGGTGATGCAGGAATCGATGCAGGCCGCTTTGACTTGGGTGCGCTCGCACGCAGCGGCGCTGGGCGTAGCGGCAGATTTTTTCAAAGAGCATGACATTCACATGCACGTGCCGGCGGGCGCCATCCCCAAGGACGGTCCCTCGGCGGGCATTACGATGGCGACCGCCCTCGCCTCGCTGTTGTTGAACCAGCCGGTGCAGCCGAAGCTGGCGATGACCGGTGAGATCACGCTTTCCGGCGACGTACTGCCCATCGGCGGCGTCAAGGAAAAAGTGCTGGCGGCCAAGCGGGTCGGCATCGAACAAATATTGTTGCCGGTGGAAAATCGCCAGAACGTGGAGGAAGATCTCAAGCCGGAGCAGCTCGAGGGACTGCAACTGCATTACATGCGCAATATGGAAGAAGTGCTGGAGCGGGCGCTGCCGACGGCGGGGCGTCCGGTTGCGGCGGTTCCGGCGGCAGGGGTGAGGGCAGCCGACGGCGGCGGCGAGCGCGCCCTTGCCCGGCCGCCCGAGCTCGTTTAGTGCTGTTCCAGCAAACGGCCGGTGATGCCGCCGGCAGTAACGGCAGCCCCGGGCTGGAGATCGCGCACGTAGCCTAGCGCGAACCATTGCTTTGGTTCGGCGGCGGCGCTGGTGAGCTGGCCGAGGGCGCGGCCCTGGGCCTCAATCGCGGCTCCCGGCGCAACTTCGGCATCGAAGCGGAACGCGCTCCAGCGGCGATGAACCGCACCGCGTGCGCGGATGCGCTCGACGATTTCCTGGCCGATATAGCAACCCTTAGTGAAGCTCAGGCAGTCGGTTTGCCCGGTCTCCTGTGGCAGTTCGGCGCCAGTGATATCGGTGCCGAATAGCGGCTGACAACTGAAGATGCGATCCCGCTCCTGGGCGGCGGCTCCGGCGGAGGTGGCCAGGGATTGCAATCGCGGCCACTGCGCGGCAATGGCGCCGGCCGGCGCCAGCCATTCCAGTTGTGCGACACCGAGTGGCGCACTGGCCAGCACCCAGCCGCCGGCGGGGCTGGGTGCGACGCTCAGCGCTGCCGGCGGCGCGTCACACCAGCCTGCGGTTTGCGCCGCCGCGGTGGCGGCCGGTCCCCGCAGCCGCAGCGCGCTCCAGGACGCACTCTCGTCGCGGATGGTCAGTTTGGAAACGAACACGTATTTGCGCAGACGTTCGAGCAGGCTCTCGCGCTGGATTTCATCGCTGAGGAGCAGGAACTGATCCGGTGCGGTACAGGCGATATCAAGGGTGGCGAGAATGTGACCCTTGGGATCGAGCTGAAAACTTGGGGCGGCAGTGCCGGTTGCGAGATCGCGCACATTGGCGGTGATCATGCCGTTGAGCCATTTCCGAGCCTCCGGACCTTCCACCACGAGCAGCGATCGCCAAGCCGCGTCGTAGAGCAGCACCTGCTGCTGCGGCCAGGGCGCGAAGATGGCGTCTTCGGCGCCGGCACCAAGTACTTGGGCGCCGCGGTAAGAGTTCAAGCGGAAGCTCTGCGCATCCAGGACTGGTGCCAGCGGGGAGATTTTCATTTCTCTTACCAGCGTGCCCGAAGCGCACAGATCCGGCAAGCCGGTGCCGATTCTGGCCCGCGCCTACAATCGCCGTCTTGGTGGGGCGATTCCGCCTTTGGAAGCGGCAGCCCATTATGAAAGGCTCTGCTATGTTGAACTTGCGCAGCACTTTTCCGGATTGAACCCAAAGTTGCCAAATGAACGGATTATCGCAAAATGTCTGCAACAAGTAGTTTTTACCAAGACGATTTTTCGACAAACCTGCTACAGTCCGCCAGGGGCGGGAGCAAACACCGGCGTAAGCGGCTCTAATCCTTGCATTTCCGGGGGACGGATGATGACGGCCCTTTCTCTTCCCAGGTCAGAAGTTGAATCGACCAGGGCTTCTGGAGCAGGGCAGCGGGCGTGGCGGTTGAGTTGCAAGAGTAACGGTGGAGCGCATCAGCAAGGGAAGTAGACAACAATAAAAAAAGAAAGGCCAGCAGAGAGGACTTCATGGCGACTCGAACGCAGGTGGTGCTCGACAGTTGTACGCACGAACAGATATTGCAGGCATCCTACGAACACGAACGGCGGCATATCCAGACCTTGTGCCGGTGGATGATGCCCGACCTGGGTACGGCGCAGGAAATGGCAATACGGGTCTTCGTAGAAGCATGGGGCGAGGGTGAAGCAGAAGGACCGTGGCCGGAGCTGGATCCGGAACGATTGGTGGCGGCATTTGCCTCGCATTTCCGCAGCCTATTCCGTAGCGATGGGGGCCAGTCCGAACCCAAGCGTGGGCCGGTACAGGCACGAGTTGGCTCGGATTTGCGGGGCGCGGTGCGGGGACTGCCGGAGCCGCAGCGGCTGCTCTACCTGCTGCATGAGCTGGAGGGGTACCCGGCAGCGACGTTGGGCGTATGGTTGGGGTTGGACGAGACCTATTGCGCCCGTATGATCCACCAGGCACGGCGGCAGTTGCGGTCGGCGTTGGCAGCCTAGCGCCTTCAGGTGGCGGCGCGGCGGGAATTCCGCGTACACTGTCGGAATGAACACGGTACTGGACTGCAAGTCGGCCACCGGTGAGTTTAAGGTGGCTGATCTGTCCCTGGCAGAGTGGGGACGGAAGGAAATCTCGATTGCCGAGCAGGAGATGCCCGGCCTCATATCGATTCGCCGCAAATACGCCCCCGAGCGTCCGCTGGCGGGTGTGCGCGTGAGCGGCTCGCTGCACATGACGGTGCAGACGGCGGTGCTGATTGAGACGCTGACAGCTTTGGGCGCATCGGTGCGTTGGGCGAGCTGCAACATCTTCTCGACCCAGGACCACGCCGCGGCTGCCATCGCCGTTACGGGCGTGCCAGTGTTTGCCTGGAAGGGCGAATCGCTGGAGGAATATTGGTGGTGTACCTACCAGGCGGTTTCGCATCCGGGCAGCTTGGGGCCGCAGTTGGTGGTGGATGACGGCGGCGACATGACGCTGTTGATCCACAAGGGTTACGAGTTGGAAAACGGGTCCGGATGGGTGGCAACCAGTTCTGAAACCCGCGAAGAGCAGGTGATCAAAGAACTGCTACGCAAGATCCAAGGTGAGGACGGTCAGCGCTGGCACAAGCTGGTTTCTGCCTGGCGCGGGGTGAGCGAGGAGACCACGACCGGTGTGCACCGGCTCTACAAGATGCAGGCGGCGGGCACGCTGCTGGTGCCGGCCGTCAATGTGAACGATTCGGTCACTAAGTCAAAGTTCGACAATCTGTACGGCTGCCGTGAATCGCTGGCGGACGGCATCAAGCGGGCCACCGATGTAATGGTGGCGGGCAAGGTCGCGGTGGTATGCGGTTACGGCGATGTGGGCAAGGGATGCGCACAGTCGCTGTGCGGGTTTGGGGCGCGCGTGATCGTCACCGAAGTTGATCCGGTAAACGCACTGCAGGCGGCGATGGCCGGTTTTGAGGTTGCCACCGTCGAGGATACGCTCGGGCGGGGCGATATTTATGTCACCTGCACGGGCAACTGCGATGTGATCACGCTCGCGCACATGCGCGGCATGAAGGACCAGGCGATCGTGTGTAACATCGGCCACTTCGACAACGAGATTCAAGTCGACCGGCTCAATGCCGCCCCGGATGCGGTCCGCACCAACATCAAGCCGCAAGTGGACCGCTACCAGTTCGCCAGCGGGCACAGCATCTTTCTGCTCGCGGAAGGCCGCCTGGTAAACCTGGGCTGTGCTACCGGCCATCCCAGCTTCGTGATGAGCAACAGCTTTTCCAACCAGACGCTGGCGCAGTTGGATCTGTGGCGGCATCGCGACGATTACAAACCCGGGGTGTATACCCTGCCGAAGAAGCTGGACGAGGAGGTGGCGCGCCTGCACCTGGAAAAGATCGGAGTGCGCCTGACCACGCTCAGCGCCAAGCAGGCCGAGTACCTGGGTGTGCCGGTCGAAGGGCCATACAAGCCCGATCATTACCGCTACTGAAGGCGATCAGCGGTTGCGTTCCCAGAGGAGACGCAGACCATCGAGGGTGAGGGTTTCCTCGCAAGCATGGAGGTGGCGGGAGCCAGAGATGATGAGTGGCGCCAGCCCGCCGGTGGCAATGGCCTTAGTTTCCGGCCCCAACTCGGCGCGCAGGCGCTCGATGAGGCCATCCACCAGACTGAGGTAGCCGTAGTACAGGCCAGACTGGATGCTGCCGACGGTGGTCGAGCCGATCAGGCGGCCGGGGTCGCGGATTTCTACGCGTTGCAGGCGCGCCGTACGGGCAAACAGCGCCTCGGCGGAAATGGCCAGGCCGGGGCAAATGACGCCGCCGCAGTACTCGCCCTTGGCCGATACCACGTCCAGGGTAGTTGCGGTGCCAAAATCGACGATGATGAGTGGTCCGCCATGAGCGGCGAAGCCGGCCACCGCGTTGGCAATGCGGTCGGCGCCGACATCGGCAGGGGAATCGTAATGCACGGCCATGCCGGTCTTCAGACCGGGACCGACAAACAGCGGCTCGAGCTGGAACTGGCGGCGCAGCGCGGTGCGCACCATGGCATCAAGCGGCGGCACCACGGAGGCGACAATGGCGCCGGTGATACGCTCCGGTGCCAGCGCGTGGGTGGAAAGCAGGCCGCCCAGGGCCAAGGCAAACTCATCGGCGGTTTGATGGCGCGCCGTGGTCAGCCGCCACGAAGCCTGGAGGCGGACTCCAGCGAACAAACCAATCACTGTATTGGAGTTGCCAATGTCCAGAGCCAGCAACATTGCCCCTTATTGTGGCACGGTGCGCGCGGCGGAGAGCTTGCGGTAAAGGGCGATTGTCTGCTGGGCAATGGCGCGCCAACTGAACATGGCCTCGACACGAGCGCGGCCAGCGCGCCCGAAGGCGCGCTGGCGCCGGGGATCGGCGAGCAGCTCGGCGATGGCTGCCGCCAGGTCGCGGGCAAAGCCGGACGGATCCAGGGGCGTACTGGTTTGCAGATCCTGGTGCAAGGGTACCAGCAGTCCGGTCTCGCCCGCCACCACGACCTCCTTGATGCCGCCGGTGGCGCTGGCCACCACGGCGGTTTCGCACGCCATCGCCTCGAGGTTGATGATGCCGAAGGGTTCGTAAATGGAAGGGCAGCAGAACACCGCCGCATGGCTGTAAAGCTGAATCACCTCCGGCTTGCTGACCATTTTTTCGATCCACAGCACACGGCGGTGGGACTGCTGCAACGCCATCACTTTGGCGCGCATTTCGGCGGCAATTTCAGGTGTATCGGGCGCGCCGGCGCATAACACCACCTGGGTATCGGCGGGCAGGTGGTGGACCGCGTCCACCAAGTGGGTGACGCCTTTCTGGCGGGTGATGCGGCCGACGAACAGGATATAAGGCCGGGACGGATCCACGCCGAAGGCTTCCAGGTACTGCACGTTCGGATCGGGCCGGTACTCGTCCAGGTCAATGCCGTTGTAGATGACGTGAATCCGCTCCGGAGCCAGCGCCGGGTAGGCACGCAGGATGTCCGCCTTGGTGCCGTGCGAGACGGCGATGACGGCGTCGGCGTTCTCGATCGCGGTTCTTTCCATCCAGGAACTCATGCGGTAGCCGCTACCAAGCTGTTCGGACTTCCAGGCGCGCAGCGGCTCGAGGCTATGCGTGGTCAGAACGAAGGGCGTGGCGTAAAGGATCTTGGCCCACCAACCCGCCATGGTGGCATACCACGTGTGGGTATGTACCACGTCCACGCCGCGCAGGTGCTGCACAGAGTCCAGGTTTACACTGAGCGCTTCCAGGGCGCCGCGAAACTTCTCTTCCGTGGTTATCCGGTCCCAAGGCTGGTGGCCGATTACCGCCAGGTTATCCGCGGCGCTGTGCTGCTCGCCAAAGCAGTGCACTTCAAC
Organism: Terriglobales bacterium; assembly: GCA_050747745.1. Lineage (GTDB taxonomy): Bacteria > Acidobacteriota > Terriglobia > Terriglobales > SCQP01 > SCQP01. Next base: position 108,098 of record JBOGKM010000109.1, read on the forward strand.
TTCAATGCTGCGCGCCAGCTCGCGGCTGAGATAGTCTACATGGACGCCGGCGCCGCCGTAGACGTGGGGAGGGTATTCGCGGGTAAACAGGGCGACGCGCATTCATGCTCCAGCGAGACAGAAAGCCGCAGCCCCGCCCCCTCAGGCTATCACGCACGCCAGCTCAGGCGGCCTGCTGCAGTGGCGGAAATGCTTCGCGCACCGCGTCCGGCTGATGGGAGGCGATGAAATCGGCCATGGCGCGCTCCTGCTGGCGGATACTTTCGAAGCGGGTGGCATGCTGGGGATAGCCCAGATTGCGCGCGATAAGGATCAGGCCGCTGTAGAGGCCCTCTTCGTAGTGCTCGACGGCGTAATCGGCCAGAACTTCCATGAGCACCTTGTCTTCCTTTTCGCTTTCCAGCGCGGTCATGACCTTGCCGAGCAATCCTGGCGCGATGGCCGGCTGGACGGTTGCCTTGGTAGGCGTGGGTTCGCCCGACAGGGCGCCGATGCAGTCGCGCACGCTTTCGCGGTGCTGGATGGTTTCGTCGCGGTGCTGCAGCAGCCGCTGGCGGACCTCGGGTTTGGAAACGGAGGCGGCACGCTTTTCCAAGTGATCCACCAGGGCGCTTTCCATCGCCAGGGCGTGGTTGAGGTGCAGAATATAGCGATCGTGCTCGGAGCTGGTTGGAGGCATGAGGGATCTCCTTGGGGATGTAATCTCCGGCTCGGATGCCCTGTCGGCGGAAGCTGTTGCCAGGTGGCGTGCGCTCGCGTTCGGTTCTAGACTGGAATCATGCCGCAGTCGGACCCGGTGCCGCCAGAAGCCGCCAGCGAAGAAGAGGATCACAGCTACGACGACGTGATTGAGAATTCGTTCCCGGCGAGCGATCCTCCACCCGGGGTGATCAAGGTGGGGCCACGCCATCTGCCCGCCCGCACGGGTGGCGCGCAAACGAGGGAGCGGCGCATCGCCTGATGCGGATTATCTCAAGCCCGCCTGCCTGAATTCGATTTGGGTTTTGCACCCCCACAGTCAGGGATATTGACCGCGGCGAGGGTGCTGAAGCCTGCTGGAGGGCGTGTCCTGGCCCAGAACTGGAACCCTTGCGCTGGCGTTGGCGTTGGCGGCGGCGCTGGCGGCGGCGCAAGCTGCTACTTCTCCCATCCAGGAGTCTACGCCTCCGGTCGCGGCGCAGGCGCTGGCGCCAGGTGATCTCATCGCGGTCTCGGTGTTTGAAGCGCCGGAGCTGGCGACGCAGGCGCGCGTGGCTGCGGACGGGACGTTCCGCATGCCGGAAGCCGGAACGGTAAGGCTGGCCGGCAAGACGGCGGTGCAAGCCGCGGAACTGCTGGCGGCGCGATTGCGGCAAAACTATCTCATCCAGCCCCAGGTCGAGGTTCTGGTCCGCTCCTTCGCGCCGGAACCGGTCACCGTGGCGGGTGCGGTAGGCGCGCCGGGCGTTTACTCGGCGCGCACCTATCCCACGCTGGAAAGCATGCTGGCCGCGGCAGGCGGGCTGCGGCTATCGGCGGGCGAACGGGTGCTGGTGCGGCCGGCGGACGGAGCAGCGCCGATTTCGATTCCAGTGGAAACGCTGGCGCGAGGGCACGTCGCATCGGGACTGAAGCTGCACGCGGGCGAAGTGGTGCGTGTGCTTGCCGGCGCCGAGGTATACGTGGGCGGCGATGTGGTGAAGCCGGGCGCGTATCCGCTGCCAGCCTCCGGGCTGACGCTGCTGGAGGCGCTCACGCTGGCAGGTGGCACGCAACGCGACAGCTTGGCCAGCCACACCCGGATCGTGCACCACGGGGCGGGGGGAAAGGTCAGCACGCAATGGGTGGATGCACTCGGGGTAATGCAGGGGCGTGCACTGGATCCGCGCTTGCGTGCTTTCGACTTGGTCTACGTGCCTGCGAGCCTGGGGCGCGCCACCTGGTTCGCCGCGGTGCGGACGGTGACCGCGACGGCGGCGGCGATTGTATCGGGCGTGATTATTTTTCACTGACTTGGCGCCATGCCGTTCCCACCCCAGCAGCGCGAATTATTTGACCGTGGACGGCGCGGCGCGCCGCAACATAGCGAAGCGCAGAAACCGGCGCCCGGTGAAGCCTGGGCGCGGGCCTTGCGCCGCCGCTGGGGTTTGATGGCGCTGGTGTGGGCGGGAAGCATGGCGGCAGCGGTGGCGGCGCTATGGTGCCTGCCGGCCCGCTACCAGGCGGAGGCGCGCGTGACGGTGCAGCGGCGGGCGCCGGCGCTGCAATTCGCCAACCCTTCCGCCGCGCCGCCTTCGCCGCCGGGTACGGCCATGGTGCAGACGGTGGCGGAGGAACTGAGCGGACCCGCGCTGGTGGGTTCGGCTCTGGCGTCCATGGGAGCGCAGGCGAATCTGCTGCTGGCGCCGCCGCTGCGTCACCCTGGCTGGCTGGCGCGGCGCTGGCGACCAACGGCCACCAGCGGCGCGCGCCTGCTCGCCGTACGCCGGCATTTGCACATCACCGTCGCGGCAGGCAGCCGTGTGCTGCTCTTGCGCTTCAGCGCCCCGCGGCCGGAACTGGGGGCGGCGTTTCTGCGCAGTCTGTTGGCCGCCTTTTTGCACCAAACCGCGGCGAGGCAGAGGGCGGGGGCGTTGGGGCAGGTGGCCCTGCTGCAGACGCAGGCGCAGCAGGCGCGTACCCGGGTGCGCCGCGCCATGCAGTCGCTGGCGGCGCTGGCGGCGCAGAAGGGGCTGATGGATCCGGCGGCGCAACTCGAGGCCGCCAGCGCGCGCTGGCGGCAACTGGCGGCGGCGGAAACCAGCGCGGAAGTCGAGCAACTGCAACAGGCCGATCGCCTCGCCGAGCATGCCGCTGCGCAGCCGCCGGGATCGCCGGGGCCGCAGGCATTGGAAGCGCAGCGCGCGCAATTGGCGGCTCGGGTGCAAGCCTTAACGGCCGAGTACCGCCCGCAGGCGCTTCCGCTGCGCCAGGCTCGGCTGCGCCTGGCGGCCCTGGACGCCAACTTGCAAGCCTGGCGGCAGCGGCAGCAGCAGCAGCAGCAAAGCGCACTGGCCGCGGTGCGGAGGCAGACGCGCGATCTGGGTGCTGCCCTGGAGCGGCAGCAGCGCTTGACGAGTACGCTGGAAACCGCAACGGGCGATTTCGATCTGGCGCAACGGCAGGTGGACGCACGGCGCCAAATTTACGCATCCCTGCTCGGTCAGTTGCAACAGGCGATAGCGGCCGTGGGCGCAACCGAGGCGCCGTTGCGCGCCGAGGGTTCGCCCGCAGCCATGGCGGTACCGCTCAGTCCGCGCTGGTGGCCGGCGCTGGCAAGCGCCTGGGTGTTGGGTTTGGCCCTGGGGCTGGCAGCGGCGTGGATGGCCGACAGCAGGGATGATCGGCTGCGCTTTCCCGAAGCCAGGGAGCTGGGCGTAACGCTCGCCGCCGCCTTGCCTCGCTGGGGCCCGGACCGGGGCCAGAGGCTGGGATTGATTGCTGGCGCGCCATCCCCGAGCTTTCGGCGCGCGGCAGCGGGCTGCGCCGCGGCGCTGCTGGGGGCGCGGCAGGCCAGCGGCTGGAGCGTGGTGCTGGTCAGCAGTGCGGACGGCGGAGAGGGCAAAACGATGCTGGCCCTGCATTTGGCCGCGCAACTGGGGCGACAGGCACCGGTGTTGCTGCTGGACGCGCACACCGCGCGCCCGGCCCTGCATGAGCGCTGCGGTGGGCCGGCCACACCGGGATTGGCAGAGTTGCTGGCGGGTAGAGCACAGGTAGAACAGGTGCTGCATCCGGCCGGGCCAGGGGTGAGCCGCATTGGCGCCGGCGAGGGAAGCGAGGACCTGCCATTGGCGTTAGCGGGCGGCGCCGGCGCCGATCTCTTGCGCGCGGCTCGGGCGCGCTTTGATTGGGTGATCGTGGATGGGCCGCCAGCTCTGTCCGGACCGGAGGCGGGTTTGTGGGCTGGACTGGCAGATGCCACCTTGCTCGTCGCTCGCTACGGGCACACGCGGCGGCGCGCGCTCCGCCGCAGTTTGGATGCCCTGGAATCCGCCGGTGGCGGGGCCATCGCAGTGGTGCTGAATTTCGTTCCCGCCGGAAGTTGCGAGCCCTGGATCGAGGTGTGGCGGCCGCTGGGAGCGCGTGCCGAAGCCGGGGAACCAATCGCGCTGCGGAGGCGGGCTTAACGCCATGGAGAGTTTGCCTGTCGCGCCCGATCGCGGATCCGGCTTCGGGTGGGAGGGCCCCGGTGTTCTGGGGAGCGGGTTGGGCTTCGCCAGCGCAGCCCTGCTGGCAGGCGTGATGGCGGCTTGGGGATGGGGAGGAGCGGCGCTGGCAGTGTTCGGGGTGGTGGTGTTGGCGTGGGCGGGCGCGCATCTTGCCTGGATCGAGGTGCAAACCGTGCTGCTGGCGGTATTGCTGCTGGTGCCGGAGGTTGCCTCGGGCAAAAGCTTCGGCCTTCTGGTGCCGTGGTCGGCGGGGCTGACCTGGACCAATTTCGTAATTCCGGCGGTGGCGCTGCCGCTGCTGGCGGGAGCGTGGTGGTCGGGACGGAAACTGTGGCCGCGGCGTTGGCCAGCGCTGGCAACTTGGATGCTGGCGCTGCTGGCGTGGTCGCTGCTGACGCTGGCCGCCGCCTCTGCCCGGCCGGAGGTGGCATTGAAGGTGGCAGGATTAGAAACCATCTTGGGGCACGTGGTCAAGCTGGCGCTGTTCGTGCTGATCGGCGTGGCGCTGGCAGCTGGAGGAGAGAGCTGGCGCGCGCGCGCCGCAAAGCTACTCTTGCTGGGCGTGGGCCTCAACGCGGCGGTGGGCTTGGCGCAGGCGGCGGGCTGGGTTGCCGCGCTGAGTCCCCTGGCGCAAGGGGCGCGTCCGCGCGCCACTGGGCTTTTTTACGACGCCAATCTGTACGGCGTGCTGATGTCGTGGGCGCTGTTGTGGCTGCTATGCCAGCCGCGGCAGCGCGGCTGGCGCCGCTGGGCAATCCACGGCCTGACGCTGGCGGTGGCCGGCAACCTCATAGCGGCGGGTTCGCGTGCCGGCTACCTTGCCTGTGCCGCCGGCTGCATCGTGCTGCTGCTAGCTGGCAGGAGAAGGGCGGTGGGCGGGGCGGTGCTGTTGCTGCTGGGGTTGGGGCTGTTGTTTCCCGCTCAAAGCTTGCACCGGATGCGCACCGCGGCGGCGACGATGGCGGCGTGGTGGCAAGCGCCGGCGCCAGTGAGCTCGCCCGCAGCCGACACCAGCACGCAGCAGCGGCTCGACACCATGGCCCAGGCACTGAGGCAGATTGCGCAGCATCCGGTGATGGGACTGGGCTTTGGCCGGGCCCTCTATCTCGGCGTTCCCGCGGTCGGGAGCGGGCCGTTAACGCCGGAGGTACGCTTCCGCGGCGCGCAAGATATGTGGCTCACGGTCTGGGCCGGCACCGGACCGGTGGGTCTGGTGCTGCTACTGATGGCCGTGATCGCACCGTGGCGATTCTGGTGGCGGGCGGGGCGCGCTGCCGCGCCGATGCTGGCGGGTTATGCCGGTGTGCTGACAGCCTGCCTCACTCAGGAAGCGCTTTGGAACGCACGGCTGCTCGCCCTGGTGGTGTTTTTGACCGCGGGGATCGGCATGGGTTGGGGACGGTGCGAATGAGCCGCGAGGGGAACTATTTGATCGTGAAGCTGGCCGCGGCGGGCGATGTCCTGCTGACCACGGCCATGGCGCGGGCCTTGCGCTGCGCGCGCCCGCAGGCGGTGATCGGCTGGATCACCAGCGGCTATGCAGCGCCATTGCTGGAGGGCAACCCTGATGTGGACAGCTTGCTGACGATCCCAGCCCCCGGGGCGGGCGCAGTCAACCGGGCGCGGGCGGCAGCGGCTTGGTGGGCGGCGCTAGGGGCATGGAAACGGCGCTTTGGGCCAGCTACCGTGCTGGTGGCGCATCGTTCCGCCTGGTTGGGGCGCAGCGCCCGCATGCGCGGTCACCGGGCGGTAGCGTGGGGCGCGGAGGTGCCGTATCGGCTGGACCGCCATCGTCTGGCGCTGCAATCCGAACTGCTGGCTGCGGCCGGTGTGGATGCAGGCGCGACTACACTCCGTCCGCGCCTGGCTCTGCAGGCGAACGAGCTCGCGGAAGGCGAAGCGCTGTGGGAGGGCGGCCCTGGTCCGCGCTGGGCGCTGGCGCCGGGCGGCGCCAGCAATCCCTGGTCCGCGATGCCCAATCGCTGCTGGCCGCGGGAACGCTTTGTGGAATTAGCCGCGCGCGCACAGGCAAGCGGCATATCGTTGAGCTGGCTGGGCGGGGCTGCCGATGCGGGGATGGCGCGCTGGCTGGACGAGCGCCTGCCGGCAGCGAGCCAGCGTAATTGGATCGGGCGGCTGTCGCTGCGACAGAGTGCCGCCGTCATCGCCGCTGCGGATCTGGTCATCGGCAACGATTCCTTGCCGCTGGTGATGGCGCAGGCGCTGGAGCGGCCCTCGGTCGGCATCTACGGTCCTACCGCGGGGGAGCGCATTCACGCTCCCGGCCAGCCGTTCGTGCAGGGCTGGGCCGGGTGCGGCCCCTGCTACGATCCGCGCGCCGGCAGGGAGGGTATGGCCTACGTCTGTCCTCGCGCCCGCTGCCTGGAGCAGGTTTCCGTGGAGGAGGTGTGGCGCGCCGCGCGGCGGCCATGCCGGGAGGATGTCCGTGCCATCTGATGCGCCGGTCATCGGGCTGGTAAACAAGTTTTGGGGGCGCGACCGCGGGGGCATCGAGGCGGTGCTGCATGCGCAGGTCAGCTACCTCGCGGGGTGCGGATACCGCAGCACGGTCCTGGCCTGCCGCCCCCTTGGCAGCGAGCCGCGACCGTTCCCGCCGGGAGTGAGGGGATGCGAACTGGCGGCGCCGGTCGCGGCTTCCATGCCGATCCATCCCGGGTTTTTCCGCGCGCTAGGCCAGCTGGCGGCCAGCAGCGATCTGTTGCATTTTCATCTCCCCTTCCCCCTCGCCGAAGCCGCCGCGCTGAGACTGAGCAAACGCTGCGCCTGGGTGGCGACCCTGCATGCGGAGGTGGTTCACCATCCCGCCTGGATGCGCTATTGCCAGCGCAAGCTGACGCGGCGGTTTCTGGAACGCATGGACGCCATCGTGGTCAGCTCCGCCAGCAGCTCGCAATGCGCCACGCTGGCGCCGTTCCAGCAGCGGCTGCGGGTGATTCCGTTTGGTTTCGACCTGCGGCCGTTTTTGATGGCGGGGGCGGCGCGCCGTCCCGCACGCGCGCCGGTGATAGCGTTTCTCGGGCGTCTGGTGCCGTACAAGGGCGTGGATGTGCTGCTGCGAGCCGCACGCGACCTGGCAGTTCCGGTTCACATTCTGGGCGACGGGCGGGAGCGGCGGCATCTGGAAGCGCTGGCAGCAGACCTCGGGCTGAGCGACCGGGTCCGCTTTTGGGGGCACGTGTCTGATGCCGAACTGCCACAGCGGCTGCACCAGGCCGACGTGTTTGTATTGCCGTCGCGCTCGCCGGCGGAGGTCTTCGGGGTGGCGCAGGTGGAGGCAATGGCGGCGGGCTTGCCGGTAGTGAACACGGCTCTATCGACGGGCACGGATTGGGTGAGCGCGCATGGCATCACCGGACTCACGGTGCCTCCCGATAACCCCGCCGCGCTGGCGCAGGCGCTGAGCACGCTGCTCCAGGACCGTGCATTTCGTCTGGCGTGCGGGCGGCGCGCGCGCCAGAGGGCGCAGGAGTTGTTCAGCATCGAGCGCCGCGGGCCGGAACTGGCGGCGCTGTACCAGCAGTTGCTGCCAGCGCGGGCGCGGGCGGCGGCCTCATGAGCCCAGTCGCAGGCTGGGGGCTGACACGGGCGTGGATGCGCGCCGGCTGGCGGGCCGCGGACGCGCTGGCGGCGCCTTGGCGCTGTCAGCGACCGGCGCCGGCAGCGGAGAAGGTGCGCCGTTTGCTGCTGCTGCGGCGGGGCGCGCTCGGGGATTTGCTGCTGCTGCGTCCAGCCCTGGAGCGCGCCCGCGAGCTGTTTCCCGCGGCTGCCATTACCTTGCTGGTGCGCTCGGAGTACGAAAAATTCCTCGAGCAGGCGCAGCTGGGGATTGCGCTCTGGACGGTGGCGGCGGGGTGGGACGCATGGAGCATGCCGCCCCGCGAATTTGATGCGGCAATTGACCTGCACGCCGACCCACGCTGGCTGCCGCTGGGGCGCCGGCACGCGCGTTGGCTGGCGGGTTCGGGCGTGCGCGGCGGAGGATTCCTGCTTGACCGCGAGCTGCCGTTCGAGCCGGGCCGGGAGGCGGCGGCACGCTGGGTCGGAATGATCGAAGCGGCGGCGGGGCAGCCGCTTTGCGGTGAGGTGCGCTGGCGGCGTCTGGCGCCGGCGCCGCAGTGGCGGGCGGCGGCGGCAGGCGTGTGGCCGGAAACGCTGCCCGCGCCGTTGTTGCTGCATCCCGGCTGCGGTACGGCCGCCAAGCGCTGGCCGGCGGCGCACTGGCTGGACCTGCTGCGGCGCTGCCGCGCCCAAGGCTGGCCGCTGCTGTTGACGGGCGCTATCGCCGAGGCCCGTGATTGCGCAGCGCTGATCCAGGCCGCCGGCGGGGGCGCCATCAATCTTGCTGGGCAGACCGATTGGAGCGCTTTGGCCGGCCTGGCAGCCCGGGCGCGGGCGGTGGTCGCTCCGGATACCGGGATGGTGCATCTGGCGCGGGCGCTGGGCACGCCGACGGTGGCGTTATTCGGTCCACACGCGCCCGCGGTTTGGGGCGCGGATGAGGCGATGGGCGGCGGCCCGCACCGCAATCTGGCGCACCCGCTGCCGTGCAGCTTCTGCGGGCGCGGGCGCTGCCGGCTGCCAGCGGTCCCGCCTGGCGGTTATAGTCCCTGTATGCAAGCCCTGTCGGCGGAGGAAGTCTGGCAGGCATTACAGGCGGTGCTCCGGCCTGCCGCAGCATCCATAACCTTCAGATCAGCCCCAGCTCCTGCAATTGCACCAGCACCAGCGCGGCATGCCCGACCGGCTTGACCGGGGCCAGCAGCTGGCGCACCACGCCGGCGCCGTCCACTAAAAAGGTGGTGCGCACCACGCCCAGGAACTTGCGGCCATACATGCTTTTCTGCCGCAGGACGCCATAGTCGCGGCACAGCCGGCGCTCGGCGTCGGCGAGCAGAGGGAAGGGAAGCGATTCGTGTTGGGCGAATTTTTTTTGTGCCGCGATGGTGTCGGGAGAGGCGCCCACCACGGCAATGCCGCGGCGGCGGAAGCGGGCATAGTGCTCCCGGAATTCCTGTGCCTCGACGGTGCAACCGGAGGTGCCGGCACGCGGATAAAAATACAACACCAGGGGATGGCCTGCGAATTCAGCGAGCGTGCGCATCCGCCCATCCTGATCCGGAAGCTGAAATTCCGGCGCGCGCTCGCCTGCCTGCATGCCTCGACTTTACTCCATTTCAGCGGCGATACCGCGTGCCAGGCGCGCCAAGCCGCGGTCAAAATTGGCGGCGGGAGGCAACAAGCTCAGCGCCAGGCAGGCCTCTTGCGGCAGACCGTAGAAATGTCCGGGATGGGTGAGGACGCCGGAGCTCTCGACCAGCCGCTCCGCCCAGGCCTCGTCGCTGAGAATGCGCGGTAGCCGCAACAGCGCTGTCCAGCCGCCTTCCATCCGCAGCCGCTCGACCGCGGGGTGCCCCGCCAGAGCGGCATCCAGAGCGGTGAGGTTGGTGCGCAGCCGCTCGCGGATTTGCGGCTGCAGTGCGTGGCGCGCACCCAGCAGCGCCGGTGCAGCCTGCTGGGCGGGCGCACTCACGGAAAGAAACAGATCCAGCACCATTTCCAGGCGCTCCCACGCCGGAGCAGCCAGCGTTTCCGGACCGAAGCCGGCGATCCAACCCAGCTTCATCTGCGGCAGGGCAGAAATTTTCGAACAGCCGTTCAGCAGAAACGTCAACGCCGGGCAGTGGTCGAATTGCAGCGCCACGGCAGAATCCATGGGGTAATCAAAGAACACCTCATCCACGACGATCGCCCAGCCGCGCGCGGCGGCCAGCTCCTGCAACTTCAGCCACTCTGGCGGCTTGATATAGTTGCCGGCGGGGTTGTTGGGGTGAACCAGGAATAGGGCGCGCACGCCGGTCTCGGCTGCGGCGAGTGTGTCCACATCGAGCTGCCAGCCGTGATCGTAGAGCATGGGTACGGCGCGGACAGTCACGTTTTCCAGCCCTGCCAGCAGGTCCAAGAGCGGATAGCTGGGTGCCGGCGCCAGCACGGCATCGCCGGGATTGCACAGCAGCCGGAACAAATGGCAGTAAGCCTCGCTGGTGCTGGCGGTCAGGGCCACGCGACGCTCGCGCAATTCCAGGCCGCGTTCCCGGTAATAATCCACCACGGCCGCGCGCGCCGTTGCCAAGCCGAAGGGCTGGGGCTCGTAGCGCAGCGCGGCGGGCGCGGCGAGGGCGGCAAGCAGGTTCGCGGGATAGTGGAATCCGCAGATGGTGGGGTTGGAGATGGTCAGGTCGCAGAAATCGCCCTGGGCGCGGCGCTGCCGTGCCAGCCGGTGCAGCCGGTTGGGCAGGAGCGGCCAGGAGGTGCGATCGGAAAACACAGGGGACCGGAAGCGGAACAGCGAACACTAGAATTATAGAGATGGCGACCGACTCCAGAAGCTGGGACTCGCCTGCCTCGGTGCTGAAGTTCCGGCGGGCGGTTTGGCTGGGCATGATCGCGATGACCATGTTCTTCCTGGGGCTGACGTTCGCCTACGTCGTGCGCCACGGCTTGACCATCTACTGGCTGTCGCCCGAGCTGGCCACCATTCTCGCCGCCAACACCTTTGTGCTGCTGGGCAGCAGCGTGGCCTTGTGGCGTGCGCGCCAGTATCTGGGAGCGCGGCTGATGCGCGGCACCTTGCGCTGGACGGGCATGGCGCTGCTGCTGGGCGTACTGTTCCTGGCCGGGCAGGGGCTGGCCTGGTACACGCTGTTCGCCCAGGGGGTTTACATCACCGGCCATCCCAACAGCGGCTTTTTTTACGTGGTCACGGCGGCGCATGCCTTTCACATCGTGCTCGCGCTGGGGCTGTTGAGCTGGGTCTTTTCCCGTGCCTGGCGCGGGCGGCTGCACGCGGACCGCCCGCTGCTGATGGATCTGACCAGCATCATCTGGCACTGTCTGGACCTGACCTGGGTGTACTTGTTCCTGGTGCTGCTGTTCTATCGTTAGAATCATAAGGATGGCACGCACGGTTCAAGTGGCACTGTTGCAGGCGCCGGCCAGTTCGGATGTGGCTGACAATGTGGCGCGGACGCTGAACGGCATCGAGCAGGCGGCCGCCGCGGGCGCGGGCGTAGTCTGCACCCAGGAGCTGTTTCGCACACCCTATCCGTGCCAGGCCGAGGATGCGGAGCGCTTTAACCTGGCCGAGCCGATACCTGGTCCTACGACGGAAGCCCTGGCAGCGGCGGCGCGCCGCTGCGGCGTGGTGGTGATTGCCTCGCTGTTCGAGCGGCGCGCGCCGGGAATCTACCACAACACCGCCATCGTGCTGGACGCCGAGGGTACGCTGCGCGGCCGCTATCGCAAAATGCACGTACCCGACGATCCGCTCTATCAGGAGAAGTTTTACTTCACGCCCGGCGATCTGGGATTCCAGAGTTTTTCCACTGCTCAGGGGCCGCTGGGCGTTTTGGTGTGCTGGGACCAATGGTTCCCGGAGGCCGCGCGGCTGACGGCGCTAGCCGGCGCGGAAATCCTGTTTTATCCCACCGCGATTGGCTGGCATCCGGCCGAAAAAGAAGAGTGGGGCGAGCGCCAACTGGAGGCCTGGATCACCTCCCAGCGCGCCCATGCCATTGCCAACGGAGTATTTGTAGCGGCCGCCAACCGCGTCGGTCTGGAGCGCGATCCCTTGCTGCCGCACAGCAACGGCATCCATTTTTGGGGCAACAGCTTCATCGCCGACCCCAGCGGGCGGGTGCTGGCGCGCGCCTCCAGCGATCATGAGGAAATTCTCCTGGCCGCTTGTGACCTGGACGAAGTCGAGCAGGTGCGGCGAAACTGGCCCTTTCTGCGCGACCGGCGTCTCGATGCCTACCAGGACTTGGTCCGGCGCGTGCGCGACTGACCCAATGCGGGCTGCCGATCCGAGCCGTCCGCCCGGCCCACAAGGGTTCCGCATGCCCGCCGAATGGGCGCCGCATAAGGCCACCTGGCTGGCTTGGCCGCACAAGGAGGCAAGCTGGCCAGGCAAGCTGGAGCGCATTCCGCCGGTGTTTGCCGCCATGGCGCGCGCCCTGGCCGGGGGTGAGGCGGTGCGTATCTGCGTGCAAGGGGAAACGCGGCAGGCGGAGGCACGGCGGGTGCTGGCAGCAGCAGGAGCTGGAGCCGGCGTAGAGCTGGTTGCCATCGCGAATAATGACGCCTGGATCCGCGATCATGGTCCGATGTTTCTCAATCGCCCGGGGGGTGCACAGGCGATTGTGGACTGGGACTACAACGCCTGGGGCGGCAAGTATCCGCCCTTCGATCTCGACGATGCCGTGCCGTGCCGCATCGGCGAGTGTCTGGGGCTGCCGGTGTTTCATCCCGGCGTGGTGCTGGAAGGCGGCTCGATCGATGTGGACGGCGAGGGGACACTGCTTACCACCGAAGCCTGCCTGCTGCACCCGAATCGCAATCCCGGTCTTGGCCGCGATGGAATCGAGAAGCGGCTGCGCGAGTTCGTGGGGGTGGAATCCATTCTCTGGCTGGGCGAGGGCATCACCGGCGATGACACCGACGGCCACGTGGATGACCTTACGCGCTTTGTCGCGCCCGGCGTAGTGGTCACGGCCATCGAGGACAATACCGCCGACGCCAACTACGGCCCCTTGCGGGACAACCTGCGGCGACTGCGGAACCTGCGGGATGCGCGCGGCCGCAAGCTGGAAGTTTTTACCCTCGCCATGCCCGCCCCGCTCGTGCACGAGGGCCAGCGGCTGCCCGCCAGCTACGCCAACTTCTACATCGCCAATGCCGTGGTCCTGCTGCCGCAGTTCGCCTGCCCTCAGGACGAGGCCGCCGCGCGCGTGCTGCAAGGCCTGTTCCCCGGCCGCCGCGTAGTGGGTATGGACTGCCGTGATCTGGTCTGGGGGCTCGGCGCGTTCCATTGCCTGACGCAGCAGCAGCCGCAGCCCACCTCCTGAACCAAGTGGACGCAACTGCGCGGCAGGCTTGCACATCACACGGTGATATGTATTTCCACTGGGCCGCACTCTGGGGATGGATCTGGGACGGCGTGGTGATCGCTCTCATGACCTATTGGACCCGCCACGACGATCGCGACGGGCACCAATACGAGGATGAGGAAAGCTGGGTTACTCCCCGCGAGGAATGGCACGGCCGGCCGCTTCATCGCTGATCGAGTAATACGCACAGGCGGGGTGATGGAACACCAGCGCGCTGGTGGAGGCTTCCGGTTCCATCATCATTCCGTCGGTGAGGGTGACGCCGATTTCCTGCGGGTGCAACAGCTTCCAGATGCCCAATTGGCCGTTCATGTCCGGGCAAGCCGGATAGCCGAACGCGTAACGCTTGCCGCGATAGCGGGAGGTGTAGCGATCCTTCATGCTCATGCCGGCAGGATCGGGGAAGCCCCAGTCCTCGCGAATGCGCCGGTGCAGCCATTCCGCCGCCGCCTCGGCCGATTCCAATGCCAGTACCTGCAGTCCGTGGGAGAACACGTATCGGCCTGCAAGCCGTGCTGCATCCGCGCGTTCCCGCACGCCGCCGCCGGCAGTGACCACCATCAGCGCCAGGTGATCGCGTACGCCGTCGTGGGGCGGCAAGACGTAATCGGCCAGGCACAAACCGTTTTCCCTTTGCTGGCGCTCGAAATGGAAGGTGTGCAGGGGCGCAGCGTCAGCGGGGGCGCGCGGCGCGAACAGATGCAGGTCGTTGCCGTCGGGTTCGGCGGGGAAAAACTGCCACACCGCGCGCACGTGCAGCACCGGTTCAGCCTCGATTTTGAGCTGCTCCACCGTCGCGGCCAGCTCCAGCGCTTTGGGATCGCGTGCGGCCAGTGCCTTTTCAAAGTTGCCTTTGAAGCCGAGATGGTGGCCGTACAGCATGAGCGGATTGATATAGCTCCAGATCTCAGTTAACTGGGGCACATCGCGCAGGTGGCGCTCGAGGCTGGCCGGCACCGGGATGGGCAAATCAGTAGGCACTTTGGCGCTGCGGCGGGCGGGGAAGCGGGCGGCGGCGGCCGGCGCGGGTGCGCCGCTGGGGGTGCTGGCGGCTGCCATCGCCCGCGCGCGTTCTCCTTGCAGGCGGGCGCGCCCGGCCGGATCCATGAGAGCGTTGAGCAGCGCGAGGCCGCTCATGGCGTCCTTGGCGTAGCACACGGTGCCGCTGTATTCGGGCGCGATGCGCATGTTGGTAAAGCGTTCCGACAGGGCGGCGCCGCCCACCAGCAACGGCGCCTCAATGCCGGCCTGGCGCAAGTCCCCGGCCGTCACCGCCATCTGGCCCGCGCTTTTGACCAGCAGTCCGGAGAGTCCGATCGCATCGGGATGCTCGCGATGATAGGCCTCGATCAACTGTTCCGGGGGAATTTTGATGCCCAGATTCATCACGCGATAACCGTTGTTGGACAAAATGATATCCACCAGGTTCTTCCCAATGTCGTGTACGTCGCCTTTGACCGTGGCTAGCAGGATGGAGCCTCTGGCCGCCGATTCCGACTTTTCCATGAATTGCTCCAGATGCGACACGGCGGCTTTCATCGCCTCGGCGGATTGCAATACCTCGGCCACGATCAGCTCGTTATTGTTGAACAGGCGGCCAACTTCGGCCATGCCGGTCATCAGCGGGCCATTGATGATGTCCATCGGTGCAGCGCCTTCAGCGCGCTTGCGATCCAGGTCGGGAATCAGCCCATCCTTGGTGCCTTCGATGATGTAGTGGGCCAAACGCTGGTCGAGCGGCAGTTGCTGCGAGGTTCTGGCGGCGCTGGGGCGGGGAGCGCGGAAATGTTCGGCCAGGGCGGCAATGTGGTGCTGGTTGAGCGCCGCGCGCTGCGCCTTGGTCTGTTGCCGCCAGTCGGCGGGCGCACCCGGTGCCACCGTTTCCACGGGAGTGTTGAACAGCAGCGCTTCCGCCAACGCCCGCTCAGGCGCCGGGATGGAGGCGAACCGTTCCAGCTTTTCCGCGTTCACAATGGCGAGATCCAGTCCGGCCTTGGTGCAGTGGTAGAGAAAAACCGAATTCACGACCTCGCGCGCCGCCGCCGGCAGACCAAAGGAGACATTGGAAATTCCCAGGATGGTCTTGACTTCCGGCAGCCGCTGCTTGATCAGCCGGACTCCTTCGATGGTTTCCGCCGCGCCGCCAATGTAGTTCTCATCGCCGGTGGCGCAGGGGAAGACCAGAGCATCGATCGCCAGATTATGCGCAGGGATACCATATTTGCCGGTGAGCAGAGCCAGCGAACGTTCGGCGATGGCCAGCTTGCGTTCACGCGTGAACGCCTGCGCCTGCAGTTTGTCCTCGTCAATGCAGCCCACCACCAGCGCCGAGCCGTAGCGGCGCGCCAGCGGGCACACGCGTTCGAACTTGTCTTCTCCGTCCTCGAGGTTGATCGAGTTGATCAGTCCCTTGCCCTGGCAGAACGTCAGCGCGCGCTCGACCGCGGCGGCGTCGGTGGTATCGATCATGACCGGGACTTTGATCTTGCGAATGAGTTTTTCGTAGAACGGCGCGATGTCGCCCATCTCCTCGCGCTCGGTGCTTTGCAGGCAGACGTCGATAATATGGGCGCCGTTTTTCACCTGGCGGCGCGCGATCTCGGTGGCTTCCTCCCACTTCTCTTCCGCCACCAGGCGCTTGAACAGCCGCGAGCCGACAATATTGGTGCGCTCACCCACGATCAAGGGCCGGGTGGAATCCTCGGCCTCGATGGTTTCGATGCCGCTGTACAAGGCTCGCGGCGACGGCGATGGGGGCGTGCGCGGCGGCTTGCCCGCCGCCATGGCCGCCAGCGCGGCAATATGCGCGGGCGTGGTGCCGCAGCAGCCGCCAATGATGTTGACCCAGCCATGCTGGACAAAACGCTCCAATTGATGGGCCAGCGAGGCAGGTGTTTCCCGGTACTGGCCTTCTTCGTTGGGCAGTCCGGCGTTGGGATAGCAGGAAATATAGCGATGGCTGAGATTATGCAGGGTGCGCAGGTGGTCGGTCATGAACTCCGGGCCGGTGGCGCAATTGAGTCCGATGGAGAGCAGCTCGGCGTGCTCGAGGGAAACCCACAGCGCTTCGGCGCTCTGGCCGGCCAGCATGGTCCCCATGGCCTCGATCGTTCCCGACACCATCACGGGAACGTTTTCTCCCCGGGTGCGGGCGGCGTCGGCAATGCCGATCAGGGCAGCTTTGATATTGCGGGTATCCTGGCAGGTTTCCACCAGGAGCAGGTCAGCGCCGCCGTCGAGCAGGCCGGCCGCCTGCAGTGCGAAGGCCTGGCGCAATTGCTCGAAGCTCACGCCTCCGGTGACGGTAATGGCCTTGGTGGTCGGACCCATCGAGCCGGCTACCCAGCGCGGGCGTGCCGAGGTGGCAGCGGCGTCGGCCGCTTGCCGGGCCAGCCGCGCGGCTTCGCGGCTGATTGCCTCCGCGCGCGCCTCCAGTCCGTATTCAGCGAGGACGATGGGCGTGCTGCCGAAGCTGTCGGTCTCGATGATATCGGCGCCCGCTTCCAGGTATTGGCGGTGTACGTCCACGATCACGTCCGGACGGGTGCACACCAGGTTCTCGTTGCAACCATCCAGCGCCGGCCCCCCGAAATCGGCGGCGCTGAGCTGACGCTGCTGCAGCATGGTTCCCATGGCGCCGTCCAGCACCAGGATGCGTTCGGTGAGCGCAGCGGCCAGGGCTTGGCGGCGTTGGGCGGCAGAGGACATGCAGATTTCTAGTTTAGCGTTCCGCCAGCCGCTCCAGCGTGGCGAAGAAGCTAGGATAGGAAATGGCGGCGCAGCCGGCATCGGCGATCGTACTGTCGCCGGAGGCAAGCAGGGCCGCAACCGCAAACGCCATGGCGATGCGGTGGTCGCCATGACTGGCCAACGCGGCGCCATGCAGGCGCTGACGCCCGGGGACAAACAGTGAGTCCGCCTGCACTGCGCAGATGGCGCCCATCGCGTCCAGGTTGCGGCGAATCGCCGCCAGGCGATCGCTTTCCTTGACGCGCAGTTCGCCCACATCGTCGAACTGAATACCCGCCTGCGTGCGGGTTGCCAGGACGGCCAGGATCGGAATTTCATCGATCAGGGCCGCTGCTTCCGCGCCGGCGATGCGGGCGGCGGAAAGCTGCGGCGGCCCGTCCAGATGCAGGCTGCCCACCAGCTCGCCACCGCGCTCTTCGAGGGCCACCACCTGAGGGCGCGCTCCCAGCCGCCGCAGCACATCCAGCAGCGCCGCGCGGGTGGGGTTGAGCGCGACGTCATCCACCAGGAGATCGGAATCCGGCAGGCAGGCTGCCGCACAAAGAAAAAATGCCGCCGAGCTGGGGTCTCCGGGAATGCGGAACGCACCCAGCGGTGCCAGGCGCTCGACCGGTCCGGTGAGCGCGCAGGCCGCCGGCCGTGCCTGCTGTTCCAGCGCCACGCCCAGATGGCGCAGCAGCACCTCGGTGTGATCGCGCGTGGGCACGGGTTCGCTGATGCGCGTTGTGCCGCGGGCGTAGAGTCCGGCCAGCAACAGGGCGCTTTTTACCTGGGCGCTGGCGATGGGCAGCGCGTAATCGAGCCCGCGCAACCCGGCGCCGGGAGCGAACTGCAGCGGCGGGCGCTCGCCTGCCGCTGCGGTGATGCTCGCTCCCATCGCCCGCAGCGGTTCGGTGATCCGCCCCATGGGCCGCCGGCTCAGCGAAGCATCGCCGCCAATGGCCGCAGCGTAGGGCTGCGCCGCCAAGATACCGCTGAGCAGGCGCAGGGTCGTTCCCGAGTTGCCTGCGTGGAGCGCCGCGGTGGGAGCGCGGAGCCCGCGCAATCCCACCCCGGACATCGTGACCGCATCCTCGCCCGTGCGGGTCACCGGCACGCCCAGTGCTTGCAGGCAGTTCAGCGTGCTCTGGCAATCCTCGCCGTCGGCAAAATGGCTGAGCTGCGAGGCGCCGTCGCCAAGCGCGGCCAGCAGAGCACAGCGGTGCGAGATGGATTTGTCGCCGGGTGGACGCACCGCACCGGATAGGCGGCGGGCTGGCGATATGACAATGTCCATGAAAAACTGTGGCAAGCGGACTATAAGCCGGATTCTGTACCGAGGCTTGCACCCCGGCGGCAACCATTCCTCTGGAGCAGCCATTACGGGCTGCCTCTAGCGGTCTACCCGGGAGTTCGCGGACCGCTTGCGCGGCCCTGGCGGGCTGGGAAAACCCTCCCTCCCCTATTTGGCCTTGCTCCACGTGGGGTTTGCCCTGCCTCCGCTGTCGCCAGCGGAGCGGTGCGCTCTTACCGCACCTTTTCACCCTTGCTACCCGCCCACAGGCGGGCAGCGGTATGTTTTCTGTGGCACTTTCCGTAAACCGGCTTTGTGAAGCCGGCCTCCTGGCCGTTAGCCAGCACGCTTCCCGGTGGAGTCCGGACTTTCCTCGACCGCGCCGGCTCGCGCCCGCGCGGCCGCGATTGCCCGTCCGCCTGCCGAACTCCTATTCTAGCGCGGCAGCCGGGTCCCAGCAGGGAATGCCCTCAGCCCGGGCCGCCGCCAACAACCTCTGGTCTGAGCAAATGAACTGTACCGGCTGGTTCTGCTGGAGCGCCATGCACGCGGCGAGCTGCAGGGCATCGGGCGCGCGCAGGGGATGGCGATCTATGAAAACGGCCGCCAGGTCGAAGGCTGCCTCGTTCAGCGGCTGGCGCAACCAGTGGCGCTCCAGGCGGGCGCGTAAGTGCGCCAGTGCCGCGTTCGCGGTTTGTGGCGCGAGGGTGCCCGCGCGTTCAAGACGGTGACGCAAGCAATCTCGCCACCGGGAGGAGCTATGCCGAGCTGGTTCAGCTTCTCGCGGACAGCTTCCGTGTATTCTTTTACGGTTTTGGCTGCCATTTCTCCCCACTCATAGATACAAGAGGATCGGAGCTGGTTGTCACGAGCCGTGCGGGCTCGCCATGCTAAAATCGACCTTCGCAGGGGCGTGTAGCTCAGCTGGGAGAGCGCCGCGTTCGCAACGCGGAGGTCAGGGGTTCGAGCCCCCTCACGTCCACCATCCTCGTGAACCGATCGTCCTATCTGGTGTGGCTGGGGCTGGCATTGCTCGTCGGCGGGCTGGTCGTGCTGCTGCTGCCTGCCCTGGCAGCAACGGCCTTCGGGGGCGGCCCACCTCGGGGCGGACCGAACGATCCATGGTGGGCTGCCGGCGCGGCCGCGTTGGGGCTGATTGTTCTGCTTTGGCAGCAGCGACAAGCGCGCCGGCGCCAGCAATAATCATGGCATTATGAATGCCCGTTTCCGGCGTGTCATGCTCATCGTGCTCGATAGCGTGGGCGTCGGCGCCATGCCCGATGCCGCGCACTACGGGCCCAACGATGCCGCCAGCGACACCCTGGGTCACGTGCTCGAACGCCATGCCGTACCGCTGCCTACGCTGCAACGGCTGGGTCTGGGAAACATCCGGACCTTGACCGGCATTCCACCGGCCGCGGCTCCGGCAGCCAGTTTCGGCCGCTGCGCGCTGCGCTCCGACGGGAAGGACACCACCACCGGGCACTGGGAAATGGCGGGCATCATTCTCGATCCCGGGTTCCCCGTCTTCCCCGGCGGCTTTCCGGCGCAACTCATCGCCGCCTTCGAAAGCCGAATCGGCCGCCGCACACTCGGCAATGTTGCCGCCAGCGGCACGGAAATTATCCAGCGCCTCGGGCCGGAGCATCTGCGAACCGGCTTTCCCATCGTCTACACCTCGGCGGATAGCGTCTTTCAGGTGGCGGCGCATGAAGACCGCGTGCCTCTCGATGAGCTTTACGCCATGTGCGCCGGCGCGCGCCAGCTGCTGCAGGGACCCTGGCGCGTCGGCCGGGTCATCGCCCGGCCCTTCGTTGGCGATGCCACGACCGGCTTTACCCGCACCCGCCATCGCCACGATTACGCCGTGCCGCCGCCGCCGGGCATGCTGCTCGACCAACTTGCAGGCGCCGGCGTGGCCGTACACGCGGTGGGTAAAATCGTTGATATTTTTCTTGGCCGCGGCATCGGCAGCCATGCCGCCATGGCCTCCAACGCCGAAGGCCTGGCGCAGACACGGGCCGCTCTGGACGTGATCGACACGGGTCTGATCTTCACCAATCTGGTGGACTTCGATATGATCTACGGCCATCGCAACGACGTGGCCGGCTACGCCGCCGCGCTGGCGGAATGCGATGCCGGGCTGGCGCGGATGCTCGCCGTCCTGAAATCGGACGATCTGCTGCTGCTCACCGCCGATCACGGCTGCGATCCCACCACCCCATCGACGGATCACTCGCGTGAGTACGTGCCCTTGCTGGCGTATTCGCGTGGCCTGAGAGGCGGCGTGCACCTGGGCACGCGCGCCTCGCTGGCCGATATCGGCCAGACCATTGCCGAGAACTTCGGCGTGCGGCTCGCCGCGGGAGCCTCATTCCTGCCGGAGCTGGCCGGAGCTATCCCAGCGGGTTCGGTTCTCCGCCGCGATCGCCGTGGAGATAAATGTTTTAGTGGCCGTTCCGGCGCGGCAGACTGAGCAGGTTGGCGAAGATGCGATAGGCGCCCGGAACGCCATCGGCGAGCTGGCGGTACAGCGCCACGCCCTCATATATGTAGACGCCCTTGCCATAATCGGCGTAGAGCAGTCCGCCCTTTTGCGGCGGCTGCTGCGGATCGTGAGTCTCGATCAGGGCCGTGTAGCGCGGATCCCAGCTCTGCATGAAACCGTGTCCACGTTCCTCGACCCAGCCCTGGAAATCGCGCTCGGTGATGTGGTTGGGCCAGCTAAACGCGGCGGCCTGCGGCTGCAGAATTTGGACCGGGTCGGTTTCGCCCATGACGGTCTGGCCGTTGCCGTGGAGCGAGTAGGGATAGGGTCCGTAATCGTGGTCGTATTCCGAGGTCTGGTACTGGACGATCAGCACGCCGCCATTTTTCACGTATTGGAGCAGCCGCCCGTTGTAGGTGCGCAAGGCAGGGCGCGCGGCATAGGTGCGGATGCCCAGCACGATAACGTCGTAGGCTTGCAGGTTGCCGGTGGCAATGTCGCTGGCGCTGAGGAAATGCACGTGGACGCCCAAATTGGCCAGATCCTGGGCCACGTTGTCGCCGGTTCCCGTGATATAGCCCACCCGCAGGCCAGGGGCGATGGCCACCTTGACGCCGCGCGTTTTGTACACCGAAGGGAAGTACAGGTCGTAGGGCCGCAGGCCGGCGTAGCCGGCGGTGTGGTAGCCTTCCTCGTACTCGCGGCCGGCGTAGCTGGCTATGGCGGTGATGCTATAACTCTGAGCCGCGAGGCCGTGCGGGAAAACCGTGAACTGCAGCGGCTGATCCTCGCCGCTGCGCCGCAGGGCGAAGCGGGCGCGGGTGGGCGTGGCCGTCCAGCCGGCGGGCAGGCGCAGGTGAACATCTCCTGCGGCGGCGCCGGGGACGTTGCTGTGCACATTCACGCTGAGAGTTACGCTGGAAGCCGACAGCGGAATGATGCCCTGTCGCGGGTTGACGGTCACCGACACCGGCGGTGCCACCACCAGCGGGTTCTCTACCAGACCGCTCGCCGCCGGCCGCTGGACCGTCTCGACCACCTGGGCCATGGTCAGGGTCACGCCTTGGTAGGCAATTTCGGCCCAGGCGGAGAGCGGATAGGGAGTGGTAGGCAGCGTCATGTAGCGGGCGTCGTCAATGTTGTAGTAGGGCTGAATGTTGTTGGGGCGGGAATAATACGGCCGCGTGGGCGGTGCATTGCCGGGCACGGACACGGTGAACTGCTCGGTGGCCGCCGGCGCGGGCGAGGAAACCTTCCAGGCCGGCTGATCCGAGGCGGTACGCAGATACACGGACTGCAGCCGGACGGGAGCACCGGTGGGGTTGGCGAAATGGGTGTCCACCTGAAACTGCTGCCCGGGAATCACGACCGTGGGGGTGACGGCGGGACCGCCGCGCCCGCCGCGGCCGCGTCCCGCCACGCGGGCGGTGAACTGCAGTCCCAGCGCCTCGATCATGGCATCGTTAAACTGCGCTACCTTGATGCGCAGCTCGCGTTCCACGTCGTATTTTGCCGCCGCGCTCAGGTCACCGCTTTGCACCTGATGGATCAGGGTTTCGGTGGCCGCCATGCCGTGCGCCAGCACCGGCGCAATGGTTTGCGGATGGCTGACGCGGAATTCCCGCATCGCCGTTTCCACGTCGGCATTGATCGCGGCCAGTGAGTCCCGCATTGCGCCGGTGTTCCGGCCACGGGCCAGATCGGCAATGCCCATGAGTGAAATGTCCACGCCGGCAAACAATGAAGTCGCATGCGCCGGGGTTTTCACTTTGCTGCCGTAGAGATGATAGGGGGCATTGTCGGGCGCGAGATCGGGCACGCCGATGCCGCTGAGCTGGGAATGTTGCTGTCCCAGGCCCTGGCGGGCAATTTGCACGTAGGAGGCGCCCAGTACCGGGCTGTAGGTTCCTTCCGGGACGTCAACCGAAACCGACGGTTTGCCCTCAATCCAACGGTGGTGCACATAGTCGTAGATGCGGTTGGGCGTGTACACGCCGTTGGCGTAATCGTAGATGCCGCGCGGCGTGAAGGCATACAGAGGCACGCGGGCGTAGACCTTCAGCGGTTGCCAGGGCAGCAATCCCTGCTGGATCTGGCGGGGGAAGAGGCGCGGATCGGCGGCATCGGCAAACACCTCCTGAGTCAATTGGCCGGCGACGCCATGGTTGCCGTGGCCGTCGCTGGGACCACCCACGAAGGTGGAAACCAGCACCAAGGGACGTACCGCGCGGACCACCCGCACCACGTCGGCGAGTACGCGCTGACGGCCCCACTTTTGAAAGCTCTGCTGCTTGGTCTTGGAAAACCCGAAATCCACCACGCGCGTGAAGAACTGCTGCACGCCGTAGTCACGATCCGCGGCGAGTAACTCCTGGGTGCGGACCAGCCCCAGGGCATCATAGAAATCGTTCGACATGAGGTTTTGGCCGCCCTCGCCGCGGTTGAGCGTCAGCAGCGCGGTGCGCACTCCCTGACCGCGCGATTCATAGGTCAGCAGGCCGCCGTCTTCATCGTCCGGGTGCGCCTCGATCATCAGCAGGCTGGCGCGCGTATGCAGTTTCTCCAGGCTCTGCCATACCGCCGCGGCGCCGCGATCCATTTCCAACTGCCGTGCCGCTACCTGGGGGGCGATGGCGATCGCGCGCGGCGGCGGCGCCTGCGCGCCCGCCGCGGTCGCCCATGTCAGCAATCCGGCCACCACCACCGCGCCTGCCCTCATGCTCATGCTTGGACTCCTGGGAAACAGTTCATCGTAGCAGAATGCGATGCCGCGCTATCCTGAAAGGGTGAGGATCGGCATTACCTGCTACCCCACCTACGGCGGCAGTGGCATCGTGGCCACCGAGCTGGGTATGGAGTTGGCGCTGCGCGGTCATGAGGTGCATTTCATCACCCATGCCAATCCCATCCGTCTCGATCCCGGCACGCCGCGGGTGCATTATCACGAGGTCGAGGTTTCCACCTATCCTTTGTTTCAGTACCCGCCCTATGCGCTCGCTCTGGCTTCGCGCATGGCGGAAGTGGCGGCCTGTTACCACCTCGATCTGCTGCACGTCCATTACGCCATTCCTCACTCGATTGCGGCCTTGCTGGCTCAGCAGATGAGCGCTGCGCGGCGGCGCCTGCCGTTCATCACCACCCTGCACGGCACCGATATCACGCTGGTGGGCGCCGACCGCTCCTATTTCCCCATCACGAAGTTTTCCATCGAGCGCTCCGACGGCATTACCGCCATCAGTGAGTACCTGCGCCAGCGCACGGAGGAAGTTTTTGGCGTGACGCAGCCGATTCAGGTGATCCCCAACTTTGTCAATTGCGATCTCTATCGCCCCGATCCCGCCCGCCGCCGTAGCCGCCCCACGCTGCTGCACGTGTCCAATTTCAGACCGGTGAAGCGCACGCTGGACTGCATCCGCATCCTGCACGCCGTGCGCCAGTCGGTGGACGCCGAGCTGCTGATGGCCGGCGATGGCCCCGATCGCGGCCCGGCGGAAATGCTGGCGCTTGAGCTGGGCGTGGATGCCCAGGTGAGCTTTCTGGGCAAGCAGGATCATATGGAACGCCTGATTCCGGAAACCCACGTGCTGCTGCTGCCCAGCGAGCTGGAATCGTTTGGTCTGGCGGCACTGGAGGCGATGGCGTGTGGCGTCCCGCCGGTAGCCACCCAAACCGGCGGGATCGGTGAGTTGGTGACCAACGGCCACGATGGTTTTCTCGAACCGGTGGGCGACATTGCCGCTCACGCCGCTCGCGTCGTCGCCTTGCTGCAAGACTTCAGCCTGCATGCGGGCATGGCGCAAGCTGCACGCCGCACCGCGGTGGAGCGGTTCAACGCTGCCGGCATCATCCCGCTCTACGAGCGCTTTTACCAGGAAGTTTGCGAGGCGGTCCCGGCGTGAAGCTGCTGGCGGTGGGGCCGCATCCGGACGACATCGAATTCGGCTGTGCGCCGCTGCTGCTGCGCGAAGCCGCTGCCGGGACGGCGCTGGCGCTGCTGGTGCTCTCGCGCGGCGAGGCGGGCACCGCGGGCACGCCCGAACAGCGCGAGCAGGAAGCGCGCGCGGCCGCCGCCCTGCTGGGCGCGGAGATCGAATTTCTGGATTTTCTCGGCGATTGCAAGCTCGACGCTTCCCCCGCCAACGCCATCCGCTTGGCGGGAGAAATCCGCCGCATCCGCCCGGATATCGTGCTGGCTCCCAACCCGGCCGAAAATCAGCATCCCGATCACGCCGCCGCCGGTGCGCTGGTGCGCGACGCCTGCCGCCTGGCCCGCTACGCCGGTCTGCTCGATCTGCGCGCCCAGCCGCCGCATAAAATCGCTCACCTTTACTTCTACGACATCACCCAGCATGGCCAGCGCGCTCCCGACATTGTGGTGGACGTCAGCGATCTGCTCGAACGCTGGGAGGCGATCATGCGCTGTCATGCGAGCCAGGTGCAGAGCAAGGGCTACGTCGAACTGCAGAAAACTGCCGCCCATCTGCTGGGCCTGACCATTGGCGTGGACTACGCCTGCGGCGTGTATGTCAACGAACCGGTGCGAGTCGAGCGCCTTTCGGCTTTGCCCCTTTCCGCCCGCAACTACTGACCGTGCCCGCACCGGCCAGCGACGAGCAGTGGATGCGGCAGGCTATCGCGCAGGCGCGTGCCGGCATTGCCGCCGGCCAGTCGCCCTTCGGCTGCGTCATTGTCCAAGCCGATACGCTGCTGGCCGCCGGTCACAATCAGGTCTGGGCCAGCGGCGATCCGACTGCTCATGCCGAGGTCTGCGCAATCCGCACTGCCGCCGCCACGGGTCGTGGGGCGGCATTGCCCTCCGGTTGCTGCCTGTACAGCACCTGTGAACCCTGCCCCATGTGCATGGCCGCGATTCATTGGGCGCGCGTCGAGCGCGTGGTGTATGGCGCCGCAATTGCCGACGCTGCCGCTGCCGGATTTCACGAACTGCAGCTATCCGCCGCCGAGCTGGTGCGCCTGGGCGGCAGCCCCGTGCGCCTGGAAGCAGGATGCCTGGCTGCGGAATGCCGCGCCCTGTTTGCCGAGTGGAAGGCAGCCGGTCGCGCCCGCGCCTATTAGTCAGAGCGGCACCAAAGTAGCTAGAGCGAGCGCCAGGGACCGGCGGCGCCGGTCGCGTCTCGCACGCCCGAGGCCGTCAAATTGTTCCTGACGCGACACCGCCGGCGCGCCAGGCTCAGCCAAGCCGTGGCCGACGAGATCTGCGGGCTACCGGCGCGGCCGGATCTGCGGCGCCGATGCAGCCTTCGCTGCCGCGGTCAGGCGCCGCACCATTCCTGGGTCGTTCATCCCCCTGGCCCAGTCGAGCGCGGTGTGGCCGAAATTGTCGCGCAAACTGGGCAGCGCACCGAGCTGCAGCATGTTCTCGACGTTGCAGGCGGAGCCGCCCGAGGCGGCCGCGATCAGGGGTGTCAGTATCCACCTTGTGGAATAACCGGGGTTCTGGGCCGAGGCATTGGGATCGGCTCCGGCGGCCACCAACGCGCGCAGCACCGCGCGGTTGTCAAAAGCGTCGGCGGCGCCGAAGACGAGAGCCTGGTTGAGTTTGTCGGTATCGTAGTGCGCGCCGTTAAGCAGCTTGAGTACGCCGGCCAGGTCCTCCCTCCCCGCCTGCGCCGCTAGCGGTGGGAGCCGCGCGATTTCACTCGCGAAAAAGCCCGGAGCAGGGGGCTCCAGCCAAGGACGGCCGGCAAAGGTAACCTCCGTTTCGACCGTTTTCCCGTTGAGATTGACCTCCGGCCCGTCAACCGAGAACGGCCCGTCCGGGTACCCGGCGGCGCGGTGGATCGCGAGCTCGCGCAGCCGCTTGTCGAGCCCGGAAGCCACGATCTCCTGCAAATGCCGCGGACTCAGGATCTCGGGGTCGGGGCCGTCGTATTCCCAGAAGTAGAGCACGTCCGTCACCTGCGGTTTTGTGTCCCCACCGTAGTGAACCACCTTCCGTAGTACCACGGTCGCACGCGCGACCCCTAAGCGGCGCATCTCCTCCATGTATGGCTTGTCCTTGGCCCCGAGGCCCACCCTCCAGCCTGAAACCCACGTACACGCTGGCAGGTGGACTAACATCGACCTAAGTTCGCCGATCGTCGGGGGACCTGCCGGGGGCTGTTGGGCCGCCGCCGCGCCCCCCAACAGAGGCAAACAGCCTGCGGCGGTCACGAGCAGCGCATTCAAGCATCCCGCGGCGGCCCTTGAGCGCCAACGCCGGCAGTGTCGTCGCAGTGCTGCCGTATCTGACAAAGTCGGCCGCCAATGCCAGAGGTGAGCCGCTTGGCGGCCAATACGCTGTCTCAGTTGTGCTTTTCGCCCATGGGTCAATCACTCCGAGGGGGATCAGACCGCCGCTGTCGTACCAGAGCAGCCAGCCCGACGGTTCACATCCTTCGGAGCCGCAGGACCAGGTTTCCGAGTAGCGCCAGCCTCCAGCGAAACCGCCCCCGCCGGCGCCGCCCCCAGAATGCGACGCGGCGGGCGGCCTGAGCTTCATCTGGATGCAATCGTCGTAGAGCGCGTCGGCTTCGGCCGGGCTCAGTTTTGAGAAGCCAGTCGGCAGTGCCCCGGTCCAATCGTTGTAGACGTCGTTGCGCGCCTGAATATCGCCGAGCTGCACGCTGTCGATGCTCATCAATTGTTCGTTGAACTGCGTGAAAGGCAGATCGTCAGTGCCGGTAATCTCGTGGACCAGCTCGTGCGCCGCGTCAGTTCCCGCAACGGTGTCGGCCGCTCCTGGGCGGGCTCCCAGGCCGGCATAGTAGGCTGCGTTAGTCATGAACACCCAGCCATCCGCCCCGCCCTGATACGCCTCGCCCTGTACGAGCGAGACCCCGCTGGTGCCCGAAAATTTCTCGGCGAAAAGGTTTAGCGTGTAGGCCGCGCCCGAGCTAACGAAATCGATCTGCGTGTCGTTGCCGGCCGAGGTTGGCGTGGCGGCATATATCGAGTTCACTCTGTTCTCGATGGCCGTCAGGTCACCTGCTGTCGCGGACGAGTAGTTGAGGAGGTTCACGGCAAGCGTGCAAGTGTCGGCGGAGCCAGTTGCGTCGCGCGTCCCGAGCGGGTCGCATCCGTAGGCGTAGCGGTTCCAGCTTTGCGGGTCCTCCGGGTCCACCGCGGCGAGTCCGGACGGGTCGGGCGTCCACCAGCGGCCCTGCGTGGGGCTGTACTCGCGGGCGAGGAAGCCGTACTGGCCGTTGCCGTCACTCGAGGGAGCGCTGCCGTTGGCGATGTCCTGCTTCATCCCGGTGAAGCTGCGGTCCTGCGTGCCCGCCTCCAGCAGCGGCTCGCCGTAGGGAGCGAAGGCCGCTTCCGAGTACAGCGCGCCCGCCTGGGTCGTCGCCAGAGGCGAGCTGCCCAGCCGGTCGGCGTGCCGGTAGTACGCCAACCCCGCGCCGTTGAACACCGCCTCCGCGCCGCCCGGCAGCGAAATATCCGCCCGTACCAGCGTCTGCCCGTCCATGACTGCGATCTTACTCCCGCCCGCGCCGTAGACAAACTCCTGTCCGCCGGCCTCCACCGCGCGGTCCATGGCATCGTAAACCACTGCAGCGCCAAGGAACGATGTCGGGCGGCCCTCGGCGTCGAAGGTGTTCGTGGCGCCCGAGACCGGGTCCGTCGTGGTGTCGCCGTCGCTGTTGTAGGTCGCGCTCTCGTCTTCGTTGTACAGGTTGTAGGCGGGGCAGAAGTTCGTGCCCGACGTCGCGGTCTTACAGACGTTCCCGAAGGGATCGAAGGTGAACGTCTGCGTCGAAGCCGCGCCGCAGTTCGCCGCGCTCAGCCGCCCCATGTCGTCGTGGCCGTAGGTGCATCCGAAGTTATTGTCGGCGGTGCCGGGGATGCTGTCGGCGACGCTGAAGCTGCCCACCTCGCCGTTCGTCAGCCAGTCGTAAGCGCCGGAGTCAGCGTAGCCGTCCACAGCGTACGAGTAGGACGTCATGCGGCCCGTGCCGGAGGCATACGCGTAGCTGTCGGTGTCGGTGTGGCTGTCGGTCGAGGCGTAGGTCATCGTCTGCAGGCCGAGCGGGGCGTGGACGGCGGAGTTCACCAGACCGCCGGAGGCATCGCTGACCTGGCCCGGGCGGCCCTCGCCGTCAAGCTCGTAGTACACCGCGCCGGGCAGCAGGTTGCCGCCGCTGTTGTTGAGAATTTGCAGCGTCTCAAGCGCGCCGTTGAAGAAATGCGCCGCCTCCACCTGGTACCACCCCCCGGAATCCGGTGTCGCCTCGCCGCTGAAGTCCGCCCGGCCCATCTTGTCATAAGCAACGCCGGTTGTGACCGTTCACTCACGCGGTCTTCTTCAACTCGGGCAACACCGCCAGCTTCAGGGATCAGTCCTAATCGAGTCGACGCCAACTTCCAAAGCGCCTTTGCCGAGAGCACTCGTGATGCAGGGATTGTGGTACCAGGGCGTCGCGTTACTTGGGGCGGCGGCCAGGATCTGCGCTGCGCCCTGCGCCTCCAGCACCGCGCTCATGCCCACCTGGTCGCGGTCCGGCAGCCCCAACTCGCCGGTCACGTCGTCCCCGCAAAGCGGCTCCCCCGTCGGATTAACATAGCACCAGCCGTCGCCGCCCGGGTTGTGCTCAATCTGCAGGGGCAGCAGACCACTGCCCGGCGCCGGGGTATTCGCGGGCCAGGTGCGGCGCGGTGGCGTCCTTACCGGCGCAGTCGTGGCCGGCGCTGCGTCGGCGCGCTGCGTCGGCAAGCAGCCGCTTGACGGCCGCTTCCGGGACCCAGGTCGGCTCGTCCGCGTTCTGAACCAGCAGGCGCGGCGGGGAATGGGGGCCTGCGACGTAGACCCCGTAACACGGGCCCTGATGTCCGGGCGGCGCAGTGGCCGAGTCCTGGCCGAGAAATCCGCTGTCGAAGCACGGCTGGTAGGGCTGCTCACCGGAATAGAGAACCAGACCCGCGTCGCTTACCGAGAGATACGTCTGCCCGGCACCACCCATGTCCGCGGTCGAAGGGTAACAGCTCGACGCACCTCGCACCGGCCGCACGCAAATGGACCCAATGCCGATGGGCGCCATATACTCGCCGTTCATGAACCCAACTTGGATGTACGCCAGATACTTGCCGCTGGGGCTGATCCCGTAATTGTAGGCGACCAAACCTGGCGTCCAGGCCGCCAGCGGCGGACGGGTGACGAGCTCGCTCAGCCCACTTGCCAGGCCCTCCTCCCCCAAGGTCCGCGACCGGTCGCGGCTGCAAACCGGGTCATAGAGATCGGTAAAGTCCACCATTCGCCCGGCAAGGATGTCCCACGTCCCGTCCACGACGCCGACGATCTCGTCCAGAATGGTGCCGCAACTCGTGTAGATGCCGCTGGAGCCAATCACCGGCGCGGCCACCCTGACTCGCGACTTCGGGCGGATGAGGTGGATCTCGACGCCTGGGTACCCATGCGCCCCAGGCGTACCCGTCATGACCGCAACCGTGTCGTCCAGAAAGGCGAAGCCGGCCAGCTCCTTCTCGGACAGCAGAAGCACGTCGCGCTTTCTGCCGCAGCGCGCGAACAAGTCATCGCCGCGCCGGTAAACCAGGCAGGGCCGTGCCTGCGCCCGCACCGCGGCCGCCGATAGCGCCAGCAGCGCGAGCGTCGCCAGCAGCCGCCCCCGCCTCGCAGGCGCCCGCAGGATCACCGGCGCGAACCGTCGCGCCGGCCTGGGGGCCGGGCCTGAGGACGCCGCGCCGCCCCTGCTGATCATTGTCAGTAATCTCCCACTCTCCAGCCTCATGCGACCCACCTCGCGACCATCACAGCACGAAGGAAAGGGGTACGCAAGGGGAGACGCGAAGCATATTTTCGGGATGGCCGGAGCTGAGTGCTTCGTTGGCGCGAACGCGGGCGAGGGGGCGCGCATGGACGTACGTGACCGAGCTCGAGCAAGGGAGCACGGCAACGAGGCCCTGTGGGCCAGGGATTTTTTTAGCCCCGCCCATCCCTCCACGTATAGCGGATTCCCAAACGGGCTTCGATCCGGGGACCGGGATAACCGATCACCTGCTCATAATTCTGATTCAGCGCGTTGGTAACTGCGGCCTGTATCTGCCAGCTCGGTGAGATCCGGACTGCGCCGCTCAAATCCAGGATTCCGAACGCAGGATCGAGATTGCGGTTGGGCAGCAACAGGGTGTTGCCGCCCTCGGCGTCCGTAAGGAACGTGCTATCGTCGCGCCGGCTGACGAAGTACGCCGACGCCAGGCCGCTGTAGCGACCGTGGACGTAGGCGGCGGCCAGCGAACCGGTTTGCGGTGGCACACGAAAGGGCCGCTGTCCCACCAGCGGCGCGAAAGCGCCAATGGGAATGTCCGGGAAATCCGGATTGATCGCCGGCGTCAACGCGCTGAACGAGTACGTCCGCAGCACCTGCGCCGAAGTCGCCGTATAGTTGCCGCGCAACCGCCAGTCTGGTCCCAGCCGGATCTCGCTCTCCAACTCCAGCCCCCGCGCGCGCTCGTCCATCGAATTGTACTCGCCGCCGAAAATGGCCACTGCCGCGACGGCTGCCGGAATGCCCAACGCCGGGAATGCGCTCGGCAGGATATCCTCGATCAAGTCGTAGTAGCGCTGGTCAAACCACGTCAAGCCCACATGCGCGCGGCCGCGGGCCAAATCCTGGTCGATGCCGAAATCAAAGTCGCGACTGCGCTGCGGCTGAATGGGCTGCAAATCGTACTGTCGGATGAGCGCCGCTCCTCCCGCCGCGCCCAGCAGCTCTTGGTAGAGCGAGTACTCCTGCACTTCGAGTTCCGGATCCTTCAGCCCCTTGCCGCCGCTGGCGCGCAGCCGTGTCGCCCCCCAGAATCCAGTCCCTAGCCGAGGGTAATAGGCCACGCTGGCTTGCGGATCGCTGGTCACGCCAAAGGGCGTATCGCGATCCACCGAGACTCCTCCGTTGAGGAACAGGCGCCTCGCCAGCTCCCCGTTGAGTACCTCATACGCGCCGTCGTCGTGGCGGCTGAGCGCCACATTGGGACTGAGGCCGCGCTCGTCGTAATAGCGATAGCCTTCCAGCAGGCTCCAGCCCTGCCTCAGGCTCAGTTCCGTGTTCCAGTCGAGATCGCGGCGCAATGTGTCGGAGGGACTAAGCTCCGGAAAGGTGGTGCCGGCGTAGCTCAGAATCGCCTGTCCCTGCACGCTATAGCCGTTGGCGCCGTGCAGCGTGACCGGAAGTCCATCGTAGTCTCCCAACCCGTCGGGAATGCCCACGGGACCCGGTAGGTCATCCATCAGGTTCGAGCGCGCATCGGCATACAGCACCTGCTGCCGCCACTGTGGCGTGACCTGCTGCTCAAACCGGAAGCTGCTATAGGTTTCGCCCTGCCGTTTGAACTCGCCCTGCGGGATGCCGTAGAACAATATCCCGCCCGGTTCGCCGTCATCGGAATAGATTCGTTGCACCTGCAGTCGCAGTTCGGCCGGTTGCAGGCTCCACGGCGTGTGTACACGCCAGCCCAGATTGGCGCCGTACGTGTTGTCACGGAATTTGGCGCCGGGAATCTGATTGTGGGTATCGAGGTAGCCGTAACGCACCCCATAATCAAATCCGCCCCGGGAGCCGAGCAGCTGATCGCTGTGCATCACGGTTGCGTAGGCGCCCACTTGCGTGCTGGTGTCGAATTCCGGCGCCGCCACCTGGTCGCCGCGCCGCGTGGTGATAGCAATCACGCCGGCGGCGGCATCGGAACCGTAAATGACGCTATCGGGTCCGCGCAGGATCTGCATTTGTTCGATCCCGTCAGGAAGCAGCGTGGAAAAATCATACCCTCCCAGGTCAATACGTTGAATCGGAACGCCATTCAACAGAACTTTGGTGAAGTTTGCCGGCGCGCCGCGCAGGAATACCGACGTCACCCCGCCCACTTGTCCGCTCTGAATTACAGCCAGGCCGGGCTGCAGCCGCAGCGCCGCATCCGCTTGCAGCGGATCCAGCTCTTCGAGCTGGGTACGCGAGATGGTGGAGGTGGCATTGCCCACTTGGGCTGCAGGCAGCCCTAACCCGGTCGCGGTGACCGTCACCGAAGCGGTCACCGGCGCCAGCCCCAGCACCAGCGGCGCCGGATGCGGCCGCGCAACTTCGCTCGCTGCCGCCAGGTCGCGGCGTCGCGCCTCGATCCGTGCTGCTCCGGGCACGCCGGGCAGCCGGTAGCGGCCGTCGGCACCGGTCGGAGCCTGCGCCAGCACCTTTCCTGCGCTATTGGTAAGCGTTACTTCGGCGTTGGCGACCGCGCGTCCGAGCGCGTCCTCGACCACTCCGCTGATTACGCTAGGTTTCTGAGAGAAAGCGGCAACCGACACCGCCAGCGTCAGCAGCAATACAGGGAACTTCACGTGCGACCGTGCCTTTCCGGACTGACCCGCGTCAGCCAGAATGCCAACCAGCCATGACCCCGGGGCCATGGCCTAAAACTCTGGGCAGGTCTCCTGACTTGCGGCTGCTCGCTTGGCGAGCGCTACCTCCTGCCTTCCCCAAACGTTGTGCGCTTGAGTGGCGTGCGCGGAGGCAGCCGAACCGCTTACAGTGGCGGGGCCGTGCGGGTTTCTCACCCGGCTTCCCTTTTCAATCCCGCGATGGGATCACCCAAAGTAGAACGATGACATCATAACAGAAGGAAGGAGAAACTTGCATCATGCGTAAGCTGGTCCTTGTTCTATCTGCTTTCATCCTGGCTGCTGCGGCTTGGGCCGCCGTCGTCTCCTCGCCCTTTGCCCTGGTGGCCAAGAGTTCGGAGCAGTTCGTTTCCCAAGCGAATTTTCCGGCAACCAGCCCGGAGTTGCGCCCCGATGCCCACGACAACAGCTTCAGTACGCCCGCGGCCGGCGAATACCACATCCTGCTGCTCGCGGGTCCGCGCAATCATATGTTTTCCTTCCGTGTTGGCCTGCTCACCAACCCGGAAATCCGCGTTCCTGCCGGCTCGCGCCTTACTCTCAATGTCGTGAACGTGGATAGCGACATGGTTCACGATCTCTACCTCACCTCCCAGCCTCCGCCCTACGGCCATGTCGTGCATGCCACCCCGCTTGGAACCGCAGTGCTGCGTCCCTATAAGGGCCAAACCTATTCCGCCGCCTCGCTGATCCTCAAAGCCAAACACGCCGGCACCGCCTATTACGTCTGCACCGTTCCCGGCCACGCGCAGAAGGGCATGTGGGGCAAAATCGTGGTGACGCCGTGAGCTTGCCGCTGCGCACGCTGGGCCGCGGCGGCCTGGAGGTCCTGCCTCCGGGCGCTGCCGCCGGCCAGCGCTATCCGCGCAAGCGGGCATGACGCGGCAACTCGGAGGCGACCCGAGCGCCGGCGGGCGCCCTTTGCCCGCCCCGCTTCTTCCTCGTGGCCCTCGCGCTTCAGCAGCGCCCGCCGGCGTAAAAGCGCCGCTGCGAACTCAAGGCTGCTGCTGCGCATCCAGAAAGCGCCGCACGCGCTCCACCACGCGCGTGCGCTCCAGCACCATCAGGCTTTCCAGCAGCGGCGGCGACGCCGTCTTGCCGGTGATCAGCGCGCGCAGCAGCATGAATACCTCCTTCGCGCTCCACCCCTCGGCGGCCGCCAGTTCGCGCAGCCCTCGCTCCAGTGCGCCATGCTCCCAGCTCACGCTTTCCAGCAGCGCCAGCAGCGCGCCACCCATCCCTAGCGTTTCCGCCTGCCCGCGCTTTTTGGGCAGGAACACCGCCGCCGCCGGTTGCACCTGGTCGAGAAAGAAAAAATCCGTGAGGTCAAAAAACTGTCCCAACGTCTCAATGCGCTCCTGCACCAGGGGCGTAATGCGGCGCAGGTACGCATCCGGAAACACGCCCCCGCGCACCGCGCCCAGAAACTCCTCGGCGCTCATGGCCCGCAGGTAGAGCCCATTCAGCCAGCGCAGCTTCTCCAGATCGAACACCGGCCCGCCCAGCCGGATTTGGTCGAATTGAAAGCTCGCCATCATAGCGCCCAGCGAAAATTTTTCCGCCCCCGGCTCCTCGCTCACCGGCATGCCTCCGCCCAGCAGGCCGAGAAAGTTGATCATCGCTTCCGGCAGGAATCCAGCCTGGCGGTAATAGATCAGCGACACCGGGTTCTTGCGCTTGGAGATCTTCGATTTATCGCGGTTGCGCAGCAGCGGCATGTGGCGGAAGCGCGGCAGCGGCCAACCGAAGGCCTGGTACAGCAGCACGTGCTTCGGCGTGGACGAGATCCATTCCTCGGCGCGAATCACGTCGGTGATTTCCATCGCGTGGTCGTCGACCACATTCGCCAGGTGATAGGTGGGATAACCATCCGATTTCATCAGCACCTGGTCGTCGACGTTCTGATGATCGAAGCGGATGTCGCCGCGCAACTCGTCGCGAAACGTTGTGGATCCCGGCTGCGGGACTTTCATCCGTACCGTGAACGGCTCCCCCGCTCCCAGTCGCTGCTCCACCTCGGCCGCGCTCAGCCGGCAGCAGGTGCGATCGTAGCGCGGCGGCTGCTTGGCGGCTGCCTGTTCCCGCCGCATCGCCTCCAGCCGTTCCGGCGTGCAGAAGCAGCGGTAGGCATGGCCCGTTCGCAGCAGCGTGTCCGCCGCCTCGCGATACAGGGCGGTGCGCTCGGACTGGCGATAGGGGCCGTACGGGCCGCCTTTGTCCGGTCCCTCGTCCCAATCCAGTCCCAGCCAGTGCAGCGCGTCGAAAATCATTTGCTCGCTGGTGGAAACAAAGCGCGCGCGGTCGGTGTCCTCTATACGCAATACAAACTGCCCGCCGCCTTGGCGCGCGAAAATCAGGTTCAGCAGCGCCATATAGGCAGTTCCCACATGGGGATCGCCGGTGGGGCTGGGCGCGATCCGGACACGAATGCGGCTGGCGGCATTCACCCCACCAGTCTACCAAGGCGTTTCGCTCCGCCTCCCATGGTGGATTGCATCCCACGGTGGCGCCCGCGCGAGGACGGCAACGAAGTCCGGTGCGCTGTGTTAGCATCCTGCATATGACCAAAGCCGACCTGATCGAGGAAGTGGCCCGCAGCGGCGCTCCCACTCGCCGGGATAGCGAGGTGATCGTCGAAACCATTTTTTCCGGCATCATCAACTCCCTGCGCGCGGGCGAGAAGGTCGAGATCCGCGGCTTCGGCAGCTTTCGCGTGCGCCAGCGCCAGGCACGCATCGGCCGCAATCCCAAAACCGGCGCTGCAGTCTCCGTCCCCGCCCGCAAGGTGCCTTATTTCAAGCCCAGCAAGGAGCTGCGTGACGGCATCAACGCAGTCAACGCGGCTTCCACCGGCGCCTCAAGCCGCGCATGATCGCCATCGGAGCGCGCATCCGCGAGGCGCGGCTGGCATGCGGGCTTTCCCAGGGCGACTTGGAAAACCGCACGGGCCTGTTGCGCTGCTACCTCTCGCGGGTGGAAAACGGCCACACCGAGCCTTCGCTCCAAACCCTGGCCCGCATCGCCCAGGCTCTCGACATGCCCGTGTCCGGTTTCTTCGCTGCCGAAGCGGGCGAGGAACCTGAACCTGCTCCCGTGCTCAGTGCCGAGGAGTTGGGTTTTTTGGGGCGCATGCGCGAGTTCGCGGGCGCGCTGTCGGATCGGGAACGCCAGCAGGTGCTGGAGCTGGCCCGCAAAATGGCTCAGGAAAAAAAGTAATGCGCTGGGCCGGGCCCCCGGCGGCAGGGACCGCGCCGCAGATCGCCCGCCCCGCTCCTGGCGCCCGTCAAGGGCGCGCTGCTGCCAGCGCCCTCCGCATGGCGTGCAGCGTCAGGCTCAATTCCGCCTCGCCGTGGGCGGCGCCGAAAAACGCCGCCTCAAACTGCGAGGGCGGCCACAGCACCCCGGCTGCCAGCAGCGCCGCATGAAAACGCCCAAACGCGGCGGTGTCGCACGCCTGTGCGCCGGCGAAATCACGCACCGGCTCTGGCGAAAAAAACAACGTCATCATTGCTCCCACGCGCTGTAGCTGTGCCTCCATCCCGGTTTCCTCCAGGATGTGCCGCACGCCCGCCTCCAGCGCCGCGCCCCAGCGCTCCAACTCGGCATACAGCTGCGGCCGGGCCGCTACCGCCTCCAGTGCCGCCACTCCCGCCGCCATCGTCAGCGGATTGCCGCTCAAGGTTCCCGCCTGATACACCCGTCCCAACGGCACCACCTGACCCATCAACTCCGCTCGCCCGCCATAAGCCCCCACCGGCAGGCCACCGCCGATGATCTTACCCAGCGTGACCATGTCCGGATGGACCCCATAACGCTCCGCTGCGCCGCCCCAGGCTACCCTGAACCCGCTCATGACCTCATCGAAGATCAGCACCACGCCATGCCGGTCCGCTATCTTCCGCAGCGCCGGCAAGAACTCCGGCTCGGGCGCCACGCAACCCATATTGCCCGCCACCGGCTCGACCAGAATGGCCGCCATCCGCCCCGGATTCGCCTCCAGAGCCGCCGCTACGGCCCCTGCATCGTTATACGGCAGCGTGAGCGTATCCGCCACCGCGCCCGCCGGCACGCCTGCCGAGGATGCCACGCCCAGCGTCGCCAGTCCCGATCCCGCCTCGCTCAAAAATACATCCGCGTGGCCGTGGTAGCCTCCGGCGAATTTAATCAATCCGTTGCGGCCCGTGAATCCGCGCGCGACCCGCACCGCCGCCATGGTGGCCTCCGTGCCCGAGTTCACAAAGCGCAGCATCTCGCACGCCGGATACGCTTGTCGCACCCGTTCCGCCAGTTGCAGCTCGGCCGGCGTGGAAACGCCGAAACTGGTGCCCCGCTCCGCCGCGCTCCGCACCGCCCTCACCACGCCTTCCGCGGCATGGCCCAGCAGCAGTGCTCCCCAGGAGCCGATAAAATCCAGGTAGCGCTGCCCGTCCACGTCCCAGACCCAGGCGCCGCTGCCGCGCTCGATCCATGGCGGGTCTCCGCCCACGGCGCGGAACGAGCGCACCGGTGAATCCACTCCACCGGGCAGTATGGCTTCCGCCCGCCGCTGCAACTCCCGTGATCCTTTGCCCGGCATTAAAGCCTTCCCGGCAGCGCCATTTCCAGCAGACAGGGCGCCAACTGACGCCACAACCTCCGCCGCAGTCCGGCGTAATCCTGCGCGCCGCTGAACAAATCGCACAAAAGCCGCCGAAATTGGGGGCTGCGCTGTCCGAACTGGGTCATGCGCTCCAGCACCGAGCCCCACAGGAATTGCCCGCTGTAGAAGTGGCGCGCCATCGTGCCCGCGGCCGTCAGTTCCGGTACCAGCTCCGCTCGCACGGCCGCGTTATACCGGTCCACACCCGGCCCCGGCCCGGCCGCCAGCGCTTCCGCCAGCAATTCCGCCGAGCGCAGGGCATAATACAACCCCTCGCCCGTGATCGGATCCACCAGCCCGGCGGCATCGCCCACCCGTGCCCACGGATGCGGCGCCTTCCCTGCAAATTCGGCCTGCCGTAGTCGCGCAGGCGCGGGCGCGGGCAGCAGGTGTGAGTAAAATTTCGCCCCGCTCCGCCACGCGATGCCCCACTGGTCCAGCTCCGCTTCCAGTCGTTGCCGCAAGCTTCGCGTGGGCAAGGCGCCCAGCTTGCCGCAGATTCCTACCGAAGCATGGTCGCCCCGCGGAAAACTCCAGATGTATCCTTCCACCCCCGGCAAAAACCGGATCACCATTCGTTCTCGCGGCCACGGCAGCCGCTCCAGCGGCAAAAAATACCCCGCCGTCGCCATCCAATCTTCCTCGCCCAACGGCTTCGCGAGAGCAGTGCGCAAGCCGTTGCGCGCTCCGGTCGCCACCACCAGCGCCCGCGCCCGTAGGCGGACGCCGCCGCTAAGCCGCGCCTGCCAGCCACTGCGTTCAGCCGTCACCTCAGTAACGCGCTCGCGCACGATCGTGACCCCGGCCGCGCGTGCGCGCTGCAATACCAGTCCGTTCAGCGTGGCGCGGGAGAAGATCGCAACCTGGCGATCCAGGCGCAGCAGTAGCCTCCGCTTTTGCGGGCTGATCAGCTCACAGTCCCGCACCAGGTTGTATGGGCCTGCCGTCGCCGTGAGAAACGGATATCGGCGCAGCGCTTTGTCCGTCAACCCCCCGCCACACGGCTTCTCCCACGCCAGGTGTTCATCCACCAGCGTGACCGCGTTTCCCGCGGCGGCCAGTTGCGCTGCACAAAACGCGCCTGCCGGTCCGCCGCCCAGGACGCAGATTGGCTGTCTCGGGGCCATGCGACATCCATAATATCCCCCTCTGTCCCCCGCATCCCATGCCGGCCAGCAGCTATAATTTAGGTTCGAGGCGGCAAACCGGTGCATTCGCTTTTCGCGTTTAGTTTTTTGTGGGCCCGCGTCGCTCTGGGCTTCTATCTGGCGGGCTTGGCGGCTGCCGTCATTGCCGCCCTGCTGCCCGAAGCGGCGCAGCAAAATGCCGTCTTCGGTCTGGGGCGCGGCGCCGTTGCCGCCGGCTTTTTATTTCAGTTTGTGAGCCTGGTGGAAACCGCTGCGATTTTCACCGCGCAATCGGCTGATTTTTATCGTATTGTCACCGGCCTGCTGGCCTTTGTCATCGCCGCCTTTTTCCTCATGGTGTATCGCACCTACTCGCCGCGCACCCTGAGCCTGATCGTGGTGCCAATGATTTGCCTGCTGGCTGCCGGCGCCACTATCGTCCCCGCCAGCGTCCGCGTCGGCCCGCCGCCGCTGGCGCGCGGCCTGCTCTTGAACGGCTGGATTTACCTGCACATCGGGCTGATCTTCGTCGGCTACGCCGGGTTGGTGGTGGCCATGGGCAGCGGGGTGCTGTATCTGATTGCCGAGCGCGGCCTGAAATCCAAAACCTCCGCTGCGCATCCCATCCTTCCCCCGCTGCATACGCTCGACCTGGTCAGCTATCGCTGCCTGCTGGTTGGCTTTCCGCTGCTCACGGCCGGATTGGTCATCGGCGCTTATTGGTCCGATGCCGTTCTGGGCGGCGTAGCGCTCACTGATCCCACCGTAGTTCTGGCCCTGCTGGCCTGGGCCATTTATCTGGTGCTGCTGTTTGCGCGCTGGTCGGCCGGCTGGCGCGGGCGTCGCACCGCTTATCTCACCCTGGTTTGCTTTGCCGTGGCGCTGGCCGGTTGGTTCGCCAACGGACTCAGCCCGGTGCATTCGCTATTTTTACGATGAGCCTGGAGCTGCTCGGCATCAGCCACCATTCCGCTCCGCTGGAGCTGCGCGAGCCTCTGGCGCTGCCCGAGTCCGCGCTGCCGCAGGCCTTGGCGCTGCTGGCGGCTCAGCCCCAGGTGCGCGAGGGTTGGATCCTTTCCACCTGCAATCGCGTCGAGGTCATGGTAGCCAGCAACGGTGCGCGCCCCAATCTGTTCGCCTTTTTGGCCGCCGCCACCGGTCAGTCCCGGCTGCCCGGCCCGGCGCATTTTTACCAGCTCTACGAACGCGATGCCGTCCGCCACTTGTTCCGGGTCGCCGCCAGCCTGGATTCGTTGGTGGTGGGTGAACCACAAATTCTAGGCCAGCTCAAACGTGCCGTGGCCACGGCGCAGGCGGCCGGAACCATCGGCGCCGAATTGGAAGCGGTGGCTCCGCACGCTTTTCATGCCGCCAAGCGGGTACGGACCGAAACCGCCATTGCCGACCAGCCGGTCAGCGTCAGCCACGCGGCGGTGGATCTCGCCCGCCAGATTTTCGGCGATCTCGGACAAAACACCGTCCTGCTGCTCGGCGCCGGGCTAATGGGTACTGCCGCCGCGCGTTATTTGCTGGCCCAGGGCGCTACTCGCCTGCTGGTGTTCAACCGCACCTTCGACCGCGCCCGCGAGCTGGCGCGCAAGTTCGGCGGCGAAGCCCATCCCTTATCGGCATTAGCCGATCTCGGCGGCCAGGCCGATGTCGTCATTGCCTGCACCGGCGCCCCCCAGCCCCTCATCACTCGCTCTCAGGCCGCCCTGTTTCTTTCCCGCCGCCATGGCCGCCCCATGTTGTTTCTGGATTTGGCCGTGCCCCGCGATGTCGAACCCAGCGTCCATCAACTGGACAACGCTTTCGTCTATAACGTGGATGACCTCGATCAGGTGGTCAGCACCAACCTGCAGGAACGCCGGCGTGAGGCCGCCCTCGGCGAAAAAATCATTGACGAGGAAGTGCGGTCTTTTATCCGCCACCGTCAGCAACAGGATCTGGTGCCTACGCTGCGCGCCTTGCAGGATCGCGCCGAAAGCGTGCGTGCGGCGGAATGGGAACGCGTACGCAAGCGCTTCGTCACCCTCGGTCCGGAACAGGCCGAGGCGGTGGAGGCCTTCAGCCGCAGCCTCATGCGGAAGTGGCTGCACCAGCCCATGGTGCAGCTCAAGCAGGCCGCCGGGCCGGCGGAGCGGCGCCGGCTGCTCGGTCTCGCGCAGCGGCTGTTTGACCTGGAGTTACCCCCACCTGAACCCAGCTCGCGTCCCGCCGGGGATGCTTTGGCTGCTCCGCCGGGCAAGCGGCGGGGAACGGGCGCATGAGTATTCCTCCGTTGCATTTAGGTACCCGCGGCTCAGCTCTGGCGCGCTGGCAGGCCACCCATGTGCAGTCGCTGCTGGCGGCCTGCGGGCGTGCATGCAGCATCCAGGTCCTCACCACTTCCGGCGACCAGCGTTCCGATGTTCCGCTCGCCGCCATCGGCGGCAAGGGTCTGTTCACGCTCGAGCTCGAGTCGGCGCTGCTCGCCGGCCGGCTCGATCTTGCCGTCCATAGCCTCAAGGATGTGCCCTCGAGCTTGCCGGAGGGTCTAATCCTGGGTGCGGTGCTGGAGCGTGCCGATGCACGCGATGCCCTCGTCGCCGCCCCCGGGATGCGTTTGCAATCGCTGCGCGCGGGCGCTCGTCTGGGGACCGGCAGCCTGCGCCGCCAGGCGCAGGCGCGGGCGCTTTGTCCCGCCCTCCAGATCGTCCCCGTGCGTGGCAACGTGGATACGCGCCTGCGCCGCTGGCGCGCCGGCGATTTCGATGCGCTGCTGTTGGCTGCCGCCGGCCTCGACCGCTTGGGTCTCGCCGGCACGATCGCGGAACGGCTCGATCCGCGGCTCTTTCTCCCCGCCGCCGGCCAGGGCGTGCTCGTGCTGGAATGCCGCGCCGGCGACTCGGCGGTGCTGGAGGCCGTCGGTTGCCTGCACCATGGTCCCACCGCCGCCGCCGTAGCCGCTGAGCGCGCTCTCCTGCGCCGCCTCGAGTGCGGCTGTCAGGCGCCGGTGGCCGCGCTCGCCCAGTTGCGCGACGGCCAGCTCCATCTCGACGCCATGGTGGCCTCCTCGGATGGCGTCCGGCGCTTGCGCCGCTCTGCCGCCGGCGCTGCCGGTGCTGCCGAAACTTTGGGCCTGCAACTGGCCGAAAGCCTGTTGCGTGATGGGGCCGCCGCCATCCTCGCCCAGGCCAGCCCGGCTCCAGTAGAATAGGCCCGGCTCCCTCGCCTGCTTCTCATGGACTTGCCCCTCGCCCATCGCCGTATCGTCGTTACCCGCGCTGCCGGGCAAGCAACCGGGCTGCTTGAGCGGCTGCGCGCGGCAGGTGCCGAATCCATTGCCCTGCCCACCATCGCCTTCGCGCCGCCGCTCGATCCGGCGCCCCTGGACGCCGCGCTCCGCACCCTCGCCGGCTTTGATGGCGCTGTGTTCACCAGTGCCAATTCGGTGGCTGCCCTGGGCGCGCGCGCCCGCATGCTCAATCTCGTCCTCGAGCCCCCGCACGGCTGGATATGTGCCCTGGGCGCGGCCACTGCGCAAGCTTTGGCGCAGCTTCCCGGCTGGCCGCCAGCTCTGGTTCCCGCGGCCGCCTCGGCCGAAGCCGTGCTAGCCGCGCTGGCGGACAAGCCGCTCGCCGGCCGCCGCGTCTTTCTACCCCGCTCCGCCATCGCCCGCGAATTGCTCCCGGCCGTGCTGTCCGCCCTGGGCGCCGAGCTCGTCAGTCCAATCGCCTACCGCACCCTCCCCGACGAGTCCTCCCGTGCCTCTGCACTGTCCTTGTTTCCCGGGGCTGACGGGGTCATCTTCACCAGCCCTTCCACCGCTCAGAACCTGGCCCTCCTGCTCGGTCCCGATCATCCCCGTCGCTTGCGCCAGGTCGCGATCGCCGTTATCGGCCCCACCACGCAAGCCGCCGTGACCGCGCTCGGCTGGCAGGTCAGCGCCGTCGCCGCTCATCCGGATGCGTCCAGCCTAGTCGCCGTCCTGGAGGCATACTGGCGTGCCTGAACTTCCGGAGGTGGAAACCGTGGCGCGCGGCCTGCGCTCGCAATTGCCCGGCCGCCGCTTGCAGGAGGTGACCATTCTCTGCGCCGCCATATTCCGCGGCGATCCTGCCTCGCTCGAGGCCGTGCGCGGCGCCCGCGTCGCCGCCGTGGAACGCGCTGGCAAGTACCTCATCCTCACCCTTGCCGCCTCCGCCCCCTGGCAATTGATGTTCCACCTCGGCATGACAGGTCAGCTCCGTCTGCAGCCGCCGGGTACGCCGCCGCAGACCCATATTCATGCCCGGCTTACCTTTTCCGGAGGCCTTGATCTCGTCTTCCGCGATCCGCGCCGCTTCGGCAAAATCGCCCTCGCACTCGCTCCTTCGCCCGCTTCCGGCTTGCCCTTCGCCCCCGCGCTGGGTATCGCTGCGGGTGCGGAACCGCTGGAGATCTCCGCCGCCGATTTTGTTGCGCTTTTCCGCCATCGCCAGGCTCCCATCAAATCCGCCCTCATGAACCAAAAACTGCTGCGTGGGCTGGGTAATATATATGCCGACGAAACCCTGTTCCGCGCCCGTCTCCATCCCCGCGCCCGCTGTGTTTCCGCGCCCCGCCTGCGCCGCCTCCGCCTGGCGATGCAGACCGTGCTCCGCCAGGCCATCGCCGCCGGCGGCTCTTCCATTTCCGACTACGTCAACAGCCGCGGCGAGCCCGGCTGGTTTCATCTCCACCATCGTGTCTACGCCCGCACCGGACAGCCCTGTCCTTGCTGCCGCCGCTCCATTCGCCGGTTGGTGCTTGCCGGCCGTAGCGCTCACTTCTGTCCGCATTGCCAAAAGCTCTGACGCCTTCCATACTGCTGTAGATGAGCGCTGCTTCTTCCGGCCAGCAATACACCATCGGCGTCGATCTGGGCGGCACCAACCTGCGCGTCGCTGCGGTTGACCTTGCCGGCGCTATCCAGGAGCGCATCAGCCTCGATACCGATGTCAAGGAAGGCCGCCTCCGCGTGGTGGCCGATATGTGCGATGCCGTCGGCGAAATTCAGCAACGCCTCCCAGGCGGCCGTCTTTCCGGCATCGGTATCGGCGTGCCCGGGATCATCAACCTCGCCAACGGCACCGTGCGCCAGTCGCCCAATCTCCCCGGCTGGAGCGATTTTCCCGTACGCGATGACATCGAACAGCGCCTCCAGACTCACGTCGTGCTGGAAAATGACGCCAACGCCGCCGCTTTGGGCGAAAGCTGGGTGGGTGCCGGGCGCGATCATCCCGGCCTGTGCATGATCACCTTGGGTACCGGCATTGGCGGCGGTTTGATTCTGGATGGCCGCATCTGGCACGGTCGCGAGGGCATGGCGGGCGAGCTCGGTCATATGACCATTGATCCCAATGGCGCCCTCTGTGGCTGTGGCAATCTCGGTTGCGTGGAAGCTTACGCTTCGGCCAGCGCCATCAGCCGCATGGCCATGGCTGCTGTTCGCGTCGGCCGCTCCCCCGAACTGGCGCGGGATGTCGAGCAGGTCGGGGAGCTGACCGCGGAAATTGTCTACATCAAGGCCAAGCAGGGTGACCTCGTCGCGCGCGAAATCTTTGACATGGTAGGCCGTTCCCTGGGCGTCGCCATCGCCAATCTCATCAATATCTTCAACCTTCCCTTGTACGTGGTCGGCGGCGGCGTTGCTCATGGCTGGGATGCGTTTGCTCCCAGTCTGATCGCCGAAGTCGGCAAGCGCTCTCTCGTCGCACGCTCTGCCCACCCCTCCATTGTGCCCAGTGCTTTGGGGGCCGACGCCGGCTTGATTGGCGCTGCCCATCTGCCCCACATCGCCGCCCAGGGTGACCATGCCGCCTGCCGCCAGCTTTGAGCTCAGCCTGGAA
Source organism: Terriglobales bacterium (assembly GCA_050747745.1). GTDB lineage: Bacteria > Acidobacteriota > Terriglobia > Terriglobales > SCQP01 > SCQP01. The sequence goes on from JBOGKM010000109.1 coordinate 152,789, forward strand.
CGCCTCGAGGCCATCGTCGCCGACCTCGAGCGCGCCGATCTGCCCCTCGAGCGCTCGGTGCAATTATTCGAGGAAGGCATGGCGCTGGTCGAGGAATGCCGCAAGCAGCTCGACGCCGCCGAGGGCAAGGTGGAAATGCTGGTGCGCCGTGCCGGCGCTGTGGTCGCCGAGCCTTTCGCCCTGGATGATCGTCCGTCCGAGCCCTGACCCGCCCTCCGCCGGTGGCAGGGCCCGAGCTGCCCCAGCGGTTTGGGGCGGCCGTAATTCGGAACGATTGGCCCCTGTGGGCCTCGTGCCCGCGCCGCAGATCGCCCCGTCCGGCTCCTTGCCCACGCTCCCGCGCTTCAGCCCGCACGCCGCAAGTTGTCCCACTGCCGCCGCAGGCTGCGGTGCCGTTTGGCTTGGTACAGCTTGCGATCCGCTGCGCGCAGCAATGCCTGTGGATCGCGCCCTTCCTCCGGGCACAGTGCCGCCCCCATGCTCAAACTCAGTTTCACCCTCCCGTTCGCTTCCGGAAGCGTGAACTCCTCCCGGCCCATGTGTTCCTCCAGCCGCTCTTCCACCAGCCGCATGCCGGTGCGGCTGATGTCGGGCAGGATCAGGACAAACTCGTCTCCGCCAAACCGCGCCACCGTGTCCACTTCGCGCAGCCCGTGCGGCAACACGCACGCGAACTGCCGTAATACCTCATCACCGGCATGATGCCCGTAACGGTCGTTGATCGCCTTGAAGTCATCCAGGTCCAGCAGCAGCAGTCCACACGCGCTGTTGCGCCGCACGCTTCGATGCAGTTCCTGCTCCAGCGTGCGTTCAAAATAACCGCGCGCTTTCAACCCGGTGAGATAGTCGGTGAACGCCAGTCGCGTGAGCTGCTGCAGCGATTCGATGGCCGCCATCTGGTTCTCCGCCAGCAGGCTCAGGATCCACAGCAGGCGCGCCTCGGCTTCGCTGAACTCCGGCCCCCGCACCCGAAACATTTGCAGCGACCCCGCCCACCCATGCTGCAGGAACAGCGGTACGGCTGCCGCCGTTCGTGCCTGCATGTGCTCCAATAGGCCATCCATTTCCCCATCCAGCCCACTGCAGACCACCACCGGTTTTCCCGCTCGTCCCACCCACGCGTGCAGCAGGTTCGGACCCGCCAACTCCGTGTCCATGCCCCGGCTCAACACCATCAGCTCCGCTGGGCGATGGCCGGGCGCAAACACCATCATCTGCTGTTCCGACGCCACTACCGCCGGCGCCAGGTCCAGCACCAGTTGCAGCGTGGTAGGCAGCGTCATCTCCGTGCCCGACAGCAACGCCAGCCGCAGCAGGTTCGTCAGCGCCGGAACGTGTTGCAGGAACAGGTCCGGCGTGGGCTCGCTCCAGCTTTCTACGATGGCGCGGCTCGGAATCCTTCGCGCCTCCGGTTCTGCGTCCACGCCTGTGCCTTTCTCCGCCCCGTCGCATTCAGATGTGCAGCTTGCGCCACTGTGCCGCCTCGACTCTGATCGAACCCCTCCATGGCGGACCATGTTGGAATCGCCCCCATCAAGGTGGATGTGCCTGCGGACCAATTTAGGCTACCGTGGCTGCTGATGGATTCCATTCCTCTCAGCTTCGCTCCTGCTCCCACCGCCGCTCCGGATACCACCCCTCTGTTGGGTAAAAGTCCGGCCATTGTGGCCATCCGCCGCACCCTGGATCAGGTTGCCGATACCAACCTCACGGTGTTGCTCCAGGGCGAAAGTGGAACCGGCAAGGAAGTCGTCGCGCGCCTCCTCGGTGCCCGCCCTCAGCATGCTGGCTCGTTCGTCAAGATCAACTGCGCCGCCATCCCCGATGAGCTCTGGGAATCGGAGCTGTTCGGTTATGAGCCGGGCGCCTTTACCGGCGCCACCCGTCAAAAGTCCGGCAAGTTCGAGCTGGCCGGCAACGGCACCATGTTCCTCGATGAAATCGGCGAAATGCCGTTGCAATTGCAGGCCAAACTGTTGCAAGTACTGCAGGACGGCGAGTTCAGCCGCCTCGGCGGCCGCCGTTCCCTGTGCGTGGATGTGCGCGTGATCGCCGCCAGCAATGCCGATTTGCAAGCTGCCGTTGCGGCCGGCGCCTTCCGCCGCGATCTGTTTTTTCGCCTCAACGTCATCGCTCTCTCGCTGCCGCCTCTGCGCCAGCGCAGCGAAGATCTTCCCCTGCTCACAGATCATTTCCTCGATAGGTACACGCGCCTGTATCGTCGCTCCGTGCCACCCCTCCCGCCGTCCGTGCGCGAGCGGCTCGCCCGCTACTCCTGGCCCGGCAACGTGCGCGAGCTGGAAAATCTCATCAAACGCTACGTGGCGCTGGCCGATCCCGATGCGCTGCTCGCCGGCCTATGGGAGCCGCTGCCGGCCTCCTCTGCTCCGCCCGCAACGACGCCGCCGGCACCCGCTGCCACCTCCGCTTCCTTGCAGGAAATCAGCCGCCACGCCGCTTGGCAGGCGGAGCGCGCTGCCATCTTGCAGGCTCTCGCCGCCACCTGCTGGAACCGCCGCTTGGCCGCACGTCACCTGCAAATGAGCTACAAAAGCTTGCAAAACAAACTCCGCACCCTGCTCGCCGAGCGGGATTGCGCCTGAGCTTCAGCTTACCTTGCGCAACTTCGGTCCACGCCCGCCGTAGTCGGTCCACTGATTCCCGCCCTCCGGCACCGCGCTCCCCGGCCGCTCGCTCAGCCCCGGTGTCTGAAACTGCGGATGCTCCTGCGTCCTTCAGTTCCGCGTTCACCGGCCCCAGCAGCATTCACCCGCGCAGCACGCTCCTGTTCGGTTTATGGCGTGCTCGGATGAATCCTTCCTCCGCTCCGGTCGCCCACCCCTAAAATCCGTGCCACGATGGCGGCTGCTGGCTCGGCCGCGTTGATCCGCAAAGCCTGCGCTGGCTCTTCCAGATCGGCCAGTTGGCTGGCTAGCATGTTCGCCTTCATGTAATGTCCCTGCCGCTGTTCCAGCCGCCGCCGCAGCAGCGCCGGGTCGCCTTGTAGATAGATCCAGCGCACCTCCAGTCCGCGGTTCAGTTGTTCCCGATAGCCCTGCTTCAGCGCCGAACAGGCCACCACCAGGTCCCGCCCAGCCCCGGCCGCCGCCTCCAGCCGCTGCCGGATCGCCTCCAGCCACGGCGCCCGGTCCGCATCCGTCAGCGGAATGCCCCGCCGCATCTTGTCCACGTTCGCCGCCGGGTGCAGGCGGTCACCTTCCAGAAACTCGCATCCCAGCGCCGCCGCCAGCGCCGCTCCCACCGTGGTTTTGCCCGCCCCCGCCACCCCCATTACGATGTAGATCATCTGCCCTTAGCATACTCACTCCACCAGCGCCGCGATGCGTTCGCGGTAGCGCTCCACGATCATGTCCCATTCATACCCTGAGTGCATCGCCTGCGCCCCCGCCGCGCCCCGCCGTTCCCGTTCGCTGCGGTCGGCTGCCGCCGCGCGCAGCGCCTCCACCAGGTCTGCCTGCGACGGCTCGAACCAGGTGAACCGCCCCGTCATCGCCTGCGGCGGCCGCAGCCGCCGCGGCACCTCCCGTTCCTCGGCCTTGACCCACCAGCCGGCCGCCGCCGGGCAGTATTCCGGCGCCGGACCGGCCGCCGTCGCGATCACCGCCTTGCCGCACGCCATCCCCTCCGCCAGCGGCAGGCCGAAGCCTTCACCCCGGTAAGGCAGCACCACCGCATCGCAACCGCGGAACAGCGCCGCCATTTTTGCCTCGCTCCAGTGTTCATCCTCGTACACGATGGGCGCGGCCCCGGGATCGGAGGCGACGGCGGCTATGTCCTGCTCCAGGCTGAGATGACGATAGAAGCTGCGTGTCCCCATCGCCTTGATCACCAGCGAGACGTCATCGCCGGCGTCGAACGCCTCGCGCCAGGCGCGCAGCAGCACGTCCATGCCTTTGCGCAGAATCGGACCGCCTACAAACAGGAAGCAGGTGCCCCGTGTCCCCTCCGGCCGCCAGCGCTCCCCGGCAGCACAATACACGCCGCCCTCGACTCCATTGGGAATCACCCGCACCCGTGCCGCTTCCACTCCCGCCCCCGTCAGCACCTGGCGCACGAATTTCGACGGTACCCAAATCTCATCTGCGCCCCGCAGCGATTCCACCCATTCGCAGGGAATCGCCCCAAATTCCCAGGGCAAAATCAGCGCCAGCTTGCCCGCTCCCGGCCGCCGGAAGTCCGGCGGCCAGCCGTGGCGGATGGTCAGGTCGAGGCGGTGCGGCAGCCGCCGCAGCGCCGCCAGCGCTCCGCCCGCCCCGAACGCCCGCGCCGGTTCTTCCCCAGGATGCGATGGCTCCAGCGCCACCTCCAGCTTCGCATCCGCGCACAGCCCCTGCGCCAGCCGGCGATTGATGTTCGCCACGCTGTGATACGCCAGAAATTGTCCCTCCAGGACGACTCCGGCGCGCTCGCCCTCCCTGCGCCGGCTCGGACGCTGCAGCGGCGCCAGTGCCGCCAGCCGCTCGCGCCAGCGTGCCTCCGATTCCGCCCCCCCCTGCCACTGCTCCAGCGCCAGCCGGGCGCTCTCCCAGGCCCGGTGCAGCAGCAAAAAATCAAAGATCGCGTTCTGATACTCCGACTGCCGCCGCCCCAGTTGCAGCAGCACTTCGCTCATCGTGCCCAGCGCCGACCGCGGCACCCGCTGCTGCAGCAAACCCGCCACCGAGGGTGCATACGCCGGCTCCATCCCTATGCCGGTAAGGTAGTGCTGCACCGCCACCAGTTGATTCCCCGCCGCTTCCGCGATCTGGGCCAGCAGACAGTGTGCGCGATAGCCGGATTCTCCGCCGCTGCCCACGTAGGCGAGTTGCCCCGCCGCCGGCGCCGTCGCTCGCTGCAGGGCTGCCAGCGTCGCGCTCGGCCGCCCTTGCGCCAGCCGGATGCGCGCTTCCATATAATCCAGTTCCCGATAATCCGGATACCGCGCCTGTGCCTGTCCCAGCAATCCGACGGCTGCCTCGGTGCTGTTTTGGCGCATCAGCATGGTGATCAGGTTGCGCAGACACAGCGCCTGCAGCAACGCCGGCAGGCCCGGGGCCTGCGCCAGCGCCGCCAGCGCCGCTACTCCAGCTCCCAGCGTGATGCTTTCCTGCCGCAGGATCAGCCGCAGTTGCTGCCAGGGCGCCTCTCCCGTTTCCTCCTCCCGCCAGGTCGCCGGCTCCGCCGCCTTCACGCGCAGTCGCAGATCCACGCGCTCCTCTCCCGCCGTGCCTCCCTCCTCCGGTCCCCGCCCGCGCGGCTCGACCCCGATTAGCTCCCAGGCCAGGTCCGCGCCATAATGCACCGGCACATAAGTGGTGCACCCCGGCGTTGCTCCCGCATCCCGCCACGGCACCGCCGTGCCCTGCAACCATTGTTCGCCCCGGAACCAAAGCAGGCACCCCACCTCGCGGCCGGGCTGCGCGCGCCGTTCGACTCCTCCGCTTGGGCTAAGCCAAATCTCATCCGCCGCCTCGCGCACCGGCCGCGGCAGCGCCGCCAGCGTCTCGGAGTCGGTGACCAGCCGCACCCAGCGATTGTGGTGGTGCTGACCGGCAGCTCGATAGGTTGCGATATCAATTGCAGTCAGTGGCATCTGTTAAGCGAGACCAAAGATATCTCGTCTTAAGAATCAGCACGCGGCGGGCCATCGCGTCCGCCTCCGGCTCGCGGCCCCCGGCGTGCAGCAGCGTCGGCAGAACCTGGCAAAACATGAGCGGTTCTAGCCAAGAACAGAAGAAATTAATGCTGGCTTAATGGAATTCTAAGAATCGCGCCGTACGATCTGCCTACTGTCTCTCAGGAGCTGCCACTTTGACTCAATCCTTTTCCCAACTTGTGTCCAGCCCCGCTCCGGCCGCCTTCCTGGTCGCCAGCGGTAATCCCGGCTTCCGCAAACAGGTCATGGATGCCCTGCTCGCCGCTCGCCAGGACGGCATCGAGGTTCTGGGCGGTGCCGACGCTCTGCTCAAGCTCGAAACTGGCCCCTGGGCCGGCCTGCTGTTGGACCGTCACCTGCCCGACCTCGATGCCGAGGAACTCGCCGCCCATGTGGCCGCCCACTATCCCCACCTGCCCGTCGAGCTGATGGACTCGGCCATGCCCCTGGCCGCCACCCGCCTGCTGCCCCAGCCCGGCCCCGATGCTCTCGCGCCCGCGGCGCCGCCCTTGCGCTCCGCCCCTGCGCCGCTGCCCGGCCTCAGCGTGCTCCGTGCCGTGTCTGCTCCCGCCCCCGCCGAATTGCTGCCCGGCATGGTCGGCCGCAGCTCCCACCTGGGCGATCTCAGTACGCTGGTGCGCCTAGTCGCCCCGCGCCGCACCCCCGTCCTGCTGCTCGGCGAGACCGGCACCGGCAAGGAAATGATCGCCCAGGCGGTGCATGCCGCCAGCCCCCGCGCTTCCCGTCCCATGGTCGTGGTCAACTGCGCCGCCATCCCCGAAGCCCTGCTGGAATCGGAGTTGTTCGGCTTTGTGCGCGGCGCTTTCACCGGCGCCGTTCAGTCGCGTTCCGGCCGCATCTTCAACGCCCACACTGGCACGCTGTTTCTCGACGAAATCGGCGAACTCCCGCTCGCTTTGCAGGCCAAGCTGCTGCGCTTCCTGCAACAAGGCGAGCTGCAGCGCCTGGGCAGCAATGACCCTCAGCACGTGGATGTGCGCGTCCTCGCCGCCACCAATCAGGATCTTCAGGTCCAGGTCGCCGCCGGTGCTTTCCGCCGCGATTTGTTCTACCGCCTCGCCGTCTTCCCCATCGAGCTCCAACCCTTGCGCCATCGCCCCGAAGACATCGTCCCTCTCGCCCGCCATTTCCTCCGCTCCTTGCATAACGGCGAAACCGGCCCCGGCTTCTGCTTTGCGCCCGAAACCCTCGATCTGCTCGAACAGTATCCCTGGCCAGGTAACGTCCGCGAGCTGCAGCATGCCCTCGAACGCGCTTACATCCTCGCCACCGGCCAGGAGGAACTCGAGCCCTGTCATTTCCCCGTCCCCGCCGCCTGGCAGTTGCAGCGCGGCATTGGCCCTCGCCGTGCAGAGGAATGGGCGGAGGCCAGCGGAACCCATGCTTTCGTTTAACTCATCCCTGTTAAATGGCCTGGAAAGCTACCTCGACGTCACCGCGACGCGGCAGACGCTGATCGCCTCCAACATGGCCAATGTCGATACTCCTGGCTACCAGACCCGTGATCTCAATTTCACCCAGGCCCTGCAGGCGGCCGAGGCCGGTCTCGATCCCGCCACTGCCGAACACACCGTCACCGGTCTGCTCGCCCGCCCTGACGGGAACAACGTCAATCTCGACCGCGAATCCTTTCTCATGGCCCAGACCCAGCTCCAGTACGAAACCGGCATCGCCCTCCTGCGCGACGAATTCAACCGCCTCAATTTGGCCATCAACGGAGGTCAATCCACCTTATGAACCTCTTTGGCGTACTTGACATCAGTGCTTCAGCCTTGCTGGCCGAACGCCAGCGCGCCGAGGTGGAAACCAGCAATCTCGCCAACGCGGAAAGCGCGGGTGCCAATCCCGCTCAGGTCTATCGCCGCAAGGAAGTGGTCTTTGGCGCTACCCCCATGCCTTTTTCCGACGCCCTGGCGCAGGCCGATTCCGCCCCCGGCCTGGCTGGTGCGGGCGAAGGCGTCGCCGTCGAGGCAGTCGTGACCGACCGCTCCCCCCTCATTCGACGCTACCAGCCCGGCAACGCCAATGCCGATGCCCAGGGCTACGTCACCTACCCCAACATCAATTCCGCTCAGGAGATCACCGATCTCATGGAGGCGGCGCGCTCCTACCAGCTCAATATCTCCGCCGCTCAAGCCACCAAAAGCATGATTCAGGACACCCTCACTTTGCTCAGTTAACGGGCCGCTCATGATTCCGCCGCTGACTTCCTCCATCTCCACCTTCACCCTGCCCACCGCCCCCACCCCCCCCTCCGGCGGCGGCGGCGGCTTTGCGGCGGAATTGCAAGGCGCTATGAACCAGGTGGACTCCCTGCAGTCCAGCGCCTCCCAGCAGGTGCAGGCCCTCATGCAGGGCAAAAGCCAGGATTTGCACGCCAGCCTCATCGCCGTCGAGAAATCCGATCTCGCTTTCGGCCTCATGCTGCAGTTGCGCAACATGGCGGTGCAGGCCTACCAGGACATCGCCGGCATGAGTTTCTAACCCGCCGTGGCTCAACCTCTCAATCCCGGTCAAGCCCTGCTCTCGCTGCGCCAGGCTGGCGCCATGATGAACAGCATGTCGCCCCGCCAGCGCCTGGTCGTCGCCGGCGGCGTCGCCGCCGTGGTGCTCGCCATGGCGCTGCTCCTGCTGCGCATGAATCAGCCCGGCTACACCACCCTCTATTCAGCCCTTCAGCCCGGCGATGCCCAGCAGGTTACCGCCCAATTGGACCAACTCGCCATTCCCTATCAGCTCTCCGCCAACGGTGCCACGGTGAGTGTGCCCGCCAACCAGCTCGACCGCGCCCGCCTGGCGCTCGCCGCCCAGGGCTTGCCCCACTCCGGTCAGACCGGCTTCGAAATCTTCGATAAAACCAACTGGAGCGGCAGCGATTTTGCCGAGCAGGTCAACTATCAGCGCGCCCTCGAGGGCGAGCTGGAGCGCACCCTGGAAACCATGGACGACGTCCGCTCGGCACGGGTGCAGATCACCATGGCGCACGATTCCCTGTTCACCTCTGAGCAGAGGCCCGCCAAGGCGGCTGTGGTGCTCAGCCTCAAGGATGGCGTGCTCTCGCCCGGCCTGGTCAGCGCGGTCCGCAACCTCGTGGCCGGCTCGGTAGATCACCTCGATCCACAAAACGTCTCCATCATGGACGCCGATGGCCAGGTTGCGCTCAGTGGAGGCGCGGCGGCGGAAAACCAGTTGGAGCGTGATCTCCAGAATAAGCTGATCGCCACCCTGGCGCCCATCGTGGGCGCTGCTCACGTGCGTGCCAGCGTCAGCGTCGCCTACAACCCCGCCTCCTCCGACGATACCCAGGAAACCTATAACCCGGCCGCCAGCGCTGTCGTCAGCTCCCGCACCACCCGCATCGGACCCAACCTCATCGCTCCCGCCAGCGGCGTCCCCGGCACAACCAGCAACCTGCCCGCCGCACAGGCGCCGGGTACCAACTTCAAGGCACAACTCGGTCTCTCGGGGGCAGCCGGGCAGCAGACCCAGGATCAAACCTTTGCCGTCAGCCGCAGCGTGGACCACACCGTGCGCCCCGCCGGCAGCATTCAGCGCATTACCGCCGCTGTCGTGGTGGACAATGCCATCGTCTCCCGGTCCCGCGATGGCCGCGTGCAAACCCTGTCCCGGCCGCGCTCGCCCGCCGAAATGCAGCAGCTGCAGGCGCTGGCGGCGGCGGCGATTGGTATCAACTCCACCCGCGGCGACCTGCTCACCGTCGTCAATCTTCCCTTCCTCGCCCCGCCCGCCGCGCCCAAGCCGCCATCCGCCGCCCCGCTTTCCTGGATGCAGCGCCTGCCGCTGCCGCTGTCCTGGATCGCAGGCCTCGTGGTAGTGCTGCTTGTGGTCGCGCTCGCGCTGGGTTTCGCCCTGCGCCGCCGCGCGCCCGCTCCTTCCCCCTCCGACAAGCGCCAGATGACGGCGGGCGAGTCGCTGCAACCTTCCCCGACTTCCGCTCCCGCCGACTCCGGCGTGCGGGAAGTCGAGCACGAAGTGCTGAACATGACCGAACTGCTGGAAGCTGATCCCGAAGCCACGCCCCCCGAGGTCCGCCAAGTCCTCCAGCTCAAGGGCCGCCTCGCCGATCGCGTCAAACGCGAACCGGCCATCGCCGGCCGCCTCGTCCAGGGCTGGATGAACCGCAAGCGCGAGGAATCCGCATGAGTCAGCTACCTGCTCTCGCTGCCCATCCCGGCGTGCACAAAGCCGCCGTTCTGATGGTGCTGCTCGGCGATGATGCCGCCGCCGCTGTCTACCGCTGCTTGCCCAAGTCCGACGTGCAGCGCCTTACCGAGGAGATCAGCGAGCTCTCCTTTGTCGGCCCCAATGAAGCCCAGGCCGTGCTCGAGGAGTACAACCAGCTCCTGCTCACCCACACCTACCTGGCCCAGGGCGGTACCGACTATGCTACCCAGCTGCTGGTCCAGGCCTTCGGCGACAAGGAAGCGCGCATGCTCCTGAATCAGGTGCTGGAAGCCCAGGAAGCGCGCGCCGGAAATCTCGATTCGCTGCAGCAGGCCGACCCCCCGCAGCTCGCCAAATTCCTCCAGGATGAGCATCCCCAGACCATCGCCGTCATCCTCGCCCACTTGGGCGTGCGCGCTGCCAGCAGCCTGCTCGCTCTATTGCCCGAACGTATCAGTGCCGAGGCGGTGAAACGGCTGGCTGAAATGCGGCAATTTTCCCCCGAAATGGCCGAACGCATCTCTCTGGTCCTGCACCGCAAATTTGACAACCTGGGCGAAAAAGGACGCCACGCCTACGCCGGCGTGAAGGCCGTAGCCGACATCCTCAACCGCACCGAAGTGGCCACCGCCAAGATGGTGCTCGAGACCATCGAACAGAGCGATCCTGCCATGGCGCTCAGCATTCGCGACCTCATGTTCACCTTCGAGGACCTGGTCTCCGTCCCCGAAGCCAGCTTGCGCGAGTGGCTCAGCTCTATGGATAAGCGCACTCTCGCCCTCGCCCTCAAGGGTGCCCCCAGCGATCTGCGTACCCACGTCCTGCAGGCTATCTCCAGCCGCGCCGCGGACATGCTCAAGGAGGACATGGACGCGCTCGGCCCCGTGCGCGCCCGCGACGTGCTGCACGCCCAGCAGGAGGCCGTCACTCTGGCAAGGCGCCTCGAGCAGGAAGGCAAGATGATCCTCAAGGCCGACCATAATGAAGAATTTATTGTCTGAGCGCCGCCCCGCGGTCGAGCCCTTCGTCTATCACGATCGCGCCGGCGCCCCCGAGGACGCCGGCCCTGCGGTTCTGCCCGGCATCAGCGAGCTGGAAATGCAGCAGCGCGAGGAACGTGCCCGCCGCGAGGCGCGGCAGGAAACCGAATGCGGCCTGGGCGCCGACTTGGAACACCGCGTTCAGCTCGAACATGAAGCCGTGCTCCAGGTGCTGCGTGATTTCGAAAAACAGCGCGGCGATTACTTCCTCCAGTTGGAGCGGGACGTCGTGCATCTGGTGCTGGCGATCGTGCGCAAGGTGCTGCACCGCGAAGCGCAAATGGATCCGCTGCTGCTCGCCGGTGCCGTGCGCGTCGCCCTCGACCAGCTCGCCGCCGGCACCGAAGTCGTTCTCTCGGTGCCAGTGTCCAAAATGGCCCAGTGGGAGCAAATCCTGTGCCAGCAGCCGGTGCTGGCTTCTCCCCCACAGTTGCGCACCGATCCCTCGCTCGAGCCGGTCGGCTGCCGCCTGCAAACTTCTACTGGCATCACCGATCTCACCCTCGAGGCGCAATTGCAGGAAATCGAGCGTGGCTTTTCCGATCTGCTGCAGCGCCGCACCGCGCTGCTGGGCGCATGAACAGCCCCGAATCTGCTCCCAAGGATCTGTCCGCCGCGGATCCACCCCATTCCCTGCTCGCTCCCTACATGCACTCTCTCGATCTCCTGCCCACTTGGCGCTGGAGCGGGCGCGTGGTCAAGGCCGTGGGTCAAATTGTGGAAAGCGACGGCCCACCCTGCTCCGTCGGCGAGGTCTGTGCCGTGCTCGGCGCCAACGGTGCCAGTGTCGAGGGCCAGGTGGTCGGCTTTCGCGAAGCCACTGTCCTCAGCATGCCCCTGCGTCCGCCGCAAGGCATCCGCTTCGGCGATCGCCTCGTTACTTGGGGGCGCAAACCCGCCGTCGGCGTCGGCGATGCCCTGCTCGGCCGGGTGATCGATGGCAGCGGTCTGCCCTTTGACGACCTCGGCGAAATTCTCACCGACAGCTTCCGCCCCTACGATGCCGACCCTCCCTCTCCCATGGAACGCGAACTCATCCACCAACCGCTGGGCTCGGGCATCCGCGCCATTGATGGCCTGCTCACTTGCGGCCGCGGCCAGCGGCTGGGTATTTTTGGCGGCAGCGGCGTGGGCAAAAGCACTTTGATCGGCATGATGACCCGCAACACCATGGCTGATCTCACCGTACTGGCGCTCGTGGGCGAGCGCGGCCGCGAGGTGCGCGAGTTTCTTCAGAATGCGCTCGGCGAGGAGGGCCGCAAGCGCTCCGTCGTCGTTGTCTCCACCTCCGATCAGTCTCCCCTGCTGCGTATCCGCGCTGCGCTGGCGGCCACCGCCATAGCCGAGCACTTCGCCCATCGCGGCAAACACGTCCTGCTGGTGGTGGACTCGCTCACCCGCTTCGCCATGGCGCAGCGCGAAATCGGTCTGGCGGCCGGCGAACCGCCCACTGCCAAGGGCTATACCCCATCTGTGTTTGCTCTGCTGGCTCGCCTGGTTGAACGCGCCGGCCAGTTCCGCGACGGCAGCATCACCGCCTTTTACACCGTGCTCATGGAAGGCGATGATCAACTGGATCCGCTGGTGGATGCGGTGCGTTCCCTGCTCGACGGCCACATCATTCTCGATCGTCAGCTCGGCGCCCAGGGCCATTATCCCGCCATCCATCTGCTCGACAGTCTCAGCCGACTCATGCCCGCCGTCACCACCGCCGATCACCGCCGCCAAGCGACGCGCCTGCGTCAGCTCCTCGCCGCCTGGCGCCAGTCGGAAGACCTGGTCCGCATCGGCGCCTATCAGGCTGGAGCCGACGCCCTGCTGGATCAGGCCCTGGCCGCCTTGCCGGCCATCCGCGCCTATCTCCGCCAAGGCGCTCGCGAACGCCTCAGCTTCGCCGACTCCGTCGAACAGCTGCTGCATCTCCCGCTCGGCGAAAAACCATGAACTTCAGCGCCTCCATGCGCCGCCTGTTGCATTTGCGCCGCAGCCTGGAACGCCAGGAAGAGATGAAACTGTCGCTCGCTGCCTCCCGTCTGCACGCCGTCGAAGCCGAGCAGGCGCAGCAACAGCGCCAGGCGCGGGGCGAGATGGAGGCGCTGCGCCGCCAGTTGCACCAGCAGGTGAGCGGCGCCGAGCTGCAGACCGCGGCCCTGCGCCAGCAGGTCGAGCAGGAGCGTGCTCAGCGTCTGCGCCTCCACCAGGCTACGCTGCAAGCCGAACAGATCCGGCAACGCGAAGTTCTGCTGCACCGCACCCAGGAGCGCGAGACCCTGGACACTTTGCAGTCCCAGGCGATACAGGAGCAGCGCCGCCAGCGCCTGCGTCGCGACCAGGCTCAACTGGACGAGATGTATTTATTGCATCCTGACCGCCGCCCGCGCCCACGGGATTAAAAACCTCTTACCTGCCCAGGTTTGGCCCTCGGCGTGCTCTTTGCCTCGGTGATGGCCGTCTCTGCCATGCCCGCGTCCGCAATCGCCGCCTCCTCGGCCCAGGCGCCCGCTTCTTCTTCCGCTGCTTCCGCCGCGCCGCCCGCCAGCGGGTTTGATCGCCATTTACATCAGGCCTTGGCTCAGCCCGCCGCGCCGGCTAAAACCGCAAGCGCGCCGGACCAGGCGCCGGCCAAGTCTCGCCGGCCCCAGGGCAACGCCAAACCGGCGGGACCGGCCGCACCCCCTCCCTCGCCCCCGGTCGCCGCGCTGGTACCCACGGCCGTCCCGCCCCAGGCCCCACCGTCTGTTCCTTCCGGCTCCAGTTCCCAGAATCCCGGTTCTGCCGCCCAGATTTCCCTTCTTGAGCTGTCCGCTACGCTTTCGGCGTCTCCCGCGCCCCGCGCAGCGGCTGCATCCGCCGCCTTACCCGCAAAGGCCGCGGATTGCGCGGACGATGCCGCGCCTGCCAACTCGCAGGCGGCGGCATCGTCCGCTTCTTTGACTTCAGCTTCCTCCGCATCGGCTTCCTCCGCATCGGCTGTGCTCCCGCTTCCGGCCCCCCTGCCCGCCGCTGCCGCCTCTGCTCCCGCTCCCGCGCCTGCCAGCACCTCGGCCGCACCCCCCAACTCACCCCCGGGCGTCTCCAAGTCTGCGCCCTCCGCCATCCTGTCAGCTGGAAACAGTTCCCTCGGCGCGGCTCCGGACCAAGGCGGTGCGGCTGGCGGCCAGGGGAATCCCAATCCCGCTTTCTCTGGCGCCACCTCCGCCCCTGGCGCGCCGGCATCCCCATCGCTGGCTCCCGCACTCGCGGCCGGCAAGGGGTCACCAACCGCTTCCCGGCCTCTAACCGCTGCCCCCGTCGCTGCGGTGCCCAGCTCCAGTCCCGCTTCCATCGCCCCCGCGCCGGCTGCGGCTTTGGCCAGTGTGCCGTCGGCTGCTCCGCCCGCACCCTCACCCACACCCACAGCCCCGCCCACGCCGGCATCCACCCCGGCCCCGCTGCCCGGCTGGCAGACCGCATCCGCCCAGGCCGCGCTCGGCGCTCAGGCCAATCGCGGTGTGAATGTCGCAGTCCAGACGGAGGCGCTAGGCACGGTGCAACTGCACGCCACCATGCAAAACAATCTCTTCGGCGCCACCTTGACCGTGGACCGCAGCGATACCCAGCACTTTCTCAGCGCTCAGCTCCCCGCCCTGGTCCAAACCCTTTCCGCCAAACAGGTGCAAGTCAGCAGCTTGCAATTGCAGCAGCAAGCCGGCGGCGGCCAGAACGAAGCCTTTCAAAATCCCCAGCAACAGCCCCAAGCGCGCCCCTCGCCTCTGCCCCCGGCGGTGGCCGCGCCTGCCGCCGCCGCGTCCGCGCCCGAGTTGCTTCCCCTGTCCCGAGGTGCGCACCTCAACCTGCGCGCCTGACCGCCATCCCAGGAGGTTTTCCCATGCAAGCCATCCAAAACGCCGCCGCCACCAATACGCCCGCGCCGTTGAGCAGCGCCGTGCCCGCCAACGAACAGATCAACACCACGGATTTCATGTCCATGCTCACCGCCGAGCTGCAGAACCAGGATCCGACCAATCCCCTCGATCCCAGTCAGTTTGTTTCCCAATTGGTCCAGTTGAACAGCCTGGAACAGTTGGCCTCCATCAATCAGGAGCTGGCGCCTTCCTCTAGCCCCAGCCCCAGCAGCGCGGGCGCGCCTGTGCCCGCACAATCGTAAAGGAGCTACCATGTCTTCTTTTTCCGTCCCGCTTTCCGGATTGGACGCCAGCTCGCAGCAGATGTCGCAGATTTCCAACAATCTCGCCAACCTCAACACGCCTGGTTTCAAGTCCTCGAGCTCCGAATTCACCACCCTCTATTACCAGACCCTGGGCGATTCCGGCGACGGCGATCCCATGCAGGTCGGGACCGGCACCCAGGTGGGATCTGTTTCCATGGATCTAACCGATGGCGCGGTCCAATCCACCGGGATTGACTCCAACATGGCCATCCAGGGAAACGGCATGTTCGTGGTCAGCAACAATGGTCAGCAGATGTTCACCCGAGCTGGCGACTTCGTGGTGGGTGGCAACGGTCTGCTGCTGGCTCCCGATGGCAGCGAAGTGCAAGGCTACCAGGCGGTCGACGGGGTCATCAACCCCAGCGCGCCGATGGGCAGTTTGCAGCTCGGTAGTACTACTAGCAACCCGCCGCAAGCCACCGCCAATATGTCCATGGCCCTGAACCTGGACAGCCAGACGGCCGTCGGCGGCACATTTTCGCAACCCGTTCAGATCTACGACTCGCTCGGCGGCACCAACACCCTGACCGCGACCTTCACCAAAACCGGCACCAACGCCTGGAGCTACGCGGTGACCCTTCCGGGGGCCGCCACGGGCGCCGGTTCGCCCACCACCTTGGCGAGCGGCAATCTCAGCTTTGACACCAACGGCAACCTCCTCAGTTCCACGCCGCAGACGGTGGCGCTGACCTCCGGTGCGCTCGCCGACGGTGCCGCGCCTCTCAATATTGCCTGGCAATTGTTCAGCTCTCAAGGCAGCTCGCTGCTCACTCAGGTCGCCGCCACGTCGGCGCCCCTGGCCACCACCCAGGACGGCGTGGCCAGCGGCAATCTGGTAGGCTTCAATATCGGCTCCAACGGCACGATCATGGGCTCGTTCACCAACGGCCAAACCGAAACCTTGGGCCAGGTCGTGCTGGCTACGTTTGCTAATACGCAGGGCCTGCAGGCCACCAGCAACAACAACTTCATCGCCACTGCGGCCTCCGGCTTGCCCGCCATTGGCGCCGCCGGCAGCGGCAGCAGCGGCACCGTGCAGGGCGGCTCCATTGAGGATTCCAACGTGGACATCGCCGGCCAGATGGCCGATTTGATTCAAGCCCAACAGAGCTACGAGGCGAGCGCCAAGGCCGTGACCACCCTCAATACCATCGTGCAGGACACCCTGAACATGACCAGCGGCGCCTAAGAAATTTCCTTTCTCTGCGAGGGCGGGCCGCCTGCGCGCGGCCCGCCCTCTTTGTGTTAGGGCTTCCTTACCTGCGCGTGGCGAGCCAATTGCATACCTTGAGTTATGCAATCCCGTCATCAGCCCGCTTGGGCGCTGCTGCTGCTGCTGGTCCCGCTGTTGGGCGGCTGCAGCCTGCTCCATCACGGCAGCAAAAAGGTGCAAGCCGCCGCCGCCCTGCCGCTGCGCGTCATCAAGCTCGATAGCAACGTCTACAATCTTGCCGACACCGCCGCGCCCGCTTACTTGCGTCTGGGTATTTCGCTGGCCGTAACCAATCCCGACGAGAAAACCGACAGCACCACCACCTCCGTCGCCCGCGATACGCTGGTCGATCTGGTCACCAATGAAACCTCGGCGGCTTTGCTGACCGCCGCCGGTAAGGCCGCTCTTAAAAAAGCCCTGCTCGCCGCCCTGCAGCAGCGCTTGCCCGCAGCGGGCGTTCGCCAAGTCTATTTCGATCAGTTCCTCATCCAGCCCTAACCCGCCATGGCTACCGCCGCCCCTGCTGTTCCGCCTCCTCCGGCCCCCGCGCCTGCCGCCGCGCCCGCACCTCCGCCGCCCGCCGCGCCCGCCGATCGCTGGCAGGCTCTGCAATGGCTCCACTGCACCATTGCCGTGGAATTGTCGGTTCCCCATTTCACCGTCGGTGATGTGCTGCGCTTGGCTCCCCAATCCGTGGTTGAGACGTCCTGGCAGCAGAATGCCGATGTTCCCGTCCGCGCCAATAGACGCCTGCTGGCCTGGGCCGAGTTTGAAGGCGTCGATGAAAAGCTGGCCGTGCGCATCACCCGTCTGGCCTGACCCCATGGCCCTTTCCACCCCCACCTTGCATGCCTGGGATCTGAAGCGCTGGCTGACGCGCCCGCACGGCCGCCGTCAGCGCCGCCTCCGCCTTATCGAGACGCTGGCCCTGGGCGAGCGCCGCTTCGTCGGCCTGCTCGCCGTCGACGGCCGCGAGCTGCTCATCGGCGCCACCCCCCATTCCCTCACCCTGCTGGATGATCTCAGCGCCGCTGCCCTGGACGACTTTGTCCCTGCCGCCGCCCACTCCGGCCGGGAGGTGCAGTGATCGCCCCTGCCATGCTCTTCGCCCAGGCGCCCGCTCTGCGCCTGCCCGGTAACCAGGATCTGTCCTGGACGATCGTCGTCATTCTCACCCTGGTCACGCTGATTCCCGCCATTTTGATCTCCATGACGCCGTTCGTGCGCCTGCTGGTGGTCTTTCATTTCCTGCGCGAGGCTCTGGGCACCACCTCCGCGCCCAGCAATCAAATCCTCATCGGGCTCTCCCTGTTTCTCACCTACTTCATCATGCAGCCCGTGGGCGCGGCCATCTATCAAAAGGCCGTGGTGCCCTATAACGACGGCCGCATCTCCATCATGCAAGCGCTGGACCGCTCCAGCGCTCCGGTGAAGGATTTCATGCTCCATTTCGCGCGCGAAAAGGATCTCGCCCTCTTCACTGCCGCCGCCAAAATGCACCGGCCCCAAAACGCCACCGCTCTGCCCATGCGCGTGGTCATCCCCGCCTACATCGTCTCCGAGCTGGAGACCGGCTTCCAGATCGGCGTGGTCCTCTACCTGCCCTTCATGGCCATTGACATGATCGTGGCCTCCATCACCACCGCCGTGGGCATGCTGCAGTTGCCGCCGACGGTGATCTCGACGCCGCTGAAAATCCTGGTCTTTGTCGCCGCCGGCGGTTGGCATCTGCTGGTGGGCTCGCTGCTGCATAGCTTTGCCTGACCGCGATGGGACCCGATCAAGCCATTCAGCTGGCTCGCAAAACCCTGGAGATCACCCTGGTGATCTGCGGCCCCATCCTGGTCTTTGCCACCATCATCGGGCTGGTGGTGAGCATCCTGCAGGTGGTGACCTCCATCCAGGACACCACCGTCTCCACCGTCCCGCGCCTGGCGGCGGTCGCCATCAGCGCTTTCTTTCTCGCCCCCTGGATGTTCCGCGAGATGGTCACCTTCACCGTCCGCCTCCTGGCGGATTTTCATCCCTATCTGCACTAGGACTCCCGCCCGGTGTCCATACCCACCCAGTGGATTGTGTATGTGGTGCCGGCGCTGCTGATCGCCTGCCGCATGAGCGGGCTGCTGGTTTCCGCCCCGTTCTATGGCGATCTGTCCGTGCCCCCGCGCGTCAAAGCGGCGCTGGTGGTGGCCCTGACCGCGGTGCTGCTGCCCGTCACCGCCCCGCATCTACCCTCCCGCCCCCTGCTGGATTGGCTTGGCGACGGATTGTCGCAGATCGTCATCGGTGCCTTTCTGGGATTGGCGGTGCAGGTGGTCTTCGAGGGCGTGATACTGGCGGGCGAAGTCGCCAGCTTTCAGATGGGCCTCAGCGTCGAAACCTCCTTTGATCCCGCCACCGGCGCCAACAGCACCGTGCTCTCCACCTTCCATCGCCTGGTGGTGCTCTACGTTTTTCTGGCCATGGGCGTCCACCGTTGGATTCTGCTCGCCCTGCTGTCCAGTTTCGCCAAGTTGCCGCTGGGGGTCAGCCTTGCCGCCCTCACCGGCCGGCAGCTCCTGCATTTCGCCGGCAACATGTGGGTCTGGGGCCTGGAGATGGTCTTGCCCATTCTCATCGCCACCCTCTTGATTGATGTCACCCTCGCCTTTTTCGCCAAGGTCGCACCGCAGTTGCCGGTCATGTTCGTGGGTATTCCGGTCAAGGCGCTGATCGGCTATGCCGTGCTGCTGGCGGCGGTGCGTTTTTGGCCGGAAATGGTCGGCCCCCAGTTCCAGGGCGCGCTCAGCTTTTTCCTCCAGCACGCCCATCCCATGGGTTAGCCATGGCCAACTCGGAAAAAACCGAACCCGGAACTCCGCACCGCCGCGAGGAAGCCCGTAAAGAGGGCCAAATCGCCCGCAGCAAAGATCTGCCCGGCGCCGTCGGTCTGCTGGCCGCCATTGCCGTCATGGCCTGGTTCTCCTCCGGCGCTCTGACGCAGTGGCGCGCTCTTTATTCCCAGCTGCTCGACCAGGCCATCCAGCCCGGCGTGCATATTGGCCTCGATCAGTTCCGTGCGACATTTCTGCTGGCCTTCGAATGGAGTGCCGCCATCGGCGCTGCCGCCTGGGTGTGCGGCGGCGTGGTGGCTTTTCAGGGAGGGTTCGTCATCGCTCCCAAGGCGCTGCTCAAGTTCAATCGCCTGCTGCCCATCGACAATCTTAAAAATCTGGTCTCTGCCTCCAATATCAGCCGCACCGCCAAGTCCATCGTTCCTGCCGGGGTGATGGCCTACTTCACCTGGAGCGTGCTGGCGGGCAACTGGCAACAGATGGTCCATGCCGGCAGCATGAGCGTCTCCGCCGCTCTGGCCTGGATGATGAGCCTGATCATGGCCATGGCCTGGCGCGGCGGCTTCGTCCTGTTGCTCTGGTCGGGCGTGGATTACGTGCTGCAGCGCCACGCCCACGAGAAGTCCCTGAAAATGACCAAGCAGGAGGTCAAGGACGACACCAAGGAGACCCAGGGCAGTCCCGAAACCCGCGGCCGCATCCGCCGCATCCGCGTCCAGATGCACCGCCGCCGCATGATGCAGCAGGTGCCGCTCGCCACCGTGGTGATCACCAACCCCACCGAATTTGCCGTCGCCCTGCGCTACGATGCCGCCCTCATGGCCGCTCCCGTGGTCGTCGCCAAGGGCCGCTATCTCATCGCTGCCCGCATCCGCGCTCTCGCCGTCCGCCACGGAGTGCCCATCGTCGAGGATCGCCCCCTCGCCCGCGCTCTCTACGGTTACGTCGATATCGGCTCGCCCATCCCCGGCCGCCTCTACGCCGCCGTCGCCGAGGTGCTCGCCTTCCTGCACCGCCAATCCCGCTGGCGCGCCGGCTAAAGCCGTCCTAGTATGCCATTGCCGACCCATCCGCCCGTGGATCGGTCTCCGCCATGCGCATCCCGGTTTTCGGGTCCACTTCGATCCCCTCCAGGTCGCACCACTGCCGCCCCACTTGGATCGGATAGCCCATCTTCTTCAACAGCGCCAGCGTGTCGGGAGAAAATTGGTCCGGCCCTTCGAAGAACACCGTCGGCGGCATCCATTGCTGATGGAAGCGCGGTGCGTCGCCTGCCTGCTGGATGTTCAGCCCGAAATCCAGCACATCCGTGAGCGCCTCGAACACCGTGGTGATGATGCGCGGCCCTCCCGGCGATCCCAGCGACAGCAGCAGCGTGCCGTTTTTCGTCACCATCGTCGGTGTCATCGAAGACAGCGGGCGCTTGTAAGGCTCGATGTCGTTCACCTTGCCTTGTATCAGGTGAAAGCCGTTGGGCACGCCCGGCTTCGAGGTGAAGTCGTCCATCTCGTCGTTCAGCAGAAATCCCAGCTGGTCGGGCGTCGCCCCGGACCCAAATGCGAAGTTCAGTGTATAGGTCACATCCACCGCGCCCCCTGAAGGATCCACCACGGAATAGTTCGTCGTTTCCGTGTCGCCGTTCCAGTTGGGCACCGGCCCGGCGCCCACTTCGCTGCTCAGACTCGCTTCTTCCGGCTTCACGCTGGCCCAGCGCTGGGCGGCGTAGTCCGGGCTCAGCAGCGTCGCCAGTGGCAGTTTATTGAAGTCCGGATCGCCCAGATATTTGGCCCGATCGGCGAACGCCCGCCGCATGGCCTCGATCTCATCGTGCAAGGCCCCGGCCGAGTCCATCCCGTACCGGGTGAAGTGCGACAGATTTAGCATGTTCAGCATCTCGAAAATCACCACCCCGCCCGACGACGGCGGTGGCGACGAGATCACCTGGTATCCGTGGTACTCCATCTCCAGCGGCTTGCGCCACACCGCTTGGTAGTGCGCCAGGTCCGCCCGCGTGATCAGCCCCCCGTGCGCCTGCTCGAACGCGGCTAGTTGCTGCGCGATGCGCCCCCGATAAAACGCCGCCGCGCCCCCGCGGGCAATTTCCTTGAGGGTATTGGCCAGCTCCGGCTGTTTAAAAATATCACCCGGTTTATAGTAGTTGCCGTCGCGCTGAAAAATACGGCGGCTGTTGGGAAACTCCCCCAGCTTGCGGTTCCCCCGCATCATCGCCGCCTGATGCTCGTCCAGCGCAAAGCCGTCCTCGGCCAGCCGGATCGCCGGTGCCATGTCCTGCGCCAGGCTGAGCTTGCCCAGCCGTTTCTGCGCCGACGTCAGCCCGGCTACGGTTCCGGGTATGCCGCTCGCCAGCATGCCTACCAGGCTGCGGCCCTTCACGATCTTCCCCTGCGCGTTTTGATACATCGTCGGCGTGGCCTGCCCCGGCGCTTCCTCGCGGAAGTCCACAAAATAACTGTGGCCGTCGGCCTGGCGGATCAGCATAAACCCGCCCCCGCCCAGATTGCCGGCATCGGAATGCGTCACCGCCAGCGCAAACCCCACCGCCACCGCCGCATCCACCGCGTTGCCGCCCTCCTTCAGGATCTGGATCCCGGCTTGGGTGGCATGCACTTCCGCGCTCGACACCGCTCCGTGCATCCCCTCGGCGGGCAGGTGGTTCGCCTCTGCCGGCAGCGATAGTGCCGCGGCCACGAGGCAAGCAGTCAGGGTTGCGCTCACTGTCCTGGTCATAGCGCCTTCATGATAGCGGAAACCCGCTGCTTGTGCCCGGCCTTCGCGCATGGCGGCAGGGCCCGGGTTGCCCCAGCGGCTTGGGACAAGATCCCGCCCGCGGGCTGGGGTGGTCGCATTTCGGAACGGCGGGGAGCCTCCTACAAGAGGTGGCCGTGCCACTCAGCGATGCTGTGGTACTTGGGCTTTGGGCGTGTCGGCCGCGTTGGCGGCGCTTTCGCATGGCACCGGCGACAGCACCGCCGGCCGTTCGTTGATGGGGTACTCGGCATCCACATGCCGCACGATCGCGTCAAAGTGCCGTCGCTGCGATGGGTTCAGGATCGCCCGCAGTTGATCCCGGTCGCGTTGCCGCACCGCATCGAATTGCGGCGCCAGCCGCAGCTCCAGTTGGTGGTAACTCCCGATCGTGTACCGCAGCACCTGGTCCACCTGGGCCTCCTGCTGGTTGGAAAGGTGCAGCCGCCGCCCCATTTCCGCCGCGATCAGCCGGTGCTGGCGGATGTCATACTCGCTCAGCGGATGCTGATGCATCCAATAGTGCTCCACCAGGTTCATGCACGTGCCCCCCAGCAGCAGTCCGCTGACGAAGATCAGGGCAATAAACGTGGTCGCGCGTCGGTTGCGGTGCAGCGGGTCCATGCTGGTTTCCCTCACGGGTTCATCAGGTTTTCCATCGCGTCGGCCAGTTGCGGTCGCACGTGCGAGTCCACCGGATGGTTCGGATTGATGTGCGGCACGTCCAGTACCATCGCCTCGTCTGCATTCGGCGTCTCCACCTGGTGCATGTCGTAGACGAACGCCCCCAGTGCCATCGCGAACAGCACCCCCGCCAGCACCACATGCCGCCAGCGGATTTCGGCCCGCCGCCACCTCGGCTCCAGCCCCTCGATGCGCGCCCGCAGCCGCGCGTAAAAGTTCGGATCGGCTGGCGGTTCGCCGCTGCGCTGCAACGGCGCTAGCAGCTTGCGGCTGCGCGCCGCCACCGTCCACCTTTGCCCGCACCGGCGGCACTGCTCCACGTGCGGACCCAACGCCTCCGGCGGGCTGGCCGCGGCCGGGCCGGGATGGCCGTCCAGATAGTCCTCCATCCCCCGCACCCAATCACGGCACCGCTGGCCCATGCTCCAATGACCGATACCCGGCAACGCCCTAAACCCGCTTCCTCCGTAAAGCCGCCAGCAGCGCTTTGCGCGCGCGAAACAGGCGCACTTTGACGGTATTTTCATTAAGCCCCACGATCGCCGCCACTTCCCGCACCCCGTACCCTTCCACTTCCTTCAGCACCAGCAGCACCCGGTCCTCGCTTTTCACCCGCTCCAGCAGCTTGCCCGCCAGGTCGCGCAATTCCACCTGCCGCGCCAATGATGGCAGCCCCGCCTGTCCACGCACATCCAGGTTTTCCACCCAGGCAGCTTCCTGTTCCGACAGGTCGGCCAGGATGGTCGAGGGCCTGACCTTTTGCTTGCGCAAATGGTCCAGGCACTCGTTCACCGTGATTTTGTAAATCCAGGTCGACACTGCCGACTGGAAGTTGAACCGGTCCAGCGCGAAATAGACCTTGGTAAACACCTGCTGCGCCACGTCGTCGCAATCATTGGACCGGCGCAGGATCCCCCGCACCACCGCGCTTACGCGCGGCTGATACCGCTGCACCAACTCCTCGAAGGCGCCTTCCTGGCGTTGTTGGCAGCGCCGCAGCAGCCGAGCCTGCCCTTCCTGCTCGGGTGCCGCGCTGATCACGGCGTCTTGAACCGCAGTCAAGACGGGCAGCACGGCTTCCATATCTTCTCCGACGTGCCTCATTCCGGCTTCGTTTCGCCTCCGGAAAAAGAATTTCCGGTGTACTTCCGGGGCAGCTTCTGCGGCTATTGTAGCGCAGCCCGCGACCGGGACCGAGCCGCCCCAGCGTCTGAGGCGGCTGTGCCACGCCTATTCCCACTCTATGGTCGCTGGTGGCTTGGAGCTTATATCATAGACAACGCGGTTGATGCCGGGCACTTCGTTGACTATCCGGCTGGAAATCGCCCCCAATACTTCATAGGGCAGCGCCGCCCAGTCTGCCGTCATCCCATCCTCGGAATGCACGGCGCGCAGCGCGCACGTCAGTCCGTACGTGCGCCGATCGCCCATCACCCCCACCGTTCGCACCGGCAGCAGCACCGTGAATGACTGCCAAAGCTGGTTGTACAGTCCCGCGCGCCCGATTTCCTCGCTCGCGATGGCATCGGCGGCGCGCAGCAGTTCTAGTTTTTCCCCGGTGATTTCTCCCAGGATACGCACCCCCAGCCCGGGGCCGGGAAACGGCTGCCGCTGCAATAGCTCCGCATCCAGCCCGAGGTCGGCGCCCACCCGCCGCACTTCATCCTTGAACAGCTCCCGCAGCGGCTCGATCAGCTTCAGTCGCATCTGCTCAGGCAGCCCCCCGACATTGTGGTGGCTTTTGATGACCGCCGAGGGCCCATGCACCGATACCGATTCGATGACGTCGGGATACAGCGTGCCCTGCACCAGAAAATCGGCATGCTGGCGCCTTGCTTCGGGCTCGAACACTTCAATGAATGTACGCCCGATGATTTTCCGCTTCTGTTCCGGCTCCGTCACCCCCGCCAGGGCGCCGAGAAAGCGCTGGCTCGCGTCGAGCGCCACCACGTGCAGACCCATGCGCTCGCGCAGCATCTGCTGGACCTGCTCGAACTCGTTGCGCCGCAGCAAACCGTTGTTCACGAAGACACAGGTTAGCCGCTCGCCCAGCGCCCGTTGCACCAGCGCCGCGGCCACGCTCGAGTCCACCCCGCCGCTGAGCGCGCAGATGGCCCGCGCTTCCGGCCCCACTTGCTCCCGGATTCCCTCCACCTGCTGCGCCACCAACGATTGCGGCGTCCAGTCGCGCTTCAGTCCGCACAGATCGGCGAAGCGCCCCAGCAGCTCCGCCCCCCGTGCCGTGTGCTGCACTTCCGGATGAAACTGCACCGCCCACATCCGCCGCGCCGGATCCGCGATGGCGGCCAGCGCGTTGGCGCTGCGTGCGCTTTCGCGGAAGCCGTCGGGAAGCTGCTGCGCCGCATCCCCGTGCGACATCCACACCGTCTGCGTGGCCGCTTCCCCTGCGAACAGCGGATCGCTGCCGTCGCTGCGAATTTCGGCGCGTCCAAACTC
Source organism: Terriglobales bacterium (assembly GCA_050747745.1). Classification (GTDB taxonomy): domain Bacteria; phylum Acidobacteriota; class Terriglobia; order Terriglobales; family SCQP01; genus SCQP01. Next base: position 177,855 of record JBOGKM010000109.1, read on the forward strand.
GTGCCGCGAAGCGTTCTCCACCGTGCCGCCCAGCGTATCCACCATGAGCTGCAATCCGTAACAAATGCCGAGAATCGGTATCCCCGCCTTCCAGACTTCAGGCGCGCAGCGCGGCGCCTCGGCGGCATACACCGAAGCCGGACCGCCGGAAAGGATCAGTCCCGCCGGATGCTCGCCCGCGATCCGCTCCCAGCTCGCGTTGTACGGCAGCAGCAGGCTGTACACGCCCAGCTCCCGCAGCCGTCGCGCGATCAGCTGCGTGTACTGGCCGCCGAAGTCCAGCACCACGATCGTTGCTTGCGTGCTCTCCCTCATAGCACGAAATTCACCAGCCGCCCCGCCACCACCACCACCTGCCGCGTCTGCCTCCCCGCCAGCATCGGTGCGATATTGCCGTGGCGGCGCGCCTGTGCTTCCAGCTCCTCTTGGCTGGCGTCCGGGGATGCGCTCAGCCGCGCCCGCAGCTTTCCGTTCACCTGCACCACGATTTCTACCATCTCCTCCCGCGCCAGCTCGGCGTCAAATGCCGGCCAGCTCTGCCGCGCGATCTGCCCTTCCCGCCCGCTCCGCTGCCACAGCTCCTGCGCCAGAAACGGTGCCAACGGCGCCAGCATCATCAGCAGCAGCCGTCCCAGTTCGCTGCGCCCCTCGCCTGACAGCTCCGCTTCCGCCCCATACAGCGCATTCACCAGCTCCATCAGTGCCGCGATCGAGGTGTTGAAATGCCAGCGCCGCTCGAAATCCTGGGTCATGCGCCGCAGCGTCTGGTGCGCCTTGCGCAGCAGCTCCGTATCCGCCCCGCCGCCGCCCCCCGCTGCCGGCCGCAGCATCCACCGCCACACCCGCCCCAGAAAACGGTGTATCCCTTCCACCCCTTGATCGCTCCAGTCAAAATCCTTTTCCGGCGGCGCGGCAAACAGCACGTACATGCGCGTGGCGTCGCCGCCGTAGCGCTCGATCATCTCTTCCGGATCCACCACGTTGCCCTTCGATTTCGACATCTTGGCGCCATGGCGGGTGATCATCCCCTGGGTGAACAGCCGCTGGATGGGCTCGTCCAGTTGGCACAACCCCAAGTCGCGCAGCACCTTGGTGAAAAATCGGCTGTAAATCAGGTGCAGGATGGCGTGCTCGATCCCCCCAATGTACTGATCCACCGGCAGCCAGCGCGCCACCGCCGCCGCCGCGAACGGCCGCTCCCCCTCCTGCGGGCTGGTGTAGCGGTAAAAATACCAGGACGAGTCCACGAACGTATCCATCGTGTCCGACTCCCGCCGCGCCCTCCCGCCGCACCTGGGGCAGCGCGTCTGTGCGAACGCCGCATCCGCCGCCAGCGGCGACTCGCCCTCGCCGGTAAGCTCCACCTGCTCGGGCAGCAGCACCGGCAGTTGTTCGTCCGGTACCGCGACCATGCCGCACTTCTCGCAGTAGAGCACGGGAATGGGTGTGCCCCAGAACCGTTGCCGCGAAATGCCCCAGTCCTGAAGTCGATAGCTCACCGCCGCTTTCCCGAACCCTCCGGCTTCGGCCTCCGCCAGCATCGTGCCGAGCGCGGCGCGATTGTTCATGCCGCTATAGCGGCCGCAGTTCACCAGCCTCCCGTCGCTTTCGCTGGCCGCGGTCTGGGGCTCGGCCAGACCCTCCGGCGGCACCACCACCGCCCGGATCGGAAGCTGGTATTTGCGGCAAAAATCGAAGTCGCGCTGATCGTGTGCCGGCACCGCCATCACCGCGCCCGTGCCGTAGCCCATCAGCACGAAATTCGCCGTCCAGATCGGCAGTCGCTCGCCGTTGAACGGATTCAGCGCGTACTGGCCGGTGAAAAAGCCTTCCTTCTCCGGTTCCTCCCCCGGCGCCAAGTGCGGCAGCCGGTGGTGCAGCGCCTGCGCCCGCGCCATCCCCTCCTCGCCCATCAGCGACGGCAGCGCCGGATGCTCCGGCGCCAGCACGATGGCGCTGGCCCCAAAGATCGTGTCCAGCCGCGTGGTGAACACCCGCAACGGCGCCCCGCCTCCGGCGCGCGCGAACTCCACCTCCACCCCTTCGCTCCGCCCAATCCAGTTGCGCTGCATGGTGCGCACCCGCTCCGGCCATCCCTCCAGCAGCTCCAGATCCCGCAGCAGTTCTTCCGCGTAGGCGCTGATGCGGAAATACCACTGGCTCAGCTCGCGCTGCTCCACCGCCGTGTCCTCGTGCCGCCAGCAGTACCCGCCCGCCGCCTGCTCGTTCGCCAGCACCGTGGCGCACTTCGGGCACCAGTTCACCAGCCCTTTTTTGCGGTACGCCAGACCCTTTTCCCAAAAGCGCAGAAACAGCCACTGGTTCCACCGATAGAATTCCGGCAGGCACGTGGTCACCTCGCGCTCCCAGTCATAGCTGAAACCGAAGCGCTGATCCTGGCGCTTCATGTGCGCGATGTTGGCCAGCGTCCAGGTGCGCGGGTGGGTATGGTTTTTGATGGCGGCGTTTTCCGCCGGCAACCCGAACGCATCCCAGCCCATGGGATGGAGCACGTCGTAGCCTCGCATCCACAGAAACCGCGCCAGCGCGTCCCCGATGGCGTAATTGCGCACGTGCCCCATGTGCAGCGCGCCGCTGGGGTAGGGCAGCATCTCCAGCACGTAATACTTGGGGCCGCCGCGGTTCGCGCCCCGAAAGGGATTTTCCCGCGCCCAGCGCTCCGCCCATTGCGGCTCGAAGCGGGTGGGTTCGTAGGCGGCCGGATCGTCCATGGGTGAATTTCTTATTGTGCCAGACGCCGCAGCGCCGCAATGTCGCGCCCCTGCCCGGCCGGCGGCGTTTCCACCAGGAACGCCTTCCCCCGCCAGCGCCGGTCGTGCAGCAGCCGATGGAAAAACCCCTCCCCCAGTTGCCCCTCGCCGATGTGCGCGTGCCGGTCGTGGTGGCTGCCGCGGGCGGTTTTCGCGTCATTGGCATGGACCACGGGAGTCCTCCCCACGCCCACCGTGGCGTTCAGCTCGCGCATGGCGGCGGCGTAGCCGCCTTCCGAGACCAAATCATAGCCGGCCGCCCAGGCGTGGCAGGTGTCCAGGCAGCCGCCCACCGGCAAATCCGCCAGCGCATCCAGGATCGCCGCCCACTCCGCAAAGCTGCTCGCCAGCCGTTGCCCGCCCCCCGCCATGTTTTCGACCAGCAGTTGCAGCTTGCCCCACGCCAGCCCCGCCGCGGCGGTCTGGATCGAGTTCACGCAGGCCGCCACCGTGCCGCTGCCGGGATGCAGCACCAGGTAGTCGGCGCCAATGGCCAGCGCCCGCTCCAGTTCCCCGCGCAGCGCCGCCCGCGAGCGTTCTCTCAGCACCGGCTTTTCCCCCGCGGGGTTGATCAGGTAGTTGGCGTGGACCACCAGCGGCCGCAGTCTTGCCTGCCGCTGCAGCCGCCGCAGGCGGATAGCCTCCCCCGCCGCCACCGGCCGCGCCCGCCATTGCCGCGGACTGGCGGTGAACACCTGCAGCGTATCCCCGCCAACCGCCCGCGCTCGTTCCACCGCGTTGGCAATTCCCCCGCCGCTGGAAACATGGGCGCCAATGCGCATGCCTCATTGTATCGGCCCGCCAAGAGGCGGCCGTGCAACCTCCGGTAAACTTTGTTTATGCGGGTTGGCATCCTGACGGGCGGCGGCGATTGCCCCGGCTTGAACGCCGTCATTCGCGCCCTGGTGCGCAAGGGCACGACCTTCTATGGTGATTCGCTGGTGGGCTTTCTCGAGGGCTGGCGCGGTGTGGTTGAAAACCGCGTGCTCGAACTGGACCTCGATCGTATCGCCGGCATCGTTCACCGCGGTGGCACCATCCTGCGCACCTCCCGCACCAATCCCAGGGAGCTGCCCCACGGCCTGGACCATATCCGCAATGCTTTCGCCGCCGAGCGCCTGGACGCGCTGATAGCCATCGGCGGGGATGACACGCTGGGCGTGGCCCAGTGGATCCACGAGGCTGGCCTGCCCGTGGTCGGCGTCCCCAAGACGATTGACAACGATTTGTCTGGCACCGATCTCTGTTTCGGCTTCGATACTGCGGTCAGCATCGCCACCGAGGCGGTGGACCGGCTGCACAGCACTGCCGAAGCCCACAACCGGGTGATGGTGGTCGAAGTGATGGGCCGCGAGGCCGGCTGGATCGCTCTCTACGCCGGCGTGGCTGGTGGCGCCGACGTCGTGCTGATTCCGGAAAAGCCGTTCCAGATCAGCGAGGTCTGCCATCTGCTCCAGCGCCGCCATGCGCGCGGCAAGTTCTTCTCCATCGTCGTGGTTGCCGAAGGCGCGCACTGGCCGGAAGCGCCCAATCCTGTCGCCGATGCCGCCCGCGACTCTTTTGGACACGTGCGCCTGGGCGGTATCGGCAATCGTTTGGCCGAGCAGATCGAGCGCCATACCGGCTACGAGACCCGGGTGGTGATTTTGGGCCACACTCAGCGGGGCGGCACGCCCACCGCCTTTGATCGCATGCTCGCCACCCGCTATGGCCTGCAGGCGATTGACATGGTGCATCGCGGCGAATTTGGCCGCATGGCCTCGCTCCAGGGTCAGCAGTTGGTCTCGGTGCCGCTGGCGGAAGCGGTGCGTAGCAAACGCACCGTCGGAGAGGAGCTTTATGCGCAGGCAGCTGTATTTTTTGGCTAGCCCCGCGCTGGCTCTCGCCCTGGCGGGCTGCACCGCCATGCCGGTAAGCTCGGCCGCGCCCCAGGTGGTACTGGTCACCGGCGGCGGACTGTTGCAGGCCATCAGCGCCCAGAGCCTCGCGCCGCGCTCGCAGTTGCGGCTGCCCGGCCCGGTGGTGGCCGCCACCGTCGATCCGGCGCGCCACGCATGGGATTTGCTCACTGCGGGCCCGCAGCCCGCCTGGCAGGCGGTGGGCGCTGCCGGCGAGCACGTCCGCGCCGCTCTCGCCGGCATGCAGCCCGCCGCCATGGTCTTCGATCCCCGTACCGGCATGGACTTGGTAGTGGGTGCCGGTGCCGGCGGCAGCGGCTGGCTCGCCCGCATCAACCCCGCCACCGGCAACTTCGGCGCCTACCAGCGCCTGCCCGGTGACCCGCTCGCTCTGGCCCTCACCCCAAGCGGCCGCATGGTGCTGGCTGAAGCTCACCCCTCGCCCCGCGTGCTCGTCCAAACCCCGCGCGGCTGGCAGCCCGTCGCCCTCGCGGCCCCGCCGCGGCAGTTGCTGGTGCTGCCCTACGGCCACAAAATCTTCGTGCTCTGCGCCGCCAAAGTGGCCGCGATCGATTCCAGCATCCCCGGCTTGCTCACCTATTTGCCCTTGGGCGAGCGCCCCCGGCAGATGCTGCTCAAGCCCGACGGCGGCGAGCTCTACGTCAGCAACGCCGGCGGTTCGGTCAGCATCATCAATACCTCCACCAATGAAGTCTCCGGCACCATGCCCGCCGGTCTGGGCGCGGACGCCATGGCCGTCACTCCCGATGGCAGCACCCTCTATGTCGCCAATGCGGCCGCCGGCACCATCACCGTCTTGTCCCTCGGCGACCGCAGCGTGCTCGCCCTGGTGCATGTCGGCGAGCGCCCCTGTGCCCTCGCCCTCGATCCCGCCGGCCTGCTGCTGTTCGCCTCCGATGCCGGCTCCAACGATATCGCCGTGCTCCGCACTCAGGACGCTCGCAGCCCCAACACCCTCATCACCCTGCTGCCTTCTCCGCCCCAGCCCGGCCTGCTGGCCGTCGTGCCGCAATGAGGATTCTGCGCGGCTACATCCGGCGGGAGACCGCGCTCTACGCCGCTGTGGGTCTGCTCCTGTTTACCTTCGTCATCTTCATGCAGAATCTCGGTCGCGCCCTGCAAGCCGCCATGCGCGCCAATCCCGCCTCCATTTTGCGCCTCATCGCTTATGTGCTGCCCGCCGCCCTGGTGTTCACTCTGCCCATGGCGGTGCTGGTCGGCATCCTGATCGGCCTCGGCCGCCTGGGCAGTGATGGCGAGCTGATGGCCCTCGCCGCCGGCGGCGTCGGGGCGCGTCGTCTGCTCACCCCCTTGCTGCAGGTGGCCTTGGCGGTCACCGCCCTGGCCCTGCTCCTCACGCTCTGGGTGGCGCCGGCGGCCCGCCTCCGCTTGCAGGACCTGACCGTCCGCCTGGCCGCCTCCCAGCTCGCCGCCGGGGTCGAGCCGCGCGTGTTTTTCGAACCCGGCAACAACCCCAACTGGGTGATCTATGCAGGCGACATCACCGCCGGCGGCGCCCTCTGGCGCCACGTCCTGGTGGCGCAGATGCAGACCGCCGGCGCGCCCGAGCTGACCCTCGCCCAGGCTGGCGCGCTCGTCAACCGCGGCCGCCACGAGGTGCAACTGCACCTCACCGGCGGCGCCCGCTATCGCGTCGATCCTGCCCATCCCGGCGTCAGCCTGGTCAGTACCTTCCGTTCCGTGGATATCCCCTTCCTCCTGCCCACCCGCGCCCATGGCCCGCCCCCGCTGGCCGCGCAAGCACTGGCGCCACTGTGGCGCGCCGCCCGCTCCGGTCCCCATTGGCGCGCCGCGCGCGTCGAGCTCTATCGCCGCTTCGCCCTGGCTTTCGCCTGCTTGGCGCTTGCCCTGGTGGGTATGGCCCTCGGCCTGGGCGGTCGCGGCAGCGGACGCGCCGGCGGTTTTGTCCTCACCCTGGTGCTGGTGCTCGTCTATTACCTGCTGTTCATTTTCGGCCTCAGCCTGGCCAAGCAGGGCAAGCTCGATCCGTTCTGGGGCGTCTGGGCCGCCAACCTCATCTTTTTCGCCTGGGGCGCCTGGGCGCTCTGGCGCCTCGACCGCGCTCCGCGCCCGCAGCGCGCCCGCCTCGACTGGCGCGCCCGCGCTCACGCCCTGCTGCCTCG
>JBOGKM010000110.1:0-122112 GCA_050747745.1 Terriglobales bacterium
AAAATGGAACTGATCAGCCGTCAGGCCTTCGGCTTTCGCAACTTCGAAAACTACCGCTGGCGGGTCAAGGTATTATGTGGATGAACTGGTCTCGGGTACTGGCCCCCCCGTTGTTGGCGTAGAGCCCGCGCATTGCGGGATAGTTTGGGGTGAGTGGAGGGATTCGAACCCTCGGCCACTGGAGCCACAATCCAGCGCTCTACCAAGCTGAGCTACACTCACCGCACGGGAGTCCGGCCGCGGGAGCGCGACCGAGGCCATTATAGCATTCGCAGCCGCGGCCACGGCTGCATCGCCTTCTGCTTGCGCGCCAGCGTGTTGCGGTGCATGCCCAGTGTCTGCGCCGCCAGGGAGCGGTTGCCCTTCTGGCGCTCCATCACGCGGCGGATGAAGCGGCCCTCGATCTCGACCATGGCCTCATCCAGCCGGATTCCTTTCTCCACCATCTCGAACACCAGTGCGTCCAGCGCTTCTTTCATGGCAACTTCCGCACCCGCGCCGAAATCGTCGTCAGTCCCTGATGAAAGCGCGTGGCCAGTTCGGACGGCATGACTTCCACCAGCGCCCGGCTGCCCCACAAAAATCCCGGCGCCAGCCGCGACCCTTCCACCAGCCCTGGCCGGAACGGGTACGCCACCAGCACCGCCACCACCGCCACGCACAACAGCAAACCGCGCACCAGCCCCAGCCCCGCTCCCAGCAGCCGGTCGGGCAATTTCAACCCCACCGCATGCACCGCCCTGCGCCCCACCCGTCCCAGCACCGCCGCCACGACCAGCACGATCACCAGGATCAGAACAAACGCGCAAAAATGCGCCGCTTCCGGCCAGCCGGTCCAGTGGAACCAGGCGGCAGCGGCGCGATAATTCCAGGCGGCGATCAGCACCGCGGCAATCGCCCCCGCCATCATCCAGATTTCGTAAAAAAAGCCCTTCACCGCGGCAGTGATAATCGAGACCGCCATGATCAGCAGCAAAATGTAGTCCAGCAGGTTCACAACTCGCGCCCGGACAACTCCTTATAGGCAGCCCGGTATTTTTCACTCGTCCGTTGCACCACATCGTCCGGCAGTACCGGCCCGGGCGGCTGCTTGTTCCAGCCGATCTGCTCCAGATAGTCGCGCACGTACTGCTTATCGTAGGATTGCTGCGCCCGCCCCGGCTGGTATTGCGTCCGCGGCCAGAAACGCGACGAGTCCGGCGTCAGTACCTCGTCCGCCAGCACCGGATCGGCGTTGGCGTCCACCGGATCGCGGCCAAATTCGAATTTGGTGTCCGCTAGAATGATGCCGCGCGTTTCCGCATACGATGCCGCGCGGCTGTAAATCTCCAGGCTCAGCCGCTTCAGTTGCCCTGCCACCTGCGCCCCCACCAGCTTCTCCACCTGGGCCAGAGTGATATTTTCGTCGTGGCCCACCTGCGCCTTGCTGGAGGGTGTGAAGATCGGCTCCGGCAGCTTTTCCGACTCGCGCAGTCCGGGTGGCAGCTTGAGCCCGCACACCGTACCCAGTTGCTTGTATTCCTTCCAGCCCGAACCCGACAAGTAGCCGCGTACCACGCACTCCACCGGAAACATGTCAAGCTTCTTCACCAGCATCGAGCGGCCCTCGAGCTGCGCCCGGTCACCCTGCACGCTGGCGGGCAGATCCCGCACCTCGGCCGAGATTAAATGATTCCGGCACACGTCGCGCAGATAGTCGAACCAGAACAGCGAAATCTGCGTTAGCACCCGCCCCTTATCGGGAATCGGCGTGGGTAGCACCACATCGAACGCCGACAAGCGATCGCTGGCCACCAGCAGCAGCCGGTCGCCGGCGTCATAGAGGTCTCGGACCTTGCCGCGGGAAATCAGGCGTAACCCGGAAAGCTTCGATTGAACTACCGTGGGAGGGTTCATGGGAGGTTTTCATCTTCTCCGGTTCCCGCTCCGCCTGTCAAGGCTATCCTAATAGGGAGACGGGGGCAGCCATGAATCCACTCCAGCAGCTACATGAGTTCGGCCAGAGTTTCTGGTACGACAACATCGAACGCGGCTTGTTGCGCAACGGCGAGCTGGCGCGCATGGTGCGCGAAGATGGCCTGCGCGGACTCACCTCCAACCCCACCATTTTTGCCAAGGCCCTCGCCCAGGGCAGCGAGTACGATACCGCTATCCGCCACGACTGGACCAAGGATCCGGAAGAGCTTTTCATCGGTCTCATGGTGGACGACATCCAGCGCGCCTGCGACGTCCTGCGCCCGGTGTTCGACTCCGCTGACGGCCGCGACGGTTTCTGCTCCATCGAGGTGTTTCCCGATCTTGCCCGCGACACCCAGGGCACCATCGCACAAGCTCGCCTGCTTTGGAAAAAAGTCGCTCGGCCCAACGTCATGGTGAAAATTCCCTCCACGCCGGAGTGCATTCCCGCCATCCATACTTGTTTGGCCGAGGGCATCAACATCAACATCACGCTCATGTTCGGCTACGACAGCTACCAGGACGTGGTCGAAGCGTATCTTTCGGCGCTGGAAAAACGCATGGCGGCGGGCCAGCCTACGGCTAAGCTGGCTTCGGTCGCCAGCCTCTTCGTCAGCCGCGTCGACACCAAGGTCGACAAGCTCCTCGCCCGCCATCCCGATCTGCATGGCAAGGCCGGCATTGCCAACGCCCGCCGCATGTACCGCTATTTCCAGCAAAGCTTTGCCGGCCCGCGCTGGCAAAAGCTCGAGGCCGCGGGCGCGCATCCGCAGCGCCTGCTGTGGGCATCGACATCGACCAAGAATCCGAAATATCCCGACACGCTCTATGCCGATGCGCTCGTCGGCCCCCATACCGTCGACACCATGCCCGACGCCACCATCCAGGCCTTCCGCGATCACGGCAAGCCCGCCAACCGCCTGCAGGAAGCCATGGACCATTACGCGGAGGAAGTCGACTCCGTGCTGCAGGCCCTGGCCGCCGCGGGCATCGACATGGACAAGGTCTCGCGCGAATTGCAGGACGAAGGCGTGGATAAATTTGAAGAGTCCTACGTCGAGCTCATCGCCGGCTTGCGCCATAAGGTGGCCCGCCTCAGCCAGATACTGCGCGGTCCGCAACCGCAACTCGAGCGGGCCGCCTCGGCCCTGGCCAAACTCGAGGGTCAGCAGGCCGCCAGCCGCATCTGGAAAAAAGACGCCAGCTTTTGGAGCGCCGACAAAAATGTGCAGGCCAAAATCGCCAACCGGCTGGGCTGGCTGGCGCTGCCGCAGAGCATGCAAGCCGCGGTCGAGGACATTTCCGCCTTCGCCCAAGGCTGCAAAAGCGACGGCTACACCGACTGTGTCCTGCTGGGCATGGGCGGCAGCAGTCTGGCGCCGGAAGTGTTCAGCCAAGTCTTTGGCGCGCGCGTGGATGGCGGCAAGGGCCTGCAACTGCACGTGCTGGATACCACCAATCCCGATCAGATCGCCCGCATCGAACATCAGATCGCGCTCGCCACAACCCTGTTTCTGGTGAGCAGCAAAAGCGGCGGCACACTCGAACCCAACAGCCTGTTCGCCTACTTCTGGTCCAAGCTCGCCGACGGCCGCCATTACGCCGCCATTACCGACGCCAACACTTCGCTCCAAACGCTCGCAGCGGACCATAAATTTCGCAAGGTCTTCACCAATCCCGGCGACATCGGCGGCCGCTATTCGGCGCTGTCGTTTTTCGGCCTGGTCCCGGCCGCGCTGCTCGGCGTCGAAATCGGCAAACTCCTCCGGCGGGCACAGGAAACAGCCGAAGCCTGCGGCCCCGACGTTCCCCTGGCGCAAAATCCCGCCGCCCAATTGGGCGCCGCCATCGGCGTCTGGGCGCGCGCGGATTCCAAACCCCGCCAGGACAAGCTGACCTTCATCGCCAGCCCCGAGCTGGCCAGCTTGGGAGCCTGGCTGGAGCAGTTGCTGGCGGAAAGCACCGGCAAACTGGGCACCGGAATCGTGCCCGTAGCGGGCGAAGCCTTGGGCAAACCGGACGTCTACGGCCAGGATCGCGTGTTCGCGCAGCTCGGACTCGGCGGCACCAATGACGCCACCGGCGCGGCCTTGACCGGCCTCAGCGCCCAGGCGCCCTTGATCCAGATCGCCCTGCGCGACCGCTACGATCTGGGCCGGGAATTTTTCCGCTGGGAATTTGCCACCGCGATCGCCGGCGCTGTGCTCGAGATCAATCCCTTCGACGAGCCCAACGTGCAGGAGAGCAAGGACAATACCCTGCGCGTGCTCGGCGAATATCTCCGGGGCGGCGACCAAGCCGCCGGCTTTACCGCCGTGCCCACCGCCCGCACCGATGAGCTGCGCTTCTATGCCCCTGCCGCCGGCGCTAACTCGCGGCCGCTCGATGCATGGCTGGGCGCCATTCACGCCGGCGATTACATCGCCATCATGGCCTACCTCGATCGCAACGACGAGTGGACCCGGGCGCTGGAGGCGCTGCGTCTAGGCCTGCGCAATCGCCTGCATGCCGCCACCACGCTCGGCTTCGGACCGCGTTTCCTCCACTCCACCGGACAGCTGCACAAGGGCGGCGGCAATGAGGGCGTCTTTTTGCAGATCACCGCCCCGCCGCGCCGGGATCTGCCCATCCCCGGCCAAAACTACGGCTTCACCACGCTGCTGGCCGCTCAGGCCATCGGCGATTACGAATCCCTCGCCCAGCACCAGCGCCGGCTGCTGCGGGTGGACCTGGGCACGGATGCGGCGGCGGGTCTGCGCGCGCTGGCAGCGGCGCTGGCCCTGCCCCGTACCGAAGAAAGCGCGGCGGACTAGCCATGACCACCACCACCACTGGCACTTCATCTACTCCGGCCACCCACCCGCTGCGCACCGGCGTGCGCTTGCAGCGCACCGCCCCGCCCTGCACCATGGTGATCTTCGGCGCCTCCGGCGATCTCACCCATCGCAAGCTCATGCCCGCCCTTTACGCCCTGGCCCGCATGCAGCGCCTCGCGCCCACTTTTCACGTCATTGGCGTCGCCGATGCCGACTGGACCAGCGACAGCTTCCGCAAAAGCATGCATCAGGCCATCCAGCACTTCGCCACTCCCGACGACGAAAATGCCGCCGGCCAACTCGACGAAACCTTGTGGGATTCCTTCGCCGGGCGCATGCAGTTCCTCAGCGGCACCTTCGATCAGCCTGAACTGTTCCAAAAACTCGCCGCCATGCTGCGCGACCTGCCCCAGGGCGGCGGCAACGTGCTCTTCTATCTCGCCACCTCGCCCAGCCTCATCGGCATCATCGCCGACCAGCTCGCCGCCGCCGGTCTCAACCAGTTTGCCCCCCAGGGCTGGACCCGCATCATCGTCGAAAAGCCTTTCGGCCGCGACCTCGACAGCGCCAAGCTGCTCAACCAGCATCTCCACACAGTCTTTCGCGAGGAGCAAATCTTCCGCATTGACCACTACCTCGGCAAGGAAACCGTCCGCAATCTCATCGTGTTCCGCTTTGCCAATGGCATCTTCGAGCCCATCTGGGACCGCCGCTACATTGATCACGTCCAGATCACCGTGGCCGAATCCATCGGCATCGAGCGCCGCGGGCGCTATTACGAGGAAGCGGGCGCGCTGCGCGACATGGTGCAGAACCACCTCATGCAGTTACTCTCGATCGTGGGCATGGAGGCTCCGGTGCGCTTCGAGGCGGGCGCGGTGCGCGATGAAAAAGTCAAGCTCATCAACTCCGTCCGCCCGCTGCTGCCGCCGGGAGCGGATAACTACGACACGGTCGCAGTGCGCGGCCAGTACGGTCCGGGCTACGTGGGCGGCGAGGCAGTGGCCGGCTACCTCGAGGAACCGAACGTCTCGGCCGATTCCAACTGCGAGACCTTCGTGGCCCTCAAGCTCATGATCGAAAACTGGCGCTGGGCCGGTGTGCCCTTTTACCTGCGCAGTGGCAAGCGCCTGCCCAAGCGGGTCAGCGAAGTGGCCATCCAGTTTAAATCGCCGCCGTTTCTGATGTTTCAGGACGTGTATCCGGAAACCATCCAGGCCAACGTGCTGGTCATCCGTATCCAGCCCGACGAAGGGATTTCGCTGCGCTTCGAGGCCAAGGTCCCCGGCACCGACATGCGCCTGCGTCCAGTAAAAATGGAGTTTCAGTACGGCACCAGCTTTGGCGAACAGCAGCCCGAGGCCTATGAAACCCTGCTGCTGGATGCGATGCTGGGCGACGGGATGCTGTTTGCCCGTCACGATATGGTCGAGGCGGCGTGGGCGCTGACCACGCCGCTGCTGGAAGCTTGGAAAAACGCGCCCGCACCGGCGCCCAAAGTGCCCGTGTATGCCGCCGGCACCTGGGGACCGGAAGCGGCCGAACAATTCATCCGGCGCGATGGCCGGGAGTGGCGGCGTCCGTAAAGTCACCGGAGGACAAGGCGATGCAGCTGGAATGGTTGCCGGCAAAATTAGCAACGCTCGAAGGACAGTGGCGCGGCCTGCGCCAAGCCGATGGCATGGCGCAGCCGCGCGCGCTGACGCTCAATCTCATCTGCCGGGCCAACGATGGCGCCGACGCCGAGCGCGTGGCCCAGGTGTTGTGGGAGCTGGGCCCGCGCCATCCCGCCCGCGTGTTTCTCCTGCGGCCCGAACCGGGCCCGCTGCGCGTGCGCCTGGCGGCGCATCCCGGCGGCTCGGAAATGGCTGAACTCAGCGGCACCGCCGCCGGCGTCGCCAGCGTGGTCGCGCCGCTGGTCGCCTCCGATCTGCCGGTGCTGCTGCTCTGGCGCTGCGGCGATCCAGCGGCCAGTCCCGAATTTGAAGCTTGGGCACGGCTCGCCAATCGCGTGCTGGTGGACGCGCATCGCCTGCACCTGCCCGCCGCGCGCCTGGCCGCGCTGGCACGCTCCATGCCCGCCACTGCCACGCTCGGAGACCTCACCTGGACACGCCTCACACCCTGGCGCCAGCTTCTGTGCCAGGGACTCGAAGGTGAACTCGCCAACCCCGCCGCCATTGAGTCGGTCACGGTTGCCGCCGGAGGCATCGGCGATGCCGCCGACTGCGGCGGCAGCCTGGCGGCCACCATGTTCGCCGGCTGGATGGCGCAAAAGCTGCAATGGCAGCCCGGCCACCGCACCCCCGAAGGCCTGCGCCTCACCCGTCCCGAGGGCGGCAACGTGTTGCTGCGCTTCGAAGCAGCCAGCGCGCATGAATGCCTACTCAAACGCGTTGTCATCGAGGGCGGCTCGCCTCATGCCGCCGTTGCCATCGAGCACCGCGGCCCCTACGTCGCCGTCACCGTGACCCAGCGCGGCGCTGTGGTGGGTGAATGGATGGGCGCCAGCGCGGGCGAAAATCTGCTGCGCGGCGAGGAAGCCACTCTCTCCGAAGAGCTTTCCATTCACCATGCCGATCACCTCTATCAACAATCGCTGGAGCGCGGACTGGCGCTCATGGCCGGCTGGGAGGCCGCCGCCGCTTGAGCGCCACGCCGCGCGCCGTACAACTGGTCCCCTCGATCCTGTCGGCCGACTTCGGCCGCCTGGCGGACCAGCTCGCCGCCGCGGCTGCCGCCGGTGCGGACCGCTTTCAAGTCGACATCATGGACGGCCACTTCGTCCCCAATATCTCGATGGGACCCCTATTCGTCGCCGCCACCCGGCGTTCGGTCCCTCAGCCCATCGAAGCCCACCTCATGGTCACCCGGCCGGAACAATGGGTCCAGGCCTGCGCCCAGGCCGGCGCCAACGTCATCATTGTTCACGCCGAAGCCAGTGTGCATCTGCACAGCCTGTTGGCTTCCATCCGCACCGCCGGCGCCCAGCCTGGCATTGCCCTCAACCCGGACTCGCCGCTGGCGCTGCTTGAGGAAGCCGTCGAGCAGGCCGCCATGGTGCTGTTGATGACCGTCGAACCCGGCTTCGGCGGCCAAGCCTTCCTGCCTTCCGTGCTGCCCAAAATCCAGCGCCTGCACCAGCATCTTGACCGCCGCGGCCTCGCCTGTGACATCGAAGTCGACGGCGGCATCGACGCCTCCACTATCGCCGCCGCCCGCGACGCCGGCGCCAATCTTTTCGTGGCTGGCAGTTCCGTGTTTGCCCATCCCCAGGGCCCGGCCGCCGGCCTCGCCGCCCTCCGCGACGCCCTCGCAGCAACAGCAAAATAGGATCATGCTACCCACTCCGTGGTTCACCCAAAGCTTCCGCTTTGGCGCTCCGCTTTCGACCTTTCCACAGGTTTTGGAGCGCTTGCGCACAACTCCCGCTCGCGCCAGAGCACTCACCGCTGGATGGCCCGATTCGAAGCTATCAACACGGCCCGACGGGAAATGGTCGGCCAAGGATCACATCGGCCATTTGGCCGCACTCACTCCCTTGGACGAGCGGCGACTCGACGCATATCTGCGCCACGAGGCCGTCCTGGATGCTGCCGACCTCACCAATCGCAGCACGGAGGAAGCCGGCTTTGCCACCCATCCGGTTAACGAAATTCTCGCGTCGCTCGATGCGTGCCGCCAAGCGCTGATCGTCCGCCTGGAGCTGTTGACGGAAGCAGAACTCGCCTTCACCGCCCTGCACCCGCGCTTGCGCCAGCCGATGCGCCTGCTCGACTGGATGGAGTTCGTCGCCAAGCATGACGATCACCACCTTGCCATGGCGCGCTGGGTCATTGCGCACGAACCCGTGAACTGCCGCTAGGGCTTGGCCGAACCGGCCAGACCGGCTGATGGAGCGGGCGGGGCGATCTGCGGCGCAGGCAAACCGCTGGGGCAACTCAGGCCCTGCCGCCCACAGCAGCTAATGCTTTGAGTTCACCAAAGCAGCCGGCAACTGCAGCGCCAGCGCGTGCTGCAGGGTCGCGCGTTCCGGCGGCGTGAGCGTGCTCAGGCTGTTCAATTGCAGCTGGCGCTGCTGGGGTGGCAGTCCGCGCAATTGGTTGTAGGCTTTACGGAAGGCATCCCGGTCGGCGGGCGGCATGGCCTGAAATTTCTCATATACCTGCCGCAGGCCCTGCCGCTGCTGCGGACTCAATTTCCCAAACTCGCGCAATTGGCGGATAATCTTCTTCTGTTTGGCGGACGGCATGGCATTCAGCCGCCGCAATCCATTCATCATCTGTTTCTGCTTGCCCGCCGGCAGGCTCTGAAATTCCGGGTTTTGCCGCAGCTCCTGCTCCTGCTGCCGGGGTGGCAATTGGCTTAGCCGGCGCAAGCCTGCCCCAGGTGCGGCCAGCCGCCGCGGATGCTGCGCGGGCGCCACCGCCGCCACCGCCAGCAGCAGCAGGGGAATCGCCGACCGAGGCAGCCAGCGGGCCCGCATGCGCTAATCCTGCTCCTGCTCGGTATTCACCGGCAGTTCCACCTGCGGACTCAGAAAATCCAGATGCTCGATCACCTCGGCATTGCCGTTCAGCAACTGCAGATCTTGCACCACGGCCATCTGCTCGACGGTTTTGGCCGCTGGGGGCGGCGCCAACTGGCCAACATTGACGAAAACCGCCAATACCGCTGCCGCCGCCGCCGCACCCGCCACGCCCCACCAAGACCGGACTCGCCGCCGCCGCCCCTCGCGCTGCCGCAGTCGCTGCCGCAGCTGCAGTTCAAATTCCGCCGAAGCGCGCACCGGGGTCTGCCACTCGTCCAGTAACGACTGCAAACGTTCCTGTTCTGAAGGGGTCATAACAAATCTTTCAGCTGCTGCCGCAGCGTCTGGTAGGCGCGGAAGAGCACGGATTTGGTGGCGCTGGAGCTGAACTGCAACACCTCGCCGATCTGCTCGTAATCCATGCCCTGATATTTGTTCAGGATCACCGCCGTTCGCTGCCGTTCCGGCAGCGCCGTAATCGCCGCCAGCACCCGGCGGCGCCGCATCCGCTGCTGTCCTGCCGCCAACAGGTTTTGCTCCACATTCGGGCGCTGATCGGCCAGCTCATGGCTGCTACCGCTCCGCGGGTCATCTTCCGCGTTGTCGGCCGGGTGAAATTCATGGCGATGGTCGCGAAGATAGTTCAGCGCCAGCCGGTGCGTGATGCGGTACATCCAGGTGCTGAAGCGCGCCTGCGGGCGATAGCTGCCGCGGTGCAGGTAGACGCGCAAAAACGCTTCCTGCAGCAGTTCCTCACTGGCTCCCGCATCGTGCGTCATGCGCACCAAAAAGCTGAGCAGCGGGCGCCGGAACCGGGCCACCAGATCCTCATAGCAGCTCTCTTCCCCGGCCTGGAAGCGCAACATCAGCGCCGTATCCACGTCGAGCGCGGGTACCGCTGCATCCAGAACCGCCGTGGCGACGTTGCTAGCCAAACAGTCCCCTTCCAACGATAACCCGGCAGCGGGCACGGGGTTGCGGTGTTTGGCCATTTTTGCGGTTCCTAACTGTCGCTATGGAAAACTCACTTTCGGCGGGGCCGCGCGGTTGGCTGCCGAAGTATGGAAATAGGCGTTGTTGTAGGTCATTCCCTCCCAATGGGCGATAACGTTGTTGGGAAAGGTTTGAATGTAGGCGTCGTACTGCTGAATCGCGAGATTGTACTGCCGGCGGGAGATGGCGATGCGGTTTTCCGTGCCCGTCAGCTCATCCTGCAGCGCCAGAAAATTCCGGTTGCTCTTCAGATCCGGGTAGTTTTCCACAATCATCAGCAAGTGACTCAGCGCCCCGTCGAGATGATTGTTGGCCTTCATCTCCCCTTCCGGCGTGCGCGCTCCGCCCAGCTCCGCCCGCGCCGTCGTCACTTCCCCGATCACCGTGCGTTCCTGCTTGGCAAACCCCTTGACGGTGGCGACCAGGTTGGGGATCAAGTCGGCCCGGCGTTGGATATTCACATCCACCTCCGACCAACTTTGCTTGACCGCCTCCCGCATGCGCACCATGTTGTTGTATTTACCGGTAAAGCTGGTCGCAAATCCCAGCACCACCAGCACGATCACAATCACGGCGATCAGCCAAGGCTTCACCGCTCCTCGTTCACGATTCGACATAACTATTGATTCGCCTCCAGTCCGCGATCCACCTGTATGATCGCGGCCAGATACCGTGCAAACAATTCCCGCAACCCTTCCAGCTTACCGCCCTGCAGGCGGGCGTTGGCGTGACGTGCGCGCAGCACGGTCTGCAGCGATGCCGGCGAAAATTGAAAGCGGACGGCGGCGGCGGCCAGCACTTTTTCCTTGTCCATTTCCAGCGGCTCACCCATGGCCGCCAGCGCATGCCGCAACAGTGTCACCAAGCTGGTGATCGAATCCAGCATCAGCGCCTCCAGCGCCTTACTGTCCTTCGCCACCACCATGTATGAGCCGCGCAGCCGCAGCACGCTAGCGCGCAGGTCGTGTTCGACCTGCCGCCGGTGCAAATCCGGAAAGTGGGGCACATCGGCAAAAAGATTTTCCCCATACAGCAGCCGGTGATGCACCTGGATATCCAGGAACTCTATAGGGAAAACATCGGCGGAATCCTTCCACTCCTCGCGCGTCCACATCACCAATGGTGGATTGCCCTGCTGTTTCCACCACAGCACTGCGGGCGCTCCCAGCTCCAACGCCTTGGTGTCAATCTGTTCCAGCACCGCCAGCAGATTCAGATCGCTGCGCTTGCCACGGTGATTCCCTCCCGCCGCGGAGCCATACGCTACTAGCGACAGCAGCCGCTCATCATAAAGCTGACGCAGCCATCCGGTAATCTTTTCCAGCGCTTGTTCTGGCTCCATGCGTGTCATTTCCGTTCACCTTGAACTTATCACCATCGGCAGTTAGGGCATCACCAACTCCCGCCCGCGCCGCCGCCGCCAAAACCTCCCCCGCCAAAACCTCCAAATCCTCCTCCGCCACCGCCAAACCCACCGCCCCAGCCGCCGCCGCCCCAGCCGCCGCCGAAGCCACCGTTCATCATGCCCAAAAACATCAGCGGCCAGAAGCATCCTCCGCCGCCTCTGCCGCGCATGGCAAAGGCCCCGATCAGCCAAATGATGATGAAGAACGCCAGAAATCCAAGCTGCTGGCCCCTGAGGGAGCCGCCGTAGCGGCCATAGGCCGCGTTTCCTCCAGAGGGCAATTGCACTTGCGCGTCCATCTGCTGAAGCCGCTGCGCCGCGCCGGGCATACGGGCCGCCAGGGTGCGTTCAATCTGCTCCAGCATGCCGGCAAATACCGCTCCGTATTGTCCCGCCCGCAGCTGCGGCTTGAGCGCGCGCATCCAGCTTCCGACATCGGCATCGGTAATGTAGGGCTCGAGGCCGTAGCCAACCTGGGTGAAGTACTTGTGGTCCTTGACGGCAAGAAAAATCAACAGGCCGGTATCTTTGTCCTGGCCGTTGGCGGCGACCTTCGCTCCCACGCCCCAGTGCTGCGCCAAGGCGTAGGAATAGTCGAAAACATCGTTCTGTCCGATGGTGGTGACCGTCACCATGGCCACCTGCACCTTGAGCTGCTGGTTCAGCGCCTCGGCTGCAGCCTCGAGCTGAGCCGCAGCTTGAGGATTGAGCACATGCGCAAAATCGTTGACAAAGCCCTGCGGTTTCAGGCTGGTCGGCTTGGGCACGGTCTGCGCCGCACACGCCAGCGCCAAGGCCAGCACTACCCCCCAGATGGGGGAGGCTGAACTGCGGAGCAATTTTCTCATATCCCTCGGAAAATGAGCTGCAGCGAGGCCAAAACGGCCACTCCGATGAACACGCAAAACGCCATTCGGATGCCGGACTCGCGATTCACTTCCGGAATCAAATCCGTAGTGGCGACGTAAAGCGTTACACCGGCAGCAAACGGCAGGGCTCGCGAAAGCCCCATAGGAAAGAGTAGCATTACTGCGACTCCCAGCACCGATGCCGCTCCAATGCCAGCCGCGGACAGCACCGCTGCGCGGTTGCCACGCCCGGCCGCCAGCATGACCGAAGCAATCGTGAACCCCTCCGGGATCTTATGCATGAAGATGGCCAGAAAAATAACCCATCCCAGCCAACTCGAAACCAGAAACCCACTCCCGATGGCCACGCCATCAAAAAAGGTGTGAATGCCCAGCCCGGCAACTACGGAAACAGGCGTGTGGCCGTGCAGGAATGCGCCTGCATGAGTTTCCTCACCGAAATGGAAATGGGCCACAAAGGAATGCTCGACCAGATGGACGAGCAAGTAACCACCCAGCAGTAGAAATGGCGTCGTGGTGGGGTTGAGTTTCCAGCTTTGGGGCAGCATTTCCAGCACTGCCGTCCCCAGCATGAAGCCGGCGCCGATGGCGACAAAGTAGCGCAGATAGTGCCGCTCCCAGTTGCGACCGGTGAGCACCAGGCCACCAAACACGTTCGCCAGGGCGGCGAGCACACCCAGTCCCAGCGCCCAAATGTACGCTTCCGGCATGACAGTTCAGGTTAGCAAAGCAGGGCAACGGCCTCCAGAAGGCAAAACTCTAATCCGCCATGAAGCGAACCACCGAGCAGCTGCTTACTTGGGGACCACTGGGCGTTGGGGTGGGTCTGATTGTGGGCGGGCACAAACGCCTGGGCGTGGCCATAGCGGCGGTCGCGCCCGTGATCGTCGTCATCCAACATCCGCGCGGCGCGCGACGCGCACTGAAGCTGGTGCCCAAAGCCATCAGCCAAGCCGGCAAGCAGGTTGGCCGCAAAGTGGCGCGCGGGGCGAAACAGACAGGCAAGTCCATCAGCTGGCTCGCCAGTTAGCTAACGAATCCACTCCGGCACGACAGTACGAGCTTCGGTGGCCGGATCCACCGAGAGCGTGATCCGCAGATAGGGCCGCGAGAGGTGGGCTTCCAGCCGATCACCCCACTCGATCGCGACCAGTTTCTCGTCTCCCTGGGGCGGGGGCAGCAAGACATCTTCCAGCCCCAGCGTGTCGAGCTGCTCGCCCGTCTCGACGCGATACAAATCCAGGTGCAGCAGCCAGCGCCGCCCGCGCTGAAATTCATGAACCAGGGTATAGGTGGGGCTGGCGATTTCATCCTCGCGCGCGACGCCCCAGCCGGCGGCCACGCCCTGCATGAGGGTGGTTTTGCCGGCGCCCAGCTCACCCTCCAGCACCAGGATGGTGAAGCCCGGCAAGTCGCCGGCCAGCAGGCGTCCCCAGGCGCGCAGATCATCGGCGCTGGCGCATACGGCCGGGCTCATCGGCTACGCACCTCGGCAATGGCGGCGGGCAAAGCCGCGGTAATATCACCCGCGATCAGGCTCATCTCTCCGGCGCGCGCGGCAGCGGCGTCGCCGGCGCGGCCGTGCAGGTAGACCGCCGCGGCAGTCAGCTCCAGCCGCGGTGCTTGGGGAAACTGGGCCAGCAGGCCGGCGATCATGCCGGTGAGCACATCGCCGGCGCCGCCGGTGGCCATGCCAGGATTGCCGGTGGGATTGACGAACACCTCTCCGTCCGCATCGGCGATCAGGCTGTACTGACCTTTGAGCACGGCGATAGCCCCGGTTTCTGCGGACAGGCGCTGGGCGTAGTAGAGGCGCCGCGCTTGCACCCGGGCAGCGTTGACGCCGAATAAACGCGCCATCTCGCCCGGATGAGGCGTGAGCACGCCGCCGGGCAGGCGCAGTTGCTGGAGGCGACCGTCGAAGGCGTTCAGCCCGTCGGCATCGATCACGCAGGGCAAACCCGCGTGCAGCGCCAGATGGCGCGCCAGCGCAGCGCTTTCAGGCGCCTGCGAGAGTCCCGGTCCAATCGCCAGCACCGTGGCCGCGCGCAGCCAGCGCGCGATGGCGTCGGGAGTGAGGGCGGCAAAATCGAAAGTGCCGGCGGCGGTTTCCGGCAGCGGTTCGGTCATGATCTCCGGCCGCGCGCTTGCCACCAGCGGCAGAATGGAGGCGGGCACCGCCGCCGTCACCAAGCCGGCGCCCATGCGCAGCGCCGCCGTGGCGGCCAGCGCCACCGCACCGGACTTTCCCAGCGATCCGCCCACCACCAGCACGTGTCCGAAGCAGCCCTTGTGGGCGTCGCGCCCACGGGCAGCCAGAAAGGGGCGGCAATCGGGCGGGGTGGTCAGTTTGAGGTTGGCGCCGCCGGCGGCGATCACCTCCTCGGGCGTGCCGATAGGTGCAACCGAAATCGCGCCGCAGGCGGCGTTATGGCGAGAAAGGTAGAGGCCGCGCTTGGGTGCGGTGAAGGTGACGGTCGCGGTGGCGCGCATCACGACGGCATCGCTGGCTTCGGGCAATCCCTCAGCATCGGCGCCCAGGCCACTGGGCAGATCCACGGCGAGCACCGGGCCGGCAAAGTTGCCATTGATGTCCTCGACGACCTGCCGCAGCCAGCCTTCCAGCGGCCGCAGCAGCCCGGTGCCAAACAACGCATCCACGAGCAGGTCGCAGGCCAACAGCTCGCCCCGCCGCGCTGCCCAAGCGGCTCCGCTGCTCAGCCTGAGCGGAGGCTGGGGCAGCGCCGCGTGGGCGGCGGCGGCGGCGCCGTGCAACCTCGCCGCCGGAGCCAGCAAAAGACACAGTACGGGCACGCGCCGCGCCGCCAGCCGCGCCGCCAGCACCATGCCGTCGCCGCCATTGTTGCCGCTGCCGCAGAGGATGCCGATGCGCCCCGCCAGCGCACGCGGAAAATCCCGCTCCAGACGCGCTTCCAGGGCGGCTGCGGCATGCTGCATCAGTTCGGGCCCGGAGATGCCGTACCCGGCGATGGTCAGGCGATCGACCTCGCGCATCTGCGCCGCCGATAAAATCCGCATACACAAAAGCTAACAGCTTTTTACCGATGGATTACTTAACCAGGTTTTTCAACAGGAAGAGCAGATTCGCCGGGCGCTCCGCCAGGCGGCGCATGAAGTAGGGATACCACTCCGGTCCGAAGGGGATGTAGACGCGCACATTCCAGCCTTCGCTACGCAGTTTACGCTGCAAGTCGCGCCGGATGCCATACAGCATTTGAAATTCAAAGCTGGCGGGATCGCGCTGGTGCTGACGTGCATAGGTCAGCGCGGCGGTGATCATGCGCTCGTCGTGAGTGGCGATGGCGTGATAGCCGGTGTGGTCCAGTAGCTTCTGGGTCAGCCGCACATAGTTGGCGTCCACTGCGGCTTTTTCCTGCAGGGCCAGACTGGCGGGCTCCTTGTAGGCGCCTTTCACCAGGCGGATGCGCACGTTTTCCGCCAACAGCCGGTCCATATCTCCGGCGCTGCGGTGCAGATAGGCCTGCAGTACGGTGCCCACGTTGAAGCCGCCGGCATGCAACTGCGCCACCAGCTCGACGGTGGCCGCCGTATAGTCGCAACCCTCCATGTCCACGCGGATGAAGGCATCCCATTGCCGGGCGGCTTCGAGAATGCGCCGCAGTTGCGCGCGTGCCAGCTCCAGGCCCAAATCCAGACCGAGCTGGGTGAGCTTGACGGAAACGGTCGAGTCCACTCGCCGCTGGTGGATCGTTGCAAGAATGGTGCAGGCATTGGCGGCGGCCTGTTCGGCCGCGGCCTGGGTGTGTACGTTTTCACCGAGCGGATCCAGCGTGGCCGTTATGCCCAGACGGTTGACCGCCTCGATAGCGGCGATAGCGTCTTGCAGCGTCAAACCGGCGACAAAGCGGCGGGAGATACGCTTGCCGAGCGCGCTGTTCTCGGTGAAATGGCGCATGCCGGGGTTGCGGGACATGGCCAGAAGCGTGGTACGTAGCAGGGCAGTTCTCCGGGTGACTCTTTATCGTACCGAAGGTATCTGGGCGCGCGAAAAATTAATGCGCTCCTGTTGGCTGGGGTGGTTGAAAAACCACCAGACCATCCAGCCGGGAGGATCGGGATAGATCAAATCGGTGTGCTCCTCACTCTGGAAGCCGTGCACGGCCGCTAGCGGCTTCTGACTCAACCGCAGGCCATAGGCGTCGGCCTGGTGCTCTTCCCAGCGCGAAAAACCATTGGTGGCGGGCGAGGCCAAAAACAACAGCCCCAGCAGGATGAGCAGCATCAGCGGCAATCCGGCCGGATCCGCGGGCGCATGTCCGCGCGACCAGCGCGGATACAGCCAGCCCAGAAGCGCAAATAGCGCCAGCAGCAGTCCGATGCTGAAGGCAATGCCTTTCCACAAATGATGGAGCACGTAATGACCGATCTCGTGGCTCACGGTGAACTCAATCTCGGGCAAGGTCTCGTCGCGCAGCAAGGTATCGTAGACCACAATCCTCTGGCTGCCCAACACGCCAACCACATAGGCGTTGGTGTGGGCGGACTGGGCGCTGGCGTTCATCTCCAAAATTTCGGCATGGGGAATACCGGCCTTGCTTGCCAGGCGTTCAATGGCGGCGCGCACCTGCGGGTTCTTCACGGGCGTGAATTTATTGAACAGCGGGGAAATGACAATCGGATCGATGGCGACGCTAAGCACCACGCCGACGGCAATCACAATCCACAATTTCAACCACCATTTCGGCCGGCCCGGGCGCCGCATCCAGCCATAGCCGATGGAGGCCACAATCACGCCCACCACGGTGGTGAGAACCAGCGAGATGGCCCATTGCCCGAACCAGCCGGCCGCAGTCATGTGCTGAAAACCGAAGGCCTTCTCGCGGGCGTACTCAATATAAAAATCGAAGGGCAGCAGCAGCCCCAGAATGACCGCGAACAAGGCGGCCGTGACCAGCGCGGCTACGGCCCACGGCGAGCGCATCCGGCGCTGCAGCCAGGCGCGCCAGGCGGGGGTGATGCCGGTGAAATAGGCGGCGGCGAGCAGGGCCAGCATCCAGAATTCGGAGGCGAGGCTCCAGGCAAGGCCGCCGAAGAGATACTGGCGGGCGCGCGCCAGCTCGGCCGGACCGAGGGGGGCAACGCCGCCGCTGGCGGCTATCATCTGCCAAGCCATATATATCGCCGTCCCCGGACCCGCTGCCGGCTGAGCCAGCACCGCCTTTCGCTCCGGCGTGGGTGGCCGAACAGCGGCAGCTTCTTCAGCGCGTGCTGCCGGTGTTGAGCCATGGCGGGGTGAGCTTTGCCGTGGCCGGAGCCTTCGCCTTTCAACACTACACCGGCATCTGGCGCTTCACCAAGGATCTGGATATTTTTCTTCCAGCCGCGCGCGGCGTTCCGCAGTACCTTGGTGAATCCGCTGAAGTTCGCGGTGGACGCAGGCGAGTGGGGCCTGGACAACTTGGAAGGAGCTTCGCGGCGCCGGCGACTGGAGCAGGAAACCGGACCGGGCGGGTGAAGCCTTGAAGATCGCGGCGGTAGCCTTGCACTGTCCCAGCCGCTGCTGCTGCGCCAGCAGCCACCCCAAGCATTCCGCCTGATCGAAGTTTGATGGCCTTCCGCTATACTGAAGAGAAATCGAGCCTTCCTCATGTCGCGCAAATCCAGTCTGATTGTTCTCGCCTGCTCCCTGGTGGTTATCGTGGCGCTGATTTCCGGCGCGGTGCTGCGTGCCCAGCACCCGGAAGACAACAGCGGCCCGGCCGAGCAACTGGGCGTGATGGCCGAGGTCTACCAGCACATCAACGACGATTACGTCGTCACCCCCAACCTCGCCAAGGTCGGCAACGGAGCTCTGCACGGGCTGGTGGACTCGCTCGATGCCGATTCCAGCTACATGAGCCCCGCCGAATACGAACTGTTCCAGCAGGATGAGACCAACCCTCCGGCGGGCCGGGTGGCGGCGGTATTGTCCAAGCGCGTCGGCTATGCCACCGTGGTGGATGTGGAGCCGGGCAGCAATGCCGCCCAGGCAGGCTTGCAGCGCGGTGATTTTGTCGAGGCCGTTGACAATCTCGGAACCCGGGATATGTCGCTGGAGGCGATCCAGCATCGCATGGAAGGGCCGATTGGGCAAACCGTCACGCTCGGCGTGGTGCATCTGCACCAATCGAATCCGGTGAACATCACCATCGCCTTTGCGCCGCTGCACCCATATCCGGTGCGCGCTTCCTTGCAAGACGGCGTCGGCGTGATCGCGGTGCGTGATCTCGATGCCGGCGCCAGCCGCCAGATCGCCCAGGCCATCGCCCGGCTCAAGGCCCAGGGGGCCCGCGATTACATTCTCGATCTGCGCAACTGCGGCGCGGGAAGCTATGCGGAAGGTGAAAAAACCGCCAATCTTTTCCTCGCGCACGGCACCATCACCTACCTGCAAGGGCAGAATTTTCCCCGCGTGGCCACCAGCGCTGTGGCTGCAGATGCGGTGCTGCCCGCGGCGCCGCTGGAGGTGCTGATCAACTCCGGCTCTTCCGGACCAGCCGAAGTTGCCGCCGCCGCACTGCAACAGAACGGACGGGCGCAGCTGATCGGTGATCAGAGCTTTGGCGAGGGATCGCTGCAAAAACTGATTCCAGTGGGCGACGGCAGCGCTCTCTGGCTCACTGTGGCGCGCTATTACACGCCCAAGGGCAAGCTGGTGCAGGACGGCCTCACGCCCAACCTACAGCAGGTGCAATATGAGGGGGCGTTGCCGGAGATGGATTTTCCACCCGAGGGCGTGACCGGCCCGCAAACCGACCTGCAAATGCAAAAAGCGCTGGCGCTGTTCATAGGTCATGCGGCGGCGGCCGCCGCCGGCTCGAACTGAGCCGTGGCGATGCGGCTCGCGCTGGTGCAGTTCGCGCCTGCTCTGTTGCATGTGGAAGGCAATCTCACGGCGGCAGTCGAGCGCATGCACGCCACGCCCGCAGATGTTTATCTGCTTCCCGAGCTGGCGACCAGCGGCTACACCTTCGCCGCCCAGGATGAAGTGGACCGCTGCGCCGAACCGGCCGACGATGGTCCCAGCCTGCACGCTTTTGCCGCCTTTGCGCGCGAGCACAACGCTTACGTCGTCTACGGCTTTCCCGAACGCGCGGGCGGCAAGTTTTTCAATTCCGCTTCACTGCTCGCTCCTTCCGGCCGCCTCGCTACCTATCGCAAGCTGCACGTATTCGGCCGCGAAAAATTGTTCTTCGCCGCCGGTGACGCTCCCGCTCCGGTAGTCGAGCTGCCCTGGGGCAAGGTCGGGGTGATGATTTGCTTCGACTGGTATTTTCCCGAGCTGGCGCGCTCGCTGGCTCTACGCGGCGCTGAACTGCTGCTACATCCCGCCAACCTCGTTCTTCCACACTGTCCCCAGGCGATGATCACGCGTTCGCTGGAAAATCACGTCTTTTCCGCCACCTGCGACCGTGTGGGCACGGAATCCAACCGGGGCGTGCAGCACGAATTCATCGGCTCCAGCCAGGTGGTCAGCCCGGCCGGCGAGCTACTGGTCCGCCTTTCGCGCGAACGCGAGGAAACCGCCGTAGTGGAGACGGATTTGGCGCAGGCACGCTCCAAGGCGGTGGGTGAATTCAATGATCTCTTTGCGGACCGGCGGGCGGTACATTACGTTTAAGCATCCAAACCCGCTATGGCGGGACATCTCAAACGCAACCTTGCTGTGGGACTGCTGGCCGGACTGGCGGGCACGGCGGTAATGGATCAGTACTGGCGCGTACTGGCAAAAACCAAACCCGATTGGGTGACCAGCGGCGAGGAGCCGAGTACGCAAAAAGCCGCGCGCAAGCTGCTGCAGAATGTGGGCGTGCACTCGCCCTCGCGGCGCATACGCAAACGCGGCGGCGAGGCGGTGCACTGGGGCACCGGATTGACCTGGGGACTGGCGGTCGGCGCGGCCAGCGCGGCTGGCGTGCCGATCACCTGGGGCGGCGGCCAGCTTTTCGGGACCGGGGTGTGGGCGCTCAGCGACGAGTGGCTCAAATACAAAATGGAACTGGGCAAACATCCGCGCGAGCGTTCCAGGCGCGATCACGTCAGCGCTCTGGGCGCTCACTTGTCCTATGGACTCGGCGTGTGGGCGGTGATGAAAACCTTGGCCGGCAAGGGCGCGCAAAAACGCGGCTCCCTCCGCCGCGCGGCTTAGGCGGTTTAATTCTGCAAGAGACCGAACGCGCGCAGGGAGCGCAGCAAGTCGACGTCAAGAGCATTGTTCATTTCGAAAATCTGGGTGGTCAATGCGCTCAGGTCCAACTGCAACAGCTCGCGCAGGACGACGTCAAATATCGTTCGGCGCAAGAAGCCGATCTCTTTGGCTACCCATTCGGCGCTATAGTTCTGCACGTGACGCATGTGGCCGTGAGCGGCGGCATGCCCATCGCCCAGATCGCCGGCTTGCGGCCCGGCGCCGCCGCCCGCGATGTCGGTCACGATGAAGTCCATGTGGTCCAGGCGTTCGGCGGGCGTAAGGGGAACTTGCGCAAGCTCCTTGTCTGCCTCCACCAGTTTCAGCCACGCCGCAAGGATCTCGGTCCTTTGGTGCTCCAGCAGAAGCCAGAGTGACATCCGTTCCGGCTGATGCTGCTCGCGGCAGGAGATCTCCGCCATTTTGCGGGGCAAATCCCGCAGTACGCCGATATCGACCGGCTTCACCAGCACGACATCGAGCGCACCCTGCATGGCCAGCACGGCGCGGGTGAAATCCGGGTAGCCGGTAATCAGGACCGTGCGCGCCTGGGGCTGGAGATAACGCATGGCTTCGGCCAAAATCAGGCCGTCGCCTGCGCCTTCGATGTTGAGATCGGTGACCAGCAGGTCAAAATGCTGGCCGGCAATGCGGCGTAGCGCGGGCGCAGTCGTGCATTCGCAGGCGACATCATTGCTCCGGCCGAGAATCGCGCTGGTTAACTCCAAAAGATCGCGGTCATCCTCGACCGCCAGGATGCGGCTCCGCTCCTGCATGTGGATGCTAAGAAGCGGAAGCGAAGCGCTGGGATGCACGCCAGCGCCGATTGTCACGAGCGGGCGATCCGCCTAGAAAATGAACCTGGCGACAATCTGGATGGTGCGGCCTCCGTAGTCGCTGTTGGAATCCACCGCCTGGTAGGCGTTGGTGATCTGGCCGAAGTTCGGGGTCTGCAAATTGGCGCCTGCAGTTCCGAAGGTGGCTGCCGAACCGGTCCAGAAGAAGTTGGCGTTGTTGAACGCATCCAGGACCTGGACCTGAATCTGGGAAGCGACGCGCTCGGTGATCTGCGTGTTCTTCACCAGTGAAAAATCTGGCATGAAGAAGGGCGCGTCATAGATGAAAATGCGCTGACACTCCTGCCCCGGCGTGGTGCAGGGGCTGATGACGCTGGTGTTCACGCCCTCGCCACCCGGCCCCAGCAGGTTCTGGGGGACGTACCAGACCGCGCCCGGAGCGGGCGCGGCGGTCTTATAAACGCCCATCTGGCTTTGTAGCTGCTGCACCGAGGTGCCGGTGAGTTGCACGCCGCCGTCCTCGTTGTTGAAGGTGTCGTAGCCGCCGGTGAGCAGGCCGGGACGGCCGGATTGCAACATAATGTTGCTGTCGAAGTCCCAACCGCCGATGAAGGTGTTGAGCAGGCTGGAGGCGCTGCCGCCCCAATGCTCGCCGCGGCCAAAGGGCAGCTCCCACATGGAATAGAACTTGAAGGCGCTGCGAATGTCAAACGGCGCCGGGCCTTTCATCAGGCCCGGATCGCGAAGCGTGACCTCGTCGGTGTAGTTGTTGCCGTTGCGCTGCCAGTCATCGGTCAGGCTGTGGCTCCAGGTGTAGCTGCCGTCGAGCGTGAGGCCGTGAATCGGCCGGCGGCGGATGATGATCATCAGCCCGTTATAGGTGGACTGCAGGCCGTTGCGGAGGTAATAGGCGCCGCCGAGGGCGTCCGGGTTCACCGTGAACAGGTTGCTGGGGTAGCCGTTGCCGCTGAAGTCCTGCCAGTAGTTATAGGTGGTCGCCAGCGAATCCGCCAGCGCGCCCGCCTGGCCGGTTTGCAAATCGCTGATGAAGCCGCCATTGCTGAACCCGGCAGCCTGCTGTGAGGCCGTAGTGGTCGCCGTCCCTGCACCCGGCGCATTGAACGCCGCCGTCATGATCGGCACGTTCACCTGATCGTGCAGCCCGGTGTTGGCGAAGGTCGGGCTGGCGGCGCAGGCCTTGTTGGCCATGCACGCATTCAGGTTCCCGACGGCGTTTTTGAACTCATTGAGGAAGTTCTCGCTTCCCGGCTGGAAGATGTTCACCTCGTTCATGTTCAACTGGTCGAGCAGGCCGACACCGTGGTTGCCCACATAGCGGATCTCCAACGCCGTGTGCTGCCCGAGCTGACGCTGGATGCCCACGGTCCAACTTTCGACGTAGGGCATGTGCAGGTTGGGATCGAACGCGTTGACATAATTCGAGGTGGAGTTGGGGTCGATGGGGATAGTGGAGGAAAACGAGGCGGGCGTCTGCACCAGCGGCAGCGTGGATTTGCTCCCGCCGGCCACATCCGTGCCGATCTGGATGGTACCGGCGTTATAGAGTCCCGCCGGCTGGCTGGTTGCATACGGGGCCGCGGAGGCGAATTGAGCGCCCGTATAGCCGGGATTGCCGCCCGCGATGGACTGGAAGTTTTCCAAACCCTCGCGGGAATAGGAGATGGAGTAGCCGGCGCGTAGCACGGTTTGGCCGCCGTTGCCGAACAGCCAGCCACCGCCATGCGGCTCCCACGCGACGCCGAGGCTGGGAGCAAAACCCTTGTACCAGTTGTTGTACCACTTGGCGTTCAGATCGTTGGTGAAGCTCGGCGTCGCACCGGTCAGCGTGCCGGGCATGAACAGGTTGCCCGCGCCGGAGATGCCGTAAACCGCGCCCGGACCGCCGTTGACGACAAAATATTCATTTTCGTCGTCCTTGGGCACGCCCTCAAACTGCCAGCGCAAACCGTAGTTGACGGTCAGGTTCGGCCGAACGCGCCAACTGTCGGTGCCGAAAAAGCCCAGATCGGTTTGGTGCATTTGCTGGAACTCGGGAGCTCCGGTCTGGAACTGGCGCGTGCTGGGATTGAGCGCCACGCTGCCGCGATAGCTGGTGACGTTGCCGGTGAGCAGCCCGTAGGTGTCCTCGGCAGCGACAAGATCCGCCGACGTTATGCCGGGCAGGTTCCCGTTTGCGCCACCGGTGAAAAATGTTTCCATGGGCTCGGAGCCGCTCCAGCCCAAATTGACGCCAGCAACCACGTTGCCGTTGTCCTGTTCCGAATAGCGCTGGCGCGTCGCGGTCATGCCAAAGGTCATGTTGTGGTTGCCGTGGACCCAGGCAAGGTTATCAATCAACTGGTAGACATTGTCCCATTCGCTGGAGGGGCCATAGGAAAGATAGGGGTTGGTGACCAGCGGGCTGTTGAGGTTGTCGGAGTTGGGGTAGTTGCCCGGTAGGTTCGGCGCCATGCGGATGCTGCCCAAATCGGTGCTGATTTCCGGGTACAGGGTCGAGCCCTGCTCGTAGCCGAAAATGGACGGACTGCTCTGAAACCCGACGCGCAGTTCGTTGTTCATCGTGGGGGTGACCTGCCAGCGCCAGGCAGCAGCCCAGATGGCACGGTCGGCGGCATAGCCAAACTGCTCGGTGGCAAACGGCGCCACCGGGTAGGTGGCGCCGCCGCCGTTGAGGTCGTCGGGGTTGATGATCAACCGGCTCAGGTGCCAGTCGAACTCGAGCGAGTTCTTGCTGTTGATGTTGTAATCCAGCCGGGCATCGGGGTTTTCCTGGATGTTGCTGCCGCTTTCCGGGAACACCAGAGCTTCCTGATAGCTGCTCGGCGGGGTGGTCAGTGTCTCGCCGGGACCCATCGAGGCGGCGGCGCCAAGCATTTTGCCCACGAACGCATCTTCGGCGATGGGCGCACTACCACCGCTCTGCGCGTTATACGCATTGGCCATCGCGTAGAGATTGGCCTGGCAGGTTCCGGTGCCCGCGTTGCAAGTGGTCCACGCGTTGGGCGTGGCCGAGGACGGCATGGTGGTGGGAGAGTAGTCAAACAATCCCTTCTGCGCGTCCGCATTCAGCATGGTCGAGTTCGCGATTTCGCCTTCCGGCTGCGAGAAGCGCGTCAGGTCGGTAAAGAAGAAGAGCTTGTTTTTCCAGATGGGACCGCCAATGGTGTAGCCCCATTGATTGAACTGCATGATGGGGATCGGCTGGCCCGCGAGGTTGTTGAAATAGTAGTTGGAGTTCAGCCCGCTGTTGCGGAAATAGTCGAATACCGAGCCGTGGAAGGAGTTGGTGCCGCGTTTGCTGGTGTAGTTGATCTGCACCGAACCATCGCCGGTCTGATTGGCCGCACCGGCGGCGCTGACCACGTCAAACTCGGCGGTGTCGCTGGTGTTGGGCGTGATCATGGTAAACAGCGGATCGCCGCTCTTGCCGGATTCCCATTGGGCGGAAATGCCATCAATGGTGATGTTGACGGCCCCGCCGGGCAGGCCCAGGGCGCTGGACTGGCGTGGCGCGCCCATCGTCTGGATCGCCGGATCCGTCATGGTCAGCGAGTACAAGGCGCTGTCGGAGGAGGCCGACGGCAAAGTGGTGATGACCGCGCCGGTAATGCTGGTTCCGACTGAGGTTTCCTGCGTCTGCAACACGCTTTGGCCTGCTTCCACGGTGATGGTGGTCGCCTGCGAACCCACTTGCAGCGTGGCGTTCAGCGTGTAGGTCTGGTTGGCCACCACGGTCACTTCCTGGAACGTGCCGGTCTTGAAGCCGGTTTTGCTCACCGTCACCAGATAGCTGCCGGGGGCGACGTTGGCGAGCGCGTAATGCCCGTCTGCGCCCGTTTTGGTGCTTAAGCGGATGCCGGTGGTGATGCCCATGACCTTGACCGCCGCGCCGGGAACGGCCGCATGGCTGGGATCGAGCACCGTGCCCGCCACAACGCCAGTGTTATTCACCTGCGCCCATACGGCGAGACTTAAGCCGGCGACCGCAGCTAACGCACACAAAGACCGAAGCAATGCTCGGGACATGCTCACTCCTCCTGATTAAGTAGTTTCCACCCTTTTGTGATCGGCCACGAAATAAAAAAATGTTAACGGCGGGAGCGTGAAAATTCCAAAATCCACCGGGCCGGCGCGTGCATTTACAAAAATTAGTCGCGCCGCGGCGGGCGCGGCAGTGCTACATTCGCCTTGATGCCGCCGTCTCCTTCTGAACTCAGCCGACGCGGCTTTGCCCGCAGCGTACTCGGCGGCGCCGCCGCACTGGCGCTAGCAGGCGTCGCCACCGCGGTGCCCCTGCCCGCCGCGGCCGCGGCCGTCCCGCCGCAAGACGAATCGGAGGCGGTGGTAGCGCGTATTCTCGCCGCCTACGGTGCTCGGCTCAACCCCGCCCAGAAGACGCGGCTGCCGCGGCTGGTGGGCCAGCACTTGAGCATGCTGGCGCCCATCCGCGCGCGGCGGCAATCCAACTCCGACGCGCCCGCGGCGGTGCTACGGTTGGTGACCGGGGCATGAGCGCGGCGATTTCCGAAGCAACGCTGTTTTTGACGATTGCCGAGCTGGGCGCGCGTTTTCGCAATGGTTCGCTCTCTCCGGTGGCACTCACGGAAGCCTACCTGGAGCGCTGCGGCCATCTGGGTCCCGAACTCAACGCCATCGCTACCCTGACCGCCGCCCGCGCCCGGCGCCAGGCGCAGCAAGCCGAAAAGGAACTCCAAGCCGGCCATGACCGCGGCCCCCTCCACGGCATCCCTTACGCCGCCAAGGATCTGCTCGCCGTCGCCGGCTATCCCACCACCTGGGGTGCGCGCCCCTTCGCCGATCAACACTTCGATTTTGACGCCACCGTGATCCAGCGCCTGGACGCGGCCGGAGCGGTGCTGATCGCCAAGGCCGCGATGATCGAGCTGGCAGGCGGGTTGGGCTACAGCGGTCCTTACGCCTCCCTCACCGGCCCTTGTCATAACCCCTGGAACACAAAGTATTGGTCCTGCGGGTCTTCCAGCGGCAGCGGCGCGATCGTGTCGGCGGGACTGGCCACCTTCGCGTTGGGCTCGGACACGCGCGGCTCGATCATCTGCCCCGCTACCTGGTGCGGCATTTCCGGCATGCGCCCCAGCTTCGGACGCGTCAGCCGCCATGGCGTCATGACCATCGCCTGGACCATGGACAAGATCGGTCCGCTGGCTCGCAGCGCTGAAGACTGCGCCCTGATTCTGGGCGCCATCGCCGGTCACGACGCCGGCGATTGGGATTCGCTGCCCGATCCGGAAGCTGCGTTTTCGCCGTCGGCTTCGCGGCCGCGGCCGCTGCGGGTGGCGCGCCTGACCAACGTTTTTCCCTACGCCCAGCCCGCGCTGCATCAGGCTGTGGATCGCGCCCTCGCCGTGCTCCGCGCCCAGGGTGCGACCGTCGAAGATGCCGAAATTCCGCAGGCACCGTTCGAGGAAGCCTCCGAACTCGTGATCCTGATCGAGGCTGCGAGTGCGTTTTCGCAGCTCATTGCCACGGGCCGGTGCCAGATGCTGGAGGATCCGCTGGGGCAGATCAACGGCTACGCATCGAGCGAGTTCAAGGCCACCGACTACATTCAACTGCAGCGCGTGCGCCTCGAGCTGGCGCGGCTGATGGACGGTCTGTTCGAGCGCTTCGACGTGGTCGCGGCGCCCGGCCAAGGCTCGACCGCTTCGCTCATCCCTCCACCCGGTCGGATGGCCTATCCGCCGCATCGCCCGCCGCATCCGCCGCATGCGGGCACGCCGCCGCCGCGGCGCCATTTCCGCCCTGACAGCCTGCAGCCGGACGGCATCTCGAGCCTGTGCGGTCTCCCGGCGGTGACCGTGCCGGCGGGCCTGGCGCCGAACCACCTGCCGGTGGGGGTGCAGTTCATCGGCCGCGCGCTGAACGACGCCGCCCCGCTGGCGGCGGCGCGACTGCTGCAAGCACACTCTTCCTGGCACCGCGCCCGTCCACCCGCGCCGTATGGGGCCTAGCCCTACAGCCATTTCATGCAGACGGTGAACGGCTCGTCAAAGCCGGCTTGCGGCCGTCCGGCGTGTTGCAGGGCCGGTTTTGCTCTAGCCAGCCGCCCGGTGCGTTTGCGGACCGCCCTCGCCGGCGCGCCTCTCGGCCCGCACCCGCAGCAGGTGCCGCGTCAGGCTGTAGGCGATCCCCATGTAGAAAGGTCCGGTGGCCAAGTTGCCAATGCCATCCGTGCTGGCGAACAGCTCGCAGAGCGCTGCGTGTGCCCAGTGATGGCTATGAAAACCCTGGGATTCTCGCCCCCTCCGTCCCTGGCGGCAGTACAGCGGCGACCTCACCGGGGAAGTCGTGCTCGCAGCCGAAATGTGCGGCGGGAAGTATTGATAGGTCCGCGCCGAGGGTTGCGGGAATAACCGCTTTGGCCTGCCTCAGGACTCTACAGCGATTTCATGCAGGCGGTGAACAGCTCGTCAAAGCCGGCTTGCGGTCGGGCGGCGCGGGCGCGCTGCACCGCCTGGCGCGCGAGCAGATCGGCGTAGCCGAGGTTCACCAGCGCGCTCACCACGTCGGCGGCCGGACCGGTGAGCGCGGCCGGCTCGGTGGCGCTATCGATATCAGTGCCACCGCCGAGCTTATCGCGCAGCTCGATCACCAACCGCTCGGCGGTTTTGCGGCCCACGCCGGGTACGGCGGTCAGGCGCGCGTGATCGCCAGCTTGCACGGCCGCCGCCAGCGCGCCGGGCGCGAGGCCGGAAAGAATCGCCAGCGCCACCTTCGGCCCCACACCGTTGACGGTGATCAGCTTCTCGAACACCTGTTTTTCCGCTTCGCTGGCGAAGCCGAAGAGTTGAATGGCGTCCTCGCGCACGTGGGTATGGACGTGCAGCGAGGATTCGGCGCCCTCGGGCGGAAGCCGCGCCCACGCGCCCAGCGGCACCTGGAGCTCGTAGCCCACTCCCTGGACATCGAGCACGACGCGGCCGGGCCGGCGCTCGCGCACAACCCCGCGCAAGTAGGCGATCATAACGCCGCTGCTCCCGCCAACTGCGGCAGCTCGGGGCCGGCAATCAGCCCGGCTTCGGCGGCCAGTTGGAAAAAGCGGCGCATGCCCTCGTGGTGGCGGGGCGTGAGCGTGTGGGCGACGTTGTGCTCGAGATAAGCGGCGACCTCGGCCGCGGGCAGATGCAGCCGCTGCGACCAATCCGCGATTAGGGTCTGGCGCTCGCCGAGCGCCTCGCTCAGCGCCTGCCGGAGGCGTGGCTCCAGCCAGCTTCGGTTCGCCGCGTACACGCCCGCGCGCATGCCCCACAGCGCAAAGACAAAGGGCAAGCCGGTCCATTCGCGCCACAGGCACGCCAGATCATGCACCTCGTATTCGGCCGCACCGCCGCTGATGCGCAGCCGCAGGGCGGGATCGCCGATGAGCAGCACCGCGTCGGCGCGCTGTAGCGCCGATTGCCAGTTGGCGTCGCCGGCGTCCACGCTGAAGCTGGCGCCGAAGCGCTGGCGCAGCAGAATTTGCGCCAGCGCGGCGGAGGTGCGGGAAGCACGATCGAGCGCCAGGGTTTGGACCTGCGGCAGGAGGCAGCGGCTGATGAGCAAAATGCTGCGCACCTCGGCGGCCTCGCCTTCGCCATCGCAAGAGGCGACCCCAATGCCATCCAGCCCGGTCAGGGCTGGGATGCGCGCCAGCTCGATGACCGGAATCACTCCCAAATCGGCGCTGCCGTCGCGCAGCCGGTCGGCGCAGACTGAAGGCAAGGTGTGCTCGAGCGAGAAGCGCGCGTCACGCTCCAGCCCCCACATCAGCGGCGCGGCATTCAGAAACTCAATGGCGGCAATCCGGAGCACGATTCCGGCTCAAGTATAAAGGAAACCCTTGAAGCCCAGTTCCCGTCCTGTACCATCGTAGGAACGGGAGGATTAACCGAGTGGGAATGAAAACGTCGCGAGCAGGGATAATCTCGTCGGTTGCGTTGCTGGTCCTGGGCCTGGGAGTGGGGGCGGCCGCACAAGTGAATCCGCCGGTCGCGTCCAATGTCCCCGCTCCGCTGCAACAACAGCCCTCGATCTGGGGCGGACGCTTCGAGCTGTTTGCGGTTGGCTCTTACGAAACGCCACTGGCCGCCACCGCCAACAGCTACCCGCTCAGCACTAGCAACGTCGCCGGCTGGCAGATCGGCGCTCGCATCCACGGCAACGACACCAACGCGTTCGAATTCCGCTTCTCCTTCGCCCAGCCGCTACAGACTTACGGCAATCAAAATCTTATCGTCAAGGCCACCGACACCACCTACAGCATGGATTACGTGCGCACGATGCCGCTGCAGGGCTCCATCCGGCCGTTCTTTCTGGGCGGGGTGAGCGTGATTCACTACGTACCCACGGGCGGCAACAATACCGCCGGCGCTTCACCCCAGATCCGGCCGGGCATAGATTACGGCGCGGGCATCGACTGGAAGCTGACCTCGCAGCTCAGCCTGCGCATCGAATACCGCGAAATTCTCTACCGTATCCCCGATTTCGCGCTGATCGGCATCAGCCAGTGGAACCGCATGCCGATCCCGGACATCGGGCTGGCCTGGCATTTCTGATCAGTGGCGAATGCTCGGGGCGCTGGCGACCGCATGCGCGGCCACGCTAGCGCTCCCGTGGACTGCCGCACGCGCCATCCCAGCGCCTTCAGCGGACGGCATCAAGGAGGACCTGAAGCCGCCGCCGTTATATCCGGCCGCTCCCAGCGAACGGGATGCGCCGCCAAAATCTGCGTAGCTGGCGCGGGCCATGCGCCAGGACGGAGGCGGACCGAGACGGCGCATGGCCACGTCGCGTTCGGCAACCGCGTGTAGAGGAGCGTTCAGCGGCCGCACGGGCCGGCGCGGGATCCGGGCCACCCCGGCGCCTGCCACGGCGGGCGCCACAGCCACCAGCGCCGGCGCCCCTGCCCAGCCATACGGGCCGGAGCCCAGGGGCGAGACGCCGCCATCGTAGCAGTCCACCCACACCATGTTGTTTACTAGGGCGGCGTTGAGGCATGGATTCATGCCAGCCATGCCGAGCGGCGCGAATTGCGGCACTGCCGGCGACGTCGTGGCCAAGCTGCTGGCCAGCAGGCCGTTGGTCTGGCGAACATCGGAAGCTGACGCCGCCGCCACGGCATGAATTACCGGCGATTGTCCGGGCCGGAACCAACCCTGGGCCTGGTTCCAACACCAGCCCTTGTATTCGCCGTTGATCTGCGTCCACGGGCAAGAAGCATCGCCGGTATAGCGCAAGCCTATGCCGGTGTAGATGGGCATGCGCACCGCACTCGCCGCCCACCAGTTCACGACTTCGGCGGCCTGGCTGCGGCCCAGCCCCTCATGAAAAGCGCTGGCGTAATATTGGTCGCGGTTGCGGCTCCAGCGCGTCCAGGGATCGGCGCCGGGCTGAGTGTCGGCCAGACGCTCGGTCGCGCCCTGGCGTTGCAGTTCCACCTTGCCGTGGTAAACCTGGATGCCGGCCGCAGCCTTGACCTGCGCAGCCTGGATGCGGAAGCTGGTCTTGCCGCTAGGCACGGCCACGCCGCCGGCGGGCAGCAGCACGCGCAGGTCGCGATCGTCGGATTTGCGCAAGGTGAAAAATACGGTTCCCGATCGCACCGCAGCGGTGGTGCGGAACTCGCCCTTGTCCGACAGCGACAGCCGCGTCAATTGGATTTCGGAATTGGGGATGAGGCGCAGTGTCGAGCCGTACTCAAGCTGCACTTCCGCGCGTCCGGAGGCCAAGGTCCGCACCCACTCACCCGCGGTGACGGGCGCGCCCATCAGGGCCGGCGCCCATACCTTCTGCCGTGGCAGGCGCACCTCGACCGCTCCGCTCACCAGACTCAACTGCACCATGCGCACGTTGCTATCGGCGCTCAACCCGACCGCCAGCGCCAGCAGCGCCGCAACTCCGAGACTCGCCCGCAGTGCGCGCATAAGCTTTACCTGTCGTCAGCATACATGTTTGATGCCAGAAAGCAACTCCCTGCGGCTGCGTGTAGAATTAAGGCATGAGAACCGGCCGGATGGCGTTGTCCGCCCTCGTGGCAGTATGCTTCACCGCCGCGTTGGCGGCGCAGGCGCAGCAGGTTCCGACCGTTTACCTGTTCCAGCACCCGCGGCCTGTTCCCAGCCTTTCGATAACCGCCCTCAACGGAGAGCACATCAGCTTGGCGGCGCTGCGCGGCAAAGTGGTGCTGCTGAATTTCTGGGCGACGTGGTGCCCGCCTTGCCGGGAAGAAATCCCGGAATTCGAGCGCTTGCAGCGCGAGTACACCGGCAAGCTGCAGGTCATCGGCATGTCGTTGGACGAACTGCCGCCCGCGGAAGTAGCCAAAAAGGCCGCTGCGTTGGGCATCAACTATCCAGTGGCCATGGCCTCGGCGTCGCTGCAGCAGCGCTTCGGCGGCATGCCGTCGATTCCGGTGACCTGGGTGATCGACCGCAATGGGCAGGTCGAGCAACGCAACCACGGCGCCAATTCCTACGTGGTGTTCAACACCGAAGTCCGCGCGCTGCTCGGGCTGCCCACCACTGTTCACGTCGCGCGCATTGATGCGCTGTCGCCCAACGGCAAGGTCGGTACGATAGACATTCCCGGCATCGCCGCCGAGATGAAACAACTCACCCCCGCCCAGCGTCAGCTCGCCCTGGCGAAGCTCAACAGCGTGGCTTGCACGTGTGGATGCGAATGGTCGCTGGCCACCTGCCGCGTCCAGGACCCGTCCTGCGGGTACAGCCTGCCGCAGGCCTTGCAGTTGATCGCCGCCATCAAGGCGGGCAAGAACTAGCGGTTAGCTGTTGGTGGTGTGCGCGGGCGGTAGCAACTCTTCGACCGTGCGGTTGATGGCCTCATCCGTGAGCTCGTCCAAACCTTCGTAGGGATTGAAGCTGTAGTCAATTTCGTTGTTGGAATTGGGCATGCCTGCCGCTTTTTCCTGCTTGCGCACCGTCCGCCGTTCAAATTTCTCGCGCTGACGTTCCTGGCGTGCTTTCTCTTTTTGCCGTTTTTGGAATGTCGGACCAGAACGACCCGCCATAGCGATCCTCCCCGGTGCTGGAGTCAGCGCGCAACCACGCCGCTGCTACCAGTGTAGCAGTTTCAAATCGCGGTCGCGAGTAGGGACAAATGTGCGTAGTGGGTGGGAAGGCGAATTCCATGCGCGCGCATCAGGAAGGCGCAAATCCACGCCGATGCGTGTGGCTGCGCTTGGCAATCCACATGCAAGGAAATAAAATAGAGGTAACGTTTTGCTCCGTTTCATCCGTCAGCACCCCGTTCTCGGTCTTATCCTCGCCCTCAGT
Organism: Terriglobales bacterium; assembly: GCA_050747745.1. Lineage (GTDB taxonomy): Bacteria > Acidobacteriota > Terriglobia > Terriglobales > SCQP01 > SCQP01. The sequence continues at coordinate 32,907 of JBOGKM010000110.1, forward strand.
GTGGAAGCGTGGCTGGCCCTGCCGGGGGAAGCGATGATCGCACTGGCCGCTTCGACGGTGGGGCAGGTGTATGGGCTGGCACGGATGGCGCTGGCGGGCGTCGCCGGTATGCTGCTCAACGACCTGGTGTTGTTCGCCATCAGCCGCGCCGGACGGGATGTGCTGATCCACTGGATCGGGCCGCACCACCTTCATTTTCACCTCTCGCCGGAGATGGTCCTGGGGGCAAAGTTCCTGCCGCCGCTGCGCAGCGCCGCCTATGTCATTTACGGGTTCCAGGGGACCTCGCTGGGCCGCTTCATCGAGGTGTCGCTGGTTTCGAGCCTGGTGTGGGTGGGGCTCTATTTGTTAGTGGGGCGGGGGTTGCGGCAGAAAATCAGCCGCGGCATGCAGTGGCTGGAAGGCGGCGGGCGCTGGGTGACGGTGGCGGAGGTTGCGCTCACCCTCGCGCTGATCGCCGCCGTCTGGATTTAAACCGCTGTAACTCCCGCAAGGTATATAACGTATATTGGAGGCTGGTGCCGGCCAGAGTTCGCATGCGGCCTGGCCCTGGAGGATCGATGAAAACGTCCCATCTGCTCGCCGCCGCGGCCACGCTGGCCTGCGGCGTTTGCCTTTCCTTTGCGGCTACGCCCGCACTGCTCGCCACCCCCAACGCCGCTCCCGCCGCCGTGACGGCGCCGCAGCGCCGGCGCATGAGCCCGGCGCAGCGCGCCAAGTTCATGGTGGCCCGCATCAACAAGGCGGTCGGGCTAAATGCCGATCAGCAGTCCCAAATGGAGGCCATCTACGAGAAGGCCTACACGCAACAGGCGCAGGCATTTCAGAACGGCGACCGCGCCGGGGCGCGCAAAATCGGACAGCAGGCTACCAAGGATGCGCAGGCGCTGCTGACGTCCGACCAGCTCGCCAAGTGGCCTAAACCCCGCTATGGGCGTGGCGGCGGCGGGCGCTGATCCTTTACCGGCTTGATTCCCTCAGCGCGGATGATTGGCATCCGCGCTTTTTTTCTGCCTAATGGAACCAATGCACATCAGCTTTCACGGAGCCGCCGGGGATGTCACCGGATCGTGTCACCTGCTGCACATCGGAAACCAGCAGATCCTGATTGATTGCGGCCTCTTTCAGGGCAGTCGCCGCCTGCACGAGGAAAACAGCGAGCCCTTCGGCTTCGACCCCGCCCAGATTGATCTCCTCCTGCTCACCCATGCTCACCTGGACCATTGCGGCCGCATTCCGCTGCTGGTCAAGCAAGGCTTTCGCGGGCGCATCCTGACCACCCCGGCCACGCTGGATCTGGCCAAGCTGGTGCTGCACGACGCCGCCGCGCTGCAGGGCGAAGAGGCGCGGCGGCATCATGTCCGCCCGCTGTACGACGCCGGTGACGTGCAGCAGGCGCTCGAGCGGATGGAAGGCGGGATAGCCTACGGCGCTGCCCGCGAGGTGGCGGCCGGGGTGCGCGCCACCTTTCACGATGCCGGCCACATTTTGGGCTCGGCCTGGATCCTGCTGGAGCTGGAAGAAGGCGGTCAGCGCCGGCGGGTGGTGTTCAGCGGCGATCTGGGCAACCGCAACAAACCCATCCTGAATCCGCCCGAACCCGCCCCGCCGGCAGACGTGCTGGTAATGGAATCCACCTACGGCGACCGCAATCACCGCTCGCAGGCGGAATCGGTGGCCGAGTTCCGCTCAGCGCTGGAGACCACGTTGCCCGGCGGCGGCAACGTCGTCATTCCGACCTTCGCGCTCGAGCGCGCCCAGGACCTGCTCTATTACCTGCGCGCCATGGCAGCCGAAGGCAAACTGCCGGCGGCGACGCCGGTGTTTCTGGATTCGCCCATGGCGATCTCGGCCACCGAAATCTTCCGCCGCCATCCGGAATGCTTCAATGCGGAAATGAAGGCGCTGCTGGCTTCGGGCACCGATCCGTTCGCGCTGCCCAAGCTGGCCTTCACGCGCACGGCGGAATCGTCGCAGGCGATCGGCAGCGCGCGCGGCGCGATCATCATGGCGGGTTCGGGCATGGCCACCGGCGGGCGCATCCTGCACCATCTGCAGAACAACCTGGCCTCCTCCGCCAATCGCATCGTGTTCGTCGGCTACGCCGCGCAGGGCACGCCCGCGCGCCAGATTATTGACGGTGCCAAGGAAGTCAAGCTCTACGGCGAAACCATCGCGGTCCGCGCCCAGGTGAGCACCATCGGCGGCTTTTCCGCCCACGCCGACCACGACGACCTGCTGGCATGGGCGCTGGCCAGCGGCAAACCCGCCCAGGTGCTGTTGGTCCATGGCGAACCGCAGGCGGCGCAGGTGCTGGCACAAGCGCTGGCCGATCACGGGCTATCGGCCGCGATTCCGCGGCTCGGGGATAAGTTCGAGCTGAGCGCAGGGAACGCGGCCAGGGCTCGGACTCAGGGACAGTGAGGAAAATGGCTCTGTGGTTGACCTGTCGTCTCGTGCCCTTGAATGATCGGGAGCAAGGCCGCCTCTGCTGGCGGCATTTCCGGCATTTTCAATTCCGGCATCGGCTTGGCTTCAAAAAGCCTGCGGCATGGAACCGCCAGCCAGCGCGCCATCCGGGTGGCCTTGGCGCGGCGCGCGCTATCTGTCGAGATTCCCGTCTTGGCGTACATCTGGCGATAGAGCTTGGAGATGAATAGGAACGCCAGCCTCCCTCTCAGCGTCGGCGCAGATTTCGACCGCTTCCAGATTTCCGCCAAACTGTAAAAGTCGTCCCACACGCCTTGCGTACGCTCCCGGATCTCCTCGGACGACATCGTGCCATGCGGGCTGAACATCTTCGGCCGCACGGCCGCCGGAATCAGCCAGTGGCGCGTGATGGGAATGCCGGCCACGCGCTCGCAATCCTCGCCCTGGTTCTTCTCCCACCGATCGAAATCGACAGTGCCCGGAAACGGCGTCAGCATCACGAATTGCGCGAAGGTGACGCCGGCGCGTTTGGCTAGTTCGGCCGTGGCGGCGAACGTGTCCACGCGATCCGTGGGAAGTCCAAAAATGAATGAGCCCAGAACGTGAACGCCGTGCTCCTTGAATGTCTGCAGCCGTTGGATCAGGTTATCGCCGGAGAGGTTGAAGTCCTTGAATACGGCTTTCAGACCCTCTGGGGTCGCGGACTCGACGCCAACCAGCGCTCCCTTGATGTTCGCGTGGCGCATGGCGTCGAGGAACTGAGTATCCTCGCCGGCCTCCATGGTGATCTGCGTGAAGAAAACCATGTCGCGCGGAAGCTGGGCGAGTTTGCCCATCAGCTCAAATCGCTCCGCCCGGATCCCTTCTAGCTGCTCGACGCGCGCGCTGTTGCCCTGCCGTTTTGCTAGACGCAGGTCTTGAAGACTCACCGGATAAAAATTGTCGTCGGCCAGCGCAATGAAGCGAAAGCCGCGGCGCCGCAGATCCACGATCTCCCTCAGGACCCCGTCCGAGGTGCGCGGCCGGGGCATCTGGCCATCGGTGCGCCAGACCGAGCAGAACGAGCAGTGCTTCGGGCAACCCCGCACCGTCTGCACGGAGGCCCACATGTACTTGTCCTTGGGCGCCAGATCCCAGCGCGCGCGCAGAAATTGATCGCCCGGGATGCGGCCGCCGTCGTAAACGGTGCGCGCGGTTCCGGCCAGAAGATCGGCGATGACCTTGCCCCAGATTTGGTCGCCGTCGCCCTTGACAACCGCGTGCGCGCCGCCGAGTTCAAGCGCTTCCTCCGGATACAGCGTGGCATGGATGCCTCCAAAGGCTACGAGGGCCCCGCGGTCCCGCGCCCTGCGCCCAAGTTCCATTCCGCGCAGAGCGTTGCCGGTGTGGATGCCGATGCCCACCACGTCACCCGGCTGAATGCGATCCGGGTGCAGTTGCTCCAGCGTTTCATCGGTGATGATGGGATCGCCGTACTCGGCGGGAGTGGCGGCGGCAAGGACGTAGAGCCAGCGAGGAGTGATTACTCCGATGCCAAATGAGGAATCGCTGGGGTTGACGAGGTGCACGTGCATATCCGGAAATCTCCCTCCGCTTGGCTCTTCAAAAGCGAGCGGTTGAAGGGAAAGCGGAGAACACGAACCCAGCCCAGCCTAGAACCACTGAGGAAGTTTAACGCGGAATTCCCATTATGACGACCCCAAATACGGTCAAAATACACTTGGCGGCGTCCTGCGGCGCCAATCCGGTGGCGGCAGGGCCCAAGTTGCCCGAGCGGTTTGGGACGAGATCGCAGGGCCAGAACCGCGAACCGGGGCCCCCAGCCCGCGCCGCAGATCGCCCCGCCCCGGCGTGAGGAACCGGCCAAGGGGCAGCCATACGCCTCTTCAGGCCCGATTTTGCGTCTCACCCATTGGATTCTGCCATCCGTGCTGCCCGAACCGCCGCCCCACCCGTATAAACAGTGGCGATTCTGGTGGCGGGAGGTTTCATTTTCAGGCGTCTAAAAGAAACTGCTCTGCCAAGTAGCTCACCGGCTACAGCGTGCTGACTTCTTTTTCCTTGGCGGCGGCCATTTCGTCGATGTTCGCCTGCTCGGCCTCGGTGAGCTTCTGGATGTCGTCCAAGGCGCGGCGCTCTTCGTCCTCGCCGATGGACTTGGAAGCCTTCAGTTTTTTCACCGCGTCGTTGCCGTCGCGACGGATGATGCGCAACCCGGTGCGGTGTTCTTCCTGCACCTTGTGCAGGGTCTTGACCAACTCCTGGCGGCGTTCGGCGGTGAGCGGGGGAACGGGGATGCGGATGAGCTTGCCGTCGTTGCCGGGGTTGAGACCGAGATCGGCGGTGCGGATCGCTTTTTCAATGGCGGGCAGCGCGGAGGTGTCAAACGGCTGCACGGTCAGCACCTGCGGGTCGGGAGCGTTGATGGTCGCCAGTTGATTGAGCGGCATTTCCGTGCCGTAATATTCGGCGCGCACGCTGTCGAGCAAATGCACCGAGGCGCGGCCCGTGCGGATCGCGGCCAGGGCGGCGCGGAAATCGGAAGCGGTGGATTCCATGCGCTGGCTGAGTTGTTGGAAGACCGGACGCAGCGCGGGTACGGCGGCGCTGGCGGCGGCATGGGGCTTGGCGGGCTGGCTCATAGCGGACTCCCGGCTCCCACGGCGGGCCCGATGCGCGAGCCAACCGGCTCGCCCCGGGCCACTTTTACGATGTTACCAGCCTGCAGTAGGCTGAACACGATCACCGGCACGCGATTGTCCTGGCACAGCGACACGGCGGAAATATCCATGACGCGCAGGTTGCGGCGGATGAACTCGGAGTAGCTGATCTCGGCAAAGCGCGCCGCCGAAGGGGTGAGGCGGGGGTCGGCGTCGTAGACGCCATCCACCTTGGTGCCCTTGAGGATCACCTCGGCGCGGATTTCCATGGCGCGTAGCGCGGCGGCAGTATCGGTGGAAAAATAAGGGCTGCCGGTGCCGCCGACGAAGATGACGCAGCGGCCCTTTTCCAGGTGGCGGATGGCGCGGCGGCGGATGAAGCGCTCCGCCACCTGATTCATTTCCACGGCGCTCATCACCCGCGTGTCCAGGCCGCGGCGCTCGAGCGCATCCTGCATGGCCAGGCCGTTGATGACGGTGGCGAGCATGCCCATCTGGTCGGCGGCAACGCGGTCCATGTGCTGGGCCTGCAGCGCCACCCCGCGGAAAAAGTTGCCACCCCCCAGCACTAGCGCCATTTCCACCCCGGAGCGGGCGGCCTCGACGATTTCGCCGGCCATGGCGTCCATGCGCTCGGGCGCGATGCCCAACTGCTGCTCGCCCGCCAGCGCCTCGCCGGAGAGCTTGAGCAGCACGCGCTTGTAAGCAGTGGGCATGGCGCCCTCAGCAGGCGGCTTCGTCGCCGATCTTGAAGCGGCAGAAGCGGCGCACCTGGATGTTTTCCCCCAGCTTGCCCACCACGGCGGCGACGAGTTCGGCAATGGTGAGCTTGTCGTCCTTGATGAAGTGCTGCTCGGCCAGGCAGTGCTCTTCCAGGTACTTGTCCAGCTTGCCCGAGACGATCTTATCGAGAATGGCGGAGGGTTTGCCGGCATTCACCGCCGCCGCCTGCTGGTGCAGCCGGGTGCGTTCGGCCGCGAGCACGTCGGCGGGCACATCCTGACGATTCAGCCACCGCGGACCGGTGGCGGCTATGTGCATGGCCAGGTCATGAACCAGTTGCTGGAACTCGGCGGTGCGGGCGACGAAGTCGCTTTCGCACACCACCTCGACCAGCACGCCCAGCTTGCCGCCCGCATGAATGTAGCTGCCGACGGAGCCTTCCGCGGTCGCGCGCGAGGCCTTCTTGGCGGCGGCGGCCATACCCTGGCGCAGCAGCGCCCCCTCGGCTTTTTCCATATCGCCGCCAGCTTCGCCGAGGGCGCGTTTGCAGTCCATCATGGGAGCGCCGGTGCGCTCCCGCAGGGTTTTGACTTGAGCAGCTGTAATTTCCATAACCGGATGCACGGCGCTACAGCACCGGCGCGGCCTGGGGCGCATCGGCGGCGGGAGCGCTGTCCAGCGTGTCCGGCTCGGGCCCCTTGCGCGCTTCGTTTCCCTCTTCACCTGCTTCGGCGGCCGCTGCCGGGCTGGCGCCTTCGCCCTCGCTGCTTTCCGCGGCTTCGCCCGGCTCAGCCCCACCCTGGCCGCCCGAGCTGTTCAGGTTGCGGCCCTCGATGCAGGCATCGGCGATGCGTGCCGTGAACAAGCGGATGGCCCGCAGGGCGTCGTCGTTGCCGGGAATGACATGGTCGACGGCGGAGGGATCGCAGTTGGTGTCCACCACGGCAACCACGGGAATGCCCAGCTTGCGCGCCTCGGCCACGGCAATGGCTTCGTTATTGGAATCAATCACGAAGATCACGTCCGGCAGCCCGGGCATGTCCTTGATGCCCGCCAAGTTGGTGTGCAAATGCTTGCGTTCGCGCTCCAGCTTGATGACTTCTTTTTTGGGGAGCTGCTCGTAGCGGCCATCGGTGGCCATGGCGTCCAGCTCTTTGAGGCGGTTGATGGATTTCTGGATGGTCACCCAGTTGGTGAGCAGGCCGCCCAGCCAGCGCTGGTTGACGTAGAACATGCCGGCGCGGGTGGCTTCTTCGGCGATGGCATCCTGCGCCTGGCGCTTGGTGCCCACGAACAACACAATCTTGCCGGCGGCACACTGCTCCTGCACATAGGCGGACGCGTCCTTGAACAGCTTCAGCGTTTTCTGCAGATCGACAATGTAAATGCCGTTGCGCTCGCCGAAAATGTACTCCTTCATCTTGGGGTTCCAGCGTTTGGTCTGGTGCCCGAAGTGAACCCCCGCTTCGAGCAACTCTTTCATGCTGATGGATGCCAAGTAACCTCCTCGTGAAGTGTGCAACCGGCGCCGCGCGCCGGTTTTATGCCAAGCGGAATTAACGCTTGGAGAATTGGAAGCGCTTCCGCGCCCCCTTCTGACCGTACTTTTTGCGTTCCTTCATTCGCGAGTCGCGGGTCAGTAGACCCGCGGCCCGCAGCTTGGCGCGCAGCTCGGGATTCAACTGCAGCAGGGCGCGGGCCACTCCCAGCGCCACCGCTCCGCTCTGGCCGTTGATGCCGCCGCCGCGCACGTTGGCGAGCACGTCGTACTGGCCGGCCAGCTCGACCGCCGCCAGCGGCCGGTTGGCCAGCAGCTCGCGCGTGGGCGTACCAAAATAGGCGCCGTAAGGCTTGCCGTTGATTTTGCACTGGCCCGTACCTGGCCGTAGAATGACGCGCGCCACCGACGTCTTGCGCCGCCCGGTGGCCTGGTATTGAACAAGATCAACCATAAGAGATTACGCTCCGGCGGCGCGCTGCTTGGTCAGCTTGATGCTGACGGGCTGCTGCGCCGTATGGGGATGCTCGGCCCCGGAATAGACCTTGAGTTTGCTGGCGAGCTGCTTGCCCAGGCGCGATTTGGGGAGCATGCCCTCAATCGCATCACGCACCACTTTTTCCGGATGCCGCGCCATGCGCGCTTCCAGACTGGCGGTTTTCAGCCCGCCCGGCGTGCCGGTGAAATGGTGGTACTGCTTGTCTTCCCGTTTCTTGCCGGTCACTTTGATTTTGGCCGCGTTGACGATCACCACGTGCTCGCCGGTATCGAGAAAGGGGGTGAAATGTACCGCGTTCTTGCCGCGCAACAACTGCGCCACGCGCGAAGCCAGCCGGCCCAGCACTTCATCGCTGGCGTCAACCAGATACCAGTGCGGCGCAACCGTTTTGCTGCTGGGAAAGTACGTGCTCATAGTTCTCGCTGGCCGACCAACCTTCTTAAGTTTTTCGCACAGGGATGCTCCGCCGCTGGACGGAGCCAGAGGGAGGGCCATAGCCCACACAAGCTTACATCCTAGTAAACTTGCGCGGCTTTGTCAATTTGCGTGTCGCTGGCCCACACGTGGCGCGCCATGGCGGGGGGGAAATTCAGCGCCACCGCCACCGAACGGCTGGTGTGCTGGTGCAAAAACCCGCTCACCACCCGTCCCACGCCCTGCAGCCGCTGCCGCTCGGCCGGGCTGTGGACCAGCATGAATTTGAAGTCGCGCACGTAAAGGTACTCGAAATACGACAGCACGCCGCCGGGCAATAGCAGGGCGGAATACAGCATCAATATGCGTTCGACCAGCTCGGGAGCGAAGTTGTTCAGCGGCAGGCCGGAAATGATGAAGTCGTATTCCGAGCACGGCGTCCAGCTGCAGATATCCTCGAAGTGGATTTTGCACGCGATGCCGCGTTCCTCCACACGCGCCTGTTCCAGCCGGGCTTCCAGCAGTGGCTCGAAGGCGCGGTTGACCTCACAGATATCCAGCCGGTCCCCCGCGCCTAGGCGGCGCAGAATGGCGCGGGTAAACACGCCCGTGCCCGCACCGACTTCCAGCACCCGCAGCGGCTTTCGGCCCTCGGCTTGCGCCAGCGGGGCGGTGATTTCTCCCGCCAGCGCGCCGCCGCTGGGCGCTATGGCGCCGGTGGTGTGGAAGTGCCTGCGGAATTGGCTATAAAACAGCCGGTAGGTGTTCCAGGCGCTGAGCTTCGGATGGCTGGACACGGCTTCGCTTAGTATAGTCACCTCAGGCAACTCACGTCACGATCCACTTGCGCAACCCCGGCGGCCTGCATCCAAACGGGTGTGGAAATCCATGAGGCACCCCGATCCGATCTGGTGCGGCTGGAGACGCGGCCGAATCAGTTAAACATCTCCTCTTCGCGTACGGTAATGACTTGCGGGCGCGACGGCATGGTTGCCAACGTGGATGAGCATGGCGTGTTCATCCACGAAACCCGCGTGCTGTCGCGCCTGGTGTGGCGGCTGCAGCAGGAGTTGTTCACCGCCGAGGCCACCAGCGTGCATCAAAACTCGATGCTGGTGTATGCCATCGCCCAGCCCGCGCGGCGGCTGCGCGCCTTTTCGGGCGCGATCACGGGCAAACAGCAGGCGCGCGGCGCGACCGAAGAGACCATCGAGCTGCGTTTGGCTACCGTGCTCAGCGGCGGCCTGCACCAGGACGCCGACATCACCAACTTCACCATTCAGCCGCAGCCGGTGAGTGTGGAGCTCGAGCTGGACGCCGATTTTGCCGGTCTGGACGAAGTGCTGGATGGCCATCGGCGCCAGCGGGGCCGGCTGCGGCGCGAGCGCCGGCAACAGGACGGCGAGGTCTGGATGCGCTGGGACTATCGCGCGTGCCATCGGGGCCAGCGGCTGGACCGTGGCGCTGCCATCCATTTGCGTGGGCTGCCCCGGAACGTCCGCTGCGGAGCCCGTAAGCTGAGCTGGCAACTCGAGCTCGCCCCCGGCGCCAGCGCGCACATCTGCCTGGAGCTGGAAGCTCACATCGAGGAGGTCGAACTGCGGCCCGCGCCCGCCTGCTACCAGCTCGAGACACGGGACCCCCGCCTCGACGCCTATCTCACCGCCAGCACCGGCATCAGCCCGCGCCCGCAGCCACAATCCACGGTCGAGCGCGCCCTCGAGCGCGCCCGTCATGACCTCGCCAGTCTGCGCATGTTCGACCTCGATCGGGAAAACGGCTGGGTTCCGGCCGCCGGCATTCCCAACTACGTCGCCACCTTCGGTCGCGACATACTTACCGCCGCCTGGCAGTCGGCGCTGCTCGGGCCCGACATCCTGCACGGGGCGCTGCACTTGCTGCGCGAGCTGCAGGGCCGCCGCACCGACAACTGGCGCGACGAGCAGCCGGGCAAGATGCTGCACGAAGCCCACACCGGACCCCTTTCGGTGCTCAACTACCGTCCCCAGGGACGCTATTACGGCTCCTTCAACACCTCGCCGTTCTACATCATCGTGCTGTCGGAATTCCTGCACTGGACCGGTGACCGCGAAACCACGCTCGGCTATCTGGATGCCGCCAAAAAGACGCTTGCCTGGATGGATCGCTACGGCCATCCCGGACACAAGCACTTCTTCGCTTTCCAAACACGCAGCTCTCAGGGTGTGAAAAACCAGGGCTGGAAGGATTCCGGCGACGCGCTCATCTACCCCGGCGGAGCCATCGTTGCCGATCCCATCGCCACCTGCGAAATCCAGGGCTACGCCTACGAAGCCAAACTGCGCATGGCTGAACTATTCTGGCTGGCCAACGAGCGCGCCGCAGCCGCGCGCGTGCTGTGGCAGGCTCATGAGCTGAAAAAGCGCTTCAACGACGTGTTCTGGATGCCAGAGGACAACTACTTCGCCATGGCCCTGGATCCTAAACACCGCTTGGTGCGCTCAATCGGCTCCGATCCCGGTGACGCCCTCGCCACCGGCATCATCGCCCGCGAGTACGTGCAGAAGACGGTCGAGCGCCTGTTTGCGCCCGATATGTTCACCGGCTGGGGCATTCGCACGCTCTCGTCCCAGCACGTCGCGTTCAATCCCTACAGCTATCATCGCGGCTCGGTCTGGCCGGCGGAAAATGCCGCGATCGGCGTGGGGCTGCGCCGCTACGGTCACACCGATCGTCTGGCCCAGCTGATGCGCGCGCAGATGGCCGTGGCCGAACGCTTTCAGTTCGTTCGCTTTCCTGAAGTCATTTGCGGTCACGCCCACTCGCTGCAGCAGCCGTTTCCGCCCGTCTATCCCAAGTCCTGTTCGCCACAGGCCTGGTCCTCCGGTGCGCCGCTGATTCTCCTGCAGATGCTGCTGGGCATTTATCCCTACGCGCCTATGCAAACCCTGTTCCTCGATCCGCAGCTGCCCGATTGGCTGCCGCGGATTCGCCTGGAGGGCCTGCGCGTGGGCCAGGCATGCGTGGATATTGATTTTGAGCGCGATGCGAGCGGGGCCAGCCGCTACCAGGTTCACGAACGCGCGGGCAAGCTGCGGGTGGTGAAACAACCTTCGCCCTGGTCGGTGTTTGCCACCCCGGCCGAGCGCATCGAGGACTTCATCGGCTCGCTCCGCGCGGCCTGAGTAAAATCCCCGAACTGGCGTACCGCTGCCTGCGTATGATCGGGCTATGAAGCACTTCCTCAATGCCCTCCTCGCCATCCTGGCGCTGGCGCTCGCGCTGACGGCGCTTCCGGCCGCGCTCGCCGCTCAGCAGGGCAGCTTTCACCGCCAGTACCAGGTCAACGGGCCAGTGACGCTCGAAATCCACAATGGCGCGGGTGACGTTCACGTCACCGCACTGCCTGGTAACACGGTGACCGTGGATGCCACCATCCGGCAGAGCTTCGGGTTCTTTCTTGGCTCCGATCCCCAAGCGGTGCAGCGCGTGGAACATCAGCCGCCCATCACCCAGGACGGCAATACCATCCGCATCTCGCGCATCCAGGGCTATTGGGCGCGCCACATCTCGATTCGCTACACCATCACCGCGCCTCCGGATACGCAGGTGAGCGCGCAGACCGGCTCCGGCGACGTTGATCTCGACGGCCTGCAGCGCCCCGCCCGCCTGCACACCGGCTCCGGTGACGTCCACGTTACCCGGCTCGGCGGCGATCTGCATGCCTCCACCGGCAGCGGCGACATCGTCTTTGGCAGTATTCAGGGCAGCGCGCATTTCTCCACTGGCAGCGGCGATATCCGCGGCCGTGAGATCGCCGGAAGGCTGCGCGCCGATACCGGCAGCGGCGACGTAATCGTAAACCAGGTCGGCCAGGGCGCCTACGCTTCGACCGGCAGCGGCAGTGTTCACCTCGATGCGGTCACGGGCGATGTCACCGCGCAAACCGCCAGTGGCGATGTATCCGTTGGCGGCACCATCGGCGTTGGCCACCGCTGGGACCTGGGCACCAGCTCAGGCGCAGTCTACGTCTCCCTCCACGTCGTCGGCTCGGTTGCGGCGCAGCTGTACTCATCGTCCGGCGGCATTGACGTTCATCTGCCGTCTGAGAACGTCTCCAGTAGCCGCCACTCCTGGTCCGGCACCCTCGGCAGCGGCGCGCCCTCGGGTACGCTGGTCGCGCATTCCTCCAGCGGCGGCATCGTAGTGCACTGAAAGTTGCCGGCGCCGCCGGACAACCCGAGCGGCCATGCCAGCATCCAATTCTTCCGACTATGAGTGCAATGCCCGCCCCTCCCGTCCCTGCAGCGGTCCAGATTGGAACCCATGCCCGCTGCGGTCAGTCCAGAGCGCAACCGAGCGATTTCAATAACTTGCAGACAAAATCTGTAGAAACCGAGCGCCCCCGCCGCCGCTAACTCAACCCACCTGAACGGGGGGTGAAATCGACGGAAATGGAGAGCCGGTCGCCCTGCACGTCCAGCACGTTGCAAAACGTGCGCTGGCCGCGGCGATTGAACTCCAGCGTCACTTGGCTGTTGCCGATACGCAGGTGGTGCAGCCGTAGCCAGGAAAGCCAGTCCGGCAGCAGCGGATTGACCACCCGCAGCTCGCGCCGTCCGGCGTTGGGGCGCAGGCCGAGCGCGGCGGTGAGCAGCAGAAACCACGCGCCTGAGGCCCACGCCTGCGGCGAGCAGGAAACTGGATAATTCACTGGCTGGTCGAACTCGTTGCGCTGCACGCCCACGAACAACTCCGGCAGGCGCTGATCGCGGAAGAAATTCGCGGCCTGGAACAGGCCGGTGAGAATACGCAGCAGCGGCTGTTTGAAATCGTAAAAGGCGAAGCCCTGCGCGGCCAGCGAGTTGTCGTGCGGCCAGACCGAGCCGCGATGATAGCTGAGCGGATTGAAGGTGGCTTCGTCGGCCGAGAGGGTGCGCACGCCCCAGCCGCTGAACATGTCGGCGCGCATCAGGCGGCGCGTGAGTTGGCGCGCGCGGTCGCGCCCGATGATGCGGCTCCAGAGTAGATGCCCGGCATTGGAGGTGATCGCGCGCACCGGTCGCTTCTGCGCGTCGAGCGCGGCCGCGTAGAAGCCCTGATCCGGAAGCCAGAATTGCTTCTCGAAGCGGTGCGAAAGTTCGGTGGCCTGCCGCCGCAGGCGGTCGGCGCCGCCGCTGTCGCCGCAGATGCGCAGCAGCCGCGCCATGCGGTAGCGCGCGTCGTAGCAATAGCCCTGCACTTCGCACAGCGCCAACGGCGGCGGGGGCAGGCTGCCATCGGGCAAGAGATAGGCATCCCAGGAATCTTTCCATCCCTGATTCGCCAGCCCCTGCGGCGAGCGCCGCAGGAATTCCACCAGTCCATCGCCATCCAGATCCCCCGATTCATCCATCCACGCCAGCGCGCGCCGCGCTGCCGGCAGCAGCTCTTTCAGCAGTTCGTCGTCGCCGGTCCAGTTGTAGGTTTCATCCAGCACGATGAGAAACAGCGGGGTTGCGTCCACCGAACCGAAATAGGGCGCGTGCGGCATCTCGCCGGCGCGCGTCATCTCGCCTTCGCGCATCTCGTGCAAGATTTTTCCCGGCTCCTCGTCGCGCCAGTCGTCGCGGCGCGTGCCCTGATGGCGGGCGAGAAAACGCAGCGTCTCCTTGGCCAGGCGTGGATGCAGCATCAGCGCCTGGTAGCTGGCAATGAGGGAATCGCGGCCGAAGATGGTGGCGAACCAAGGTATGCCGGCGGCCACGATCTCGCCCGCCTCGCGCGGCACGGTGCCGCAATCGGCGCTCCCGGCCTTGCCCGCAAACGGCACCCGCAGCGAAAAAAAATCGCTCATCGCCGTCTGCAGACAGCGGGTAAACAGGTCATCGCTCGACTCGAAGCTGGTGGTGGCACGCTCCCAGTCCTGGTAGTTGGCGCGACGGCGCGCCAGGCACGCCGCGAAGCTGGAATCCACGCTGGCAGCGGTACCGCCGCCCGGTGGGGGCCGCTCGCCCGCGTCTGCCTCGACCGTACACAGCAGCGTGCGTTCGGCCCCGGGCGGGAGCGCGATGTCGAAGCGGGCCGAACGCGGTTGCAGGGTGCCCGGCGCTGGCGAGAAGCGGATGCGCGTCTGGCGGAACACGTCGTCGCGTCCGAGGTAGGAAAACGTCACCCCATCCGGACCCGGCTGGGGCCGGAAATATGTTCCCGCCGCTTGGCGCAGCATGCCGCGCACCTGAAACACATCCATGAAGTCGGCATCAAAGTGCAGCTCGACGGTCAGCGCCACCGGCTGCAGGCTGAAGTTGTGAAAAGTGAAGCGGTCGAAGAACCGCCCCGCCAGCAACTGCTCGCGATGGATATGCACGGTGTTTTCGGGCAGATCGAGGTTGTCGCGGACAGCCAGCGTGGCGGCGGTGAGCTCGATCTGCGCCAGCAGATTTTGCTGCGTTGCCGCCGACAGTACCAGCGCCCGATGACCGCTGATCAACAGCTCCCAATGGCTCAAAAAGCGCGTGTCCTGGTAGAACAACCCGGCATCGGTCGAGCTGGGCGGGGTGATGTCGCCAGCCAGCGCCGTGGCCAGAAACGTCTTGCCGTCAATCAGGGTTAGGTTGTTGACGCGGCGCGGCTCGGACGTGTGCGCCACCCGCGGCTGCTGCGGCGCGGCTTCCACTTCCAAGCCCCGGAAACTGATCCCCTCGCCTGCTCCCATCTCTGGTTACGATGCGGCCTCCAGGCGCGGGGCCGCAGCCTCATGACAGGCGCGGTACACGTCCAGGTAATCGTCGACCATGCGCTCCAAGCTGAAGTGCTGTTCCACGTAGGCGCGGCAGGTTTCCGGTGCGATGTGCAGCGTGCGCGCGTAAAGCGCCATTTCATCCACTCCGCGGCACACCCAGCCGGAAACGCCATTTTCCACGACTTCCGGGACCGAGCCGCGCGCAAAAGCGAGCACCGGAACGCCGCATGCCATCGCCTCGATCATCACCAAGCCGAACGGTTCCTCCCATTCGATCGGAAACAGCAGCGCCCGCGCCCCCGCCAGCAGTTCGTTTTTGCCGGCTAAATCCAGCTCGCCCACATACTCAATGCCGCCGCCCAGCCGTGGCCGCACCCGCCGCTCCCAGTAGTCGCGGAACATGGGCTGGATCTCGCCTGCAATCTTCAGCGGCATGCCCGCTCGGCGTGCCACCGCGATGGCGGTGTGCGTACCTTTAATCGGCGCCACGCGGCCGATGAAGCATAGGTAATCGCGGCGTCCGTTGGCCACATGGTAGCGCTGGCAGCGCAGGCCGTGATGGATCACCCTCAGCCCGGGAATTTGTTCCGCCAGTGCCTGACGATGACTGATGGCCACGTAACGCACTTGCGGAAATGCCTGATAATAGCGGCTCAGCGCCGGCTCCTTGGGATGATGCACTGTATAGACGAACGGCGCGGAAACGAAGCGCGACAGGTTCAGTCCGGGTGCATTGTTCATGTGAATAACGTCGCAATCGCGCGCCGCATCCTGGCAGGCCCAACTGGAATGCTCCAGATCCTCCAGGCTGCTCTCCAGAGCCGACTCGATCGGCCAGCGTCCTTCGTCTGCCCGCCAGCGAATCTCGCAACCCACTTTCGAGTTACCCACGGTATAAACGACGGGGTGGTGGCCGCGCGCTTTCAAACCTTCCGCCAAAAGCGCTACGAAGAGTTCGGTCCCGCCGTAGCGTAGCGGCGGGACCGTGATGAACGGAGGAACGACCAGACCGATTCTAAGCTGCATCGAACTGAAGTGTTAGATGTAGCCTGAGGCCGGAGGCTGTATGTACCCCGCTCCCGGCGCCCAGTATCG
Source organism: Terriglobales bacterium (assembly GCA_050747745.1). Lineage (GTDB taxonomy): Bacteria > Acidobacteriota > Terriglobia > Terriglobales > SCQP01 > SCQP01. The sequence continues at coordinate 48,929 of JBOGKM010000110.1, forward strand.
GCCGTGCGCAGCCTCACCAGCTGCTGTAGGGAGTGCCGTTCAGTCCGTTGCCGGAGGCGCCGCTGTGCACGTCCACGATGCCGCCCATGGTCTGATCGGGCGACATGATGTCCTGGCTGTTCTGGGTCACCCAGGTATCGGCCGAGTGCGTGATCGGGTCCACCGGAATGGCGTGCAAATAGCCCGCCGTAACCAAATCGTCCAGCGATTGCGGCGCCTGCTGCTTATCCAGCGTATATTGGTTGATCAGCGAACGGAGCTGGAACAAGTCGTCGCGCAGCACCGCTTCCTGCGAGGCACGGATCGTGGTGCGATAGTTCGGCACGGCCATGGCCAGCAAAATGCCGATGATGGCCAGCACCATAATCAGCTCGATCAAAGTAAAACCGGCGCTAACGCGGTGCCGCTGGAGCCTGCGGCTCACCATTGGTCCACCTGCGTGCCATCGAGAGCTGTCGCTTGGCTGGTGGTGTAGACGTCAAACACGTCCTGCCCGCCCCAACTGGTCGAATCGGGCGCATCCTGCACCGAGCGCAAACCCCAGGTGTAGGAGTCGGTGAATGGATCCTCGGGGATTTTCCGCAAAAAGCGGATCTTCTCCGTGCCCATCTGCACGCCATCCACCAGCGTCTGCAAGTCGGGCGGATAGCCGTGGGTATCGGTCTGCACCTGAATCAGGCCGCGGTCGGCGGCATCCTTGTAGCGGTCTATGGCGTTGCGCATTTCGCGCAAATCCACGCGCAGCAGGTGCTCCTTTTCGCGCTCGATGCTGATGCGCGCCAGCGGTATGGCCATCGAGGTGAGCACCACCAGAATGGCCGTGGCCACCAGCATCTCCACCAGCGTGAAGCCGGCGGTGAGGCGGCGGCGCTTCATTTCTGCACCACAATGGTGGCGGGTGCCAGCGCCAGCGATTGCGGCTTGCCGTCGGGTCCGCGCGCGCCCAGGCGGGTCACCGAGAGCCGCGAGGTGCCCGCGGCTTTGGCGATGAAGGTCACCGTCACCACCGGCCCCGATCCGGAAATGCCGCTCGCCCCGGAGGGCCGGCTGAGGCTGACCTGCGCCGTGCCGCTGGCCGCATCCACGGTATGCACCAGCGCCGGGGAAGCGCCGCCGCGCTCCAGGAATCCGCCCAGCCGCATGGACGAAAGCTGTAGCGCGTTGGGATTGAAGTTGAGCTGGAAGCTTAGCGCATAGGCGTTGTGGACATTGCGCAGATCCAGTTGCACCTGGAATTTCTGGCCCGCGCGGACCTGCCGCGTCGCCGGCGCCACCACCAGCGCCGCTGCGTTCGGCGCCGGAGCAGGCGCCGCTATCGCGGGAGTGGTGGGCGCCGCCACGCTGGCGCCGGGAGCGGCTTGAGCGGGCGGCAGCTCCAGCAGATGGACGTTGTCCTGCGTACCCGTGTAGAGCGAACGCAGATCGCCGGGCGTGATGTCCAGGCTGTGGACGATGTGGGGCGTGAGGATGATGAGAATTTCCTGTTTCGTCTTTTCATCTTGGGTGCTGGAAAAAAGCCACTTGAACACCGGGATGCGGCTCAAGCCCGGCAGGCCCTCGACGTTGTGGGTGACCACGGTTTGCATCAGGCCGCCGAGGACGGCACTCTGGCCGTTGGCGAGCTCGATGGTGTGCTGAATTTCGTTGTTGCCGATGATGGGCTGCTCGATGCCGCCGAGGTTGGTGTAGCTGTCCACGCTGGAGATGGTGATGTCTTCCTTCAACAGGACCGATTTGTCGCCCTGAACCTGCGGTGTCATCTTGATGATCACGCCCACCTGGTCGTAGCTGAATTGGGTGTTGACCAGCGGGTTGATGCCCACCCCGCCTACGCCCGGCTGGAAGCTGCCGGTGGCGATCGGAATTTTCTCGCCGATATCGAGCGAGGCCTGCTGCCCCTGGATGGCGCGCAATTGCGGTTCCTGGATGGTTTGCGTGCTGGCGTTGCTGAGCAGGGCGTTGAGGGTGGCGTTGGGAATGGTGACGGTGAAATTCTGGCTATTGAGATGGGTGAGCTCGTTGAGGGTGGGCGAGTTGGTGGTCGGGGTGGTACCGGTCGTGCTGGAACTGGAAGTCGTGGAAGTCGAGGATTGCGGCGCTTGAAGACCGATACCGAAGCTGGTGGGCGGCTCGAAGCCGAGCTCGCGCTTCCAGTCGCTGCTGACCTGGAGAATGCGCACATCCACGACAACTTCGGGCGGTTCCTTGTCCAGATCGTCAATCAACCGCTGGACCATGGCGACCTTGTCGGGCGTATCGCGCATGACCAGCGCGTCAATGCTGGACACGGGCATGATGTGCGGTTGGGGCTGCATCAGGCCGCGAATGGCCGCGGCAAGCTGGTTCAGGTCGGTCGGCTGTTCCACGTTTTTGATGTAGAACACCTTGAGCACGGTCGGATCCACCTGCTCATGGTTCTGGCGGTTGTTGGTTGCCACCAGGATGGTGTTGGGCGTGATGGGCGTATAAAAGCTGTTGGTCTCGACATCAAGCACGCGCAGGATTTGCAGCAGCGATAGGTCGTGCAGCGTGAGCGAGACGCGGATGGTGTTGTTGTAGCCGCCGCCCTGGCTGGAGTTGTCGAAAATGACGTTCAGCCCCGCCAGTTTTCCGGCCGCCAGATAAGCGTTTTTGGAGTCGGTGTTGACGGTAAAGTTCTGGATCAGGGTGTTGGCTACCGGTCCCAGCTCCACCGGCCCCGCCGCACGCGCCAGCCGCTCCTGCAAGCTGTTGATGCTGGACTCACCCACCGGCTCACCCGGCAGAGGCGGCGGGGGATGAAGAATGTTTTCAATCTCCTGAATTTGCTGGCCGGCGATGAAGTTGGCGGGATCAATGAAGGCGGCCAGGCGCAACTGCTGCATCGCCTGGGAATACTTTTTATCGGCCTTGAGCGCCATGCCGTGCCGGATGTGCGCATTGGCCGCGGCGAACTGCGCCCGCTCGGTGGCGATCTGATACTCGACGTTGTCGGGCGACAATTGCATCGCCTTTTTAAAATCCACGTAGGCCTGGTCCAGCTTGCCTTGCGTGAGCGACATCGTGCCGTGGCGATAATAGGGCTCGCCCTTGTCGCCGGCATGCAACTGCGGCGTGGCAACGCCGAAGGCCAGCATCACCGCCAGCAGGCACACATAGGATTTGGCGGAAGAAGACCGGGACAAGAAGCTCCGACGACGACAGGACCGGAGGCGGGTATGTTTTGGCCAGTCTAGCATGGGTGGACAGAGTGCCTTTATCCTCAAAGGAACTGCCGCCGCGGGCTTCCGTTCCGGAATATTTCCCTGCGGTAGCATTGAGGAGTGGCGGACGCGCGCACTCAGGCTCAGAAAAACATCAGCGAAAACCGCCAGGCGCGCCACAGCTACGAGCTGCTGGAGCGCTGGGAAGCCGGCATCGCCCTCACCGGCGGCGAAGTGAAATCGCTGCGCGAAGGTCAAGTGCAACTCAAGGATAGCTACGGCCTGCTGCGCGAAGGGCAGCTCTGGCTGCTGAACTGCCACATCAGTCCCTACAAGAACGCCGGCTACGCCCTGCACGATCCCGGCCGCAGCCGGCGCTTGCTGCTGCATCGCGCCGAACTGGAGCGGCTACAAGGCAAGGTGCGCGAAAAAGGACTGACATTGATCCCGCTGCGCCTCTACTGGAAAAATGGCCGCGTCAAGCTGGAGCTGGCGCTGGCCAAAGGCAAACAGCTTTATGACAAGCGCGCCACCGAACGGCGCCGCGAGGCCGAAGCCACCGCGCGTCAGGCAATGAAGGAGCGCGCGCGCCGCTAACGAGTTATGAATACCGAACTATTGCCCTCCGCCACCGGCCCACTGGCCCAGGTGGAAACAGAAGCGCTGGTCCTGCTGCTGGACGAAAAGCCGCCCAAGCTCGACCCCGCCATTGATCCGCTCGTCTCCGAGCTGGCCCAGACGCAGGAGTTTACCGGCAAAACCTTGGAGATTGCCGTGCTCCATCGTCCGGCGGGAATGAAAGCCACGCGTCTGGTGCTGGCCGGCAAGGGGAAAGCGCGCTGGGGAGTACTCGATGCTTGGCGGCTCGCGGGCGCGGTCGCGCGTCAGCTCAAGGGCAAAGGCGTCCATCAGATGACCGTGCTGCTGCCCGACGACCTGCCGCCCGCTGCCGCGGCCGCCGCCCTCGCCACCGGCGTCGCGTCGGCGAACTTCGAACCCGACACCTACAAGAGCGATCGCAAGCCCGAGCGCCAGATCACGCATCTGCAACTCATTGCGCCCAACGGCGCCGATCGCAAGGCGCTGGAGCAGGCGCTGCGCGAAGCCGCCATTTGCGCCCAGGCGCAGCGCTTCGCCCGCGATCTGGCCAACGAGCCGGGCAACCGCCTCACCCCCACCATCCTGGGCCAGCGCGCGCAGGCGATGGCGCAAACGGCGGGCCTGGAGTGCGAACTGATCGGCCCTGAACGTGCGCGTGCGCTCAACATGGGCGCCTTCCTCGCCGTCTCGCAGGGCAGCGACGAGCCGCCCTGCATGATGGTGCTGCGCTATCGCGGCGGCGCCCAGGGCGGGCCCACGCTGGGCATCATCGGCAAGGGCATCACGTTTGATTCGGGCGGCATTTCCATCAAGCCCGCCGCCAACATGGACCAGATGAAGTTCGACATGTGCGGCGGTGCGGCCACGCTGGCGGCCATGCAGGCGATTGCGGCGCTCAAGCTCAAGCTCAACGTCATCGGCGTGGTCGCGGCCAGCGAAAACATGCCCGGCGGGAGGGCGCAAAAGCCCGGAGACGTGCAAACCTCGATGTCAGGCAAAACCATCGAAGTGCTGAACACCGACGCGGAAGGCCGCATGGTCTTGTCCGATGCCATTCATTACGCCAAGACCTTGGGCGCGACGCATTTAATTGATTCCGCCACGCTGACCGGCTCGGTGGTGGTGGCGCTGGCCCACGTCAACACCGGCGTGTTCTCGAATGACGACGAGCTCTACCGGCTCTTGCAGGCGGCGCTCAGCCGCAGCGGCGAAAAGATGTGGCGCCTGCCGCTCGACCAGGAATACTCGGACATGATCAAGGGCCACTGCGGCGATATCCTCAACGCCGGCGGACGCTGGGGCGGCGCCATCACCGCCGCTGCCTTCCTGCAGGCCTTCGTGGGCGACACGCCCTGGGTCCATCTCGACATCGCCGGCACCGCCTGGCTGGAGGACAACAAACCCTGGATGCCGAAAGGCCCCACCGGCACGCCCACCTACACCCTGATCGAGTTCGCCCGCGAACTGGCCCGCTAGGAACTGGCGGGCCGGATTAGAATTCTTTAAACGTTACTGGCGGCTGAATTGCAGGGCAGAGCGTAGTCGAGCTATGCTTGCGGCAGCCCATCCCAAGGTTCTGCGCGCCGCGCCCCCAGCCGGTGCGGGCGCGGCGGCCGCGCCAACTCCCGGGCCGGCCAAGGTCACCGGCTGGCTGCGCGTGCCTGCGCGGGCCATGGATTGGACGCTGCCCATCGCCGCCGTGGCGTTGGTGGGCCTGCTGATCGTTCCCATTCCCGCCCTGGTGCTGGACATCCTGCTTACCCTCAGCATCGCCACTTCGGTGCTGGTGCTGCTGGTCGCAGTGCAGATTTTGCGGCCGGTGCAGTTCAACGTCTTTCCCTCCCTGTTGCTGCTGCTGACCCTGTTCCGGCTGGCGCTGAACCTGGCCAGCAGCCGCCGCATTTTGCTGCACGGATCGGAGGGCATCTACGCCGCCGGCCACGTGATCGCGGCCTTCGGGCAGTTTGTCGTGGGCGGCAATTACGTGGTCGGATTCGTGATTTTCCTGGTGCTGATCGCCATTCAGTTCGTGGTGGTCAGCCACGGCGCGGTACGCACCGCCGAAGTGACAGCGCGCTTCACCCTGGATGCCCTGCCGGGCAAGCAGATGGCCATTGACGCCGATCTCAACGCCGGCCTCATCAACGAGCTGCAGGCGCGCGAGCGCCGGCAGGCGATCGCCCGCGAAGCGGAATTTTACGGCGCCATGGACGGCGCCGCGCGTTTCAACCAGCGCGACGCCATCGCCACCATTCTCATCACCTCAATCAACATCATCGCCGGGTTCCTGATCGGTGTGCTCCAACAGCACATGGCGTTTACCGAGGCGCTGAAAACCTACACCATCCTCACCGTCGGGGATGGCCTGGTCACGCTGATTCCCTCGCTGCTGGTTTCCGTCGCCGGCGCCATCGTGATCACGCGTGCCTCCTCCGATCACAGCCTGGGCACCGATCTGGGCTTGCAACTGCTGGCGCGGCCGCGCGCACTCTGGATCGCAGGCGCCACGCTGGGCGCGTTGGCCCTTATGCCGGGCCTGCCCAAGATGTCGTTTCTGACCCTGGGCGGGCTGCTGGTCTTTGGCGCGCACAAGTTGTCCAAAATGGCCGCCCAGGACCGATCCCCCGCCGCCGCCAGCGCCGGCAGCGCTGCGCCGGAGGCGCTGGAGCCGCTGCTCAAAGTCGAACCGCTGGCCTTGGAGGTGGGCTATGCGCTGGTGCCGCTGGTGGACGAAGCCCAGGGCGGCAAGCTGTTGGGCCGCATCCGCGCGCTGCGCAAGCAGCTGGCGCTGCAAATGGGTTTCATTATTCCCTCCATTCACATCACCGACAATCTGCAATTGCAGCCGCGCGAGTACGTCCTGTCGCTGCGGGGTGTTGAGATCGGCCGCTACGAAACCTACCAGAACTGCCTGCTGGCGATTCATTCCGGCATGCAGGCGCCGCCGCTTGAGGGCAAGGAAACGCTGGAGCCTGCCTTCGGCGTCGCCGCGCGCTGGATCCTGCCGCAGCAGCAGGAACAGGCGTTAGCGGACGGGTTTGCCGTGGTGGACCAGACCGCAGTCATGGCGACGCACATCGCCGAGCTGATCCGCCAGAACGCCCACGAACTGCTCACGCGCCAGGAAACCCAGCGCCTGCTGGACGCGATGAACGACAACCAGCCCAAGCTGGTCGAGGAATTGGTCCCGAAATTGCTGAGCTTAGGTGAGTTACAGAAAATTCTTCAGCAACTTCTAAGAGAGCACGTGTCCATCCGCGATTTACCCACCATTCTGGAAGCACTGATCGAGGCCGCCGGGGCCAAGAAGGGACCGGTGGGCATGATCGAGGCGGCGCGCCAGGCGCTGGGCCGGGCGCTGGTGCAACCGCTGCTGGCCGCCGATGGCAGCCTGCAAGTGATCACCCTGGCTGGTGCGCTGGAGGAGGAATTGCAGCGCGCCTTTGACCCGCAGGCGCAGCCGGCGCAACCGGCGCTGCCGGCGGTGGGCACGGTCAGCCTGGGCCGCCGCATTCTGGACGGGCTGAAGCGCTTCGCCTATGATCCGGCCGCGGGCGCGCCGCAAGTGCTGCTGTGCAGCTCCCCCGCGCGCTTCTATTTGCGCCGCATGCTGGAAGCCAACTGGCCGCGGCTGAGCGTGCTGGCGCCGGCGGAAATCCCGGCCAAGATTTCGGTCCACTCCCTGGGGACGGTCTCCTAAACCATGAACGCTGCTACCAGGCATTACGAGCACCCGCAGCCGCCCGACGCCGCCGAGCGCGAGCGTCTGTTGCTGGAGCATCTGCCGCAGGTGCGATATCTGGCGCGCCGCATCCACGAGCGGCTGCCGCAACAGGTCCTACTGGAGGACTTGGTGCAGGCGGGGGTGGTGGGACTGATTGACGCGCTGCACAAATACGATCCGGCACGCAACGCGCAACTCGGCACCTACGCCCGCTTCCGCATCCGCGGCGCCATTCTCGACAGCCTGCGCGCCCTGGACTGGAGTCCGCGCGAGCTGCGCCGCCAGGGTCGCGAACTGCAGGCCGCCGCCGCCGAGCTGCGCGACAAGCTGGGGCGCGCGCCCACGGAAGACGAAATCTGTCAGGCGCTGTCGCTGTCGCGGACGGAATACCAGCGGCTGCTGGCCGCCCTCGACCGGCTGGAGATGGACGGCGGACGCTCCGAACCCGACGCCCCGCCGGCGGTGGAAGCCGCCGTCAGTCCCGACCCGGATCCGTTCGACCTGTGCCAGCGGAATGAATCCAAGGCACTGCTGGCCAAGCTGATATCCGAGCTTCCGGAACGCGATCAGCAAATCCTCAGCCTGTATTACTTTGAAGAGCTGACCATGAAAGAGGTCGGACAGGTGCTGGGCATCGGCGAGAGCCGTATCTCGCAAATCCATTCCGCCCTGCTCACCCGGTTGCGCGCCAAGCTACGTGCGACCGTCCAGCCCATGGGCAAGTCCGAGGTGCGCTCGGCCGCGTTGCTGGGATAAGGGAGCCTCGCCATGGAACGCAGCCTCATCCAGGACGAAATCGACTTTCTCTTCCGTGCCGCGCGCGGCCTGCAGCCCGGCGGGATCCGCCGCCCGCGCCAGTTCATGCGCTGCGACTTCCGCCAGGCGGGTCAGATCACCCGCGAACAGGCGCGCGTGGTGGGGGGGCTGCACGAGAGCTTCGCCCGCAATCTGGCGCACGTGCTCGGTGCCCAATTGCGCACCCACCTGGAGGCTACGCTGGTGGCCATCGAGCAGTTGGGCTTCGAGGAGTTCGCCCAGCGCCTGCCGGAGGTTTGCTACGTGGCCTCGCTCGCCGTCAACCCCACCGGCGTCAGCGCCGCGCTGCAACTGGACCTGAGCCTGGCGTTTCCCATGATCGAGCTGGTGCTGGGGGGCAATGGCACCTCCGGACACGCGCCAACCGAAGTCACCGAAATCGAAGAACGGATTCTGGAAAGCATCGTCACGCTGATGGCGCGCGAGTTGCAGCAGGTGTGGCAGCCGGTGCTCGACCTGAGTTTCCGTTTCGATCATCGCCAGCCTATGGCGCAAATCCTGCGCCTCATGCCTCCGCACGAAAAAGTCCTGGCACTGGGATTTGAATTGCACTTGCCGGAGGCGCGCGGCATGCTCAACCTCGCCTTTCCGGCCGTGCTCTCGACCGGGCTGTTGCGCAAGCTGGCGGAATCGCCGGTGTACAACCGCCGTCAGGAGGACACCGACAACCGTCCGCGTCTGCGGCAGCGCCTGCTGGACGCGGCGTTCCCGCTGGAGCTGGTGCTGCCGGCGGCCAAAGTTCCCATCCGCCAACTGCTGGCGCTGGAAGCGGGCGAGGTGCTGCGTTTCGCCCACCCCACCGAACGTCCAGCGGAGTTGAAAATTGCCGGCCGCGCGGTGTGCGCCGCGCAGCCGGTGCGCCAGGGCCGCTTGCGGGCCGCATTGTTATCCACGCTGCCGCACGTGGTGCGGCCCGAACCAGGGAGCTGAGGAACACATGGCTGAGGAAAACTCCACCACCCCCAATCCGGAAAGCAATGCCGCTTTGCCGCAGCAGAGCTACAGAGAAGTCTGGGTCGCCGCCGCGCTGGAGGTGATCCAGAGTCTGAGCGGCGATACCCGTTGGGCCGCCGCGCCGGCGCTGCCCGGCAGCGGCGAGAACGCCATCGAGATGGTGGCCTTTCTCGAACTGCGCGGCGATTTGGCTGGTATCCAGCAGTTCCGCTTCTATCAGGGCGAGGGGCGCGCCTGGGCCCAGGTATCGGTTCCACCCGCACCCGATGCGCCGCGCGTGCGCTCTACCCCGCTCGATGATGCCGAGCGCGACGCGCTGGGCGACGTGCTGCGGCACATGCTGGAAACCGCGACCTCGGGATTGCACGCCGCCGGCTGGGGCGAGGTGGGCATCGACTTGCGCCACCTGGGTCCGCTGCGGCGGACGGTGGAAAGCTCGGAAGGGGTCGAGGCGCTGAGCTTCACCCATCCCGATGGCCTGCGGCTCAACCTCGCCATGACCATGGATGGCACCCTGGGCGAGGCAATCCGCCAGCGCATGAGTCCGGGCACGGGGCCCGTGCCCACCCCATTGGGCACGCGCGCTCCCGCCACCAGCGCCAGCCGTTTCGATATGCTGCTCGATGTCGAGTTGGAAGCTACCCTGCGTTTCGGCAACCGCCAGATGCTGCTGCACGACGTTGCCGAACTGGTCCCCGGCTCGGTGTTGGAACTCGACCGCCAGATCGACGATCCGGTGGAATTGCTGGTCGGCGGCAAAATCATCGCCTGGGGCGAAGTGGTGGTGGTCGACGGCAACTACGGTTTGCGCATCAATCGCATGGTGCAGCGCCGCGAACGCATGGCGGCGCTGGAGGCGGCGCGATGAGCGGCGCGCCTGCCACGCTCGATCTTCCCTCGCCGCTGCCGCGGTCCGCGACCGTGCCCGAGCGTGAGGGTCTGCTGGCTGGTCTCAGTCAGGGCTGGCAGTCCTGGCGCCAGCGCTGGGTGTGCATGGGACCGGACTGCAGCGAACGCTATGGCCTGCGCGCCTGGTGCAAGTTGCCGGCGCGGGTGCAGTTGCAGGAGGGCTGGTGCTGCAGCCAGGAGTGCTTCCAGTCCGCACTCGAGGTGCAGGCACACCGGCTGCTGCACGAGGCGGTGCCGCGGGCGGTGCGGCAGCACCGCTTCCCGCTGGGATTGCTGCTGCTTTCCCAGGGCCGCATCACCCAGACACAGCTACGCGCCGCCTTGCAGGAACAGCAACAGCGCGGCGGCCGGGTTGGGGAATGGCTGGTGCGCCGGGGCGCGGTGCCAGAGACCGACGTGGCCGCCACGGTCGCGCTGCAGTGGGCCTGCCCCACCTTTCCCCTGGCGGAATCGCACGTCTGGCAGCAGTTGCGCGGCTGGGTACCGTTGCCCCTGCTGCGGACGCTGGGCATGCTGCCGCTCTATTTTGCGCCCGCGCAGCGCAAACTGTATGTTGGTTTTACCCAGACGCTTGATTTCAATGTCCTGGCCGCGCTCGGCCAGATGCTGGAATGCGCCACCGAGGCCTGCATCGTGACCGATTCGGCCTGGGCCGCAGCGCTGGAACAGCTGCGCAGCGCGCCCGGCGCCGCCAGCGAAAGCGTTGAGCTGGAAGACATGGACGGCGCCCTCGACATTGCCGGCGTCGTCCGCCAGTACGCCCGCTACGCCGAAGCGAGGCACGTGCGCCTGGCGGCGATTGGTCCCTTCCTCTGGGTGCGCATCCGCGGAAGGCGCACCCTTCACCTGACCTTCCGCACTGCCAGGCCCCGCAGCTAAACTGTAGCTGCCAATGCCTCTGCCCGCAGCTCTGCGCCGCCGCTATGGCGGTGATCTGGACTTCCCCGCGCGTCCGGTGCCGTACGTTTTCGCCAACTTCGTCTCCAGCGTGGATGGGGTGGTGAGCTACGGCGTGCCCGGACGTTCCGGAGGAGGCACGCTCAGCGGCGGCGATGCAGCCGACCGCTTCCTGATGGCGCTGTTGCGTGCCGCCGCCGATGCAGTCATCGTGGGCGCGACAACGCTACGCGAGGCGGGAGCGCGAGCGCTATGGTCGCCGGGATTCACCTGCCCGGAAGCGGCGGCGGATTTGGCGCGCTGGCGCCGTGCCCGCCGCGTGCCACCCTCGCCGCTGCTGGTGGTGCTGACCACCAGTGGACGGCTGAATCCGCGCAGCGCGGTGTTTACCACACCCGGCTCGCGCGTGTTGGTGATCAGCTCCAAGGCCGGCGCCGCGGCGCTGGCGCCCGGACTGCGCGGCGCCAGCGCCGAAGTCGAAGTCCGGCCCTGGCGCTCGCCCGCCGGCCGCGTGCCCGTGCCGGCGATGCTGCGCCTGCTGCGGCGGGAATACAAGATCCAGCGGCTGCTGCATGAGGGCGGGCCGGCGCTCCTGGGCGAATTCCTGGCTGCCGGCGCCATACAACAGCTGTTCCTCACCCTGGCGCCGCGCCTGGCCGGCCGCAGCCGTGCAGCGCCCCGTCCCGGTCTCGTCGAGGGCGTAGCCTTCGCTGCCGCCGCCTCGCCCCAACTGCGCCTGGTCAGCCTCAAGGCGCACGGCGCCATGCTGTTCACCCGCTACCGCGTCACCGACCGAGATTGCCGCTCCGGCGGCTAGCGCAAAGCACCAACTCCGAGGCCCAGTTCGCGCTGGAGGATGCGGGCGTCGTAGGGGCTGCAGGCGAAGGTGCGGCCGTCGAGGTCGAAGGTCGGGACTTTGTATTTGCCCTGATTCTGTTGCGCGACCCACTCGGCCGCGCCTTCGATCTGCTCGATGTTGATCTCCTCGAAGGCGATGCCTTGCCCGGCGAGAAAACGCTTGGCGCGCCGGCAGTCGGGGCACCAGGTGGTGGTATATATTTTCAGCATCATCAATAGCCGGAAAACTCTTCCGTTCGGATATCGTCGTCGTCCACGCCCGCGTCATGGAGCGTGCCGCGCAGCGCGGTCACCATGCCCGGCGGCCCGGCGATAAAATAAACCGGCTCGTGCGCATCCTTAAGATGTTCGGCCAGGAGCTTGCCCGTAATCAGGCCGCGCGCGCCGCTCCATGACCGCTGTGATTTTTCCATTTCCGACATCACCGGCACGCAAGTGAAGCGCGGATTCTCCTGCTGCAGCGCCAGTAGGTCGTCCAGAAACGCGGCGTCTTCCGGACGTCGGTTGCCATAAAACAGCACGATGCGATGGCCGAGCTTGTGGTGCGCGGCGTGCCGTGCCATGGAGCGGAACGGCGTGATGCCGATGCCGCCGGCCAGCAGCACGATCGTGCGGGTATCGCGATTCGGCAGCGTGAAGTCGCCCAAGGGACCGTCCAACTCGAGCGCGCCGTTCAGCGGCATGCCGGCGAAAGCGTTCTTGAAGGCGCTGCCGCGCATGCGCGTCGCTACCGTCAGGGCGGGCGCTTCGGATTCGTCGGCAAGCGAGAAGGTGTGGACATTGCCGCCGGGTGTGGAATCGGGCAACTGCGGCAGCTTCAAATCAATCGTCTGGCCGGGACGGAAATCGAAGTGGGCGGGCTTTTCCAGGCGGAACGCCATAGTGCCTTCCGCCACGGTTTGGCGTTCCAGAAGACGCGAGGTGCTCATGCGGCATGTCCTTGTGTGCGTAGTTGAGCTTCCAAATAGTGCTGCAGCACCACGGCATTGTTGTGCTCGGTGTCATGCGAGCTGTAGATCAGCGTCAGCGTGCCGTGGCGCGCGGCGGCCAGCAGCGGCGCCAGCTCATCCGCGTGGCTGCGCAACTCGGCGGTGTAGCGGCGCTGAAATTCTGCCCACTTGGCGGGATCGTGGCTGAACCATTGGCGCAAGCCCATGCTGGGCGCCACCTCCCTGGCCCAGGCGGCGAGCACCAGATCGGTTTTTTTAACGCCGCGCGGCCAGAGCCGCTCCACCAGGATGCGGGCACCGTCGGCCGGGGTAGCGCCGTCATAGGCACGCTTGAGCTGAATCATGGGCAGTTCTCGTCGGTGGGCCAGGCCAGGGTAAGCAAAAACGCGCTGTCTTCCAGCGCTTCCACGTCGTGATGCAGCTCATGATCGAGCACCAGCAGATGGCCTGCGGGCAGGTCCTCGACTCCGCTGGGGAGGTGCAGCCTGATGTGGCCGCTGAGCGCCTGCACGGTGATGCGGGCCGCGGTGCGGTGCTCGGGCATGCGCTCGCCACCGCGCATGGAAACCAGCACCACGCGCAGGTCGGGATGCTTCACCAGCGTGGTCGAGCTGGGGCCGGTTCCGCTCCACCAGGCATCCTGCCGGCGCAGATGCTCGACTTCGCCGCTGAGATGAAAGCGCAGGATGGGGAGCTGCAGGCTGTCGCCGATCTGGTCGTGCCCGACCGGGCGCGGTGCCGGTTCATCAGGTGCGCGGCTCGCCATAGCTCCAGTCTACCCCTCCGCCTGAGGAGCTATGCGTTCCGGCGCAAGGGACGCACCAGCAGCCAGGCGCCCACCAGCGCCAGCGGCAACCACTCCAGCGGCTGCAGCGCCTGCGCCAACGTGGCTGGCTGCGCCCACTGGGGCGGCAAGCCACGCACCGGCAGATCGCTCGAATAGGCAATCGCCGCCAGCAGGGCGTAATAGACGGCGGCTACGCCGGGCAGCAGGAGCAAGAATCCCAGAGTGGCGCGGGCACCGGCATGGCGGTGCGCCGCCCAGAAACAGCCGAGCACGGCGCCCGGCAGCAGCCAGGCCGCGCCTCCGGCCCAGCCCAACCCGGTGCCCAAAACCATCAACACCACACCCAGCACCGGCGCGCGCTCCAGCACCAGCACGCCGGTCAACGCCGTGGCCGCCAGGATGGGCACCAGCACCCGCTGAAAGCTGGCCACGCCTACCGCCGTGGCCGCCGAGTACGCGTCCGCCGGAGCCAGAAACCAAGCGTAAAGGATGGTAAGCACCGCGCCCAGCAGCACGGCGAAAATGGATGCACGCAGCCACAGATCGCGTCCCGCGGCCTGGCGGCGTGGACGCGGAGCGGTCCGCGGCAGAGTAGTCTGCAGCACCGACTCCGCGCTGTGCTCGGGTTCTGCCGGAGCCATCAATCGTTCATCCACCCTGATGGGATTCTAGCCTAGCTGGCAGCGGTTACAATGGAGGGCCATGGCGCGAATTCGTCCATTTTCCGCGTATCGCTACGATCTCAGCCGCGTGCGCGCGGCCGATGTGCTCACCCAGCCGTACGACAAAATCACGCCCGCGATGCGGCAGCGTTATCTCGCCGCCAGCCCTTTCAATCTGGTGCGGGTGATCCTGGGGGAAAAACAACCCGGCGACAACGAACACCACAACGTCTACACGCGCGCGGCGGAATTCCTCAACGACTGGATGCAGCAGGGAATATTGCGGCCCGATCCCGAACCCTCCGTGTATGCCTACACGCAGCAGTTCCGCTCTCCCGCGGGAGGACAGAGCTTCATCCGGCACGGCTTGATCGCGCTGGGAGCGCTCGAGGAGTACGAGCGGCACGTCATTTACCGGCATGAGCAAACGCTGAGCGGCCCTAAACTCGACCGACAGGCGCTGCTGCGCGCCACCCGCACCCACTTCGGACAGCTGTTCATGCTCTACAGCGACCCCAGCCAGAACGTCGAGCGCGAGCTGCTCGCGCGGGCGCAGAATCCGCTACTCGAAGCCACCGACGAGTACGGCACCGTACACCGCCTGTTCCGGGAAACGGATGCAGGCGTGATTGAGCGCCTGCAGCGGACGCTGGCGCCGCTGCCGCTGGTCATTGCCGATGGTCACCATCGCTATGAAACCGCCCTCGCCTGGCGCGCGGAACAAGGCGCGCACGCGCCCCATCGCGCGGACCACCCCTGGGACTGGGTCATGATGACGCTGGTGAATCTGGATGCGCCGGGGATGGTGGTGCTGCCGACTCACCGGCTGATTTACGGGCTCAGCGGCTGGAATGCGGCGGCGGCGCTGGGCAAGCTGGCAGAGTACTTCCAGATCGAAGATACGGGCATTGCCGCCGCCAGCCCACACGTGGCGGAACAGCTGCGCCCGCTGCTGGCGCGAGCGGCCCAACCGGGCCCGGCCGTGGCGGCGGCGCTGGCGGGCCGGCCCAACCTGCTGCTGCTGCGTCCGCGTCCGGAACTGGATTTGCAAGCGCTGTTGCCCGAGGCGCTGCCGCAGCAGCGGCAACTGGACGTGGTGCTGCTGCATCGCCTGGCGCTGGAGTTGGCGCTGGGAGTTACTCCCGAAATGGTGCGCGCCGAACAGCACCTGCGTTATGTCAAGGACGCGGCCGAAGCGCTGCAGTCGGTCAGCGCCCAAGCAGCACAAGCCGCCTTTTTCCTGCATCCGGTCACGCCCACGCAGGTGCGCGACATCGCTCTGGCGGGAGGCGTGCTGCCGCAGAAATCTACGGATTTTTTCCCCAAGCTGCTGACCGGCCTAACGCTGCAGCATGTGGATTGAGCTGCGGGCTTACTTTCTAAAGCTGGCAACGGCGGCCGCTTCGTCGTCGTAGACGTCAAAAACGGTCAGCAGCTTGGTGATCATCAGCAGCTCATGGAAGCGCTTGGTGATGGCCGCCAGCTTGACGCGGGCGCCGCGGGAGTTGGCGGTGCTGTACAGTCCCACCAGCGCGCCCAGGCCGCTGCTGTCAATAAAGTCCACGTCGGCGAGATTGATCACGATATTGGTCGTGCCATTGGCCAGCAGGCCCTTGATGCTCTCGCGCAGATCGTTCGTCTCCTGGCCGAGTATGATGCGTCCATTCGCTTCAACCACGGTGACGCCTTCGACGGTACGGGTGCTGAGTTTCAGTGCCACGCTAGTCTCCCTCTTGCTAAGCGAACAACAGGATACAAACTGCCATTAGATACTACTCCCATGCTGCGGTCAACCACCGATTTGCCGCCGGACCGCCATTTCCCGGCGAATGTCGGAGCGGTCCTGCGGGCTGAGGAAACTGCGCAGGGCAGGAAAGATCAGCCGTTCCTCCAATTCCAGGTGATCCCGCCAGGCCTGATCCAGCTCCGCAGCCTGCTCGGCCGTATGCGACGCCCGTTCCGGATGCTGGGGCAGCGCGTCCCATTGTGGCAATAACTCCGCAATGATGCGGTCAATGGCTAGGTGCTGGTCCACCATGGCCTGATTGGCCTGGGCCAGTTCCTGAGGAGGAGCGGCGGCGCGCAGGCGCGGGTAAACGGACTGATTCTCGTCCGCCTCATGCAGCGGCAGCGCCAGCTTGTAGTAGGCGTAGACCGCCCGCGCGGCCGCCGGAACCTGGTCCGGTGGCGCCTGCGGCGCGGCCAGGCGGCGAGCCATGGCGGTGAAATGACGGATGCGCTGGTGACAGCCCAGCAGCAAATCCACGGCATCGCTGGTATCACCGGCGCGCAGGGCATCGGCCAAGCTGGCCGCGGCTGCGGCCGACGCTTTTATTTGTTGCAGCATAGCTCCAGTTTAGCCTCCCGCCCGGGTTGCAGTTTGCCGCTCCGCACCCCGGTCGGCATACCACTGCTCCAGACTCTGGCGGTAGGCATCGGGAAAATCGGCCACCGGGCGGCGGGCGCGGATAAGCGCCATGGCACTGGTGGGATCGAAGCCCAGCGCGCAGAGAATGGCCGCCGACGCCAGCGGACCACGATGTATGCCGGCAGCGCAATGCACATACACCTGCGCCTGTGGATCCTCCAGAGCGAGAGCGGCAAAGCGGGCGGCGCGCTCGAAAAATTCCGGCGGCTTGGCGTCGAGATCGTCTTCGGTGGGATTCCAGAGCACTTCCACACCCACTTCTGCCGCCAAGTCGCTGTCGTCGAATTCCGCCTGCACGTCCACGACGTGAGTGAAGCCGCGCCGCGACAATTCCGCCATCGCCGCCGGCGTCCACAACCCCGCGCCCAGCGCCAGCCGCCGATCGAGAATAAAGTCGAGATCCATACGCGCCAGCCGACACTTCCAGCCGCAAGTGCGTATAGATGCAGCGGCCGCGGAGTCCGCTGTCCCTAGCGACGACCGGATTTTTTCGCGGGCTTGCGCGCGGGGGCGCGCTTTTTCGCGGCCGGTCTTTTCTTCTTCGTCCGTGCGGCGGGCTTGCGGGCGCTGCTCTTGGCGGCCTTGCGCGGGGCGCTCTTTTTGGCGCTGGCGGCTTTGGCGCTGGTTTTCTTCTTCGCCGCCGGCTTGGCCGCGGACCGGGCCGCCCGCGCTTTTTTAGCGGGTGCGGCTTTGGCCACCGGCCGCCGGGTTGGAGCCCGGCGGGGAGCAGACGGCGCTGGTGCCGGTGCCGCGGGGACGGGCATGGCCGGTGCCACCGTCGTCTCCGTCAGCACCGCAAACGTGTCCAGTTCGTCGCCCTCATCATCATCAAACCCGCCCGCCGGATCCTCGCCAAAACCAAATGGATCATCGGGATCGCTGGCCGCCGCAAAGCGGGGAAAAACAATCTCGTCGGAATTCATGCTTGCCTCCTTGCTTCCCTACCCGTCCATCGCTCGTTTCCGAGGGATGGCTTTCGCTCCCACATTCTGGCAAGTCCCTCGGCGGCGCGCAAGCTTAAAGATTGCGAGAACGGCGGGCACGTCCGCGCCGGCCGAAGCGAGGGATGGCATGCACCGGATGCGGGAGCGCGACCGGCGTATCCGCTTCCGGCCCGCGTCCTTGACGGGCATGATTGGCCTCGCGCAGCCGGCGCTCGCTGATGTGGTTGCGGCGGGCCAGCCCGCGCCAACTGTCGCCGGCTTTGGCCCAGTGCAACCGCCAGTAAACCCGGTCCAGCGGCGGAATCCGTTCTAAACCCTCTTCATAGCGCGCGCGGGTGCCTTGCGGCAGTTTCAGGACGTAGCCCTTGGGGATCAAATCCTCCAGCAGCGCCGGGTTTAGGCGTTGCAAATCTGCCACAGTCACGTCGGCGCACTCCGCCGCCAGCCGCAGGTCTTCCTGATCGCTGATGGGAACGCGGTCGGGGCTGAGCGGAGGGTCGGGATCGGGGGCAGCAACGTCGTACTGTTGCGGGTTTTGGGCGATCAGGGCGATGGCCAGAATGACGGGCACGTAATTGCGCCAACTGCGCGGCAGAGCGCCCATTTTGTAAAGCTTGAAATAGTTGGCATAGCCGGTACGGGCCACGATGTCTTCAATCACGCCCGGCCCAGTGTTGTAGGCCGCCATGGCGAGATACCAGTTGCCGAAGCGGGCGTAGAGGGATTTGAGGTGTTTGGCGGCGGCCTCGGTTGCCATCCTCGGATCCATGCGCTCGTCAATCCAATGGTTGCGTTTGAGGCCGTACTCGGCGGCGCGGGCGGGCATGAACTGCCACATGCCGCGCGCCCCGGCGCTGGAGGTGAGTTTGGGATTGAAGCCGCTCTCCAGTTGTGCCAAATAGAGCAGGTCGGTGGGAATGCCAGCCGCACTGAAGATCTTGTCCACCATGGCGCGATAGCGGCCGGAGCGCCGGAACCCCTGCAGCAGATCGCCCCGTCCGCGGGTGGTGAAGTAATGAATGTAGCGCAGGACGGGGTCATTGATGACCAGCGGCAGTTGACCGCGCAGCTGGCGCGAAAGCGCTTCTCGAGATTGCGCCTCCAGCCTGGCCTTGGTGGCCGGATCGAGCGGAAACGTCATCTGCAGGATTTGGCTGAGCGCGGGCCGGGGCTGTCCCTGTGACAGACCTCCGGCGGGCAGAGCATCGCTTTCCACGGCCTGCATGCGATCCAGCAGAGAGTGGAGTTCGGTTTGCAGGCGCGGGGTCGCGGGGATGTTGTAGTTGCTGGCCAGGAGATGATCGAGGGCGGCATTGAAGCCTTGGCGCGCCTCATCCAGCTCGCCCTGGCGGTCCAGCAGCAGCGCCGCCTGATACTGCTGCTCGACGGCATGGATGAGGGCGGCTATCGGGTCGGGGCGCGGTGGGGGTGCGGGCGCAGCGGGACTGGCCGCCGCCATTTTGGGAGGGATAGGCAAAGCCGGGGAAGGGCGCGAAGGTACCAAAACTGCCGGCGGGGAATGGGGTAGGGCGGCAGGCACGACCGCCGCCGGCGATCGCGGCCGCACGCGGCAACCCACAGCACCGGCTGCCAGCAGCGCCAGAACGGCCATGGCGCCGGCATGGACCGCCGTGGTTGGCTTGGCCCCGATCACGCTCGCTGGGGCACCACCTGGGTTGATCCGCGGCGCCGCGCGGGCGGGGGCAAGGGTAGCTGGCGGCGCAGCAGGGTGGGCCAGTCGGGCATGCGCCGCAGCTCGGCTTCGGCCTGTTCCAACGAGGCGCGCACGTCGATTTCGCTGCGATGGGAGAGCTGCGCCAGTTCGTGGGGCCGGAACCCTTCCAGCAGATAGAGCACCAGATCGTGGCGCTGCAGCAGCGGCAAGCGGGCGAGGGCACTAATCAGGCGCCGCATGGCTTCGACGGCGGCGGCGTTTTCTTCCGGGTCGGCCTCGGCGGAGCGCAAGCGATCCTCCAGGCGGTGCTGCTCCTCGAGCTCATCCCCTTCCATCTCCGGTCCTGCCTCGGCGTCTTCGAGCGAGCGCAATTGCAGGCCATGGCGGCGCTCGCCGTAGTCTTTGGTGAGTGTGCGGATGGCGGTGGCGCACAGCACCAGCAGCCAGCGGCCACGATGCAATTGCATCTCGGCCGGGCGGGCATCCAAGGCCGCCACCACCACTTCATTCAGCACCTCGGCGGGCTCCAGCCAGCCGCGCGGCAGCTCGCCCAGTTGCTCGCGCAAGGCGATCTGGCGGCGGACAAAGGCGAGCAGGTGATCATAGTGACCGCCGAAATAGGCAGCCAAATCCGCCTGACGCTGCTCGCCGGTGACCGGTGCGGGCCGCGGCGGCATCCACGCCCGTCCCGGCCGGAAACGCGGGCGGGTCTCGCGCAGGCGTTGCTTGTGGCGATGCAGTTGCCGGACCAGGTCCTCGGCGGCAGCCCGCAGAGCCGCCGCCGGCGCGGCCGCCGTGGTTTCACTGCTCATCTGCCCGGTGGGCAAATGCAGGTTGAGGCGGCAGCAGACGCCCTCGCGGCTGGTGTGGCGCACCAGCCGGCCCTGTAACTGCACCAATTCGGGCTGAAACACCAACAGCAGAGAATCCAGCTTGTGCTGCAGACGGTCCAGCATCTGGTTCAAGTCGGGCGAGCGGGAAACTTGCACGGTAATGTGAAGGTTCATCGAGTTGCCCTTTCCAGGATCACTACGCTGTTCGACGCCGGGCCAAGGTGGCCGGGGTGCGAGATTCTGCCGGCGGCAGCCGCAGCCGGGCGGCCGGCTGCCGCCGCCGGTAGCGCCACAGCCCCTCGCCAACGGCGAGGGTGCCGGAATAGGCAATGCCGGACTTAGCCGCCAGGCCATAACCGGCGGGAATCAAGCTCACCAACTCCCGCGCCAGCGCACGCCATCCGAACGCCCCGGCCAGAATCACCCCAATGGGGCCGGCCTGGGCCCGCCAACCTACCACTTCTCCGCGCAGCGCCGCCAGTTCGAAAGCCAATCCGATCTGATTGGCGGTAAGCAGCACCGTATCCGAACCCATTTCGCCCAGCGCCAGCACCAGGCTGAGCGGGTTGGGAATGACCTCTGGAAGCGCGCTGATGGCCGCCAGCGCGGCGTTGCGCGCGGCTACGGCCTGAATCAAATCCCGCGCCAACAGGGCACGCAGGGGAGGAAACGCCCGGCCGAGAGCGAGCCGATAGCGCGGATAAGCGCGCAACAGCTCGCGCAGGCCGTTTTCCGGCTCCCGCCAATCCACCACCACCCCGGCGCCGCCCAGCACCCGCAGCCCGCGCACCTTGACCTCGGCGCCCGCCCCCGAGGTGACGATGTGCTCAATGGCGCGGTCGCGCTCGCGGCCGCCGAGATCGTCAGGAACGAACACACGGGATAATGCTTCCCGCTCGTCCTCATCACTGGCCTCGATCTCCAAGTGAAAACGCCGTTCCGCATCCTGGCGAATGCGCGACGGCTTCAGCGAGCGTGCCTTGCGCAGGCTCTGGTTGACAACGCCCATGCCAACACCCCCATTCCACCGACAACTGCCCCTTATGATGCACCCATTCCGGGAGAGTTGTTGCCCAGCAACTTCGCCGCGGTCACCCGCGGGTACAATGCCCAAGGAGGCTACGCGATGGCCGCGGCACGCTTCGAAGTCTTTGGGAGGGTGCAGGGAGTTGGCTTTCGATTTTTCGCCCAGCGCCAGGCGCAGACTTTACGCCTGCGTGGCTGGGTGCGCAATCGCGACGATACAGCGGTTGAAGTGTACGCTGAAGGCAGCGAGCATGCGCTCGACGAGTTCGAACGGGAATTGCGCCGCGGCCCGGCCACGGCCAGCGTCAGTCGACTGGTGCGGCGGCCGGCAGAGACGAGCTCGCTTTCCGATTTCCAGATTCGCATCTGAAAGGAGACCTAACCCGACATGGCCACAGCGCCGCGGAACGCTTGTGAGGACCTCAAAAATTACGTCCGTGAAGTGCCGGATTTTCCCAAACCCGGCATTTTGTTCTATGACATCACTACGCTGTTGAAGGAGGCGGCGCCGTTTGCACGACTGATCGATACGCTTGCCGGGCACTACCAGGATCAAAAAATCGCTCTGGTGGCTGGCATTGAAGCGCGCGGTTTCATCTTTGGACCGGCGCTGGCGTACCAGTTGGGGGCGGGTTTTGTGCCCATCCGCAAGCCGCGCAAGCTGCCCGCGCCGGTAGCGGCGGTCGACTACAGCCTGGAATATGGAACCGATCGCATCGAGGTGCATCGTGACGCCGTTTCGGCAGGCCAGCGGGTGCTGATCGTGGACGACTTGATTGCCACCGGCGGCACGGCCGTGGCCAGTGCGCAACTGATTGAACAGTTGGACGGCGTCGTCGCCGGACTGGCGTTTATCGTCGAGCTGACGTTTTTGCATGGGCGCGACAAGCTGGCGCGTTACGACGTGTTCTCGCTGCTGCGCTACGACCGATGAAGGCGGAGCGAATACTGGCGGGCGTGCATGCCGTCGAGGAAGCGCTCCGGGCGGGAACGCCGCTGCGCTTCGTGGCCTTCAGTCGCGAGCGGCGCGATGCGCGGATAGGCGAGCTGATGCGCGCGGCGCGCGCCGCGGGCTTTGCGGTGCGAGTGGAACCCCGGGCAGCGCTGGACCGGATGGCGGGCGGCTGCCAGCACCAGGGCGTGGTCGGCGTGGCGGCCGCCAAAGCCGTGCCGACATTGGAAGATTTGCTGGCGAACGCGCCGTGGAAGCTGCTGGTGGCCTGCGATGGGATTGAAGATCCACACAATTTGGGTGCCATTGTGCGCGCCGCTTGCGGGGCCGGCGTGGACGGGATGATCCTGCCGGAGCGGCGCTCGGTGGGCCTGACGGCCAGCGTCGAGCGGGTTTCGGCGGGCGCGCTGGAACATGTGAGGGTGGCGCAGGTGGGCAATCTGGCGCGGGCCCTGGAGCAGTGCAAGGCGGCGGGCTGGTGGATTGTGGGCCTGGAAGCGGAGGCCGTCACGCCACTTTGGGAGCATGACTTCGGTTCACCAACGGTGCTGGTGGTGGGCGCCGAAGGGCGCGGGTTGCACGCGCTCACCCGCAAGCTCTGCGATGCGCGCGTGCGCATTCCACTGGCCGCCGGCGTGGACTCGCTCAATGCCTCTGTGGCTACGGCGGTGACGCTGTTTGAAGTCGTGCGCCAGCGCTCACTCGGCACGCAGCACTGATGCCGGATCCGCGGCGGCGGCGCGGCGGGCGGGCAGAGCGCAGGCCAGCCAGGCGACGGCCAGCAGAACGCCGGCCGCGGCCGGCAGGATCCAGGGATAGAGCGCAGAAACGCTGTAGAGCTGGATGCTGAGCTGGTTGCGCAGAACGCGGGCGAGAAGCACGGCGAGGGCGGCGAAGCAGCACGGCGTAGACGACGCTGAACATGGCAGTCGAAGCGCCGATGCCCGAAGCCAGAATCAGGATGGTGGTGGCGGCAAAGCCAGGGCGGCGCCAGATGCCGCGCCAGGCGAGGCGGAACTCGCGCAGCCAGAGTTCCAAACGGGCTCTGCGGAGTTCGGCGCGTACGGCTTCCTTCCACTTCTCTTCCCCGCCGAAAGCCAGAGCCGCCTGGCGCCGCTGGTCGCTTCCCGAGCGCTGCATCGCCTCACGCTCGAGGTGAAAGGCGAACTCGCGCTCCAGCTCCTGTTCCTGGCGGCGGCGGTGTCCGAACATGGCTAGGATTCCTCGAGCACGAGGTCCACCGCCCCGCGGAAGCGGCGCCATTCGGCACGTTCCTTTTCCAGGCGCCGGCGCCCGGCGGCGGTGAGCGAGTAGAATTTCGCCGGGCGGCCGGTTTCGCTCTGGCGCCAATCGCCGCGGATCAGATGCTGACGTTCCAGGCGGTAGAGCGCAGGATAGAGCGACCCCTGCGGAATCTGGAAGGTGGCGCGCGAGCTCTGCTGGATGCGGCGCGCCACCGCCCAGCCGTGCATCGGCTCCAGCGCCAGCGTGCGCAGGATCAGCAGGCCGAGCGTGCCTGGCAGCAAATCGTGACGGGAAGGCATGATGCCTAGCATAACTGCATACCTAGAGAGACTGCAAATAGGTAGCGGGGGCGGGCGGGCGGCTGGCATAATGGACTATTCCACCAGGAGAGCCCATGGCACTTTCCGCCAACCAGATGCGTCCGGGGATGGTCATCATCCACGACAAGGAACTGTATTCGGTGTTCAGCATCACCCACCGCACCCCCGGCAACCTGCGCGCCTTCGTGCAGGCCAAGATCCGCAACCTGCGCACCGGCGGACTGATCGAGTACCGGTTCCGCTCCGAAGACCGGATCGAGCGCGCCACGCTGGATGAAGTCGAGATGGAGTATCTGTACAGCGACGGAGATGCGTTCTATTTCATGAACACGGAAAATTACGAGCAGACGCACCTGGGCCACGACACGCTGGGCGAGGCGGTGAACTACCTGATTCCCAACCTCAAGATCAACGTCGAGTATTACGAGGGCAAGCCGGTTTCGGTAGCGCTGCCGCAGACGGTGGATCTGGAGGTCACCGAGACCGAGCCCGGCCTGAAAGGCGCCACGGTGAGCAACGTCACCAAGGCGGCGACGCTGGAGACCGGCCTGGTGGTGCAGGTGCCGCCCTTTGTGGAAACGGGCGAGAGAATCCGTGTGGGAACCGCCGACGGCAGCTATTTGGAACGGGTGAAGTAGCTTTGAGGAAGCACCCGACCGGCCGTTTGGTTATAAAATATTCTGAGAAGAGAAAGGACACGCTACGATATGGCTACTGCACCCGCTGAAACGGTTCCTGGGTTCCCGGAGCTGGACGACGCCCGTCCGATCACTAATCTCGCGCCGGCGGCCTTGATCGAACACATTCTCGCGCGCAAAGAAGCGCAGTTGAGCGCCCGCGGTGCGGTCACCGCCGCTACCGGCAAGTTCACCGGCCGCACCCCTCCCAATCGCTTCATCATCAAGGACGATCTCACCCGCGACAAGGTCGCCTGGGGGAGCGTGAACCAGCCCATCAGCGAGGAGTCGTTTGAAAAGGTGCGGCGGCGCATGGCGGCGTATGTCAAAGGCCGCGAAGTCTTTGTCCAGGATCTGTATTCCGGCGGCGACCCCGACTACCGGCTCAAGGTGCGCGTGGTCAACGAGCTGGCTTGGCACAACCTGTTCGTCCACCAACTGTTTCTGCGGCCCACGGCGCAGGAGCGGCAATCCTTCAGTCCCGATTTCACCATCGTTTCCATGCCCGGTTGTTCCGCGGTTCCGACCGAGGACGGCACCCGCACCGGCACCTATATCCTGGTGAACTTCACCCGGCGCCTGATCCTGATCGGCGGCACCTACTATGCCGGCGAGCAGAAAAAGTCCATTTTCAGCGTGCTGAATTTCCTACTGCCGCTGCGCGGCGTGCTGGGCATGCACTGCTCGGCCAACGTGGGCAAGGACGGAGACGCGGCGATATTTTTTGGCCTTTCCGGCACCGGCAAGACCACGCTGTCGGCCGATCCCGAGCGGCGCCTGATCGGCGATGACGAGCATGGCTGGGGACCGAACGGCGTGTTCAATTTCGAAGGCGGCTGCTACGCCAAATGCATTCACTTGTCGGAAACGGGCGAACCGCAGATCTGGAACGCCATCCGCTTCGGCACGGTGCTGGAAAATGTCGTACTCAATCCCGACACCCGGGTGCCCGACTTCGATGATCAGTCGCGCACCGAAAACACCCGCGCTGCCTACCCGCTGGACTACATTGACGGCGCGATTTTGAGCTCGCGCGGGCCGCATCCGAAAAACGTGGTGCTGCTCACCGCCGACGCCTTCGGCGTGCTGCCGCCGATCTCGCGCCTGAGCGTGCCGCAGGCGATGTATCACTTCCTTTCCGGCTACACTGCCAAGCTGGCCGGAACCGAAGTGGGTGTGACCGAACCCAAGGCAACGTTCAGCACCTGTTTTGCCGAACCGTTCCTGCCGCTGCCGCCGCGCACCTACGCCACCATGCTGGGCGAGCGCGTGAAGCAACACAAGGCCCAGTGCTGGCTGATCAACACCGGCTGGACCGGCGGCGGCTACGGCGTGGGCAAGCGCATGTCGCTCGAGCATACCCGCACCATGGTGCGGGCGGCGCTGGCGGGCAAGCTGGGTAACGCCAAATATACGCCGGAGCCGTTCTTCGGCCTGCCGATTCCCGACCACGTGCCGGGCGTGCCTGACTCGGTGCTGAATCCGCGCACCACCTGGAAGGATGGCGCCGCTTATGAAACCGCGGCGGGCAAGCTGGCCCAGCTGTTCCGCGAGAATTTCAAGCAGTTCGAGGGCGTACCGGCGGAAATTCAGGCGGCTGGGCCGAAAGCCTAGGCAAAGCTAGGCTCGGGCATCGACGGCGCTCACGACGCAGCTGTCGGGTGCACCCACTGCGACGCGGGGCAGCACGAAGCGTACCAGCGTTCCCTGTCCCGCGTGGCTGCGGATCTCCATCTCGGCGGTGTCGCCGTAGAGCACCTGCAAGCGCTCGCGTACGTTGCTCAGGCCGATGCCGTGGCCGGCGTGCGCGGAGGCGGGCTGCAAGCCCACACCGTTGTCCTCGACTTCCAGCTCCAGCACCTCCTGGTGGTGGCGCCAGGCGGGGCGCGCGCGCAACCGCACCCAGCCGCCTTCGACCTTGGGCGCCAGACCGTGCCGAATAGAATTTTCCACGACTGGCTGCAGGAGCATGCTGGGCACCAGCCGCTCCAGTGCCTCGGGCTCGATGAGTTTTTCAAAGCGCAGCTTTTCCGGACCGAAGCGGACGATCTCAATATCCACATAGTCGTCCATGAAGGCGACTTCGTCGCGCAGCGGAAGAAAGCTTTCGTGTTTACGCAGCATGCGGCGGAGGATGTTCGAGAGTTTGACGATGAGCACGCGCGCGGTGTCGGGATCGAAGCGCACCAGCGAGGCCACCGAGTTCAGCGTATTGAACAGGAAATGAGGGTTGATCTGGCTGGTAAGCGCGTCCAGGCGCGCCTGCACCAGCAGACGCTGCTGGGCCTCGAGCTTGCGCTCGATGCGGGTGTTGTCCCAAATTTTAATCGGGATGGCGAGCGCCAATATGTTGGTGACGAGCACCGCGATTGTGGTCCAGAACCTGTGCGGTTGGGGAGCGAACAGTCGGTCGGGGGCCAGGCGCTTCAACTCCAACTCCAACAGCGTGCAGGCCACCACCAGCGCAAACACCAGCGCCTGCCAGTCGCGAAAGGGGCGATGGAAGCGGTTGCGGAGCCAGCGCCAGATCTCGAGATCGATGAAGGGCGAAAAGGCCCAAACTTCCTCCCGATTGGGCGCCGCGCGGCGCAGCAGGCCGCCCGCCCAGCCGCCCAGCAGCAGCATGGGCAGCGTGAGCCATTCGTGCCCGACGGCGACGGCGGGAAAGCTGATGATAGCGCCGCCGAGCAGCCCGGCGCGATAGCCGCCCATGAGGCCGATCAGGAGCGCGCCCGCCAGGCTGATATCGGCCGCCTGGAAGGAAGGCACCGCCAGCCGGATCCAGACCCCGCCCATGAGCGGCAGCGCCAGAAACAAGGTAAAGGCCAAGCGGTGCCGCCAGCGCCGCTCGTCGGCGTAGAGGCAGCGCTGAAAAGAGACCGAACGCACCAACACGGCGGCAATGGCGGCGATGACCGCCAGGTTGAGCAGGAGCGTGATCAGCAGTAAACGCTCGTTGTTCATCGGAGCCGACTTTCTATAATTAGAACAGAACCATGCCCGACGAAACGTTGACGCTTGCCGCCGAAGCGGATTTCCCCACGCGCTGGGCACATTTCCGCATTCTGGGATTCGAGTTGGGCACAGAAACCGCGGTGGCGCTGCGGCTGGCCGAGCGGGCGCCAGCCGCGCCCCTGGTCCGCATTCATTCCCAGTGCCTGACCGGCGATGTCTTTGCCTCGCTGCGCTGCGACTGCCGGGGGCAGTTGGAACTGGCGCTTGCGGCGATTGCCGCCGAAGGCGCTGGGGTGCTGATTTACGAGGACAAGGAGGGACGCGGCATTGGATTGATCAATAAACTGCGCGCCTACGCCCTGCAGGACGCCGGGGCGGATACGGTCGAGGCCAACCACAAGCTGGGGTTTGACGCCGACGCGCGCGACTACGCGCTGCCGGCCGCGATCCTGCGCCATCTGGGGCTGCGGCAGGTACGGTTGTTGTCGAACAATCCTGATAAAATGCAGGCGCTGCAGCGAGCTGGTATCGCAGTCGTCGAGCGCATTCCCTGCCGCCCGGAGGCGCTCTCGCCGCAGGCGCGCGCGTACCTTGAAGTTAAGAACGAAAAATTGGGACACCTCGCCCACTGATTTAGAGGCTGCGCAGGACCTGGGCGGGATCGGTGCCAGAGGCGCGGCCCAGGTGCATGGGGCTTCCCTCTTCGCCAGCATACGCCCGCTGGGCTATAGAAACAGGCGCAGGTCGCGGAGGTTGTTACCGGTGGGGCCGGTGTGAAGCAGCGCGCCGGCGGCGGCCAGCGCCGTATGGGAATCCTGGCGGCGCAGGTACCCGGCCGGATCGAGGCCGGCGGCGCGGATGCGGGCGGCAGTCGAGCCGTCCACGCAGGCGCCGGCGGCATCGCTCGAACCGTCCACGCCATCGGTGCCGGCGGAAATAAAACAACCCGGCTGGCCCTCCAGCGCCAGTGCCAGGCGCAGCGCCAGCGAAAGGTTGCGGCCGCCACGGCCGTGATCCGCGCGCAAGCGCACACGCACTTCACCGCCGGCGACGAGAGCGGCGCGCGGCTGAGTGGCACGCAGCGCGCGCCAGCGCGCCAGCAGATATTCCGCCGCCGGCTCCTCCTCCCATTCGTCAGCGGTATTATCCACAACGACAGAATCGTATCCTTCGTTGCGGACGGCGGCGGCCAGGGCCGCGCACGCATCACGGTTGTCGGCCAGACAATGCCACTGTGCCGAGGCGAAGATCGCGTCCCCCGGCTTGGGCGTTTCCGGATGCTGCTCCGGCTCGCCCGCCAGCCAGCGCCGCCATGCAGCTTCGAAGTCGGCCTGCGTGCTAGCGTCGGGGCAGGTCGGCCCCGAGGCAACATTGGCCCATTCGCCGGTGGGTACATCGGAAAGAATCCAACTTGTTTGCGACACTCCGGCCGCCGCGGCAGCCAGGTGCCCGCCCTTGAGGGCGGAACGGTGCTTGCGAATGCAGTTGATGTCGCCGATCACGGCGCCGCTGGAGACCAAACGCCGGTTGAAGGCGCGCAATTCCGCGAGGCCGCCTTGCGGCGGAACTTCAGCCAGCGCCGAGCCGCCGCCGGAAATCAGCGCGACAAGGGGAATTGCGTCCGCGGCGCAGCGGCGCGCGGCGGACAGCAAGGCTGCGCCCGCCTGCAAGCTGGCGGCGTTGGGATCAGGATGGCCGCCCTCGAACTCCTGCAGCCGCGGCCCCAGCCGCTCGATCCATCCCGGCGGCAGCGAAGGCGAATCCACCGGACGCACCAGCACGGCATGGACGGGCTCGGCCCGGGCGGCTTGCAGATAGCCTGTCAGCATCGGTCCGGCAGCCTTGCCCAGGGCAATGACCAGGGCCGGAGCCGTACCCGCAGCGCGCTCGCGCATTAGCCAGCAGGGATCGACAGCCGCCAAAGCCAGCTGCCAGCAGCGGCTCCCCCGGGCACAGGGTGAGCCCTCAGCGCCTGCTTCCCAGGAGGCCATCCACCTCGCTGAGCAACCGCCGCACCAGCTCGCTGATGCGGCCCCAATTGTCTTCTTTTTCCGCGGCTTCGATCTGCAGTAAAAGCCGTTTCACCGGCTCAATGGCAGCCGCCTGGGCATCGTCGAAACCGGCTAAAGCGCGGCGGCTGGCGCGCAGCCGCGCCGCGCGCTTCAACTTGCCGGGCGTGGAGGTGCCTTCGCGCTCGTAGTCGGCGATTTGGGTGCGGACGGTGATCAGCACCGACTTCCAGTCAGGAACAGAGTGCAAGCTCACTCAGACATTATGAGGTATGTTTGACCGCTCGCTTTCGCGCGGTGTGGGCTAAGCACAGTTATGTTTAAGGTTAGCCGCCAGCGCCAGCGCGGCCTGCGGATCCCCTTCCAGGAGAAAAAAGCTCCACTCGAGCTCTTTGGATTCGGTAAAGCCATTGGCGAGGAAAGCGATCCATGGCTCCGCGAGAACTCGGGCAGCGCTGACGCAGTTGGCGTTTACGCGGATGAGGTGCCGCCCAGGGCCGGGAACGCAGCGATGGTTGCGCCGATGGTTTCGGCCTGCAACTGGTGCCACCAGCCCTCGGTGAGCTGCGCGTCCGCCTGGAGGCGAACCTCGGAGAGGTCGGCCCCGCGGGCGAGCGCCTGCTCGGACCTGCGCAGCGCGTTGCGGCTTCGCCGGGCGGCGCCCAGCACCGACACCCAGCGGATCTTCTCCAGACGCGCTGGCCGACCGGGTCGAGGGCGCTGGGGCTGGCGCTCTGGCCGAACTCGGGAACTATGGCGCGGGGGCTCGAGGCGTGCGGCGGGTTGAGGGTGGCGCTCGCGAACTGGCGTAGCCGAAACAGCAGAAGGAAAACGACAAGACGGTCGTATGTCTCGTCCGCCGGAAGCGTGGACGGCGCGTCGGCGACGGTTCTCGTACCCGCTGGCCCGGCCACGCCGTGCTTCCGCCCTGCCTGCAGCCTCAGGGTCTCGGCGTGGACGAAAAAGCCGTCGGTCACGAGCCTGCCGGGCGTCATCGGGTTCCGGATGCACGGCGCAGGGCAGCACCCAGTCCGGGAGCACGCGGCGCGCCCGCCGGAGGACCACTACGCGCTCCCAAGCGGCCTACAGCTCCCAGTGCGACAGGCGATCCGTTGGCTCCCGCGCGCGGCACGGAAGCGGGTCCCCCGCAGGCGGACCCGCGTGGCGCGGCGCTACGGCCGCGCCTGTTGCGGCAGGACGCTGGCGGAAATCAAACGCCGCATGCGGCTGGCCAACTCGACAATGCACTGCAGGCGAGCGGCGAGCGGCGGCGGCAGGCGGCGGGGCACGCTCTGGGCCAGCTCGGCGGCGAGTTCGGCGTTGCCCAGAATTCCCGTAAGTGCGTTGTTGATGGCGGCCTGCACTGCGGCCGGATCGGAAGGCGGAGCGGGTAGATCGCGCGGGCAGCGGCTGACCGCCTCGAGGTGTTGCTGCAGGATAAAGGCGAGCTTGGAAACCGGCAACGAACGATCCAGGAAATCCACGACCGGCCCAGCCAATTCCTCGGCGGGCGGCAGGGATTTGGCGAGCAACGGCAGCACACCCAGCCATAGCACGGCAGGCACGGGCGTTTGCTGCGACCGGGGAATGCTGCGGAACGGAGCGGCGGCGGAGTCCAGCAGCAGCAGGCAGCCGGGCGAAAACGCGAGCAA
The DNA here is from genome assembly GCA_050747745.1 of Terriglobales bacterium. Taxonomy (GTDB): domain Bacteria; phylum Acidobacteriota; class Terriglobia; order Terriglobales; family SCQP01; genus SCQP01. Next base: position 79,984 of record JBOGKM010000110.1, read on the forward strand.
TGACTCCGGCAGCGCGGGCAACACCGTGAGGTCGGGCGCAGCCGCCGCCGGGGGCAGCGCGCGGCGCAGGCGCGCCTCCAACTCGGCATCGCGGCTGATCAGCAGCAGCGCGGGTTTCACTGCACACCTCCGCTGGTGCCGGTGGCAGCGCTGCTGCCCTGCGCGGCCGCGTAAGCGTACTCTTTGAGCTTGCGATAGAGGGTGGTCTTGCCGATGCCGAGCAGCTTGGCAGCCTCGATCTTGTCCCCTTTCACATGCGCCAGAGCTCCCAGGATGGCGTCGTGTTCCAAGTCAGCAATGGGACGCACCGCGGCATCGGCCGCGCCGATCAGGCGCAGCGGGCGCAACTGCTGTAAATAACTGGGCAGATCGCCCACCTCCAAGCGGTTGCCACCCGCCAGCGCCAACGAGCGTTCAATGCAGTTCTCCAGCTCCCGCACGTTGCCGGGCCACTCATAGCTGAGCAACCGCTGCATCGCTTCCTCACTGAAAACCTTGGGAACCATGCCGGGCGGTGCGGCACGCTCAAGAAAATGATCCACCAGCAGCGGAATATCCATGGCACGCTCGCGCAGCGCCGGCAGCTTGATGCTAATCACATTCAGACGGAAGAACAGATCCTTGCGAAAGCTGCCACTGGCTACCGCCGCTTGCAAATCGCGGTTGGTCGCGGCGATGATGCGTACGTCAATCTTGATGTGGCGGGTGCTCCCCACCGGGCGGATTTCCTTTTCCTGCAGGGCGCGCAAGAGTTTGACCTGCATATCGGAGGGCAACTCGCCGATTTCGTCCAGGAACACAGTTCCCCCGTGGGCCACCTCCAGCAGCCCCTGATGGTTCTGGCTGGCGCCGGTAAAGGCGCCCTTGACATGGCCGAACAGCTCGCTCTCCACTAGCGACGGCACCAGCGCGCCGCAGTCGACCGGCAGAAAAGGCCGGTTGCGCTCCGGGCCGGTATAGTGCAAGGCGCGCGCGACCACTTCCTTGCCAGTGCCGCTTTCCCCCAAAATGAGGACCGAATAGCGGCTCTGCGCCACCTTGCCAATCAGGCGGAACACGCGCTGCATGGCCGGGGAGGCGCCGATCAGATTGCCGGCCGCGAACGGACCGCGCGCCGCCAGCCGCTGCCCCCGCGCTTCGCGATCGAGCAGCGACTGGCGCACACAATTTTGCAGCAACAGCCGCAGCTCTTCCAGCTCAAAGGGCTTGGCGAGATAGTCGGAGGCACCCAGTTTCATGGCCTCGACCGCCAGACCGACGTTGCCGAAGGCGGTCATGAGCAGCACCGGCACACCCGGCCAGGACTGCTTGGCGCGCCGCAGCAGTTCCACCCCGTTCATGTCGGGCAGCTGCACTTCAGCGACCAGCACATCGGGCCGATCCTTCTCGAAGCATTCCAGCGCGGCCGCGCCGGTGGAGACGCCGGTAGCTCGATAACCCAATTGCGCCGCCACACTCAGGCAAATCTCGCGCACCACCTCCTGGTTATCCGCAACAACGATGTGCGGAACGACGGCAACCGGCGTTGGCATGGCAAACTCTCCTCTCGCCCGTATACCTGCAGCCAGCGTGCCAAACTCGGACGAGCATCCGGCAGAGGGCGTAAAGCATTGTTTGCCTTTGTTTACGGCCCTCGCGGCGGGTTGGGGAGCATGCGCACTCGGTCCCTGCCAAGTCCCAAATTGGCAGCGGGATTCCTGAAATGGGGCGCTCAGCGTTCGGGATTGGAACTGCCGGCGACGGCACCGGAGCCAGCCTCACCCGTGGGCGACGGCATGGGCAGCATGGGCGCCAGGCGCGCCTCGGCTTCCGCAGCCGCCGGCAAGCGCACGGGCTGCCAGTGCTGGCCACCGTCACGGGAACGGAAGGTGGCGCCCACGGCGCGGGCGAAGGCCACGATGACGCCGTTGTGTGCCTGCATGGAACGGACATCGAGCGCGGGCAGGCCGTGGCCGCTTAGGCTCCAATGTGCGCCCCGGTCGCGGGACGTGTACAGCCCGGCGGTGGTGGCGGCAAGCAGGACGGGAGTGCCGTCCGGAGCGGATGCAAGCGCCAACTGGTGAATGCGCGCCCGGTGACCGGGAGCATCGAGGGTCAATCGGCCGGGCAGAAAGTGTTCTCCGCCGTCGTGGCTGCGCAGCACATAGCCGTCGCCGGCAATCCAGAGCCAGGGAGCATGGGCGCCATCGGCCGCGAGCAGAAGATGATACAAGGGCGCGGGGGCTTGCCGCAGTTGTGACCAGCGGCGGCCGCCGTCGCGGCTACGGAACAGACCCAACTGTCCGGCGGCCCAAACCTCAAGCGAGTCCTCGCGGGTACCCGCAAGAGCATAGAGAGGACTGGTGGGCATGCCAGGAAGCTGCTCCCAGCGCTGGGGATGATCGCCCCGCTGCGGCGGCAGCAGGTAAATGCCCTGGGCGGTGGCCGCCAACAACCCGGCGGAGGACCAGTGCAGGGCCAGGGCTTGCTGGCGGGCAGGCAGGAGCGGCAGATGCTGCCAACTGGCGTCGCCTCGTTGCAGGAAGATCCCACCCCAGGCCTGATCGCCGGTGACGGAGATATAGCGCCCGCCGGGTCCGTAGGCGACGGCGGCAACGTGACGGCTGGAAAAGCCGTGATCGGAACGGTGGAAGCTGCGGCCGGAGTCCGTGCTGACAAATACGCCGGCGAAATTGGTGCCCAACAGCAGGCGACGCGGCAGCGGAAGAACGGTGTTGATGCTGAGGCGGGGTGAGGTGATGCGCTCCCAGGTGGCACCCTGATCATGCGTGACCCACAGCCCCTGGGTGGTACCCGCGTAGATAGTTTTGGGATCCAACGGATCCTGCACAATCGCCGGCGTGCGGCGGGCGGAATAGGGAATGCCCTGGATCTTCTGGAAGTGATCGCCGCGATCCTCGCTGCGATAAATGCCCGAGCAAGCGCTCAAATAAAGGATTTGTGGATCGAGCCGGTCGACCGCGATGGAAAACACGTCGGAATCGTCAATGACTCCCTGGCGCATCTGCCACCAGTCGTGGCCGCCGTTGATGGTTTTCCAGGGCAGATGCCAGGTGCCGACGTAAATCTCCTGGGGATTATGGGGCGCAATGGCGACGGATTCGACGTTTTCCAGCTCGCGGTCATGGACGGGCGAGATACGGCTCCAGTCGCGGCCGGCATCCTGACTGCGATAAACCCCATCCAGCGCCGCCGCCACTAGAATGGAGGAATTGGAGGGCGCCAACGCCAGTGCTCGCACGGCATGGCCCAGCCACAGCGCGTGCCAATGCCGTCCGCTGTCGGCACTGGTGAATACCCCGCCGTTGCGGGCCGTCCAGCTCCAGAGTGAGGCGTACCAGCGCCCGGGACGGCCGGGGTCGGGAATCAGGCTGGAAATGACCCAATCGTCGTGCCTTCCGACGTGGCTGAAGAAACTCCAGCCCCGGCCGGCATCGCTAGAACGGAAGATCGAGCCGGTTGCGGTGCCGAGCAGCACCGTCGCCGGACGGTCGGGATCGGCGGCCAGCACGCGCACTGTACCTCCGGGCGGCGCGGGCGGAGGCTGCGGCTGGGCCGCGGCCAAGCGGAAAAGCCCCATTGCCAGCAGCCCTACGCCGAAACTTCGCCACATAGTCCTAACCCATTCTAGGCACTCAGCGCAGCCATGCAACACAGGCGGCGGCCTTAGATGCCGGCCGCCGCCTAGGTGCTGAGATCAGCGTTGCGAGCGCCTTAGTGCTTGATCATGCTCTCATCGAACGTTTCCCCAGGGCCGTTGTAAGTTGCGCCCTGAGGCACAATCCAGACTTCATCCTGATGCGGTCCATCCGCATGCCGGACCTGGATGCGATCGCTGGCAATGCCCTTTTGATTCACCAAATAATCCTTGGCATGCACGGCGCGCTCCTCGGCCAGCCGCAGCGTGGTGGCCGCCGAAAGCGGATGGCGGCGCGCCACCTCCGTGGACGTTGCGTATCCGACGATCACTGCCTGAGCAGAGGCATCCTGCTGCAAGCGCAAAGCTATGTCGTCCAGCGCCGCCTTGGCGATGTTGTTCACCCGCGAGCTATTGGGTGCGAATTGGAAGGTGGTGGCCAGGGTGGCCTGCGGCGGCGGGGGCGGCGTTTCGATGGTTGCCTGCGCCGAACAGCTTGCCGATAAACCACGATCATCGGTTACGATCAGCCTGCCGGTGACTGGGCCGGGCGTGGCGCCGGTGGTATCCAGATGCACGGTCGCTTGCGAGGTGGTGTCCAGGTGACCGGCACTGGAGGGATCGACCGTCCAGGCGTAGGTCAGCGGACGATTGTCGGGACTGGAGGCCTGGCCGGTAAAGGTAAGTGATGCCCCAGGCAGCACCGAGTCCGGACTGACCGAACAGGAAGCGGCGGGAGGATGGCGAACGGGCACGCGTACTTCCACCTGGGTCGAGCAGGAAGCCGACTGGCCGGTGCTATTGCTCACCTTGCCGGTGATCGTGTACATGCCGGGCGCCAGGCCGGTAGTATCGAGCGCGGCCGAACTGCCCGAGGGAGTAAGCTGACCGCCGGTAGAAGTCCAGGTATAGGTATAAGGGGGGCCGCTGGGGCTGACCGTGGAGGTAATCTGCACGCTGGTGCCAGGCTGCACCGGGCTTTGGCTCACCTGGCAGGCGAGCGTCGGCGGCGTCGGTGGCGGCGCAGGGTGCGTCGCCGGCGGGCCGAAACTCAGCCCAAAAACAAACCCGCTCACATTAGTGGTGGGCGAATGGGCGGCAAAACGATAGCCGGCGTTGATGCCCATCCAGGAGATCGGATTGTAGCGGATGCCGCCAGTCACATCCACCGGACGCGGCGCACCCAGGTACAACACCGGGTTGTAGCCGGCACCGAAATAAGAGCTTCCGGTCAACTCCACGATGCCCTGTAAACGCGTATGCAACGGAAAGATCTCACCAAAGCCCCAGTTGATCTGATCGCGCAGGGGAAGGTACACGCCATCCTTGTTGATCGTGCCGTTGTGCTGGTAACCGATATTGGCGACCATTTCCCCGGCGGTGCCGAGCCGCTTGTCCAGCAGCACGTTGTCCTGGAACCAAGGCTCGGTCGTGGTCACGCCATGCACCAGAGCGCCCTGGGCAAAATCAGTGTGATAGGGGGCGTGTTCGGCAAACTGCAGTGCCAGGCCGAACTTGTCGCCACGATCCTGCGACAGCAGTCCGATGGTGGCGGCAAGACTCCAATCAGGAGCACCATGCAGCAGTGGACTACGCGCAAACGGCGCCATGGGATTGAAACTGCCGAAGGTGCCGTTCACCGGCCAGGTCAATTGTTCCGGATGGGTCACACGCACACGGCGATACGGGGTGGTGGCAAAAGTAATTTCCAGCCAGCGCGTGATTCCGACCGTCCAGCCGGTGTCTACATCGGTAAACACCAGGCCGCCGGGAGAGCGGGAAAAACGCTGAACATATGCGCCGGAACTCACCTGACCGGGCGCCAGCGTCTCGGCAAACTGCGTGCTCCAGAGGCCCGGCGTGCCTTCCAGCGAGCCTTGCATCTGGCTGGGCACAAAACCCGAACTGGCGCTGGCCTGGGCCGCCTGGGCCGCCGCCAGCAGCGGCGCGAACGGGTCCGGCAACGGAGTCGCCAGGGCCGCGCTCAGCGCCAAACCACCGCCCGGCGCCGTGTACGGACCATTGTCGGGCGGCGCCGCCCGAAGCCCGGCGGACAGTAACGCCATCACCATGATGCCCAGGGCCATGCACCGCAGGTCCGGCACACAAAATCCTGCACTGATTCTTTGCTTCATTCCTACCTATTCCTTCCATCCGTTCACAAGGAGGCGTTGCCAGAGCTCGCAGGAGCCTTACCGGAAAGAGATGACGTCACGCCATCCGGTACATGCTCCAAAGTAATTAGATTGTTCTAATTTTACACCAAGTGGAATTCCGCTCCCGAAGCTGCGGATGGGAATCACTGCTGATTCCAGGGGATTCCGGTCGCCTGGCTCGCAGGAGCGCAGATCGTGGGAGCGCGGACTGGTAGAGTGAAGGGATGAAGCGGTCTCGCGTGCTCGTAGTGGACGACGAAGCCAATGAGCGCCACGGCCTGGCGGAGCTGCTGGGCGCGTGGGGCTACGAAGTGGATGCGGCTGCCGATGGTGTCGAGGCCCTGGAGCGGCTGACACGAACCCTGCCGGAAGCGGTGCTGACCGATATTCGCATGCCGCGCCTGGACGGGCTGCAGTTGCTGGAGCGCATCCGTCAACGCCACGGCGAACTGCCGGTGCTGGTGCTCACCGGCCAAGGATCCAAAGAGGCCGTAATTGCCTGTCTGCGGCTGCGGGCCAACGATTACATTGAAAAACCCATTCGCAGCGAAGAATTGAAGCAACGGCTGGCGGATGTAGTGAGTACCGCCGATCCGGTGCAGGCGAAGGTGCGAGAGCAGGATGGCGCAGATGAATTTGTCGGCATCTCGGCCATGGCGCAACGGGTGCGCAGCCTCATTGAACAAGTGGCGCCCACCACGGCCAACGTGCTGATCACGGGCGAAAGCGGAACCGGAAAAGAAGTGGTGGCACGGCGCATCCATGCACTCAGTCCGCGGCGGGACCGGACGTTTCTGGCCATCAATTGTTCGGCGATCCCGGAAAGCCTGATGGAGAGCGAAATTTTCGGGCACGAAAAGGGAGCCTTTACCGGTGCCCAGGACCGGCGCGCCGGCTGCTTCGAGCTGGCGGAAGGGGGCACGCTGCTGCTGGATGAAATCGGGGAAATGCCGGCCGCCACCCAAGCCAAGCTGTTACGCGTGCTGGAGGAGCGGCGACTGCGGCGACTGGGCAGCCGGCAGGAAATCCCGGTCAACGTACGCGTGCTGGCGGCGACCAATCGGCCCCCCGCTGAAGCGGTCGCGGCAGGGCAGTTGCGCGCCGATCTTTACTACCGGCTAAACGTTTTCCATCTGTACCTGCCGCCCCTGCGCGAGCACCGCGAAGATTTGCCGGCCCTGGCCGCGGCGCTGCTGCGCCCGCTGAACCAGCGGCACGGACGAGCGGTAGCAAGCATCGCAGCCGACGTTCTGCGCCAGTTCGCCGCCTACGCGTGGCCGGGCAACGTACGCGAGCTGCGCAACACGCTGGAGCGGGCGGTGATCGTAGCAGAAGGGCCGGTGCTGGAGGCGCGCCATTTGGCGGAGGAGTTTGGCGCCGCGCCGGCGCTGGCGGCCAGCGCCGAGGGCGAGTGCGTGCGCGTGCCGGTGGGAGCGACGGTGGATGAAGGCGAACGTCTGCTCATCCTCAACACCCTGGCCCGTGAAGGCAACAACAAGACGCGCGCCGCCGAGCGGCTGGGCATCAGCCTGAAAACCCTGCAAAATAAACTGAAGGAGTATGCCGCCCAGGGCTGGGAGCAGAGGCAGCGCTAGCACGGCGGCAGCGCTGTGGTGCTGCCCGGACCGCCGCAGGGGCGCGTCGGCGCGTGAAGCTGAAAACCAAAATCACGCTTAGCATTTCCTTGCTGGTGCTGCTTGTGGTGCTGGCGGTGACGCTGGTGTATCTGGCGGCGGGCATGCGGCAGCAGTTGCAGGCGGAGTACACCCACGCCGATTTCCTGGCGCGGGAAGTGTACAGCCAGATGGGGCAGGAATGGAGCACGGCCGACGTCAGCGGTCTGGGTACGCCCGCAGGCGCCGCCGCGCTGCAGAATTTTCTCGGGCAACTGCCCCGCAACGTGGCGCTCAACACGCTGTTCAATGCTGCCATCGGCTACAACAGCGCCATCCGTGACATAGCGGTGATCGGTCCCGGCGGCCAAGTGGTGATGGACTCCAACCCGCTGCTGGCGGGACACCCGCAGCCGCAGCGGCCCGATATGACCGCATTGACGGCGGCGGGGCTGTGGCGGCAAACGCGCGCGGTGCTGGGTCCGGAGGCAATTTACGCGGTGAACCTGCCGGTGGAGGCGGGCGGGACGCCGCTGGGCACCATCAGCGTGGGAGTGGACTCGGTGCTGTTGCGCCAGGCGATGCTGGGGCGGATGCGGCACTTGTTGCTCTATGGCGCCTTGATCGTGCTGCTGGCCACCGGCCTGGCCTGGAGCCTGGCGGAGCTGGCGCTGGCGCCGCTGGCGGCCATCAGCGCGCAGGTGGACCGCCTCATGGCGGCCGCAGCCTCCAAGTTGCCGCAGGAAGAGGGCGGCGTCGGTGATGAGCTGGGGCGGGTGCAGTCGAAAATCGAACGCCTGGGACAGCAAATTCAGGACTCGCGCCAGGTCTACACCACGCTGCAGGAAAACGTGGGGCACGTGCTGGCGGGCTTGGAGGAAGGACTGTTGCTGTTTGATAGCCGCGGGCGCAGCGTGATGGCCAGTGCCGCCATGCCGCGCTTGTTGGGCTTACCCGCGGAAGCGCTGGTGGGACGCGAAGTGGAGGAGCTGTTTCCCGGTTCCGGCGGCCTGGACGCAGCGGTGCGCGAGGCGGTGCGGCGCCAGCAGCCGCTGCCGGCGCAGGAAGATCAGCGCCAGCCGGGAGGGCGGCCGCTACTTGCACGGCTGGAACGGATCGGCGGCACGGACGGCACGGGAGGCGCCCTGCTGACCTTGCGCGACGCCGAACCGCTCTCGCGCCTGGAGAGCGAACTGGAGCTGGCACGGCGGCTGTCGGCTGTTGGCCGCCTCACGCGCGGCGTGGCGCACGAGGTCAAAAACCCGCTCAACGCCATGGCCATCCATCTCGATCTGCTGCGCACCAAATCGGCGGCGGGCGGCGACGGACTGGGGCCCCACATCGAGGTCATCGGGCACGAAATCGAGCGTCTGGACCGGGTGGTGCGGGCCTTTCTGGATTTCAGCCGCCCGCTGGAGCTGCAACTGGCGGCGGTGGATCTGAGCGAGGTGGCGCGCGGGGTGGAGCAATTGGTACAGGCCGAGGCCGCCGCCAAAGGCATCGAGCTGGAGGTGCTGGCGCCGCGGCCGGGACCGCGCGTCTGGCTGGATCGCGACCTGATCGAGCAGGCACTTTTGAATCTGGTGAATAATGGGATGCAGGCGATGGAAGCGGCCACCGCGGCCGCGCCGCGCCGTCTGAGCCTGGAGGTGGAAGAGCGGGAACAGCAAGCGCTGGTGCGGGTGCGGGATTACGGGCCGGGCATTGCCACCGAGCATCAGGACAAGATCTTTGACCTCTACTTCACCACCCGCAGCGAAGGCAGCGGCATCGGTCTGGCGCTGGCGGCGCGGATCATGCAATTGCACCATGGCGCGATCGAGCTGGAAGCGCCGGGCGCGGCGCCGGGGGCGAGCTTTCTGCTGCGCTTTCCGCTGCGCCGGGAAGGCGAGGCGGTGCATGCCGCCGGTTAAATCAGCGCTCAGCGCGGGGGTGCTGCTGGCGGCCGCACTGCTGGCGGGCGGCTGCGGACTGTTCCATCGCACCCCTCAGCCGCCGCCGGTATACATTTTCGAGCCGCCGATGTTTTTTCCCGCGTCCCCGCCCGGCCCCATGCCGGATCCGGTGGTGCTCACGCCCGATCCGGCGGCGGCGCCGCCTTGGACGTTTGCACTGGAAATTGGGCCGCCGCCGCCGCGACCGCGACCGCGGCGTGCGCCCGAGCGGGAACCGCTACACCCGGCAGCGCCCGAACCGCCGCCGCCGCCCCAGTTGAACCCCGGTCTGAGCGCGCGCGAGCAAACCGCCTACCGCGGCCAGGTGCTGGCCACGCTGCAGAGCGCGCGATCCGACCTCCGGCAACTGGCCCGGCGCGCGCTTTCGAGCACGGCGGCGGCCACCCGCGCCCAGGCGGGCGAGTACGTGCGCCAGGCGCAAGCGGCGCTCGCGCAGGGCGACTTGCTGCGCGCACAGACCCTGGCCGACAAAGCCGAAACCCTGGCGCGGTTTCTTCTGGGGCAATGAGTCCATGAGGAAAGCCCCGCCCCTGGCGCCCACGCTGGCACAGTTGGCCCGCCAGATTGAGCAGTGTGAACGCTGTCCGCGCTTGCGCGCCTATGCGGCCGCGGTGTGCCAGCGGCGGCGCAAAGCCTTTGCCGCTCAAACCTACTGGGGCAAGCCGGTAGCCGGGTTTGGCGACCCCAACGCGCGTCTGCTGCTGGTCGGACTGGCGCCCGCGGCCCATGGCGCGCTGCGCACCGGCCGCATGTTTACCGGCGACCGCAGCGGCGATTTTCTCTTCGCTGCCTTGCACCGCGCCGGGTTTTGCAACCAGCCGGTCAGCCAACATCGCGATGATGGCCTGCGCCTGCACGATGCCTGGCTGGGCGCGGCCGCCCGCTGCGCTCCGCCCGGCAATCGCCCCACGCCCGCCGAACTGCGGCGCTGCCGTCCCTATCTGGAGCGTGAACTGGCGCTGCTGCCGCAGCTGCGGGTGATAATCAGCCTGGGCGGATTAGGCCATGACCAGCTTTTGCACGCCCTCAGCGCACCGCGGCCCTACAGCCGCTTTCGCTTTGTCCACGGGGGCGAATACCGATTCGAGCGCTGGCAACTGCTGGCCTGCTACCACCCCAGCCAGCAAAATACGTTTACGGGCCGTCTCACGCCTGCGATGATGGACGCAGTGCTGGCGCGCGCCCGTGTGCTGGTCGACCAAAGCACCTAGCGGCCGAAGTAGACCGCATTTTTGGCGGCGTAGTCTTTCCACTGCTCCGGCAGGTCATCGAGCGCGAAAATCGCTGTCACGGGACATACGGGCACGCACGCGCCGCAATCAATGCACTCTACCGGATCAATAAAGAGCTGCTGGGCGTCAGCAAATTCGCCTTCGTCGGTTTTGGGGTGAATGCAGTCCACCGGGCAGGCATCCACGCAGGCGCTGTCCTTGGTCCCGATGCACGGCTCGGCAATCACATAGGCCATAGGACACCCAGTATAGAGCCAAATCGGCCTTGGTGAAACCAGCGGAACCGCGCTGCCCCGGACCAGTTTTCACGCCAGCCAGCGGGTCCCTGCCCGCCGGCACGAAATCGAAATTCGGCAGGCCCATGGCCGCCGGTGGTGGTGTCGATCGTGATCGTTCCGCTGAGCACTGAGCCGCTTGCAAAAGTGCCGCTGGCGGCGAACGTCCGGATGGTATCGGCCGCGACGCGCGGGGCCGCGAAGCCGGGGAAGAGGAAGAGCAGGAAGGCGCCTGCGATGATGGCAATCTGACGGGCGCCGCGATTTTTCGTCTATGCGTGGTCCTGCCAGTTGCAGGAGGAAACCTCACGGCGTGGTGCATATGTCAAGAAACGCCCGCATATGCAACGGTTTGCACACGTCCGTCACCCGGCGGAATGCAGCTTGCTTCCCGTTATGTGGGCAGCTTCAGTTAACCTTCAGCCGCAGCAGGCTGGCGGGAGCGTGGCGCTGGCCATCGCTGACGAAGCGGCGGCGGGGATAGCGCGCGAAATAGCTCATCCAGTGGTCGAATTCCGGCGTAAAGGCCTGAATGCGCGGCAAGTGCGCGTGCGGCAGACCGGCAATCAGCGGTGAGGGCGCGGGACCGGAGCCGACCAGGACCACGGCACTGTAATTCCAGCGCACCGTCACCGGAGCCGCACGCGGGGTGGGATTTCCCGTCCAGGCGCCGCCCACCACCAGTTGATCGTTGCGCGGCGCTACGCCGTAAGGCAGTGCCAGCGAGGTGACAGCATAGCCGGGCAACCAGCGGTCAATGTGGTATTGCGCCAAGCCCACCTCGCGTTCCACCGCCGCGGGCGTAAGGTGGCGCAAATTGGGGTGGTCCCAGGTGTGATTGCCGATTTCCGATCCCAGCTGCACCAGCATTTGCAGCTTGCGCTGAATGTAGACGCGCTGCGCGAACACGTCCGTGCCGGGATTAATAAAAAAGGTGCCATGGACGGGAAACTCGGGATGGGTTTTCGCGAAGGCCACCCACTGCCCGACGGCGCTTTCCGGATCGAGCTGACCCGCAGGCGTAAAGCGCATCTGGTACTTCGAGCTGTCGTCGAAGGTCAGCACCACGGGCGAGGTGCCCGCGGGCAGCACGAAATTGCCGCTGACGTACTGGCGCAAGGTGATAGGACGGTAACTGGCCGCATCCAGGCGCGCCAGATCGCGATCGAAGCTCGCAAACGAGCGCGTCCAGCGGCCATCTTGAGTACCGAATTTGTGGTAGACGAGAATCATCACCTGACCGCGAAGATTCGCATGCAGCCGCGGCGGCGCGGCGGCGGACACGAGTCCCAGCAGCAGAAACACGAAAAGGCTTCGCATCGGCGGTGGCAAACCTCAGTAACGAATATACGGCATGCTAAGCTCGATGGCGTATGGCGGACGAGATGCGCGGCAAGGTCATACTGGTCATGGGCATTGCCAATCGCTGGAGCTTGGCCTATGCCATCGCCCAGGCGCTCGCCGGAGCGGGTACGCGGCTGCTGCTCAGCTACCAAGCGGAACGGGTGAAGAAGGCGGTCGAGGAGCTGGGGCAGGGGCTGGGCGCCACGAACGTCTATCCCTGTGACGTCGGCGAGGATGCATCGATTGCAGCGCTGTTTGACGCCATTGGCCAGGATCTGAACGGGGCGCCGCTGGGAGGGGTAGTTCATTGTCTGGCGTTTGCGCAAAAGGAGGACCTGGATCGCCCCTTCCACGCCACCAGCCGTGCCGGCTTTTCCCAAGCGCTGGAGATCAGCGCCTATTCGCTGGCTGCGGTGGCTCACCGGGCAGCGCCGCTGATGAGCGATGGGGGCGGCATCGTCACGCTGAGCTATCTCGGATCCCAGCGCGTAGTGCCGCACTACAATGTGATGGGGGTGGCGAAGGCGGCGCTGGAAGCGGCCGTGCGCTATCTGGCGAACGAGCTGGGGCCGCAGGGGATCCGGGTAAATGCGATTTCCGCCGGACCGGTCAAGACCGCTTCCGCTCGCGCCATCAAGGATTTTTCCTCGATTCTGGAGCTGGTGGCCCAGCGCGCGCCGCTGCGCCGGCTCACCGATCCAGCCGAGGTCGCCTCGACCGCCCTGTTCCTGCTCAGCCCGGCGGGACGCGGCCTCACCGGCGATACCCTTTTCGTGGATAGCGGTTACCATATTCTGGGGATTTAGTATTGGCCGACATCGCGGTGATCGGTGGCGGGCTGGCGGGTCCGGAAGCGGCTTGGCAGGCTGCGCGCCATGGGCTGGAGGTGGAACTGTGGGAGATGCGCCCGCGCGTGTCCACGCCCGCGCACCAGACCGGCGGGCTGGGCGAGTTGGTTTGCTCGAACTCGCTCAAGTCAGAAGCAACCGATTCCGCTCCCTGGCTGCTCAAGCAGGAACTGCGCCGCGGCGGCTCACTGCTGCTGGCCTGCGCCGCTAGCTGCGCGGTCCCGGGCGGCCAGGCGCTCACCGTCGACCGAGTGAAATTTTCCGCGGCGATTGAAGCGGCGCTGCTTCGCGAGCCCCGGATCCATCTGCGGCGCCAGGAAGCGACGGCGCTACCACCCTCCGATGCCGCGCAGACCATCCTCGCCACCGGGCCGCTGACCTCGCCCCCGCTGGCCGCGGCCCTGGCCTCCCTGGCTGGCCGCAAACACCTGAGCTTTTATGACGCGATCAGCCCGATCGTCGATGCCGAAAGCCTCGACTATGACCGCATGTATCCGGGCTCGCGCTGGGATCGCGGCGGCGATGATTTCTGGAACTGCCCCTTCGATCGCGCTCAGTACGAGCGATTTTATACCGCGCTGTTGACCGCGGAAAGCTATCCCCTGCACCAGTTCGAGGACGTACACTATTTCGAGGCGTGCCTGCCGCTGGAAGAGCTGGCGCGTCGCGGAGAGGCGACGCTGCGCTTCGGCCCGATGAAACCGGTAGGATTGCGCGATCCCCGCAGCGGGCGCATTCCCTTTGCGGCGGTGCAGTTGCGGCGCGAGAACCTGCGCGCCGACAGCTTCAATCTCGTGGGCTTCCAAAACCATTTGCGCTTCGGCGCCCAAGCCGAAGTCCTACGCCTGATTCCGGGCCTGGAGCGGGCGCGGTTTTTGCGCTACGGACAGGTCCACCGCAACAGCTATCTGGCGGCTCCGGCGGTACTGAACGAGCGCCTGCAGTTCCGGAGCGCCGGACAAATTTGGTCGGCGGGACAGTTGTGCGGGACCGAAGGCTACATCGAGGCGATCGCCACCGGATGGCTGGCCGGCCAGTTTGCCGCTGCCGCTGTCCGCGGCGAAGAGCCGGCGCCGCCGCCGCGCGCGACCGCCTTGGGCTCGCTGCTGCACTACATCACCCACGCTTCCGCCGCCACTTACGCGCCGGCCAACATCACCTTCGATCTGCTGCCGCCGCTGGATGCGCCCGAACGCGACCGCGGTCGCCGCCGCCAGTTGCAGTGCCGGCGGGCGTTGATGGCGCTAGAGAGCTGGCTGCCGCAGGTTTGCACGCCAGCGCCGGTGAACGCATGACCGTGCAAGCGGCCATCACGGATTTTCTGGAACACTACCTGGAAGGCGAGCGCAACGCCAGCCCCCACACGCGGCGCAACTACGCCGCCGATCTGCGTCAGTTCGCCTCTTTTGACGGAGCGGAGATAGCGCTGAACACCGTCGATCGCGCCTGCATCCGGCGATTTTTGGCGCAAGGCCACCGGCGCGGCGCCAGCCGCGCCACCCAGGCGCGGCATCTATCCTCGCTGCGTTCGCTGTTCCGCTACGCGCTGCGCCAGGGCTGGATCACGGAAAACCCGGCGCGGCTGATCAGCGCACCCCGCCAGGGCAAGCACCTGCCCGGCATCCCCACCACGGATCAGGTGAACGGCTGGCTGAATAACGGCGCCGCCGAGCGTCCGTTCCCCGAGCGCGAGCAGGCGCTGCTGGAACTGCTCTACGGCTGCGGCCTGCGGGTGAGCGAACTGACCGGACTGGAACTGGGCGATGTGGATTATACCGCGGCCCAACTGCGGGTGCTGGGCAAGGGGCGCAAGCAGCGCCTGGTGCCCTTTGGCCGCAAGGCGCGCGCCGCGCTGGAACACTACCTCGCGGTCCGCACGGCGCTGCCGCCCCAGCCTGCCACCAACCCAGCGCTGTTTTTGAACCGCCGCGGACGCCGCCTGACCACGCGCTCGGTGGCGCGGCTGGTGAAGGCCAGCGCTCAAGCGGCCGGCCTGGGGGCGGATTTACATCCCCACGCGCTGCGCCATGCCTTCGCCTCGCATCTGCTCAGCGAGGGCGCCGATTTGCGTGCCATCCAGGAAATGCTCGGCCATCGCAGCCTGGCCACCACCCAGCGCTACACCCGCACCGACATCCGGCAGCTCACGGAAGTCTATGATCGCGCCCACCCGTTTGAAAGTGCCTCCGCTAAACTGGAAAAGGGAGCCAAACCATGAGCGGTTCGATTCTTTCCGTCCAGTGTCCGGAGTGTCAACGCATCTACAATATCTATCCGGGCCCGGATGACTACATGCGCTGCCTGATCACGCGCAAGTACGAGATGGAATGCGATTACTGCGAAAAAGAGCTGGAGTTCAAGGTAGTGGGCGGCTCCAAGGCGCCGTTCACCACCGGCGGCACCTAGCCGCGCTCGCGTGCCTGCCGCTGCTGCTGGCGCCGGCAGCACCCAAAGCGCACGCCGCCTCGCCCTGGTCCTTGATCGGGCAGACGACGCGGAAATTGTGGCAGGGCACCCGGGCGCTGCCCGCGGCAGCGCTGCGCGATTGGCGGGTCACGGTGCCGGTGCTGGCGATCACCGGGCTGCTGATCACCACAGGCGACGCCAGCCTGTCCCGGAAAATCCAATCGCCGCACCTTGAACAAGAGAGCAAACTTTGGTCCAACCGCGGCTTGCTGGACATCGAACCGGCCTTCACGCTGTTGGCTGTGGCTCACGAAGATCGCTGTCTGTTTTGTCACGCTACCGGCCACTTCGTCCTCACTGCGCTGACCACGGAAGCCTACACCACCGCCGCCGTGCAAGTACTGAAGTTCAGCGCTGGACGGGAGCGTCCCTATACGCCCGGCGATGGCGACGGCGGCTTCAACGAAGGCGGAAGTTCGTTTCCCTCGGGCCACGCCGCCGGCGCGTTCGCGATGGCCGAACTGTTGTACGAGCACGATCCCCAGGCAGGCTGGACCAACGGCCTGGGCTTCTCGCTGGCCTCAGGCGTGGCGGCGGCGCGCTTTACCGCCAAGGAACATTTCCCTTCTGACCTGCTCGTGGGGGCGCTGCTAGGTTCGCTGCTCGGCCGCTGCACGGCCCATTGCCCGCCGGCCCCGGATCACTAACCTCCAGTGGTGCCCAGATAGTTGAGCAGGCTGGTGTTGCTGATCTGCGCCCCGGCCGACAGAATGGCCTGGCGCGCGGTTTCCGCCTGGGATAGATCGGTGATCGCGCTCGCGAGGTTGGCGCCGACCAGCGTGGTTTGCTCCTGCGTCAGGTTCATCTGCTCGTTGTTTAGAAAATTGCTTTCACTGGTGAGCTGGTCGCTGGTAGAACCGTAAAAGACGCGCTGCTGGCTCAGGGTGGTGAGGCTTTGGCCCAGCTCCGTCACGGCGGTTTGGGCGGCGCCGCTGTCGTTACTCTGCAGGGCGGTCTGCAAGTCCTGCAGCGCCTGAAAGACGCTGCCACTGCTATTTTGGAAGATCTGGCTGCCGGGCACGTTCAAAGTAACGCTGGCGCCGGGTGCGACCTCCACCTGATTGGTTTGCGTGTTGCCGCTGTATTGCACCCCGTCGGGCTGGCTGGCATCAGCAGCGTAGGGAGGGCTGCCGGTGGCTGTGCCACCGAAAATATAGGCTCCATTATAGGTGGTGTTGGCGATGCCGATCATCTCCTGCTGAATCTGTCCGATTTGCTGAGCGACATCGCTTCTCTGGGCATCGGAAAGACCACCGTTGGCCCCTTCGGTACCCACCGAGATGGCCTGGTTGAGGGTGGTCACCGCTTGCGACAGCGCGGAGTCGCCCACCTGCAGCTCGCCGTTGATGGTGTTGATATTTTGGAGATACTGGGTGGCCTGCGCCGCTTGCGACGTGTTGGCGCTGGCTAGGGCCGCCGCCACCGGATCATCCGACGGGGAGTTCACCTGCCGGCCCGTCTCCACCTCGGTGAGCGCCTGATTCTGGCTCTGCTCGGTTTGATTGAGTGCCTGCTGGAGGTTGTTATAAAGCAGCGAGTTGGTAATTCGTGCGTACATGGCTTACTGTCCCAGGTTGATCGCCACGCTGGTGAGCGTGTTGATGACACTCACGACCTGGGCGGCCGCCTGATAGGCATGCTGAAACTGGGTGAGATTGATGCTCTCCTCGTCCAGGGAAACTCCGGAAACGGAGGAAATCTGGTTTTGCAACTGCGTGAGCACGGTCTGCGACGCCTGCTGTTGCGTGTCCGCGTTCTGCAGCATGGTACCGACGTTGCCGACAATGGCGGCGTAGGCGTCGTCAGGAGTGAGGCCGGCGGCATTGGCCTGGTTCTGCAGGTTGGCCATGGCGACCACGTTGGAATTGTCGCCGTTGGTTGCCGCCGTGGAACTGGCGGCGATTTTAGCCGGATCCGTAGTGGCCAGAGCCATATTGGCGGCAGCGCCGATGGGCGTAGGAGGGGTAAAGACGTTTCCACCCGCGTTGCCGTCAAGGTCGTAGCCCAGCGCGTTCTGCTGATTGATACCGGTGGCGATGGTGGTGGCGAGGGCATCGAGCTGGCTGGACAAATTGGGAAGATCGACATCGCGCGCCTGGATCAGACCCGCCAGGCTGCCGCCGGAAATCGAGGCGGTGATGTCGGTCAATCCGGAATAGACATCCTGCACCCCGCCGCTGGCCTGCGTAGTGAGGGCGACCGCCTGGTTTCCGGCCACCAATTGCTGGCCGCCAGCCGTGGTCAGGGTAATTTGCCCTTGACTGCCGGCACTCTGCGTGAAATTGATGAGCTGGGAGAGATTGTTCACCAGCGTGGACCGTTGATCTTCAAGGCCGGCGGTGCCTTGCGGCTGATTCTGCAGAGAGCCGATCTCGCCGTTCAGTTGCGCGATCTGGGTCGTGAGTGTGTTGACTTGGCTCACGTCCTGCACCACCTGTTGGTTGGCGCCACCCATCTGCTGGCTGATGGCGCTGCTGACCTGGTTAAATGTTTGCGCCATCGTCTGTGCGGCCGAGATCACGCTCTCGCGCTGCGAACCATCGCTGGGATCGGTGGAAAGCTGCTGCAAGGCGGCGTAGAAAGCATCGATCGAGGTGCCCAGGCCGGCGCCATTGGAGGCATCGAACAGCCCCTCGACCGGCTGCAACTGCTGCTGCAGCGAGGTGAGCTGGTTTTGGTTCGAGGTCTCCTGGTTGAGCTGGATTTGCAAGACGCCAGCGCGAACGTCCTGGACCTGCTGCAGGATTACGCCGCCGCCGCCGGCAATGCCCTGGTCGGGGGAATACGGCGCCTGCTCCGCCAGCACTGCAACCCTTTGGGTGTAGCCGGGTGTATTGACGTTGGCGATATTGTTGGCGGTAACCTGTAAGCCCCCCTGCTGGGCTTGCAGCGATTGCTCCGCGATGGCCATGACGCCGCTCAATCCCATAGTGTCAACCCTCCTTGACGTGGGGCGCGGCCCCTGCAGGCGTCTCGCCGGCAGGCGGCCGTTTGTCTCCTGTTCCCACCTGGTAGGTCGCTTCCCCGAGTGCCCATACGCGCTGAAAACAGCGCACCGAACGACTGCCGATCTCGATCAGGGCGGATTGAATGTCCGCCAGGCGGCGCAACTCCGCGTTCATGCGGCGCAGCTCAGCGGCAGCGCGCAGCTGATCGGCGCGCCTGCCGGTGATGGACGGCATGCGGCGGTCATGCACCACGATTTGTTGCGCCAGCGCCTCCTGGCGCTCCACGCTGTCGAGGTAGTCAGTGGCGCGAAAGGCGGCTACGGCTTGAAAGCCGGTGCGCAGCTCGGCGGATAATTGTTCCACCAGAATCCGGCGCTGCTGCAGCCATTCCCACATCCGGTTGCCTTCTTCCGGTGGGCCGTCGGACGGCAGAGACCAAGGGCGCATTACGGGTGCGCGGACGCTGTCCAGCGGTTGCGTTAGGGGGCTAGCCATCGCCACGAGTCCCCATTCCGGTCTGCGGGTCATTCAACATCGCTTCGGCAATTTGCGATGTGTTGACCACGTAGGTACCGCCGGTAATCTGCGCGCGCAACTGTTGCACCTGCTCCTGGCGAACCTCGGGCTGCGCCAGGGCCTTGGCTGTCAATTCGACAGTCGAGGATCCCAGCTTGGCCTGGTCGCCGGAGGTGCTAGTGGCGCCGGAACCGGAGGGGACGACGGAGTTATGGGCCGGGGTGATCCGATGCGCCTCCTCGGGCCGCTGTTGCGCGGCCAGGGAGGGATCGAGGTTGGGATTTTGGATTCTCACCGTGGCTTCTCCGTCATAGCGGACTGGCTCAGTCTCGCTACCTCCAGCTTATCGGCGTTTGTGGCTTGCGACTTTAGCAAAGTCACCTCCGCGGAAACTTTTTTTGCAGCCGCAGGCACCGGCTGCAACTGATGCTCGATCATGGCCGCCAGGCCCAGCCCGCCGCGCTGGGCGAGAGCGCCCGACATGGCCTGCAGCCCTAGGCCTTTCAGGCTTTCGGCGCCCGGGTCGGAGAACTGCCCCTGCGAAGGCGCCAAGGGGTCGTTCTGGAACTCGCTCCAGAGGGTATCGATCAAGATACCGGCAAATTCCTTGGCCGATTTGTCCAGCTGGTATTTCTGCGCTGCCGCGGTCGGCGTGGTGACGGCGGGTGCAACCTGGTGGGCGACTGGCGCCAGTTGGCTCATCAGATCACCTCCAGCTTGGCTTCCAGCGCACCCGCCGCTTCGATGGCGCGCAGGATACCCACGATGTCGCGCGCCGTGGCTCCGATGGATTGCAAGCCGTTGACCAAATCCTGCACAGTGGCGCCGGGCCGGAGCACCAGCTTGGCGGCTGGAGCTTCCTTGGCCGTCACAGTGGTATTGGGCACGAGCTCGGTTTGGCCCTGCGAGAACGGGCCCGGCTGGCTGGCGGTGATCGTGGTGGTGACCTCGATGGCAAGGTTGCCGTGCAGGATCGAGACCGGGCCTAATTGGACGTCACCGCCAATCACGATCGTACCCGTGCGCTCGTCCACGACCACTCGCGCGGGCGGGGTGACAGGAACCTTGAGCGCTTCCACTTGCGCCAGAAACGCCGGAATTGCGCTCTTGCTGGCCGGCCAGGCGACATCCACGCGGCGGCTGTCAACGGCGTGCGCCGGACCGGAATTCGCGCCGCCCGAGGCAGCCCCCACGTGCAGGTTGATAGCGCTGGCAATGGCGTAGGCGGTAATGAAGCTGGGCTGGCGCAGCAACAGCGTGAGCTGCTTCAGGCTGTCGAGGCTGACGGCGGTGTCGCGCTCGACGATGCCGCCGCCGGGAATAATGCCGACGTTGGTCTGGTTGACGCGGACGTGGCTTTGGGCGTTGCCGGCGCTGTAGCCGCCAACCGTCAGCGCGCCCTGGGCCTCGACGTAGATTTCTCCATCCGGCCCGTGCAAGGCGGTGAGCAGGAGCAGACCCCCCTGCAGGCTGCGGGCATCGCCGGTGGAAGAGACTGTGACGTCAATCTGCATGCCCGGGCGGGCAAACGGCGGCAGTTCGGCGGTGACGAACACCGCCGCCACATTGTGCACCATCATCTGTTGTTGTTGCGCGGGAGATGTCTGCACCCCCATGCGCTGCAGGATGTTGCTCAGCGTCTGAATGGTGAACATCGTCTGGCGCTGATCGCCGGTGCCGTTCAAGCCTACCACCAGCCCGTAGCCCACCAGCAGGTTGTCGCGCACTCCCGCCACCGTGGTGATGTCGCCAATCGGCACCTGCAGCTTGGTGCTGCTGCCAGGCACCGCCGCCAGCGACCCTGCGCTGAGCAGCGCGCAGGCGGCGGTCAGAAGCACGAGTTGGACGGAGCGGCGCGTCATGTCAGAACGTCAGGAACTTCAGCAGAAAACGCAGCCAGCCGGTGACTGGCCGCGTGGTATCGCTGATCACACCTTTACCTTGCAAGTCAACTTCCAATTCGCCGACCTGGGTAGAGAGCACGGAATTATCAGGCGCGATGTCGGCCGGACGCACGACGCCATGCACGATCATGGTTTGCTGCTGACTGTTCATCTCGATGGTGCGCACTGCCTCGATCACCAGGAACCCATTGGGAAGCACGTCCACCACGCGCCCGGTGAGGCTGGTGGTGAGTTGGCTGGAGGAGGCAGTCGAGGCCTGGCCTTCCAGATCGGTTTGCGAAGTGGGCGCCAGCAGCGTAGCCAGTCGGCTCGAAGTCGAGCCAAATAGGCTGATGCCGGAATTGCCGGTGAAGCTGCGCTTGGATTGCACGGTACCGGTTCCGGCGGCCTGGGTATTCTCGATGACATTGATGGTAATCAGATCGTTGACGTGTTGCGCTTTGAAGTCGCTGGCGAGATTGATGAAGCGGCCCTGCGGCGTCCACAGGCTGCCGGTGCTGGCGGTGGTGGCGCCGGCAACCTGGCGCACGCGCGCCAGATAGGCTTGCAAGGCTTGTTGCGCCGGCGTGAGCACCGCCGGCTTGCGTTTCTGCGCTGCAAGTCCCACCCCCAGCACGGCCAGCAGCGCCAGCAGCAATGACCGCCTAGCGCCCGCCATGGTTGTCCTCCAGAGAACCCACCTGATCGCGGCCGGTCACCACCACCTGCAGAATCGCCTTGGTGGCCAGACTGCGCACGCGGATGCGATCGCCCTGGCGCCCTTCCTGCAGCGGTTGCACCAGCGTGGTCAGGGCGAAGCCGGGCTGCTCAATCACCAGTTGGGCGGTTCGGCCGGGGCGCACCAGCACCGGCTTGGGCGCCACCTCCGGATGCGGCCTCCAGACGGCAGATGCTTGCCGTGCCTGCAACGCCTGCTCCGCCGGCGACAGCCGCACGGAGACTGCAAACGGCAGCAGACGCAAGTCCTTCGTGGCGCGGCAGTACACCTCCAGCCGGCCATGCACCCGGTCCGGCACCGCCCGCAGCACTTGCACCTGCGGATCGGCCGCCGTCGTCAGCGGCGGAGTGAAGGCGACCTCGGACCCAAGCACCGGACGGCGCAGATACACCGTGAGCGCCTGCAGCACCGCGGCAGTCGGAATCGGCTGCGCCTGGCGTTCGATTTCGATCCGGGCTGGAATTTGAAACTCGCCCGGCAGAAGACCGGCGCTGCGCAAGCGCGATGCCAACTGCGCCGCGCTCCAGCGCAAGGGCATCCCCGGCTGTGGCGCGGCCGACAGCACCAGCCGCCGCACACCCGCCGGCGCACTGGCGCCCGCCGCCAGCAGATCGCCGAGACGCACCACAGACGCGCTGACCCTGACTCGCGGCTGGATGCGCCAACCGGGTGCCGCCGCCGCGGCAGTGGCGCCGAGCAGGGCAGCACAGGCAAACATAGCTGGCAGACGGCGCATGGGCAGCACCACGCTTACGATTGCAGTCCGTTCAGTTGCTGCTGCATTTGATCGGCGGCCTGCACCACGCGTGAGTTGGCTTCGTAGGAGCGCTGCGCCTCGATCATCGCCACGAACTCGTCGACGACGTCTACGTTGGATTCCTCCAGTTCTCCCTGCTGAATCGTACCTAGACCCTGGTTGCCGCCGGGCGTGCCCACAATCGGGTCACCCGAAGCCAGCGTAGGGCTGAACAGGTTTGATCCGTCGCTATTCAGCCCGCCGATGTTGGCGAACGTCGCCAGCGTGATGGTGCCAACCTGCTGCGCCTGGCTGGAACCGGGCACGGTAGCCGTGACGGTGCCATCGGTGCCGATGCTGACGCCAGTCGCGTTGAGGGGAACGGTAATCGGCGGCTGCAGGGGATAGCCGTCCGCGGTAACCATATCGCCGTTGGCATCGAGCTGAAATGCGCCCGAACGCGTATAGGCCAGCGTGCCATCGGGCATCTGAATCTGAAAGAATCCGTTGCCCTGAATCGCCAGATCTAGCGGATTGTTGGTCGCACTCAGCGTTCCCTGGGTGGACACCATCTCGGTCGAGGCCGGACGCGTGCCCATGCCGACTTCCAGACCGCTGGAGACAGTGGTCTGTTGCGTGGAGGCGGATCCGGGCGCCACCAGGTTCTGATACAGCAAGTCCTCGAACTGCAGCCGCCGCTGGCGGAACCCTGAGGTGGAGGCATTGGCGAGATTATTGGCGATGTTGTCCAGATTCATTTCCTGGGCCAACATGCCGCTGGCGGCGGTTTGCAGGGCTTGCATCATGGGAGCGCTCCTTCTGGTTACGAATTGTTGACCAGCGGCAGCTCGGTCGTGGCCGGCTGGTTAAAATCCTGTTGGTAAATCTGCAAGGCGCGCTCGAGCAAATCGAAGTGGCGCTGCAGGGTGATGAGGTTTGTCTCAGCTTGGATGGGGTTGACGTTAGAGGTTTCTAACTCGCCGCCGGTGACCGATGAATCGGTAGCCGTGCGCACATCGGCGGCCGGGGCGGTCAGGTAGGTGTCGCCCAGGGGCTTGATCTGCGCCGGAGAAGTAAACTCCGCCAGGTGGAGCTTAGCCGCGGTGGCGCCGTTCACCGCAATGGTGCCGTTGGCGCTGATCGAGATCTTTCCGCTCGGCAAATAAATCGGCGCCAGTTTGCCTTTGGGTTGCTCGCCCAGGATGGGGTCGCCCTGACTGCTCAGCAATTCCCCCTTGGCGCCAATGCGCAGGTTGCCGTCGCGCGTATAGGCAACACCGGCAGGGGTTTGCACCGTGAGAAAGCCCTGTCCCTGGATGGCTACGTCGAGCGGATTGCCGGTGATCTGGTCGGAACCCGGCGTAAGGTTCAACTGCTGCCCGCTCAACACCCCGAACTGATTGACCGCCTGGTTGAGCGCTCCCAGCGGCTGGGAGCCGCTGGCCGCGGTGAGGGCCTGAAAGAACTGGCTTTCCTGTTTGTAGCCGGTGGTGTTGGCATTAGCGAGGTTGTTCGCCAGTATGTCCAACTGGTGCATGCGCGCAATCAGCGCCGAACACGCCGCATAGATACCACTCTCCATGGCTCCTCCACCCAATTCCATGCACGTGGAGGACCACCGGCGCAACTAAGGGGATTTTAGGCAAACAGCGGGAGGATGTACTCCTTGATCTGGTCGGCGGTAAAGGGCTTGCGGATGTAGCCCTGAGCGCCCAGCTCCAGCGCCTCATTGACCTGAGCCTCGCCCGCCTGGCTGCTCACGAACACCAGCGGCAGCGTACGGGTTGCTTCCTCGCTTCGGATCTGGCGCAGCAGTTGCAGGCCGTCTACGCCATCCAGCGCGAGCTCGGAGAGCACCAATCCGGGATGCTGCTGAGTGACGAGATTGAGTGCCTCCTGACCGTCACTGGCTTCGAAAACCTGCTGCATCTCCAGACCAGCCAGCCGCAACGATCGTTCGACCACGCGCCGCATCACCGGTGCCGGATCCACGATGAGCACGGTTCGGTTCATCGCCGCACCCGCGTGCGCGGACCCACCTGGCTGCCCGCCCAATCCCGTGCATGCTGCAATTGTTCGCGCCGGTTCAGCAGTTGCTCGGCGGTCTCCCCCAGCGCCGCCTGTACCTGGCGCAGCACCGGCTCCAGACGGCGCAAATGGCAGGCGTAGAGCGTGCGTTCCTCGTGCGCATGCACCGCCTCGAGCCGCCAGGCGCTGCCGCGCTCCAGCAGGCGCTGCAGTTGGCTGGTGTGGGCGGGCGTGAACCAGGCGGCGGGATCGTGGGCGTGGGCTTCCAGCGACGCCCAGAACTGCGACCACTCGCGGTCCAGTTCGGCCCAGGCCTCCGCGCCCGGAGGTGCTTCTAGGCGCTCCATGCCGTTTGCGCCGCCGGTGCCGCCGGCGGGCGCGCTTCCACCTGCCGCCAAGCGGCCAAAATGCGCGAAAAATGCTCAATCAATTCCCGCAAGATCTGGGGGTCGCGCTGCGCGCCGGCCTGTAGAATCAGACGTTCACTGAGAACATAAAAATGCTGCAAATTACGCGCTACCTCGCCGCCACGCTTGAGATCGACCTCCCGTTTCAGCTCGCCGACAATTGCGAACAGGTGGTTAAGCGCTTTGGTACGCGCCTCGATCTCGCGCACCGTGTTGGGCACGGCTTCCGTGGCCGCCAGCGCCCTGCGCAGGTCGGCCACAGCGGCCTGGTACAGTAGCACGACCAGCCCCACCGGACTGGCGGTCTCGATAGCGTGGCGCTGGTAGGTTGTGGCCGGATGCATGGGCGTCCTAGAGGTTGGACAACTCAGATTGGGTTTGGCTGAGCAGTGTGGGCATGTCCTGGAGAGTAGCCGCTACTTGGGCATAGGTCTGCATGAGCTGCGTCTCCTGCTGGTTCAAATTATTCTGGAATTCGGTGATCTGCTGGTTCAAACTAGTGGTCTCCTGCTGCACACCCTGCTGATCCAGGGCAATCGGGCCGGTGCCGGGATCAGTGATATTCATGAGGTCGTTGTTGAAGCTCTGGGCGAATCCGGCGGGCGAGGCCTGCTGGAACAGGTTCTGCACGGCCGAATAGTTGGACGCCATGGCGGCCTGCAGGGTGGAGCTGCTGATCGACAGCGTGCCGTCCTGGTTCATGCTTATGCCGATGGCCGCCAGATTGGTAAGGCCGCTGTTGCCGCTCAAGGAAAACGAGGCATCGCTGAGCAGGCTTTGCTGCACCTGCATGACGGTCTGGTCGGAGCCGAGCGGGCCGAGGCTCTGCGTGCTGGCGTTGTAGCTAAACTCGCCGTTGAGGGTTTGCATTACCGTGTTGTAGGCGGTCACGAAGTTCTGGATCGCGGTGGTGGCCTGGGTGGTGTCGGGACTAATGGAAATTGTGGCGCCGGCTCCGCTGCTGGCCCCTTGCAGATCCAGGGTTACGCCCTGCAGCACGCCGGTGACAGTATTGCTGGTGCTGGTGAGCGCAATGCCATCGAGAGTGAAGCTGGCGTTCTCGCCGGCCACGGCCTGGGTAAAATTGAAACCGGAAAGCGTATCGTTGGAAATCGTGATCTCGCCGGGTGCACCCGAGGTGCCGCTCTCCAGGCTCAGGCGGGCGCCGCTGGCGTCGGTAATCACGCTGGCGGTGACGCCGGCGCTGGCGCTGTTGATGGCCGAGGCGAGGCCGTTCAGGGTATCGTCGCTGGAATCCACCGTGATGGCGGTAGGCGTGCCTGAGCCAACCTGGATATCGAAGCTGCCGGTGGGGATGGCGGCATCACCGCTGGCGTAGGTGGTGCTGTATTGCGAGCTCGTGGAGGCCAGATTGGACACTGTCAGCGTATGCGAACCAACACCGGCCGTGCTGTCCGCCGTGGCTGTGGCCACCGAGGAATCCGAGCTGCTCGCCTGGTTGGCGTCCAGGGCTCCGTTGAAGTCGTTGAGGGCGAGCACCGCGGTCTGCAGTGAACCGAGCTGAGTGCTAATGGTGCCTAGGTCGGTGGCCTGGTTGCTGAGCGTGGCCACCTGCTGCTGCATCAACTCCTCTGGTCCTTCCTCGGATTGAAGGATCGACTGCACGTAGGCTTGGGCGTTGAACGTTCCGGTGCCGTTTTCGGTGGCACTTACCGAACTGCTGATCGAGCTGAGCGGGGAAGTGGACGTGCTCACGGCACCCTCCTTTTCTACGTAGCGGTGACCGGCCGCCCCTCCCTACCCAGAAGAGAGGAGCCGCCGGCCTCCGCCGTGCACGCGGCCTGGTTGAACCGCGGGCCTGTGCGGGCCGCCAGTGTCTCACGGGCTTGGCGGCCCTTTAACCTAGCCAAGCAATTTCAGGACCAACTGCTGGGACTGGATCGCCGAACTCAGGGCTGACATGCCGGTCTGGGCCAGAGTCTGCTCCTGCGAGAGGTTGTTGACCACGCTCGGAATATTGGCATCCATGATGCCGCTCTCGGCCGCGGTCAGGTTTTGCACCTGCGCGCTGACCACATTGGTAGCCGCCTGCATCTGGTTGATGGTTGCGCCCACCGCACCGCGGTTGTTGGCGACGTTGGCGACGGCACTGTTGATGGCGGTCAAGGCCGTCTGCGCAGCACCGTTGGTCAGCAGGTTATCGCCGGACAAATCGACAGCCGTCATTCCGGTGGCGCCGGAGCCGGGCGCGATGTTGGCGGAGCTGAGCGTGCCTGGGCTCATGCCGATGGTGTAGCTCGATCCGGCGTCGCTCAGGAAAATCGAGGTGGTGGAGGCGGTGAACACATTCGCCCCGTTGAAGTTGGTGTTGGAGCCGAT
This sequence comes from Terriglobales bacterium, assembly GCA_050747745.1. Classification (GTDB taxonomy): domain Bacteria; phylum Acidobacteriota; class Terriglobia; order Terriglobales; family SCQP01; genus SCQP01. Next base: position 107,107 of record JBOGKM010000110.1, read on the forward strand.
ATTGTCGATTTCGGTTTTGATGGAAGTGAACTGGTCATTGAGAGCCTGCAACTGGGACGAGTTCTCGGTGCCGTTGGAGGCTTCGGTGGCCAGGGTGACGGCGGTGTTGAGCAGATCGGTGACCTGACCCAAGGCGCCGTCCACGACCTGCAGTTGGCCAATTCCGTCGTTGACGTTTTGCTGGCTCTGGGTGAGGGCGCTGATGTTTACCTGCAGGCCGTTAGCGATCGCCAACCCGGCTGGATCGTCGGCGCCGCTGTTGATGCGCTGTCCGGTGGACAGCTGAACCAACGTATTTTGCATATTCGTCTGATTGGTATTCAAGGCGCTCTGCGCGGCTAAAGCGGGGATGTCGGACAAGATGCTCAGGGACATTAGAAACGCTCCTTTGGTGGTGGATTGCTCCCGGCTTTAGCCGACGCGGCTTCCGGAATTGTTTCCACTCATGCGCTCCTATCGGCGCACGCCGCTGGGGGCTTTAGTGAATGGCCCACTGCTTGCTGAAGTTCGCGCCAGGCATGGCGCAAGGCGGCGTCGGCGGGCAGTTGGCGCAAGCCGCGCCGCAGCCACCATTGCGCCCGTTCCAACTCACCGCGTTGCGCCAGCAGTGCCCCCAGGCGCAGGTAGCCGTGGGGATCGGCGGGGAACCGCTGCACCCGCGCCTCCAGCGCCTGCGCGGCGCCGCTCCATTCCTCCATCCATACCAACGCCGTCGCCAGCCGGTCATGATTTTCGATCTCCTCCGGCGCCGCCTCGACGGCGCCTCGCAGCCGCGCCAGCCCGGCCACGCGCCGGCCCGCTCGCAGCTCCGCCAAACCGCGTTTGCTGGCCAGCGCTGGATATTTGCCCTGGCGCTCGGCTCGCTGGTAGCTTTCCACGGCGGCGGCGAAATGGCCGACGTTATATTGCGCATCCGCCATCATCTCGGCCAGTTGCGGTGCCTCGCAGCCGCGCGTGCTGGCCTGCTCCAAAAATCCCAGTGCCTCCTGGGGATGGCCCAGCCGCGCCAGACAGGCGCCGGCGAAAAACCAGGCTTGCGCGAAGCCGGGGCGCAGCCGCAGGCAGCGTTCGAAGCAGCGCAGCGCCTCCCCGTCATTATGAAAGTTTTCGAACTCGATGACGCCCAACTCGAAGTGCCCTTGCGCATCGGCGGGTTGTTGGGCCACCTTGCGCTTCCCCAGCTCGCGATACAGGCGGTTTTTGGCGGCAATCGCTACCGGCGGCCGCACCATGCCGAAATGATGGATGCGCCCCGCCGCCACGCCCAGGCGCAAGCCCGCCGGCGCCACCCGCGGCCCGACGCTTTCATGCACGCAACCGACGAAGTAAAGCTGGGGATGACGCCGGAACAGGCGTACGTTCTGATGCTCTATGAATGCCGGGTAGGGCTGAGCTTCCGGCCAGGCGTCATCGTTGGGCTGGGCGCTGAGATCCCAGATGTGCATCCCCAGCGAGGGCACGTAGTTGCGAATCGTGACCTGGAATGCGTCGGCGCTGCCCTCCATCTGCGCCTGCCAGCGGCGGCGCGGACAGGGTTCGAGCCGCTCGTCGGCATCGAGCACCAGTACCCAGTCCGTGCTCATCGCGGCGAGCACGCGATTGCGGGCGCGGGCGAAATCTGCTTCCCAGGGAATGTCCAGCACGCGCGCACCCAGGCTGCGGGCGCAAGCACGGGATTGGTCGCGCGAACCGGTATCGCCTACGACAATTTCCGCCACCCAACCCCGCACGCTCGCCAGACAGGCAGGCAGGTCTGCCTCGGCGTCGCGCACAATCATGGATAATCCCAGCGTCATCGCCCATGCTCCTGCACGGCGAGGGCCATCGTGGCTACGCCGGCCGGGCGATCTGCGGCGCCGGCACATTAGAAGCTTCTAAGCCGGCGGCGCTGGCGTTCAAGGCTGCTAGCCCCATGCCGATAAGCGAGGGGTAGGCAACCATGATCCCCCTCACGCGCTTGAACCATCAGGAGCTGATCCTGAACTCCGATCTGATCAAGTGCATTGAGCAGCCGCACGATACCGTGATTACGCTCATCACCGGAGAGAAGCTGACCGTGGAAGAGACGCCGGCGGAAATCCTGCGCCGCATCGCCGAATATCGCCGCGGCTCGGGCCAGCGCGGGCCGCGCCCGCTGCTGGTGCTGCCCACCCCCAGGGAGACCCATGGACCGCAGTAGTACCATCGGCATCGTGGTCGCTGTAGGCGGTATTATGGCCGGCCTGATGATGGACGGCGGCAACATCGGCCAGATCCTGCAGCCCACCGCTGCGCTCATCGTCTTCGGCGGCACCATTGGCGCGGTCATGCTCCAGTACCCGCTGGACGTGGTGCTGCGCGGCGCCAGGGAATTAAAGAAGGTGTTCCTGTACAAGGAACCCGACATGTCGGCGCTGATTGACCGCATCGTGGGATTCGCGCAGAAGGCGCGCAAGGAAGGCATCGTGTCGCTGGACAAGGAACTGGACTCCATCGAGGAGCCCTTCCTGCGCAAGACGATGATGCTGGCGGTGGATGGCACCCAGCCCGCCGAGTTGCGGGAGAACATGGAGCTGGCGCTCGGCAATCAGACCGAAGTCGAGGAGTGTTCGATTCAGATTTTTGATTCCGCCGGCGGCTACGCCCCCACCATCGGCATTATTGGCGCCATTCTCGGGCTGATCCAGGTCATGCAGAAGCTCAACAACATCAACGAAGTGGGGCGCGGGATCGCGGTGGCGTTCGTGGCCACCGTGTACGGAGTGGCGAGCGCCAACCTGGCCTTCCTGCCGGTTGCCGGCAAATTGCGGGTACGGCACCGGCAGGAAGACCTGATGCGGGAGATTATGCTGGAGGGCGTCATCGGGATTCTGGAGGGCATGAACCCCCGCATGCTGCAGACCAAGCTGCGCGGATACCTGCACGAGACGGCCACCGCGCCCGCCAAGAAAGAAGAGGCGGAGGAGACGCCCGCCGCGGCGCGCGCCTCAGCCGCGAGATCATGAACCGGCGTAACCGGCGCACCGCCGACCATCCCCACGCTAACCACGAGCGCTGGCTGGTCTCCTACGCCGATTTCATCACCCTGCTGTTCGCTTTTTTCGTGGTCATGTACGCCGCCTCGCGCGGCAATCAGACCAAAATCCTGAAGCTGGCGCAGGCGATTCATGTGGCCTTCGCCGAGATGGGCATGTTCACGCCCCACGCCGCCCAGCTCAATCTGGTGACCGTGCCGCCGGCGGCCTCCAACGCGCCCAGCCTGGATCAATCGCCGCTGATGCTGCTGCAGAGAAAGCTCAATGCCGAAATGCGGCCGGAGATCGAACGCAACCAGCTATCCTTGCATCTCACCCGCGAGGGCTTGGTGGTGCGCATGGAGGAGCTGGGGTTTTTCGATAGTGGCTCCGCCCAGGTGCGGCCGGACGCGATGCCGGTGCTGGCGCGCATCGCCGCCAGCGTCGCCTCCCTTCCCAACGATTTGCGCATCCAGGGCTACACCGACGACGTTCCCATTCATAACGCCCAGTTCGCCTCGAATTGGCAGCTCTCCACCGCCCGCGCCACCGAACTGGTGCGGCTGTTCATCACCAGCTACCACATCAATCCGGAGCGACTGGCCGCCTCCGGCTACGCCCAATACCATCCCATCGCCAGCAACGCCACCGCCGCGGGGCGGCAAATCAACCGGCGCGTGGACCTGGTGGTGGTGGCGCAGCGCCCCCCGCCGCCGATCCTGCCTCCGGCGCAGTAACACATCCGGCACTTGTCTGCTCCTCGCGGCTGCGGTACGCTGACTTACGGTGAGCGTGCCCGGGCCCGCCGCCTGTGCCCATGAGAATCCTGGTGGCCGAAGACGACGCCTCGTTGGCCAAGTTTTTGCGCAAAGGCCTGGAGACGGAGCAGTATGCCGTGGACTGGACCGGCGATGGCGAGGAAGCCCAGGCCATGGCCGACCGCCTGGATCTCGATCTGCTGCTGCTCGACGTCAGCCTGCCCAGCCGCAACGGCTTCGACGTGCTCAGCCACGTCCGCCAGCGCAAGCCCAATCTCCCCGTGCTGCTGCTCACCGCCCACGGCCGGGTCGAGGACCGCGTCCGCGGCCTGGATTTGGGCGCGGACGACTATATCGTCAAGCCCTTTTCCTTCTCCGAGCTCTGCGCCCGCATTCGCGCCCTGCTGCGCCGCGGCCAGCGCGCCAGCACCTCGACCTTGAAGGTCGACACGCTGGAGCTGGACCGCATCGAACGCCGGGTCCACCGCGCCGGCAAAGCGATCGAACTGACGCCCAAGGAATTCGCGCTGCTGGAATACCTGATGCTCAACCAGAGCCGCCGCGTGACCCGCGCCATGATCATCGAGCACGTCTGGAATCTGTCGTTTGACAGCTCCACCAACGTGGTCGACGTCTACATCAATTATTTGCGCTCCAAAGTAGACGAAGGCTTTGAGCCCAAGCTCATCCGCACCATTCGCGGCGTGGGCTACCAGATGGGCGCCCCGCCGAGCGCCGAGGCGGAATGAGCGAGCCTAGCCTTCGCCAACTGCTGCATGATCTCAGCCAGCCGCTGATGGCGGCTCGCGGCAGCCTCGAGCTGGCGCTGCAATTGCCCCCCGGCGATCCCGCCCAGGCGGAATTTCTGCGCGATGCCGCCGCCGCCCTGGAGCGCATGACCGCGGAAATCCAACGCGCCCGCGCCACGATTCAATAGATACCCGCCCGCGCTTTGGCAGGCCTCGTGCAAGGACTGCAGTAGACCGCCGCGCGCATTAGCTCCGGCTAATGCAGCCGCGGCCCTGTGTGCGGGGAGGAACCGGATCATGCTGATTCGCGCCAAAGCGCCGTTGCGGCTGAGTTTTGCCGGAGGGGGCACGGATGTGCCGCCCTATCCGGAATTCGAAGGTGGCTGCGTGCTCAGCGCCACCATCAACATGTTTTCCTTTGGCACCCTCTGCCCGCGTGCCGACCAGGAGGTGCATCTTCGCTCCGCCGATCTGGGCTTGGCGCTGCACTACGGCTCCGGCAAACCGCTCCCCTACGACGGCCAGTTGGATCTCGCCAAAGCCGCCATCCGCAAACTGGGCGGCGAAAACGCCAGCGGGTTCGACCTTTACCTCCACACCGACGCCAAGCCCGGCTCCGGGCTGGGCTCGTCCTCCAGCCTGATGGTGGCGGTCATGGGCCTGATGCGGGAATGGCAGCGGCTCAACCTGGATGAGGCCACCGTAGCGGACCTGGCCTGGCGCCTGGAACGCGACGAGCTGGGCATTCCCGGCGGCATGCAGGACCAGTACGCCACCGCCTTCGGCGGCTGGAACTTCATCGAGTTCCTGGGACGCGAGGTGGTGGTGAATCCGCTGCGCCTGCCCGCCGGGACCCGTAACGAACTGGAACACAACCTGGTGCTTTGCTTTACCGGGGAAACCCGGGTCGCGGACGGCATCCTGGCCGACCAGACCAACCGCTACCAGCGCGGCGATAGCGCCAGCCTGGATGCGCTGCGGCGGCAAAAGGAGTTGGCGGTGGAGATGAAACATCTGCTGCTCGGCCGGCGGCTGAGCGAGTTCGGGGCGTTGCTGCACGAGGCCTGGACCTACAAGAAGCTCATGTCCCCGCAAATCTCCAACTCGCGCCTGGATGCCATCTACCAGGCGGCACGCGCCGCAGGCGCGCTGGGCGGCAAGCTGAACGGCGCCGGCGGCGGTGGCTTCATGACGTTTTACTGCGACTTCGAGCGCCGCCTGGAGGTGGAGGCCGTCCTGCGCGAGCACGGCTGTACGGTGCGCGATTTCGCCTTCGACGACCACGGCCTGCAAACCTGGCAGGCGACGGCCGCCGGCGCACCCGGCCTGCCGGAACTGGTCTGGGCGCGCGGCGCATGAACCTGGCCGCCCACACCCTCGACCCCTCCCCGGCTCAGTCGCGACTGCACCCCGGCATCGTGTTCCGCGGTGAGATCTATGGCGGCAGCGGTTTCGCCGATGGCAACCAAGATGTGCTCATGGGCCTGGAAGCTCACCACCTGCCGGTGCAGCTGCTCCCCATGGGCCGCCAGGAAGACAGCGATGCTCTGCTGCCGCCGCGGCGGCGGCGGGAGCTGGAACGCTTGCAGCGCCGCCATTTCGACCTGGGGGCCAGCGTGTTCTACCAGTCCGGCGCCCCTCCGCAGTTGCTCAACCTCCCGGCGCGGGTGCGCATCGGCCGCACCACGTTTGAAACCGACGCGCTGCCGTCTGGCTGGAGCCAGTATTGCAACGCCATGGATCAGGTTTGGGTGCCGTCGCGGTTCAACCGCGAGAGCTTTATCCGCGGCGGCGTCGATGCACACCGCCTGCGGGTGCTGTGGGAAGGCCTGGACACCAGCCGCTACCGGCCCGGTCTGAAGCCCTTGCCCATCCCCGAGCGGCGGGGTTTCAACTTCCTCTCGGTGTTCGAATGGGGAGACCGCAAGGGCTGGGACGTGCTCCTGCGCGCCTATTGCAGCGCCTTCCGGGCCGACGAAGATGTGGCGCTCATCCTCAAGACGCGCCGGCCCGGCGACAGCAGCCGCGATCTGGAACATTACCTGATTTTCGTGCTGGAGCGGGAATTGGGTCTGCGCCTGGGACAGATCCCGCCCATCTTGCTCCTCCTCGGTCTCCTCCCTGCCGGCGATATGCCGCGGCTCTACGCCAGCGCCGATGCCTTTGTGCTGCCCACTCGCGGCGAGGGCTGGGGCCGGCCCTACATGGAAGCCGCTTCATCGCAGCTCGCGGTCCTCGCCACCCGCTGGAGTGGCCATCTGGATTTCCTCCACGATCACAACAGCTACCTGATTGACGTCGAATCCGTCGCGGACGTGCCGCCCGGCGTGGACGCGACTGTGTTCCTGGGCCAGCGCTGGGCCGAACCCAGCGCTGAGCATTTGGCGCAGCTCATGCGCCAGGTCTTCGATCATCGCGAGGAGGCGCGCGCCCGCGCGCGCCAGGCGCGCCAGGACATGGTTACGCTCTGGGATCGCAGCGTGCTGGCCCCGCGCTGGGCCGAGGCCTTCGAGGAATTACTCGGCTGAAGGCTTCCAGGCGGACAGAAAGCGGATCAGTTGCTCCGGGCCCAGATCGCGCGTGGCCTCAAAGGCGCCGTTGGACGAGCTGACCAGCACCTTGCCCTGCGGCGACAGCACCGCCAGCATGGGTACGCCCTTCATGATCGAAAGCCCGTACTGCTTCACGATGTCGAGGTTGTAGTTGAACTCCTCCACATCCACGTTGACGACCTCGTAGTTGGCGTGCAGCAACGGCGCCAGATCGGAGCGCTCGAAGGCGAGGGCAAGCACGTGGCAGTCGTAGCACCAGTTGCCGCCGAAATCGAGCAGCACGCGCTTGTGCTCGGCGCGGGCAGTGGCGAGCGCGGCGGCGATCTGTGCGTGCGCGTCGGCGGTTTTGGAGTAAATGGGCGCGCTCAATGAAGTGGGCTGGCGCAGGCGCGACAGGTCGGTGCGGCCGCCGCTGATGATGCGCCAGCCCTCGTGCTGTTTCTGCCAGGTTTGCTGGACGAACAGGTAGAAGCTGTGCGGGCCGGTGGGACTGGTGAAGAAGATCGCGGCTTCGAATCCGACCTGGTGCAGCCGCGACCCGAACGCGCGGTTGACGATCGGAGTCAGTTGCAGCCGCGTCAGCCCCTGCTTTTTCCACGTCGCCCAGAAACTGGCCTCGCGCGGCACGTCGCTGATCACGCCGGTGGAAACGATCAGCGCCGGCGGCGGCGCGGTCGAGTAATAGGCGGCGATGGCCGAGGCTTGCCCGGCGCGCACCGCGGCCACCCAGCCCTGCAGCGGAGCAAAACGCGCTGCGCTCGGCGGCGTGCGGCCGCACCCCGCCGCTCCCGCCACGGCAAAAATCACGAGGATCAGCGCCGGTCGCAACCGCATGCGCCCATCATAGCGCGATCACACCTGCAGCACGTCGCCCTTGCGGGCCGCGAGCTTGTAGAGGATGGGGTTGATGCACAGGCCGAGGATCAGCGTCGACAGCATGCCGGTGACGATCACCAGCGCGAACGGCCGCTGCGTATCGCTGCCGATGCCGTGCGACAGCGCCGCCGGCAGCAGGCCGAGGCAGGCCACCAGCGCGGTGATCATGATGGGTCGCAGCCGCAGTACGGCGGCGTCGATCGAGGCGGAAGTGATTTCCTGCCCCTGCAGGCGCAACTTATTGATGTAGGAGACGAGAATGACCGTTTCCTCCGCGGCCACGCCCGTGACCGCCAGCAAGCCCAGCGCGGACGACACGCTGAAGGGTGTGCCCGTCGCCCAGAGCGCGAACAGCGCGCCTTCCGGCAGCGACAGCAGCACGCCGATGGCGATCACCACCGGAAATTTAAAGTTGCCGTAGAGAATGAACAGGATCAGGAAAATCAGCAGGATCACCAGCGGCCCGACCACGGCGATCTGCTGGCGCGCGGCGACGAACTCGCTGTACTCTCCGCCCCAGACCATCCGATAGCCCTGCGGCAGATGGACGGTCTGGGCCAGCGCCGCCTTGCCGGCATCCACGGCATGCTCCAAATCGCGTCCCTGGATGCTGTACTGCACTCCGACGTAGCGTTCGTTGTTCTCCCGGTAGATGAAGGAGGGGCTGTCCTGCTCGGTGATCGAGGCCAGCTCGCGCAGCGGAATTTGCTGGCCGCCGGGCGCCCCCACCAGTAGGCTGCCGATCGCTTGCGGGCTGGAACGGTATTGCGGCTCCATGCGCACCACCAGGTCGAACAGCTCCTCGCCGTGCACCACCTGGGTAACCGCAACCCCGCCCACGCCCGCCTCGACCACATCCTCCACGTCCGACACGTTGATGCCGTAACGAGCGATGGCGGCGCGGTTGATATTCACCACGATGCTCGGCTGGCCCAGCTCCTTCACCACGGTCAGATCCGTGAAGCCGGGAACGGTGGACAGCGTCTTGCGCACCTGAACGGCCAGCGTTTGCAGCTCCTCCAGGTTGGGACCGAACACTTTGACTGCCAGCGCGCTCTTCAGGCCGGTCAGCGCCTCGTCCACTGCATCTTCGGCGGGCTGGGTGTAATTGAAGATGATGCCGGGAAAAGCGGCAAAGCGCTTCTCCAGGCTGTCAATAAACTCCTGCTTGGTGTGGGCGGAACTTTTCTGCCAGGAGGGATCGTTGTACGGCTTGAGGCCCACGTAGAACTCGTCGTTGAAAAACCCGGTGGAATCCGTGCCGTCGTCGGGGCGCCCGAGCTCGCTGCCCACATCGGTGACCTGCGGGTACGACATGAGCACGTGGCGGATCTGCGGCGAGATGCGGCTGGCCTCCTCGAAGGAGATCGAATAGGGCATGGTCGCCCGCACCCACAATGCGCCTTCGTCCATGTGCGGCATGAACTCGCCCCCGATGTGGGGCACCAGCGACAGCGACAGCCCGAACAGAATCACCACCCCCACCAGCACCGGCGCCGGATGCCGCATGGACCATTGCACCTGCTTGCGATAGCCGCGCTTGATCCACTCCAGAGGCTTGTTCACCGTCAGCTTGATGCCGCGTTTGAACCAGTAGGAGCTGAGCACCGGCACCAGCGTCAGGGTGATGATCAGCGAACCCACCAGCGCCATCGCCATGGTGTCGGCCATCGGGCGGAACAGGCGGCCGCTCTCGCCGGTGAGGGCGTAAATCGGCAGGTAGGCCGCAATCATCACCGCCACCGAAAAGAAAATCGGCCGGTCCACATCTTTGGCGGCAGTGATGATCAGCTCGGTGAGCTTGTACTGCTGGCCGTGCCGGTCCTCCATCTCGCGATAGATGTTCTCCATCATGATGACGGTGCCGTCAATAATGATGCCGAAGTCTATGGCGCCGATCGAGAGCAGGTTCGCGGAAATGCCCCAGGCGTGCAAAAAAATGAACGCAAACAGCAGCGCCAGCGGAATCGTCAGCGCGATGATCACCGCCGCGCGCACGCTCACCAGCAGCAGGATGAGAATGATCAGCACCAGGATGATGCCATGCAGCAGGTTGCCCTCGACGGTATCAATCGTGAGGTTCACCAGGCCGGTGCGGTCGTAGTAGGGGTCGATTTTGACGTCCGGCGGAAGCTCGCGGTTCAGCTCGGCGGTTTTCGCCTCCACCGCCTTGAGCACGTCCTGGGCGTGGGCCCCGCGGCGCATCATGATCACGCCTTCGACCGCATCGTTGCTTTTGTCGAAGCCGAACTCGCCCAGCCGCGGCGCGTGCCCGATGACGACCTGGGCCACGTCATGCACGTACACCGGAGCTCCCTGATTGCTGGCGACCACGACGTCGCCGATATCCTGACGATCGGTGACCAGGCCGTTGGCGCGCACATAATAGAACTGGCCGCCTTGGGAGTAGAACCCGCCGCCCGTATTCTCGTTGTTGTTCGCCAGCGCCGCCATCACCTCGGGCACGGTCACGTGATAGTTGGCCAGCCGCACCGGATCGAGCAGCACCTGGTACTGCATGGTGGTGCCCCCGAAGCCGCTGTCGTCGGCCACGCCGGGAATGGATTTATAGGCGCGCTCCAGCGTCCAGGTTTCGATCGTATGCAGATCCTGCGCGCTGCGATCGGGACTCTGCAGCACGTAGCGGTAGATGATGCCGCTGGGGGGCGACATCGGCGACATGCTCGGCGTGACGCCGTTGGGCAGCGTCGCCTGAGCGAAACGCTGGAACACCAGTTCGCGGTTGAAATAGGGGTCGGTGGAATCGGTAAACGTCAGGGTGATGTCGCTCAGCCCGTAGAGCGAGATCGAGCGCATGTAGGTCAGGTTGGGGATGCCGTTCATGGCCAGCTCGAGCGGCAGCGTGATCAGTCGCTCGATTTCCAGCGGACTATGCCCCGGCCACTGGGTGATGATCTCGACCATCGGCGGCGAGAGGTTGGGATAGGCCTCGATCGGCATGTTGCGGAACGAGACCACCCCGCCGATGATCAGCAGCACCATCAGCAGCAGTACCAGGAAACGGTTGTGGAGGGCCGCTTGGACGATGCGATTGATCATGGAGGCGCGCGCTTACTGCTGGAAGGTGGTGGCGAACTGGACGAAGATGCCGCCGTTGGCGACGACGTTTTGTCCCGGCTGCAGTCCGGAAGTGATCTCGGTGTAGCCCTTTTCCGACGGTCCGATCGCGACCGTGTGATGGGCGAAATGGTTGGCGCCATCCGTCTGCACGTAGACGAACGGCACGTTCTGGGCGTCGCGCAACACGGCGGCGTTGGGCACGACCACGATGTTTTTCAACACCCCCGCGGTCACCGTGGCCGTGACGAACATCGCCTTTTTCAGCTCGCCTTGCGGGTTGCGCGTGGCGATGCGCGCCTGCAGCGTCCGCGTGGTGGGATCGAGCGCCGGACTGAGGTATTGGATGCGGCCGCGGAAGGCGCCCGGATACGCATCGCTGGAAATGCTCACTGGATCGCCTACATGCACGTAGGGCAGATCGCTTTGATAAACGTTCGCCAGCACCCAGACCGTGCCCATGTTGCTGATCACAAAGCACTGGGTGGCGTTGGCCGACAGCAACTGGCCGGGGGCCACGTCCCGCTCGACGATCTCGCCGCTGATGGGCGCGCGCAGCGGCAGTTGCGGGCTGGCGCTGCTTACGCTGGCCGGTGTGGGGTTGGAAAAGCCGAGGATGCGCAGCGCGGCTTCGGCGCTGGTCAGGTCGGCTTCCGCCTGGCTGTAGGTGGTTTCGTCCTGCTGCAACTGGGCTTGCGGAATGGCGTGATGCTCGTACAAATCCTCGTCGCGGCGCTGGACTTTTTGGGCGAGTGCGGCCGCCTCGGAGTCTTTCAGATACATGTCCCGGTCCTGCGCGAAATCGTTGCTGGTGACCAGCAGCAGCGCCTCGCCCTGGGTGACATGCTCGCCCGGAACCACCAGGATGCGGTCCACCGGGCCGCTCACCAGGCTGAGCACCGGCGTGGTGAGGAACTGGTCGTAGTCGACGTTGCCGGCGAGCCGCAACTGGCGCGGCCACGTGGCCAGCTTGGCGGCGACCACCTGCACATGCCGCATTTGTGCCATCGGGATCGTCACCAGCGTCGCTTTGGCGAACGCCCCCCCGTTGGCGTCCATTTTGGCCGCCTGGGCGCCGCCGCATCCGGCCTGCGTCATTCCCAAGCCGAGCGCCAGCGCCGTTCCCAACCACAATGCACGTGAACGCTTCATGGCAGGCTCCTTGTGCCTACGGCTTCCTTCAACTGTTCCACGGCCAGCATGTAAGTCGCCACCGCCTGGCGATAGCCCAATTCCGTCGAGCGATAGGTGCGTTCAGCATCGAGCAGATCGAGCAGGCTGCTGGCCCCCCGCTTATAGGCGTACTGGCGGATGGTCAACGCCTGTTGCGCCTGCGTGCGATACCCGGAGGTATACAGCTTCACCACCGAAGCCCCCTGTTGCACCGCCTGGTAGGCCGTGGCGACGTCGGCCAGAACTTGATCGTTGGCTGCGCGCTCGATGTCCTCGGCTTGGACGGTGGCGGCGGCGGTGCGGGCAATCTCGCCCTGATTGCGGTCGAAAACCGGAATATCAATGCTGAACAGAAAGCCGATGTTGTTCGCCGCCGAGACGTGCGTGTACTGCGCCGTGGTGGTGAGATCGCGCTTCCCATCCGCCATCGCCAGCTGATGCTGCCCCTGCGCCGCAAGGATGCCCGCGCGGGCGGCCTGGAGATCCGGGCGATCCTTCAGGGCCAGCAGCTTCATGTCTTCCAGGTTGCCCTGCACCGGTTGAAACTGCAGCGAACCCGCCAGGGTGAAATTGTTGGCCAGTACCCCCATGCCCACCTGCTGCTCCAGTTGCGTGCGTGCCTGCTGCAGCGCCAGTTGGGCTCCGGTAACGGTGGTCTGAAACTGCAATTGTTGCAGCTTGATCGCGTCCAGATCGGCTAGGCTGATGGCGCCTGCCCGGTAGCGATCCTGGCTGATCTGGACCGTGTTTTGCCAGCTCGCTAAGTCCTGCCGCGCAAACTGCAGGCTGGATTTGGCCAGCAGCGCCGCCAAATACGCCTGCGCGACGGCGAAATCCAGTCCGCGCAAGCTGTCTTTGGTCTCCTCCTGCACCACCGTGGTGGCCTCGCGGGCGGCCCGCATCCGCGCCTGGCGCTTGTGGCCGCGTTCGATGGTATAGCCCACGCTGGCGTCAAACTCGGTACTGTTGTTCAGGTAACTGGAGTTGAAGTCGTGGGGATCGAACAAGGGCACAAATAACGCATCCCAGGCCAGCACCGGGTTGGGCCGCAGGCTGGCCGTCACCTCTTCGGCCTTGCTTTGCGGGATGTTTTCGCGCGCTGCGGCCAGTGCCGGCGAATGCTGCTGGGCCAATTGCAGGGCTTGGTCCAGCGTCAGCGCCGGTCCCAACGGCGGCGGAATGGTGGCGCCACCCGCCTGTGCGGCCGCGCCTATAGACAGACCTAAGCCTAACAAGGCTAAGGAAAGCCAACGCACATATCCCCTGCACATAATAATGCGATAGATGACCGGCTCTTCCCGCACCAGCGGGACCAAACCTCCGACGTGGAGGCAACGGTTATGGTTTCAATAATTTATTCACGGCGCCTGCCGCTCCCGCCCCCACCGGCGGCGTGGTGGTGAATTCCTGCAGTTTCGCCTCGATGCGCCCCCGCACCCAGTGCGGATCCCACCATTCGATCGGGTTCACCGGCACGCCGTCGAGCAGCATGCCGAAGTGTAGGTGGTCGCCGGCCGCCAGCCCGGTGGAATCGCTGTGCGCAATGATCTGGCCCTTGGTGACCATTTCGCCCGGCTTGACCTCGAAATCGTTGAGGTGAGCGTACAGCGACATCAGCCCGTAGCCGTGATCGATCAGGATGCAGTTGCCGTAAATGCCGAAATATTTGGTCCAGACCACCCGCCCCGCGTTGGCCGCTGGCACCGGCGTGTGCCGCACCGCGGCTAGGTCGTAGCCGAGGTGGGATTCATGATCGACCACCTTGCCGTCATAAATATAGGTGCGGAAATCGGCAAATCGGGCTTCCACCTTCGAGTCCTTCAGTTGCAGGAACGCGCCGTGCCAGAGGAACTGGTGCGCCGTCTGCCGCGAGGCCTCCACCAACTGTTCCGCCTCGGTGCGGCGTAGATCGCGGTTGACCTCGAGAAAATCCTGCAGCGGAGAGGGCTCCTGCTTCAAACTCGGCATGTTGGCGATGATGGGCATGACCACGCGCTGAATGAAGGCGTCGGTGATGACCATGCTGCGTTGGCGATACTTCATCAGCGAGATCGCCACCGGCAGCGAGGCCGTGGTCTGGTTGCCGGCGCCATCCCGGGCGATCAGTTCGGCCTGGGTGCCGGCGGGAGCGTTGTAAGGGTAGGCGAAAAAACAAAACATCGTCGTGCCCGCGCCCGATGGGCTGGCATGGGGCAGCTCGTAGCCGGGAAAGAATTTCCCGTCGATCTCGACCCCCGATTGCGTGGTTCCCTGCGAGACATCGTACACATCCACGGCCGTCCCGCCCTGGTTGAGGTAGATTTGCGAGCTGAGCGAGTACACCCGCGGCGGCACGCTGCTGACGGTGAGCGAGCGCTCAAAGCTCGCCTGGCTGCCGCGCAGGTTGGCGCTGCGGGCGCTGACCACCAGTTGGGCCGGACCATCATCCAGGCCGTGCAAATCGGCCCGGCCTGCCTGGAAGGCAAAATGCACCACTACGGGGCTGTCGCCGCTGCTAAACCACCGCCGTCGTGGCACAAACGTGTGGCGCGCGATGAAAATCTGTTTGCCGTTCTGGAGGTAGTGGGCCGAGACCGTGGCCACCCCTGCCGAGGACTGGAATTCGAAGCTCAGCAGCTTATGCTCTCCCACCGCGGCGGGCATCTCTGCGGCGGTAATCTGCGGCGCCGAGCCGCGAAACCAGGCGTAGCCGAAGGCGATGATGATCAGCAGGATGACGATGACGGCGAGATTGCGCAGGCCTTGCGAGGGCGGAGTGTCGAGACTGGGCACAGCAGGTGATCCTTGGCGAGCGGGAGTAACTCTGGATTATAGCGCGCCGGACCGC
>JBOGKM010000111.1:0-22408 GCA_050747745.1 Terriglobales bacterium
CGGCGGGAGCGCCCGCGGCCACGGGTGCGGGCGGAGGGACGGGCGCCGGCGGCGGTGGCGGCGCGGTGAATTTGGCCTTGCCGGCTGGGGTTTGGTAGGCGAAGCCGATGAGCGCGTCTTCCAAGCCGCGTCCATCCAGCAGCGGATCAATCGTCGGCTGCTGCAGGCTCAGCAGGCCCACTTGCGGCTCGGCATCGCCCCAGCATTCCATGCCGTGCAGCAGCGGCAGCGCCAAATCGCTGAGCTGGGCGGTTTCATCCAGCCGGTCGGCAATCACCACCACATGCGGCACCTTGGCCAACGCGGGCAGGAAACCGGCGGCTTCCGGCAGGGTGTAAGCGGGATTCGAGCCGCACACCAGCACGGTATCCACTTTGCCCTGGTTCATGTCCTCCACCAGGGCGAGCATGGCGGCGTTGTTGCCCTGCGCTTGCAGGCTGGGGCTGCGTGTGCCGTCAATGGTGGCGCCTTCGTTTTCCAGCGCGGAGTTGAGAAACGCCGCCGCAATCTCCAGCATTTGCTGGTCCTCGGTCGCCCCCGCGATGCCGCCGCCCACGATGATGCTCTTGCCCCGCTGTTGCCACAGCTCGCCCGCCAAACGCCCCAGCAGTCCTGGCGGCAACCCCGCGGCTTTTTCCACCGCCGCCGGCTCATAGGCGGCGAGTGCTTGCGCCACCGCGGCATTCCCCGCAAAGCTCGAACGCTGTTCCACCAGCACCAACTGGTGCGCCAGGCCCATGGCCACGGTCAGCAGCAGCGTCGGCGGCACCAGATAACGGGAATCGGCGTTGATGCCCATCATGCTCATGGCGGGCTCGAACGAGACCACGCGCGACATCTGGAAATGACCGGTGCCACCACGAATTTTGTGCTGGCGCCCGAAGCCGACCGAGTACTCCTGACGCGAAATGCCCGCGCCGATGGGATCATCGCCGAACGTCACCACCATTTCCGCGCGGTCGTAAAAGTAGCGCGGTACCAGGGGCGTGCCGTAGGCGGCGGCCTGACCGCCGACCAGCGCGTCCGGATTGAGCGAGTCGTAGACCACGTGCCGCATCGGAAACACGCTGAGAAAGTCCGCCACCAGCGCCGTGCGCGCCGGACCGTGAATGGTTCCGGTCAGCAGCACTCCGCGGTTGCCGGCGCGTTGCAGCAGCGCACTTACCTGCTGGTCGGCTTTGTCCCAGGTGGTGGAGGTGAGCTTGCGCTTGATGGGGTGGATATTGTTGCGCAGGTTCCAACCTTCATGCCAGAGGTTGGTGGGAAACACCAGGTTATAGTTGACCTGCGGCTCGGTGCCGACCAAGCCCTTGAGGCTGTGGACACGCTCCAGCACGGTGGGCTGGCGCAGGCGGTCGGGATCATAGAGATTGAACAGCGAGGCCTGGCCGCGTGGGCAGGCGGTGCCCTTATTAAGCGGATGCAGCGGATTGCCCTCGACCTTGGTGGGCCGGCCTTCATTAGTAGTGAGCACGATGCCGCAGGCAGCGGAGCACTCGCGGCAGGTGGAGGCGTAATAGTCGGGGTTGCCCGGCGTGATTTCGGGCGGCTGATTCACGTAGGGAATGATCTGCTGCGTGGGTTTGCGCGAGCACGCCGTGGTCGCCAGCGCCAGCGCGCCTGCCGACCATTTCATGAAGTCGCGGCGACCGAATCTCAGTCCGCCCTTGGCTTCGGCTTCAAAAAATTCCTTCGGCTTGGAGACGAACTCCTCCTGCCGCCGTTGGGCGACGGTCGGATCGTTTTTGAGATCCCACAAGGTAGTCCAGTAACGTCGCTTACTCATGCTGTCCTCGCGGGGCCGCGCATGCCCCCTCAGTTATGGCAGACATCACAGTCCTGAGGCGCATTGGCTTTGCGGTGATGAAATGTCGCCGGATCGCGGTGATAGCCGGAATCGCCGGTCTCATGCAGAAGGTTGTCGTTGCGATGGCAGTTCAGGCACTCGCCCATGGTCCACTGATAGTACTGCCGCACCTGATCCATCTGTTGCACGGGACCGTGACAGGTCTGGCAGGAAATCCCGGCGGCGATATGCCAGCGGTGCTGGAAGTAGACGAATTCCGGCAGGTTGTACACCCGCACCCAGGGAATGGGCTTATCGGCGTCGTAGGCGGTCTTGAGATCCTTGATCGGCGCCGTGCCGCTCGCTACCACCGCGTGGCAGCCCATGCACACGTTCAGCGGCGGCATGATCGAAAGCCGGGAACGGTTCACCCCGGCGTGGCAGTACTGGCACGGAATGTGAAATTCGCCGGCGTGCAGCTTGTGGCTGAACGGCAGCGGCTGCATCGGCGAATAGCCGACGTTGTAGCCCACGTCGAGCAGTTTCCAGCAGCCGAACAGGATCAGCACGACCACAATGGTCGTGATCCGCCAATGTTGTCTCATGGTGCGAGCCTAATCCGAGGGTCCCGCCGGGGAGCCTGCCGGCGCTCCCCGAACCGGCAGGAGCGCCTCTCAGCCGCGCTCGCGCGGCCGGCGGCTGCTGGCCAGCCCAGGACTGTCGGGAACCGGGGCCCCGCCGCACCCTTGGGTGCGGCCTTACCGCGGTAGCGGATCAGGCGGATGCGAATGAAAAAAGGAATGAAGGGCCAAAGACAACAAGAAGGAATAAAACCGCGAATGATGGCTTGGCGCCGTTCCCCTCAAACTCATCCCGTGCTTGCCAGCAACTTTAAAGACTAAAAGTTTTTCTGATGCAAGTCAAGAAAGTTTTCACCGCAGAGATGACATCGGAGATTCGCCCCAACGCCCGCGGCGGGCGCGCCTTACCAGCGCGGTTCGCGCGGCTGGCGCACGTGGCCGCGGTAGTCTTCCTGGCTGCCGCCGCCACTGCGGGTGCTGCGTCCGTGCCCGCCGGCCGGTCGTTCCGGGCGCGGCCGCGCCTCGTTCACATTCAACGTGCGGCCCCCCAGACTGCTGCCGTTCACGCCGGCAATCGCCGATACTGCTTCCTCGTCATGGGCCATCTCGACGAACGCGAAGCCGCGCGAGCGTCCGGTTTCCCGGTCCATCATGATACTCACCCGCGATACCGCTCCATAGTTGGCAAACAGCGCGCGCAGCTCTTCCTCGGTGGCGCTAAAGGAAAGATTCCCAACAAAAATACTCTTCAAAACGCTCCTCTCCTGGGCCGCTTGGGAAAGCGGACGTGCTCCTAAGCTTACATGAAAAGCATCTCCGCCGGAGCCGCGCTCAGCTCAGCTCGAGCTTGCGGCAGACCAAGCCCGCTTCGGCCAGAATTGCCTGCGCGCTTCCCCCAAGCGGGTATTCGGCGCTAAAGACCACCTCGCGAATGCCGGCGTTAATGATCATCTTCGTACATTGGAGGCAAGGCGAAAGGGTGGTATACAGCACCGCGTCCTTGATGGCGATTCCGTGATAGGCCGCCTGCACAATGGCGTTTTCCTCCCCGTGGCTGCACACGCACTCGTCCAGCCGGGTGCCGCTCGCCGCCAGCGAGTTGCAGCGCGGGCACCCGCCTTGGTTGCAATTGCGCACCCCCCGCGGCGTGCCGTTGTAGCCGGTGGAGATGATGCGCCGGTCGCGCACGATCACCGCCGCCACCTTGCGCTTCACACAATTGCTGCGCAGGGCCACCATGCGGGCGATGCGCATGAAATATTCATCCCAGCTCGGGCGCGGATCGGACCCGGCGGCCTGCTCCAGCCACCCCCGCACCAGCGCTTCGGCCCGCAGCCGAAATTGTTCGCGGTCGCCATCGTTGACCACCACCGCATCGGCCAGCGCGGCGCAAGCCGCCAGATTTTGCGCCTCCGGGTCGGCTCCGGCCAGCTCCTGCTGTTCCAGCTCGACAAACTGTTCGAAATTCGCGGGCGTGCGCGCATCGCCGCGGGCGCGGGCGCGCTGGTAGCGCAGCGCGACGGGCGCGTCCACGTGCAGCAGGTGGAATCCGCCAAGCTGGCGCAGGGCGGCGACTTCGTCGGGATGGCGGATGGAGTCAATCACGTAGTTGCGCTCGGCGGAGATGCGGGCCCGGGTGCGCACCGCCAGCACATCCCGCCCGAATTCGCGGCGTAAGCGGTTCCCGCACGCGATCAGGTTTTCGCGCGTGGACGGCAGGCCGGATTTCTCCAGCTCGGCACGAATTTCGTCGGAAAGCGACAGGTAATAGAACCCGGCCGCCCGCAGCAGTTCCGCCAGGGTGGTCTTGCCGCTGCCGTTGGTGCCGGTTAATCCGAGGAGCATGAATGCAGTTGCCAGTTGCCAGTTGCCAGTGTAGCCTAGGCCAGATTATGGAGGAGGAACTGGTGCTGGCGGTGCCCACCGCCGGGCTGTTTGCCGCGGGCGCATTTCAGGGCCTCCAGCCGGGCGGTGCCGCTTGGCTGGACTACATTTTCCAGCCGCGGCACAGCCGCTTTTTAACGCGCGCCGCCGCCGAACAGGATCCGGACTGGAAACAGGTGATTCCCTACGTGATTTTGCTGTGCGGCGACAGCGTGTTTTGCTACCGGCGCGGGCAGCAGTCGAGCGAGGCGCGCCTGCGCGCACTGCACTCGATCGGCCTTGGCGGCCACATCCGCGCCGGCGACGACAGCCTGTTTGCCGCCCCCGGCTGGTTCGCCTACCAGGCAGGCTTGCAGCGCGAGCTGCACGAGGAAGTCGACTTGGAGTCCCTCCCCGTGCACCTGCTGCCGATGGGATTGATCAATGATGACGCCACGCCGGTGGGGCGTGTGCATATTGGTCTGGTCCACCTGGTCGAGCTGACGCAGCCGGCGGTGCGGGCGCGGGAGAAGAAAATCGCCGCCGGACATTTTGCCCCGCTGGCGCAGTTGCGCGGCCCGCAAGCGCCGGAATTGGAAAGCTGGTCTTCCTTTTGCCTGGCGGGCTGGGAGCGGCTGCGGGCCGAACCCGGCTGGCAGCCGTCCCTTAGCGGATGAGCACGATCTCGATGCCCAGCTTCAGCCCACGCGCGATCGACGGTGGGCGCCGGTAGTTACACATCAGCGGCCCAGGCGCATGTAGGTGACCTGCGCGACCGCAAGGTGGCGGCGCTCACCGCCGTAGAGATTGACTTCCACCGGGCAGAGCGTGCGTCCGAGCTTGATCAGGCGCGCTTCCGCGGTGGCGTCGGAATGGCAGGCGGCGAGGAAACGGATGTTCATATCCGTGGTGGTGAGTCGTTCCTGCGCGCCGGTGCGGGTGAGAATGGCGATGCAGGCCGCGGTGTCGGCCAGCGTCATCAACAGCCCGCCGTGGAAAGACTCGAAGATGCCGTCGTAGGCGCGTTCATAGGGTGCGGTCAGCACCGCCGTGCCGTCGCCGGTGGCGTCCAGGCGCAGCTTCAGCAGCTGGAAAATGGGAATGGCGTCGAGGCGGGCATGCAAGGCGTCGCTGGTGGTCATGGCTACGATTTTAGCGGGCGGTGAAACCGCACAGCTTCCAGGCGGCGGCCGGCGCGGTCAGCGTCAGCCGGAACGCCCGCCACTGCCCGGCCGGAACCGCAACCGTCGCGGATGCCCCCGCGCGCGGGCTGGGCAGCGGCGTCCAGTGCTCGCCGTCGGCCGAGCTCTCGAGCCGCGCCGGCGGCAGCTCTGGAGCGGAAATTTCCACGCGTTCCACTGCCTGCGGCGCTCCCAGTTCCAGCGTCAGGCTGGCGCCGGCGCGCCGGCTGGAGGGTAACGACGAACAGGCGACGGGGCCTCCCGGCGCGGGCAGCGGCAGGAGCACGGGAGCCGATTCCACTGCTGCAGGAGGAGCGCGGTAGTAGACCGCCGCGGTGGGCGGGGCGGCGGCGCGGGCCAACTGCTGCAGGCGCTGGCGCATGACCCAGGCCAGCCCCGGGCTGGGCGGGGCGTAGCGCTTGCGTGCCGCCGCCGCGGTGATGAGGTTCATGAGGACGACGCGAGCCCGCACATCCTGAAAGTGCTGCAAAAGCGGCAGCGTGGTTTGCGTAACCCAGCCGCTGCCCAGACGGTAGCTCACCAGCGGCTGACAGCGTTCGGATTTGCCGACGCGATTGGGGTCAAGGAGCAGATGGCCATCCAGACGATAGAGAGCGACATCCGATTTCCGGCTGAAATCAAAGCGCAACGGCGGCCGTAGCAGCCGCTGCAGGCCGTCGCCGGCGTCCAGACCCGAGCTCAACGCGGGCGCCCAGGCCACATCACTGCAGCCTGCGGCACCGGAGGCCACCAGCGGCGGCGCCAGCGGCCAGAAATGAGCCAGTGCGGGTGTCGGCGGCTCCAGCAGCAGCACCGGATCGCCGTTGGCTGCCTGTTGCCATAGCCAGGCGTAGCGCGCCGCGACGCCGCTGCCGCCCAAGCCCGGTTGACCCACCAGAATCAGGCGCGTCGAACCCGGAACGGGAGCGGCGATGTCGGCTGGCGTGAGGGCAAAGCTGTGCTCGCGCAGGTAGTCCGCCACCCCCTTCGGCACCCCCAGGGCGGCCACCGGGAGCACACCGCCCCAGCCCGCACCGGGATCGGGCAGCGCGTGCAAAGCGATGCTTTGCGAGCTGGTGGCCGAGCTGGCGCGCAGCAGGTAGCTGCCGGGCAGGGGCAACGATAACGGCAGCAGTGCGGTTTCGCCAGCCGGGGCCAGACGCAGTTGCAAACTCGCCAGTTGGACGCCTGCGTGGTTGAACAGCTCGACGCGAACACGATCGGACACCGCCTGCGGGCTGGGCGCCAGGCTCACCAACCGCGGCTGGAACTGCTGGCCGACGCTAAGATAAGTGGCGGGGACCTGCAGCACCCAGGGGTTGGGCCCGCGCGGACGCAAATGCGCCAGCGTAAACCAGCCGGCCAACACCACCCCCGCTAGCGTGCACAGCCAAAATCGCATGCGCATGTTCCTTGCCCAGTATTCCACACTGCTGCGCCGGATGCTCCCGCTGCTGCTGTTGGTTGCTAGCCCGGCGCAGGGATTTTTCCGTCTGCAGCCCGTGGCCGGGGGATGGCTACTGCTGAACCCAGCCGGAACATCCGTACAGCTGCGGGCACTGAACCACGTCCAACTGGTGCCCGCAAGCGGAGTGCCGCTCGATTTGTCACCCGCATACGTGCTACGGCGCACGGCAGCACTGAATGCAGCCATACGGCAAGATGGATTCAACGCCATCGGCGCCGACAGCGATGCGGCACTGTGGCAGCGCGGCCTGCCCTATGTGGAATCGCTGCAGCTCAGCCGCCAGCTTGCCTCGCAACAGCAGAATCCGGCGGTGAACGTGTACGCGCCCGATTTTGCGGCCACCGTCGCCGTCCTGGTCAGGGTGGCAGTGCGGCCGCGCCGGCACGACCACCGCCTGATTGGCTACCTCAGCGACGACGGCCTGCCCTGGGCGCCGAACCGGAATCCGGAACTATTGCTGGCCAGCTATCTCGCCCTGCCCTGGAGCGCCCGGGCCAGCGGCGGACGGGAACACGCCGTGGATTACCTGCGCCTACGCTATGGCAACGACATCGCGGCACTGCGGCGGGCTTGGCACACCGACGCCAGCGATTTCACCAGCGCGAGCGCGCCCCAGCTACCCAACCCGGCGTTTGCGGCGGACGCAGCGGGGTTCTCCGCGCAGGTGCTGGCGCGTTACTTGAGCGTGGTGGCGCGCGCACTGCACCGGCAGGATCCCAACCACTTATTCCTCGGCGCCAATCTGCAGTTCCGCCCTGCAGGCAAGCTGGGCAGCATTTGGTCCATCGCCGCGGTCGCATCAGTGCGGCTGGCACCCGGAGCGAATGTAGCACAGGTGGTGGCGGCGCTGGCCCAACGCACGGCGCGTCCCCTCTGGTTGGAACTGGAAGGCTGCCGCACCGTCCCGCCGCCGGATTTAGCAGCGGCGCTGGCCAATCCGAGAGTGATTGGTTTTAGCTGGACCCCGCAAGCAGACTGGCGATACGGCGCCTGCGCGGTGGCTGCCTCGCGGCTGGCTTCTATTCGTTGATCGGCGCTGGCTATTGCTTTAGGCTGGCCAAGGCCTGACTGGCCTGCTGCGCGGTGGAAGTGTTTGGATATTCCGTTTGCAACTGATGGTAGTAGAGCGCCGCCTGTTTAGGATTGTAGGTGCGGTCCAGATCGGCCAGTTCCAGGAGGGCAACGGCGCGCGGTAGCGTGGGCGAATCCTGTTGCGTCAGGCTAAGCAGCAGCGCGTGCGCCTTGGCAAGATTGCCATTTTCGATGGCGAGATTGGCCAAGGCATGCTTGGCGGCGGTGGCCGCGACCGTATCGCTGGAATGGGAAGCCGATTGCAGATCGGCCGCGGCTTTTTTGCTGTCTGCCGCGCCTTCGTCCAATTCCGCCAAACCCAGGTAGTAGCTCGCCATCTGACCGGCATCGGTGGACGCATAGCGGTCCACCACGGCTTGAAACTGCTGCGCCGCCGCCTGGCCACGAGCGGCTACGCTCGCGAAGGCGACGGTGCCGGCCGAGGGCGTGCCCGGCTGCACCGGCGCATGCAGCGTTTCCATCGCCTGGGCCAGCATCGCCGAGGCGTTCTGGTTACGCGAGTTTCTCCAGGCAAACACCCCATAGCCGATAGCGACCACCACGGCGACGATAATCACGGTCACCACAATCGATTGCTGGTGCTGAAGATAGAATTCGTAAGCGGCGTCGAGGCCGCTGACGAACTCATCGTTTTTCAGCTCTTTACGGCTAATTTGGGCCAAGGGTATCCTCGCAGGCGAGAATAATATATGGTACGGCGGCTAGAATGGGCTGTCAAATCAGGCCTGTGAAGATTTTGGACAAACTTGTACCCTCGCGGCAGCAAACTGCATCGAACCCTCAGATCGCCAGCCGGGGATTTGCACAGCTCTGGTTGACAGTTGGCGCAAGGGTAGGTATCGTAAGACATTTTGGCACGCCCGCCAACCCGGAGGCGGCGCGTCAGGAGGGTGAGCAATGGATCGCAGGCGGCTCGAACAGTTCCAGAAGAAGCTGCTGCAAAAACAGCAAGAGCTAACCCGAGCGGTGGCCCGCAACGAACAGGACGGGCGCGCTGCCGATGAAGAGGCAACCCAGGATATCGCCGATAAGGCCACCAACTCCTATACCAAGGAGTTTCTCTTCCATCAAAGCAACACCGATCGCACGCAATTGCAGTTGGTGAACGACGCGTTAGCGCGGCTGCGCGAGGGCTCGTTCGGGGAGTGCATTGCCTGTGGCGAGGAGTTGAACCTGAAGCGGCTGGAGGCGGTGCCGTGGGCCGGGCTGTGCATCAACTGCCAGGAAAAGGTGGAACAAGGCGTAGTGGCGTGAAGCAGCGAGCTGGCGCGGCCAGTGCTGGGGCGCGCATGCTATGATGAGAACGCTTCCTGACATGGATTTTCCAGGAGGGGTATCTTCCGCCGCTACGACGACAGCCACGGTGGCCGGCCGGCAGCAGTGCCGTGTGAAGGAGCTTCGGCGCTCCTGTCCAGCGTAGTTTGCCTTCTGTTCCCCTCGCCTTGCCGGTTCTGCGGGCGCTCGTTGAGGGCAGTCCAGCGGCTGCCGGTGTGCGCTGCTTGTCTGGCGGCGGTTCCGGAACTGGCGCTGCCCGGTTGCCGGCAATGCGGCAAGGCATTGGCCGCGGCGGAAGTACTTACGGATGGCCGCTGCCTGAACTGTATCGCCGATCCGCCTGATTACGACGGGGTGGTCTGCGCGGCTGGCTATCACGGCGTTGCGCGGGAGTTGATTCTTCTGCTGAAGTTCGGGCGGGTGCGGCCGATCGCCGGGTATTGGAGCGGCCGGCTGGCGGCGCTGGCGGGGCAGTTGGAAGCGGCGCCGGATCTGGTCGCCGCAGTACCGCTGGGGCGGCGGCGGCAGCGGGAGCGCGGGTTCAATCAGAGTGCCGACATCGCGCGGGGGCTGGCGCGCCGGCGGGGTCTGCGCTATGAAGCGCACGCGCTACGGCGCCGGCGGGACACGGTACCGCAATCGGAATTGCCGCTGGCCCTGCGCACACGCAACCTGGCGGGCGCGTTTGCGGCCGATCCGCGGCATGTGCGGGGCCGCTGTGTCCTGCTGGTTGACGACGTCCTGACGACGGGAGCGACGGCACGCGCGGCGGCCAGCGCGCTGCACCGCTCCGGCGCCAAGCGCGTGCTGCTGGCGGTGGCGGCGCGCGCGGATTTGAGCTTCGAGAGAGCCAAAGCCGAGGCGGCCGCGTGAGCACGGCGGCCACGGCATCGCTGGCACCGCTACTCAGCCCGGTGCTGGTACTCAATGCCAGCTATGAGCCGATCAACGTTTGCGCCGCGCGGCGCGCGCTGGTGCTGGTGCTCAAGGGCGCGGCCCGGACGGAAGAGGTCCACAGCCAGCACGTATTGCGCAGCAGCCGCCAGCGCTACGCCGTGCCTTCCGTCATCCGGCTGCTGGACTACCGCCGCATTCCTCACCGCACGCGCGCGCTGTCGCGCAAGAATGTTCTCCTGCGGGACCGCAACACCTGCCAGTACTGCGGCACGGTGTGCGCCGCGCAGGCGCTCACGCTCGATCATGTGGTGCCGCGCTCGCGCGGCGGCAAGAGCGCGTGGGAAAATCTGGTGGCGTGTTGCCGCAGTTGCAATCATCGCAAAGGGGACCAGCTGGCGGCGGAAGCGGGCATGAAGCTGCTGCGGGATCCGCAACCCTTCAGCTTGCATACCAACCGCCACCTCATCCACATGATGGGCCGCAGCGATGAGCAGTGGCGCAAGTACCTGTTCTACTAGCCCTCCCATGGATCATTTGTTCTCTCCCTGGCGCTACCAATACATTCGCGCGGCGCGCGCCGATGGGGGCGCTTGCGTGCTCTGCGAGGAACTGGCGCGGGATGGGGACGAGCAGGCGCTGGTGGTGCTGCGAGGCCAGCACAACGCCGTCGTGCTGAACCGGTTTCCCTACACCAGCGGCCACGTGATGATCGTTCCCTACGCCCATTGCGGCACGCTGGAGGCCTGCGGCGAGGCCGCGCGCGCGGAAATGATGGAACTGGCAGCGCGCGCCGTGCGCGCGCTGCGGCAAGAATACCAGGCGCAGGGAGCCAACCTGGGGCTGAACCTGGGGGAAGCGGCGGGCGCGGGCATTGAGCAGCATCTGCATTTGCACGTGGTGCCTCGCTGGCGCGGGGATGCCAACTTCATGAGCGTGGTGGGAGAAACGCGGGTGCTGCCGGAGGCGCTGAGCGATACCTGCGTGCGCCTGCGCGGCGCCCTGGCCGCTACGGCTCCCAGCGTTTGAACAGCAGGGCGGCGTTGGTGCCGCCAAAGCCGAACGAATTCGACAGCACGTAGCGCAGCTCGCACCGGCGCGGGTGATTGGGCGTGTAGTCGAGATCGCAATCCGGATCGGGAGTTGAGTAATTGGCGGTAGGCGGCACGATCTGGTGCTGCAGGGCAAGCACGCTGATGCCCGCCTCCAGGCCGCCGGCGCCGCCCAGCAGATGGCCGGTCATGGATTTGGTGGAACTGATGGCGGCCCGGTAGGCATGTGCGCCCAGCAGCCGCTTGATGGCCATGGTTTCAAACTTGTCGTTGTAGGGAGTCGAGGTGCCGTGGGCGTTAATGTAATCGACCTCCTCCGGCGCCACTCCCGCATCCGCCAAGGTTTGCTGCATGGCGCGATAGGCGCCATCACCGCTCTCCTCCGGCATGGTGATATGAAACGCATCGGCACTCATACCGTAGCCGACGATTTCGGCCAGAATCGGCGCACCGCGGCGGCGGGCAAAGTCGAGATCCTCCAGCACCAGAATGCCGCTGCCTTCGCCGATGACGAAACCATCGCGGTGGAGATCGAAGGGACGGCTGGCGTGGGCGGGATCGTCGTTGCACGTGGAAAGCGCCTTCATGGAAGCAAAGCCGGCTACCGACAGCGGAGTGATGGCAGCTTCGGTGCCGCCGGCGATCATAGCGTCGGCGTAACCATGTTGAATCAGGCGCACGGCATCGCCCAGCGAGTGCGATCCGGAGGCACAGGCGGTACAGGCGGCCGAATTCGGACCCTTGGCGTTGTAACGGATCGAAACATGACCGGCAGCAAGATTGACGATGGTGGCCGGAATGAAAAACGGGGAGACGCGGCGCGGCCCTGCCTGCAGTAAGTTGGAGTGCTCGCGCTCGATCACGTCGAATCCGCCGATGCCGCTGCCGATGTGCACCCCGACCCGGGGCGCCAGGCCGGCGTCCACCTGCAGCTGGGAGGCGGACATGGCTTCGGCCGCGGCCGCCAGGGCGAACTGAATGAACAAACCCATCTTCTTCAGTTCTTTTTTTTCGATAAAGGCGAAAGGATCAAATCCCTTCACCTCGGCGGCGAAACGGCAGCTATAGGCGGAGGCGTCGAAATGGGTAATGGGCGCAATGCCGCTGCGTGCCGCCAGCAAGCCCTCCCAAGTTTGATTTGCGGTTAGGCCGAGCGCCGACACCAAGCCGACACCGGTGACGACTACACGATTTCTCTGGTTCAGGCTTTGCTCCCTACCTTGCCTTTGATGTAATCAATGGCGTCCTGGACGCGGCGGATTTTCTCCGTGTCCTCGTCGGGGATCTGAATCTCAAAGGCCGTCTCGAACTCCATCACCAGCTCCACCAGGTCGAGCGAATCGGCGCCCAGGTCCTCCACGAAGGAGGCATTGGGCGTCACCTCGGCGGCTTCGACGCCAAGTTTTTCGACCACGATTTGACGAACCTTTTCTTCGATCTCACCAGCCATTGGCATCGTCCTCCGGCCCAACCGGGCCCGCACAGCAAGCGCAGGGTGCGCGAAGCCTAATGATACACGAACTCCAACCGGGAAGCCGCAGGGGCGCCCGCTGGGCTAAAGGTAGGGAGCGAGGAGGGAGGCGGCGATGGCGCCCTCACGCAATAGACGCGGTGCCAGGCCGCACAAATCCACGATGGTTGAGGGCCGGCCGGATGGCGATGGGCCGCCGTCGACCACCAAGGGGCAGTCTTCGCCCAACTGCGCCGCCACCTCCGCTGCGGTGCGGCAAGCGGGAGCGCCGCTGCGATTGGCGCTGGTAGCGGTGAGCGGATAATCCAGCGCCTGCAGCAGCGTTTGCAGGAAGGGCAAATCGGGCTGACGCACGGCAATGCCGCCGCTGCCGGCGGTGAGTTCGGCGGGGACGTGAGCGGCGGCGGGCAGGATCAGCGTGAGAGGTCCAGGCCAGAAGGCGGCGGCGAGCTGGTCGAACCACGGGGGCAGGCGCGCGGCTAAAGCGGAGGCCTGGTCGCGATCTCGCACCACCAGCGGCAGCGGCTTATCCGGGCTGCGGCCCTTGATGGCGAAGACGCGAGCAATCGCGCTGCGGCAGAGAGCATGGGCCGCCAGCCCATAGAGCGTATCGGTGGGCAGAGCGGCGACGCCGCCTGCGTCGAGATGCTGGCGCAGCTCGGGGATGATGTCGCCGCAGCGAGCCTGTGCGTTTATGGCGAGAATGCGGGGCATGTTGCCGAGAACGGCACCGGGAAAAAAAACAACGAAGGGGGGCGATGTAGCCGCCCCCCTTCGCCCAATTCCCGAAGAACGTGCTTACTTTTTCTTCGAGGTCTTCTTTTTCGCCGCCGGCTTTTTTGCAGCCTTCTTGGCGGGTTTTTTTGCAGCCTTAGCCATGAACTATTCTCCAATCGAACAAGATCTGCGCAGAACCAAATTCACGCAGGTTAAGTGAATGTATAGAATTTGCGACAGCGAGTGTCAAGAAAAAAATGCGCGCGCACGCGTCGCGGCCATCGTTCGCAACCAGATCCGGCGAGGCATCGTCCTCAGGAAAGGGAGCAGCGCGGTGCGAGCCATCACGAGAGCGACACGACGCCATTCGCGATCATGACCGTGGATCACAGCTTTGGAGTGTTCGGCGGCGACAATCGGGGCGCGGGATCGGGCGAGTTGAAAAAGATTACAGAACAGACCGGCGGCATGATGTCGTAGTTTGCGGACGAGCCGCGCATCTGGGACTCGCGGCGCGAGCGGCCCGAGTCTCAGGCGATGCTTCAGCGGATGCGGCAGGCCTGAGCCGCTTCGGCGACTGGCGCGTAGGAAAGCCGGTGCAGCGGACTGGGGCCGCAGCGGGCGAGGGCAGCCAGGTGCGGCGGCGTGCCATAGCCCTTGTTGCTGGCGAGATGGTAAGCAGGAAAAACCGCATCCCAGCGCGCCATGAGGGCATCGCGGTGGACTTTGGCAACGATCGAGGCGGCAGCGATCGAGATCGAGCGGGCGTCGCCGTGGATCAGCGCGCGCTGCGCGCCCGGCCAGTCGAGCCGGACCGCATCCACCAGCAGCAAGCCGGGGACCGGAGTGAGCGTAGCCACGGCGGCCAGCATGGCACGGCGCGAGGCCTGGAGAATATTGATGGCATCAATCAGGCCGGCATCGCAGGCGGCGATGGCGTAGCCGTGCGAGCGGGCGAGGATGTGACGGCACAGGCACGCGCGTTCGGCGGGATCGAGGAGCTTGGAATCGTTGAGGCCGCGGATGCGGTCCTCGGGGTTCAGCACCACGGCGGCGGCGACCACCGGGCCGAAAAGCGCTCCCCGGCCCACTTCATCAACGCCGGCAACGACCGAGAACCCCTCGGCGCGGGCTTGCTTTTCGAAGGCGCCGGTGCAGCGCATGGCCTTCAGGCCTTGGCAGTGGTGGCCGCAGTGGTTTCACGGATGCGCGCCGCCTTGCCGCGCAGGCCGCGCAGGTAGTAAAGCTTGGCACGGCGCACGCGGCCAGCGCGCACGACTTCGACCTTGTCAATCACGCGTGCGTTGACGGGGAAAATGCGCTCCACGCCCTGGCCGAAGGAGATCTTGCGCACGGTAAACGAGTGGCGTGCGCCGCGGTCGTTACGCGCGATGCAGACTCCCTCGAAGGCCTGAATGCGCTCCTTGTCGCCTTCTTTGATCTTTACATGCACGCGCACGGTGTCGCCGGGATGAAAGGAGGGCAGGGCCGCTCCGGCCTGCTTTTCGACAAACTTCTGGAGGGCGGGTTTCAAGCTCATGGCAATACTCCGTGGGCGGGATGTCCGAGTAGCAGTTGTATAGTCTAACAGACTTACCGGTCCGATCCGAGCTGGGAGTACAGATCGGGGCGCAGCGTGCGGGTTTTCGCCAGCGCCTGTTGGCGCCGCCAGCGCGCGATGGCGGCGTGGTTGCCCTGGCGCAGCAGCTCGGGAACCTCCCAGCCGTGGAACTCGACCGGGCGGGTATAGTGAGGGCAATCCAGGCGATGAGGCGCAGCCGCGGCAAAGGACTCGTTGATGGCCGACTGCTCGTCGCCGAGCACGCCCGGCAACAGGCGGGCGGTGGCATCGAGCACGGCGGCGGCGGCCAACTCGCCGCCGGAGAGCACGAAATCGCCGAGGCAGAGTTCCTCGTCGACCATATGGGCGGCCACGCGCTCGTCCACGCCCTCATAGCGCCCGCAGATCAAAATCAAGCGCGGACAGGCGGCGTAACGGCGGGCATCGGCCTGGAGAAAGAGCCTCCCCTGAGCGGAAAGCAGAATCACATGCTCGGCGGCGCCAGCAGGCGCGGGACCGGGTGTGCGTCCCAGCAGCGAGTGCAGGCAGCCAAAAATGGGTTCCGGTTTCATCACCATGCCTTCGCCACCGCCGAAGGGGCGGTCGTCGGTGATGCGGTGGGGCGGCGGCGCCCAATCACGCAGGTTGTGCACCGCGATTTCGAGCCGGCCGGCGGCACGGGCGCGCGCCACCACGCCGTAGTCCAGCGGACCGGTGAAAAAATCGGGAAAAATGGTGAGCAGATCAAACCTCATCGCGGTTGATTTCCAGCAGCCCGTCGGGCAGGCGCATGCGGATCTCGGAGGCACCCAGATCGACTGCGGTCAGATAGCCGGCCACGAACGGAATCAGCAGCTCGTGGCCTTGGGGCGATTGGATGTGAAGCAGATCGGCGGCGCCGGCGATGGGTTCGATGGCGGCCAGCCGGCCGAGCAGACGCTCCTGATCGAAAACGCGGCAGCCCAACAGATCGGCGACGTGATAGCGGCCCTCCGGCGCCGGTGCGCGCAGGCAGCGCGGCAGTTGCACCTGCGCGCCGACCCAGGGGCGCGCGGCAGTGAGGTCGTGAATCTCGGCCAGCACCAGCACCAGCCACTGTTTATGCGGCCAAGTGCGCTCCAGAGTAAACGGCTGGAGCTGACCGGAGCGGTTCCGCAGCCAAAGCTGGCGGAGCTGGGCGAAGCGATCCGGAATATCTGACAGCAGCTCGACCGCCAAGTCGCCGCGCCGGCCCTGGGTTTTGACGACCAGCGCCAGCGTGATCCAATCCGCGGCGCTATCAGACGGGGCGTCCGTCATCTTCCGGGTCCATGATGTTGAGCCCGGGCCGTTCGTAGCCGGTGCCGCCCATGGCGCGGTAGCTGCCTTCCAGCAGCGCGCGCAGGGCGCGGGCGGTGCGCCCGCCGCGGCCGACCACGCGGGGAAAATCGTCAGGGGCAATGTGCAGCTCCCAATTGGGCGCGCCGTGTTCTCCCACGCCCGAACGCCGGGGTAGCGCCGTGATGCGCACCTGCTCGGGGTGCTGCACCAGGCCGCGAACGAGATAGTTCAGCAAAGCTTCCATACCCGGGTCCTCAGGCGGCCGGCGCCGCGCCCGCGCGTTCCTGGGTGCGGCGCAGCAGGTTGGCGACGGTGGAGGACACCTGGGCGCCGTGGGAACGCCAGTAGGCAATGCGATCCAGGTTTAGATCCATCTGCGCGGGATTGGGCACGGGGTTGTAGGTACCCAGGATTTCGAGCGAACGGCCATTGCGGGCGGAACTTTTTTCCAGCAACAGCACGCGGTAGAACGGCTTTTTCTTGGTGCCCTGGCGGGCGAGGCGAATCACAAGCACGGTGGTATCTCCTGTCGCGGATATTACTCCGGGGAATCGGGAAGGTTGGGAAGATTGGCGCCCATCAGTTTCTTAGTGAGAAACGAGGACGCGGAAACCGACTTGAACATTTTGCGCATTTGCACGTACTGCTTGAGCACTTGGTTGACATCCTGCACGCTACAGCCGCTGCCGCGGGCGATGCGCTTGCGGCGGCTGCCGTTGAGCACCTGATGGTGCAGCCGTTCCTGCTGGGTCATGGAATTGATGATGGCCTCCACGCGGGCGATCTGGGATTCGTCCACCTGGCTGGAGGCGCGATGCAGTTGCTGGAATGGCCCCACGCGCGGCAGCATTTTGATCAGGCTTTCCATGGATCCCAGCTTGCGCACCTGTTTGAGCTGATCGCGGAAATCGGCGAGGGTGAAGCTGTCGGTGCGCATGCGCTTTTCCAGCTCCATCGCCTGGCGGCGATCCACGGTCTGCTCCGCCCGCTCGATCAGGCTGAGGATATCTCCCATGCCGAGGATGCGGCTGGCAATGCGGTCAGGATGAAAAACTTCGAGTCCATCCAGGCGCTCGCTGGTGCCCATGAATTTGATGGGCTGGCCGGTGATGCGGCGAATCGACAAGGCGGCGCCGCCGCGGCTGTCGCCGTCCATTTTGGTAAGGATGATGCCGGTCAGGGCCAACAGCTGGTGAAACGCATGGGCCGAGCGCACTGCATCCTGGCCGGTCATAGCATCCGCCACGAAAAGGATCTCCTGCGGGTTGAGCAGGGATTTGAGCTGACGCATTTCCCCCATCAAGCCTTCATCAATGTGCAGGCGCCCGGCGGTGTCCACGATGAGCACGTCACAGCCCTGGCGGACGGCCTCGCGGCGCGCGGCGCGCGCCAACTCCAACACCCATTCCGTGGCGCGCTCGCGGCTGGCGGGCTCGGCACCGTCGGGAACCACGCCGGCGCCGGAGTAGAGAGGCGCGGGCAACTGTTCGGCGAGCAAGGCCAGTTGCTCGCGCGCGGCCGGGCGGTACACGTCCACCGAGACCAGCAGCGGGCGGTGGCCGGCCTGGCGAAGAAAACGTGCCAGCTTGGCGCTGGAGGTGGTCTTGCCAGAACCTTGAAGACCTGCCATCAGCACCACGGCAGGAGGGTGATTGGTCTTCAGGTTGAGCTTGGCTTCTCCGCCCAACACGTCCAGGAGTTCGTCGCGCAGAATTTTGACCACGTGCTCGGCCGGCGACAGCGAAGTCATTACTTCCTGGCCGAGGGCGCGTTCGCGAATCGCGGCCATCATGGCCTCGGCCACCTGTTGGCTGACGTCGGCCTCCAGCAACGCGAGGCGGATCTCAGCCAAAGGCTCGGCGATATTGGCCTCGTTCAGGCGGCCCTCGCCGCGCAACGTCTTGAAGACACGCTGCAACTTATCCGAAAGCGTTTCAAACATAGGGGAAAACAGCTTGAGCAGCCAGGGGGCATCTTGATTGTAGAGCAAAATCAGCGGCGGCGCGGCCGCCGGCGCGAAGCCACAGACCGACCGGGGCCATCTGGTTGCACCGGGGCAACGGGTGCGGTATGGTTTAACTCGCGCGGTGTACTCGCCGTGCGTTCCCCATTCGGAGGAGTTCCACTCTGACTTACAGCCGGTTTCGTCTACCCATTTCACGCCACAAAAGTGTTGCCGCGCTCGCCGTTCTGGCCTGGGGCGCGCTCAGCGTGCTGCCCGCATGGAGCCAAGCGCCCGCGGCCGGGGACGCGCAACTGCTGGTGCCTAACTTTCACCAAGGGGTGTTTCTCGACGTCAGTGGGACCACCATCCTGGGCTGGAGTCTGCTGATCTGCATCCTGGGCCTGTTGTTTGGCTTTTTCACTTATGCGCGGCTGCGGGATCTGCCGGTGCATCGGTCCATGCGGGAGGTGTCGGAGCTGATCTGGGAAACCTGCAAGACCTATCTGATCACGCAGGGTAAATTCCTGGCGGCGCTGGAAGCGCTGATCGCGGTGGTGATCCTGATTTATTTTGGCTATTTCGACCACATGGGCGCGGCGAAGGTGGCCACCATTTTCGCCTTTAGCCTGCTGGGAATTTTGGGCAGCTACGCCGTGGCCTGGTACGGCATCCGGGTGAACACGTTCGCGAACAGCCGCACCGCCTTCGCCAGCCTCAGCGGCAAACCCTATCCGGTGTACTCGATTCCGCTGAGCGCGGGCATGAGCATCGGCATGGTGCTGATCTCGCTCGAGCTGGCGATCATGCTGTGCATTCTGATGTTTATCCCGGGCAGTTACGCCGGGCCGTGTTTTATCGGCTTTGCCATCGGCGAGTCGCTGGGGGCAGCGGTATTGCGCGTGGCGGGCGGTATCTTTACCAAGATCGCCGATATCGGCGCGGACATGATGAAAATCGTGTTCAACGTCAAGGAAGACGACGCGCGCAACCCGGGCGTGATTGCCGACTGCGCCGGCGACAACGCGGGCGATTCGGTCGGACCATCGGCGGATGGATTTGAGACCTATGGCGTGACCGCGGTGGCTCTGATTACCTTTATCGTCCTGGCGGTGAAAAGCACGCTGGTGCAGGTGCAATTGCTGGTATGGGTGTTCTCGCTGGGTGCGGCGATGTTGCTGGCAGCCGGCATCGCCTACTTTATTAACCAGGCAATTTCCAAATCCAAGTATCTCCATTCCGAGCGCTTCCACTTTGAAAAACCGCTGACTTCGTTGGTGTGGGTGAGCGCGGCGGCTTCCATCATCGCCAGCTATCTGATGTCTTATTGGCTGGTCCCGGTCATCGCCGGAAACCATAATCTGTGGTGGGAGCTGGCTACCGTGGTCAGTTGCGGCACGCTGGCGGGGGCGGTGATCCCGGAGGTGGTGAAGGTTTTCACCTCGACCGAATCGCGACACGTGCGCGAGGTAGTGACGTCATCGGAGGAGGGGGGCAGTTCGCTCAACATCCTTTCCGGCATCGTGGCAGGCAGCTTCAGCGCCTTCTGGCTGGGCTTCATCGTGCTGGGGCTGATGGGGTTGGGATACTGGGTCTCGACCGGCGGACTGTCGGCCAAGGGACTAATGGAAGCGCCGGCGGTGTTTGCCTTTGGTCTGGTGGCGTTCGGATTTTTGAGTATGGGACCGGTCACTATTGCGGTGGATTCGTACGGACCGGTGGCCGACAACGCCCAGTCGGTCTACGAGCTATCGCTGATCGAACAAATTCCCGACATTGATCGCGAGCTGCAAGCCGAGCACGGCTTCACGCCGGACTTCGAGCGCGCCAAGATGAACCTGGAGGAAAACGACGGGGCTGGCAACACCTTTAAGGCGACCGCCAAGCCGGTGTTGATCGGCACCGCGGTGGTAGGCGTGACCACGCTGATCTTTTCCATTGTGATGGCGCTGACGCGTGGCCTGACTGTGAACCTGGACAAGCTTTCGATTCTCTATCCGCCCTTCCTCCTAGGATTGCTGGCCGGCGGCGCGGTGGTGTTCTGGTTTACTGGCGCCGCCACGCAGGCGGTGACCACCGGCGCCTATCGCGCGGTCGAGTTCATCAAGGCCAACATACGGCTGGACGGGGCGGCCAAGGCCTCGATGAGCGACAGTAAAAAGGTGGTCGAGATCTGCACCAACTACGCCCAGAAAGGCATGGTGAATATTTTTATCACCGTGTTTTTCGCTGCCCTGGCGTTTGCCTTTGCCGAACCGTTCCTGTTTATCGGCTATCTCATCTCGATTGCGTTTTTCGGACTGTACCAGGCCATCTTCATGGCTAATGCCGGCGGCGCATGGGATAACGCCAAAAAGATCGTGGAGACCGAACTGAAGCAGAAGGGCACGGAACTGCATGCCGCCACCGTGGTGGGTGACACGGTGGGCGACCCGTTCAAGGACACATCTTCGGTAGCGCTGAACCCGATCATCAAATTCACCACGCTGTTCGGGCTGCTGGCGGTGGAGCTGGCCGTATCGATCACCGCACGCGATGGCGTGGCAACCGGACGCTGGCTGGCAGCGCTGTTTCTGATCATCGCCCTGATCTACGTCTGGCGCTCGTTCTACGCCATGCGGATCGAACGCGAGCCGGCCGCGGAAGCGCAGGAGCCAGAGCTGGAAGCCACGCGCGACTAGAAGTCCAGCCTCACGGGAGTCTAAAGTGAAGGCATGGGGCGGTGGGGCAGAAACGCAGCGCTGGCGGTGCTGGGCTGGGCACTAGCCGCGGCAGCGATCGCGGCGCCGCAGCACCTGCAGGCGATCAAGGCCGACGCGCTCAATCATTTTTACAATCTCGAATATCCGCAGGCGATCGCGGAATTCCGGCAGGTTGCCGCGGCCCGGCCGCATGCCGCTGGCGCCTGGAACCACCTGGCGCAAGCGCTGCTATACCAGGAAATGTATCGCATGGGCGCGCTGGAAAGTACGTTGTACGGCAAAAGTGACGCCTTCCTACAGCGCAAACTGAAGCAGCCTGATCCAGCGGAGGTAGCTGCCATCCTGAATGCGATCGGCAAAGCCATGAACGCGGCCCAGGCTGCGGTCGGCAAAGATGCCAACGACGCGCAGGCGCACTACGACCTGGCGGTGGCGTGGGGATTGAGAGCCAACTTGGCGTTTTCGGTGAAGAAATCCTATTGGGACGCACTTGGCTACGCCAAAAACGCGCGCCGCGAAGCCGAAATCGCGCACCGGCTGCGGCCCCAGTGGCCGGACCCGCTGCTCATCATCGGCGTCCAGAACTACGTGGCCGGCAGCCTGCCGTTGACGGTGAAGATTTTTACTAGCCTGGTTGGCTATCGCGGCAACAAAAAACTGGGCATCGAGCAGATCACTCATGTCGCCGAACACGGCGGGCACGCGCAGACCGACGCGCAGGTGCTGCTGGCGGTGCTCGACCGGCGCGAGGGCTGGAACCAGAACGCGGCGAAGCTGTTAGCCGGCCTGGCGCAGCGCTACCCCCGCAACGTGCTGTTCGCGGTGGAAAGCGGCGAGGCGTGGGAGGCAGCGGGTGAGCACGGCAAGGCGCGGACCGCGCTGCAAGGGGTGCTGGCGCGGGCACAGGCGGGCGCACCCGGGTACGAACATGCACCACGGGCGCAGGTCTGGTATGACCTGGGGGCGATTGCCGCCCTGTACTCGCAGTGGAAACTCGCCGAGCAGGATTACAAACACGCCGCCGCCGTGCCGAATGCTCCGCCTCTCTACCGCGCCGCTGCCAAAAAGGCGGCAACAATCGCGGCCCAAAAGGCAGACGGCGGCGAGTGAGCTCCGTTAGCCCGGGTGCGAACGGCCGCCGCCGCGGTGGCTCACGCTCACATGCGGATGCGAGGCCGGCGCGTGGTAAGCCGGCGCGCGGTAGGCGCGTGCGCGATACTGCGGCGCGCGGTACTGCGGCGCGCGGTAGGGAGCGCCATAGCGGGGCATGCTGACGATGGGATGGCCGACCTGCAGTTGCGGACGCTCGGCCCCGCGCGGAGGATTCTCGCGCGGCTCGAAAGCACGCGACTCCGGCGAGGGCGAGGAGAACGCCTGCGGGCGGAAGGCCTGCCAGCCGCCACCCGGCCCCGAGGGCCGCGCCACATGAGGCGTGGCCGGGCGAGGCGCGGCGCGGCGGGGCTGGGCGCGGCGCGGCGCGGTCGAGCGCGGAGCGGCCTGGCG
>JBOGKM010000112.1:0-1533 GCA_050747745.1 Terriglobales bacterium
GCTAGGAGTCTGCGCGGCAGAAACTTTCGGCGCGGTGAAACGTAGGAGAATGCATGCCTACGCGATTTCGGCCATGCGCCGGGGATCAGAGCCTGCTTTTTCCGCCGTCGCCGCGGGATTGGCTGCCGGAAGGCCACTTGGCGTTTTTCATTGCCGACACGGTGGCAGCCCTGGATCTGGAGGCACTTTACACGGCGTACGAAGGAGACGGCCGGCGTAATTCGCCCTTTGATCCGCAGATGATGCTCACCGTGCTGTTGTACGCCTACGCATCGGGGACGTTCTCATCCCGGCGGATCGCGCGGAAGATGGAAGAGGACGTGGCGTACCGGGTGCTGGGAGCGGGAAACTTTCCCGCGCACAGAACGATCGCCGATTTCCGGCAGCAGCATCTGGAAGCGTTCCAGGGGCTGTTTGTGCAAGTGGTGCGGATCGCGCGCGAGGCGGGGGTATTGCGGCTGGGCAGCTTGGTCATTGATGGCACCAAGGTAAAGGCCAACGCCAGCAAGCATAAGGCCATGAGCTATGGGCGCATGCGCCAGCAAGAGGAGAGATTGCGCGCTGAGATCAAGTCGTTGACCGAGCGGGCCCAGGTCATCGATCAAGCCGAGGACGCCGAGCACGGGGCGGAACGACGGGGCGATGAGCTGCCGGCCGAGTTGCAACGGCGTGAACAACGACTGGCCAAGATCGCCGCCGCCAAGGCGCGTCTGGAGGCGCGCCAGGCGGAAGCGGACCGAGCGCGGGGCCGAAAGCCGGGAGATGGCCGCAAGGGGCGCGGCCCTAAGCCATTCGCGCGCGATTTTGGCGTGCCGCCGGATGGCGCTCAGGACAATTTTACCGATCCGGATAGCCGCATCATGAAAACGGCGCAAGGGTTCGACCAGTGTTACAACGCGCAGGTGGCCGTAGCCGAGGGAACGCAGTTGATCGTGGCCGCGTCGTTGACCCAGTGCGCCGCTGACGCCGGTGAATTGCTGCCGTTGATTGATCAGGCGCGCGAGAGCCTGGAAGCGAAACCGACGGAGGTGCTGGCTGATGGCGGCTATCGCTGCGAGGCCAGTTTCGAGTCATTGGAGACGCGCGGCATTACGGCCTACATTTCGCTCGGGCGCGAGGACCAGGCCGTTGGCGCCGCCAGCGCGACAGGGGCAGCGACCCAGCGCATGGCCGCCCGGCTCAGCACCGGTCTCGGCCGCGCCCGTTACCGCCGGCGCAAGGCCATCGTTGAACCCGTCATTGGATGGGTGAAAAACATCGTGGGCTTTCGCCGCTTCAGCCTGCGTGGACACGGCAAGGCGCGCGCCGAGTGGAGCTTGGTCTGCCTGGCCGTCAACCTCAAGCGCCTACAACAGCTTGAGCCGGCTTAAATCCGCTCCTCTTTCGCGCCCCTACACCATCCAAACATAACTTTCTGGCCCCCACCGCGTTTCCCATTCGCACTCCAGTACCAGTCGGTTCCTCACGCCCTTCGGTCCACCCGGGATCCTCCGGTTCGCGGGTTGCGTTCTGTTCTGCCGCGCAGACTCCTAG
>JBOGKM010000113.1:0-2205 GCA_050747745.1 Terriglobales bacterium
CTTAGCGAGCTGGCCGGGCTGTGCGCATAGTTCCGATGCTGCCGATGTCAGGCAGCGCGGCGGTCCCTCACAAATCCTCCGGCCTTAGGCCGGTGGCTTTGGAGATTTTGGCGAGCATGCGAGGCCCCAACTCTTCGCGTTCGTGGAATGCGAATACGAAATCGGGAAAACCGGGGCGTGCGAGAACGACGTGCGAGCCGGATTGACGTTTCTCGTGCCAGCCGATGCGGATGAGCGCCGCCCGCACCCGTCGGGCCTTTGCCGCCGGCCAATCGCTCATGAGGCCCGGAAAAGGCGTTCCACGAACTCAGGAACCGCCTCGCGGTGGGCGATCCGGTCGGCCAGTATCCGAAGCGCAAGCTCGCGGACGCGCAGTTCTGCTTCTTGCTGAGAATCGCCGTAGGCAAGCGCGCCGGGTAGTCCGGCGGCCTCGGCGATCCAGCGTCCGTCGGCTTCGCGCTCGAAACTGATATCGAATCCATCAAGCATGTGCGCCTGTGCCATGACGTTAGTTTACTCCGCTGCGGCGGAAGCCGGAGGCCATTCCCGACCGACAGAAGGCGTCACGCAAACAGGGGACTGGCTGAGCTTTGCGCATAGGTCGGCGGCGCGGCTGTCAAGGCTGGCGGGCCGTCAGCGCTCGGTGCGACTCAGCCACTGGCCGACACCGGAGCCGAGTTTCTGCTCCAGGTGATCGCCGAACGCGCCGGGCGGGCGACGGTCATCGTCACTACCACCTTGCCGATTTTTCGGAATGGACGCAGGTATTTCTGAACCCACGGTGCGAGGCGCCGCTCGATCGGGTCACGGACCTAGCCCACATTATCGACACCGGCTGCCTGTTGGAACCCATGGAGTCCGTTGGCCGGCCTGCACCAGATCTTGCCCTCTGTGCCCCGATTGACCTGCCCCCCGAAATCCGCACACAGCTGAGTAGAATTCAGCGTGAAGGAGGCAGGGATGTCGAGGAGCAGACACACGGGGGCGCAGATGATCGCTGCGCTGAAGCAGATGGAAGCGGGCCGGCCGGCGGCAGAGGTGGCACGAGAGGTGGGGGTTGCGGCGCCAACCCTGTACCAATGGAAGGCGAAGTACGGCGGCATGGACGTGAGCCAGGCGCAGGAGGCGAAGCAGTTGCGGGATGAGAACACGAAGCTGCGGAAGCTGGTGGCGGACTTGAGCCTGGACAAGGAAGCGCTGCAATCGGTGATAAGAAAAAACGGATGGAGCTCGTAGCCGGGAAGGCAGCTATCGAGCAGATGCAAAGCGAGTATGCCTTCAGCCAGCGGCGGGCCTGCGGCCTGCTGCTGGCGGCGGTAGGGACGTTCCGATACCAGGGCCGGCGGAACGACGAACCGCTGCGCAGCCGGCTGGTGCAGCTGGCGCGCGAGCGACCGCGGTTCGGGTACCGGAGACTGCACGTCATGCTGCAGCGAGACGGGACGCGGGTGAACCACAAGCGGCTGCACCGGGTATACCGGGAATGCGGGTTGATGATTCGCCGCAGAAAACGGAAGCATTGCGTGCGCCAGGGGCAGCCGCTGGTGGCACGGACCGCGCCCAACCAGGAGTGGGCGCTGGATTTCGTGCATGACTGCACCGAGTGTGGACGCACGCTGCGGTGGTTGATTGTGGGGGACGCCTGCACGCGCGAGGGGTTGGCACTGGAAGTAGACACCAGCTTTCCCAGCCGGCGGGTTACGCGCGTGCTCGATGCCATCGCGGCCGAGCGCGGAATGCCGCAATACATCCGCTGTGATAACGGGCCCGAACTGACCAGCCGGCATTTTTTGGCATGGGCGATCCAGAACCGGGTGGAGTTGCTCTACATCCCGCCGGGCAAGCCAACCCAGAACGGGCGGGCCGAAAGCTTCAATGGGAAGGTGCGGGACGAGTACCTGAACACGACGGTCTTCCCGAACCTGTTTGACGCGCGGGCCAAGGCGCCGCGCTTCCTCCAGGACTACAACGAAGTGCGCCCGCACAGTAGCCTGGGGTATCTGACGCCAGCCGAGTTCGCGGCGCAGCATCGGAGCAGCGGCGGTGGAAAAGACGGCGACTGTGCCGCCTTGGAAAACCCTCCGGGTTTTCCACTTTCCCACCGCCCGACGACGATTTCTTTTCCCCTGGGAACGCAAACCCAAGACCGCGTTTCCTCAACCGTGGCGTAGTACTCTCAGTTGTACGGAAAAAGGGGGCAGGTCA
>JBOGKM010000114.1:0-1163 GCA_050747745.1 Terriglobales bacterium
GCCTCGACCTCGCCCGGCTCGACCCGGAACCCGCGGATCTTCACCTGCCCGTCCGCCCGCCCGGCGAACACCAGCACCCCGTCAGCCGTCCACCGCACCACATCCCCGGTCCGGTACAGCCGCCCCCCGCCCCCCGCCCGGTCAAACGGATCAGCCACAAACCGCTGCGCCGTCAGGCCCGCCCGCCCCGCATACCCCCGCGCCAGCTGCGCCCCCGCCACATACAACTCCCCCGCCACCCCCGCCGGCACCGGGCCCAGCCACTCATCCAGCACGAACACCCGGGTATTGCCGGCCGGGCGCCCGAACGGCACCGCCGACCCGTCTGTCACCTGCCCCGCATCCACCACCCCGCACGCCACCATCACCCCGGTCTCGGTCGGCCCGTACGGATGCACCAGCACCCGCCCCGCCGCCCACACCCGCGCCAGTCCCGCCGAGATCGCCTCACCCCCGGCCAGCAGCCGCCGCACCGGCTCCAGGTCGGCCGGCGCCAGCACCTGCAGCAAGCTCGGCACCACGCTGGCGGCCCGCACCCCGGCCGCGGCCACCAGCTCCCGCAGCAAACCCGCATCAGCCCGCTGCGCCGCCGAGGCCACCACCAGGCACGCCCCCGACGTCAACGCCACCGCCACATCCAGCACCGACGCGTCGAAGCTGAACGACGTGAACTGCAGCACCGCCACCCCCGGCGCCACCCCGAACACCGGGGCGAACACCCCCGCGGTATTAGCCAGCCCGCCGTGGGTCACCGCCACCCCCTTCGGCGTCCCGGTCGACCCCGACGTATAGATCACATACGCCAGCTGCCCCCCCAGCACCGCCGCCCCCGGACCCGACGGCATCGCCGCCACCGCCGCGGCGACCCGCGGGTCATCCAGCACCAGCCGCACCGCCCCGGCCCGGTCATCGCCGCCGGGCAGCACCCCGGCCGCCGCCGCGACGGTCAGCACGCACACCGCCCCCGCATCAGCCAGCATGAACGCGACCCGGTCAGCGGGCAGGTCCGGGTCAACCGGCAGGTAAGCAGCCCCGGCCTTCCACACCGCCACCACCGCGGTCACCATCGCGGTACCCCGCGGCAGGCACAACCCCACCACCGACTCCCGGCCCACCCCCAGCCCCGCCAGGAACCCGGCCAGCCGCCCCGCCCGCGCCTCCAG
>JBOGKM010000115.1:0-98798 GCA_050747745.1 Terriglobales bacterium
CGCCAGGAGCGCATCGCGGGCTGGTCCTTTGGCCCCGCGGCCCATCCAGGCCAGCGTCCGGCCCGCCAGTACCAGCGGCCAGCTCACGGCCGCGGCGATGACCGCCAAGGCGGCCGCGGTCAGCGCATAGCCGCCCGCGACCAGGCTTTTTCTCTGGCCGGCGCGATCCGAGAGCCAGCCCGCGCCCAGCTTGATAAAGCTCGAGGCGGCATCGGCCGTACCTTCGATCCAGCCCAGATCGCCCGCCGCGAGCCCGATCGCGTGCAGGAAGCCCGGCAGCATGACGGTGACCATCTCGTGTCCGGCATCGGATAAAAAGCTGGCCACGGCCATGCCGATGACATCACGGTTGAGCCAATCGCGGCGTTCGCCACGCGATGAGGATGGGGATTGCGGGGATGCGGGCATCGCAAGCGGAGCTGTGCCTCGATGCTAGAGCAAAACCAGCGTAGGTGTACACCGCTTTGATCGGCGTGCGTGCGGCTTTTCCTGTGGTCAAAGCCGCAAGCGGTATGTTCCGCCGGCCTACCGCGGTGCTGGTTTTGCTCTAACACTGCGGTTGACACTCGACGACAGGCCCGGCAATACTGAACCAGCCGCAACGCGGTACAGGCGTTGGAGTTCGCCTACTGCAAACAGCCCTCCCAGGGGCAGATGACTCCTACTCGCAGCTCCTGGGGGGAGGGTGCATGCTCTGGCTCGGCATCGCGGTCGCGGGCGCCTTCGGCGCTCTGAGCCGCTGGGGATTGGACCGGCTTTTCGGAAAGTGGGCGCCAACATTCCCGTATGGAACTTTGGCGGCAAATCTTGCTGGCTGTTTTCTGCTTGGCCTTACCCTGGCGCTGGCCGAGCACGCACGCTGGATGAGCAACGAAATGCGCGTGGTGTTGGCGGTTGGATTCGTGGGAACCCTGACCACCTTTTCCACCTGGCAATTGGAAACGCTGCGCATGGCGCTGCGCGGCGACGTGCTGTTGGCCGCGGGCAACTTCGCCGTCAACGTGTTCTTCGGATTTCTGCTGATCTGGGCGGGCGGACGCCTGGTGGCCGGGGCATGGCGATAGCGGAGCCGGGGCGAAGGGGCCCCCAGTGGCGCGTGCCCGCGATCAATTACAGCGACACCACCGACTGTAGGCCCGTGATCTCGAACGCCTTGCGGCAGCGCGGATTCGAGCAGGCCAGCGTGTCGTCGCGGCGCACCATGTAGCTGTTGAGCTTGGCGAATTTGGCGCGGTCCAGCGAATCCGCGCGCGGCGGCGGGGCCGGCTTTTTGCGGCGCACCACCCAGGTGACCGCGTACTCGGCCTCGGTGCCGCAGTGCGGGCAGATCAGCCGCGCCTTTTTCGCCTCGTTCGCTTCGTTGAAAAATTCTCGTTCTTCCATGGCATCCAGCTCAGGCGCGGACGTGCAGCACATCCCCGCCGCCGCTCAACTCGTTTATGGCCGCCAGCGCGCGCCGCGCCACATCATAAAACGGCTGCGCCGCCGGG
Source organism: Terriglobales bacterium (assembly GCA_050747745.1). Taxonomy (GTDB): domain Bacteria; phylum Acidobacteriota; class Terriglobia; order Terriglobales; family SCQP01; genus SCQP01. The sequence continues at coordinate 1,491 of JBOGKM010000115.1, forward strand.
CTGGCAGCGCCTTCGACGGCAATGGGCCGGCCGTGGTCGCCGCCCTCGCGCACCTGCGGCAACAGCGGCAGGGCGCCCAGAAACGGCACGCCAAATTTCTCGGCGGTGCGTTCGCCACCGCCATGGCTGAAGATATCCACGCCCGTCTGGCAGTACGGGCACGTAAAGTAGCTCATGTTTTCAATCACGCCCAGCACCTGGATGCGCAGTTGCTGGAACATGTTCAGCGCCTTGCGCCCGTCCTGCAAGGATACGTCCGAGGGCGTGGTGACCACGATGGCGCCGCTCAGCGGCACGCTTTGCGCCAGGCTGAGGACAATGTCGCCGGTGCCCGGCGGGAGGTCAATCAGCAAATAGTCCAGGTCGCCCCACTGCACCTGGCGCAAAAACTGCTGCATCGCGCTGTGCAGCATGGGGCCGCGCCAGATCACCGGCTTGTCGCCCGGGTTGAGCAATCCCATGGACATGAACTTCACGCCGAAATTAGCCAACGGCTGAATCTGGTTGCCCCCGAGGACGCGCGGCATCTCGTTCTTTCCCATCATCAGCGGCACATTGGGCCCGTAAACGTCGGCATCGAGCAGGCCTACGGTCTGGCCGAGTTCCGCCAGCGCCACCGCCAAGTTCACGGCCACCGTGGTCTTCCCCACGCCGCCCTTGCCGCTGCCGACGGCGACCAGGTGTTGGACGCCGGGCAACGACTGCGTGGTGGCGGATTGCGGCGGGTCAGGCATCGCGGCTGGATTTATTATAGACGCGATGATCTGCACGGTGACCCTGAACCCGGCGGTGGACAAGTATTTGCGCCTGGCGCGGCTGCGGCGCGGTGAACATTTGGAAGTGCAGGAGGTGGTGTCGTCGGCGGGCGGCAAGGGCATTAATGTGGCGGGCGTATTGCGGGTGCTCGGCGAAGAGGTCGAGCTGATAGGTTTCTTCGGCGGCTACACCGGCGATTACATCCTGGAGAACGTGGCGCGCGAAGGCATTCAGGCGCGCCCGGTGCGCATCGCGCCGATGACGCGCACGGCGTTCGTGCTGGTTGAAGAGGATGGCAGCGAGACCGAAGTGGTCGAGCCCGGCGGCGCGGTGAGCCTGGCCGAAATCGAGGCGCTGCGCGCCGAGTTGCGCGCAACGGCGCCGCGGGCGCAGGTGGTGGTGCTGAGCGGGAGCGTACCGCCGGGCTGCCCGGACGACATCTACGTACGTCTGCTGGCCGATTGCGGCGGCCACTGTCCGGTGATCGTGGATACCAGCCGCCGCTGGCTGCGCGCCCTGCTGGAGGCGCGGCCGCATCCGGCGCCGGCGGTGGTGAAGCCCAACCGGCGCGAAGCCGAATGGGTGCTGCAGGAAAGCCTGGGCGATGAGTTCGCCCTGCGGCGCGGGCTGAGGCGCCTGGCCGAAGCCGGCATCGCCATGCCGGTGATCTCGAATGGCGCTGCGGGCCTGTATGCGCTGGCGCAGGGGCGGCTCTGGCACGCGCGCATGCCCGAGCTGGAGCGGGTGAATTCGGTGGGCTCGGGCGATGCGGCCGTCGCGGGACTGGCCGCGGCGCTGGCGCGCGGGCTGAGGCCGGAGGAAATGCTGCGCCTGGCCGCGGCCTGCGGCGGCGCCAATGTGCTCACCAAGGAATGCGCCCGCGTGCGGCGCGAAGATCTCGACCGCCTGCTGCCGCAGATCGCGGTCACCTGAGCTTACATCTCCGTGCCCAGCCGGATGGGTATCTTGGCGACATGGCCGTTGCGTTCCACGCTGAGGGTCACCGTGCTGCCCGGCTTTTGCAGCAACAGGATGTTGCCCAACTGTCCCTGGTCCTGCAGCGGCTCGCCGTTGGCGGCCAGAATAATATCGCCGCCAAAATGCACCGGCGTGTTGCCAATGTAGCCGGGCTGGGTACCTGCCTTCAGCCCCGCCTGCGCCGCCAGCCCGCCGGGGCGCACCTGCAGCACCAGCAGGCCGTGGGTGACGTTCAGACCCAACTGCTGGGCCACGCTGGGCGAGAGCGCGAACGTCAGCAGGCCCAACGAAACCGTCTGCACGTGCCCGGTGGTGATCAGCTGCTGCAGCACCGCCTTAACGCTGTTGATGGGAATGGCGAACCCGATGCCGATGTTCGAACCGGTCTGGGTATAGATCATGGTGTCAATACCGATCACCTCGCCCCGCGAGTTCAGCAGCGGCCCGCCGCTGTTGCCGGGGTTAATAGGAGCATCGGTCTGGATGGCATTTTCAATGTCCGCGCCGGGCGCGCCATTGGCCTGCGGCCCCTCGCGCACCGTGCGCATGGAGCTGATAATGCCGCTGGTCATGGTGCCGGGCAGCCCGTAGGGATTACCGATCGCCAGCACGCTCTGGCCCACCTCCAGATTGCCGCTGTCGCCCAGTGTCACCGGCGGCACTGACCGGTCGGGATCGATTTTGATCACGGCCAGGTCCAGCTCGGGAGCGGTGCCAATGACGGTGGCCGGATATTGGTGCGAATCGTCTTTTTTCGGCGTCCAGGTGACGGTCAGCTTGCGGGCGCCGCGAATCACATGATAGTTGGTCAGGATGTAGCCTTTGGAGTTAATGAAAAAGCCCGAACCCTGGCCGGATTCCGGGACCGGACCCCAAAGCAGATTGTATTGAATCAGCTGCGAGGTGACGTTGACCACCGAAGGCGAGACGCGGCGGTAGATGTCAATATTACGGAGCTCGTCCGGTTCAAATTGGGACTGCGGCGGCGCCTCGGCCAGCACCAGCCTGTGACCAGTGCCGCGCGGGCCGGTCGGGAACAGCCCGGAGAAGGGGCCTGCATGCGTGGAAACATAAATAAAAAACCCGCCCGCCAGGATCAGCGCTAGAGCTACAACCGGGCGCAAATGGATCCTCATGCGCCCGCTCCGCTGCGGAGATCCCGGAGGAGGCGCTCGACCTGGGGCACGAGCGCGGCCGGAGAGCCATTATTGTCCATCACCCTATCAGCTTGCTCCTGTTTGCGCTCGTCCGGCAACTGGCGCGCCATGCGCGCCAGAGCCTGTTCGCGGCTGCCGCCGCGCTCGCGGAAGCGCTGGATGCGCGTTTCCACTTCCGCCACCACCAGCACAACGCAATCGAAGCCGGCGAGCAGCTTCTCCTCGATCAGCAGCGCCGCCTCCACTCCAGCCAGATCCGCGCCTTCGGTCTGCCAGTACTGCAGTTGCTGCTCCGCAGCAGCCAGAATCAGTGGATGCATGATGCGATTCAGATCGGCGAGCGCTGCCTCCTGGCCGTGAGCAAATACGCGGTCGGCAAGACACGCTGGTTCGACGTGGCCGACGGCATCCAGAATTGCGGTTCCGAAGCGCGCCAGCAGTGCCGCTTTGGCCTGGGTCTGCAAGAGCTCGCGGCCCAGCCGGTCGGCGTCCGCCACGGGACAGCCACGCTCACGCAGCAGCGCGGACAGGGTGGTTTTGCCGCTGCACAGCCCTCCGGTAATGGCAATGCGCGTCATGGCGGATTCAGGCGACGGGCTCCAGTACCAGCCCGCGGTGGGCGGCGGCGAGCGCCACCGTATTACTCATCAGCATCGCGATGGTCAACGGGCCGACGCCGCCGGGAACGGGGGAGTAATACGACGCCAGACTGCAAGCGGCGCGCGGATCCACGTCGCCGATCAGGGTGCGGCCACGACGCTCAAATTCCTCCCGCCGCTTGGCGCTGCCGGGAAAATAGGTTTCTACATCCGCGGCGCGCGTGAGCGTGTTTACGCCCACATCCACGACCACGGCGCCGCGGCGGAGGTGACGCTCGTTCAGAAATGCAGCGCGCCCGAGGGCGGCGAACAGCAGCTCGCCGCGCTGGCACACTGCGGCCAGGTTGCGGGTGCGGGAATGGCAGAGCGTGACGGTGGCATGGGCGTGGAGCAGCAACAACGCCAGCGGCTTGCCTACGATGTCGCTGCGGCCCACCACCACCGCTTCCCGGCCTGCGATCTGGATCTGATGACGGCGCAGCAACTCCATAATGCCGGCGGGCGTGCAGGGCCGCGGTCCCGGGCGCCGGCTGATCAGCTTGCCAAGGTTGAGCGGGTGAAACCCGTCCACATCTTTGTCGGGACTGACTGCGAGCAGCACCGCGGCCGCATCCACCTGCGGGGGCAGGGGAAGCTGCACCAGGATGCCATCGATATCGTCGCGGGCGTTGAGTGCCGCGACGTGCGCCAGCAATTCAGCGGTCGCAATACCAGCCGGGGCCAGAATCTGCTCGGAATGAATCCCCAGCTCGGCGCAGGCACGAATTTTGGAACGCACGTAAACGGCCGAGGCCGGGTTTTCGCCCGCCAGAATGACGGCCAGCCCGGGCGGCGGATCCCCCAAGGCGCGCACCCGCTCGCCCACTTCCCGCCGTATGGCCGCACCCGTCGCCGTCCCGTCCAGAACTTTCGCGCTCATGCTTCGAGTTTACAGGAGCGGGGCACGGCGGCATCAGGCGGGGTCGAGCGGCGCGGGGGCGGCGACGGCGGCGTCCAGGCCGCTGAACTGAAGGTCGTAGAGCCGCCGGTAGAGGCCGGAGGCGGCGTGCAGCTCGTCATGGTTGCCGACCTCGATGATGGCGCCTGCATCGAGGACCATGATGCGGTCGGCGTTGCGCACGGTGGAGAGGCGGTGGGCGATCACGATCACGGTGCGATGCAGCATGAGGTTGGCCAGGGCGCGCTGCACCAGCATCTCGCTCTCGTTGTCGAGCGCGCTGGTGGCTTCATCGAGAATCAGGATGGGCGAATTCTTGAGGATGGCGCGCGCGATGGCGATGCGCTGACGCTGGCCGCCGGAGAGCCGCACGCCGCGCTCGCCCAGCATGGTGTTGTAGCCCTGCGGCATGGCGGCGATGAAGTCCTCCGCCAACGCCGCGGCGGCGGAGGTGCGGATGGCGGCGGCGCTGGCGGAGGGGCTGCCGTAAGCGATGTTGTTGGCCACCGTATCGTTGAACAGAATGGTGTCCTGGGTGACATAGGCGATATGGTCGCGCAGCGAGCGCAGGGTGCAGTCGCGCACGTCCACGTCATCCACCAGCACCCGACCGGCGGTGACGTCGAACAGGCGGGGAATGAGATTGATGAGCGTGGTTTTGCCGGCGCCGCTGGATCCAACTAGCGCCACCACCTCGCCCCGCCGCACCTCGAAATCGAGGTCATGCAGCAGCGGCTCGTCCGGCTGATAAGCAAACGCCACCCCGGCAAAGCGCAGCGAGGTCCGGAACGGCGCCAGCGGGCGGGCGCCCGGGCGCTCGTGGATTTCCTCGTGCAGGTCCATGAAATCGAACACGCGCTGGGCGCAGCCCGCCGCCGTCTGGAAATTGTTGTAGATGCCGGCCATGCGCCGCAGCGGCTCGTAGAGCTTGATCAGGGCGTAAAGAAAGGCCACCACCATGCCGGTGGTCATCACGCCCGCGCCCACCGCACCGCGGGCGTAAAGCAGGAACAGGATGATGGTCACCGCGCCCAGGATTTCCATCAGCGGGGAGGCGATGCTCTGCTGCAGGATGAAACGCAGGTTGGAGCGCAGCAGCCGGTGCGTGGCGGCGCGGAAGCGGGCGATTTCGCGCGCCTCCATGCTGAACGCCTTGACGATGCGGTTGCCGGTGATGGTTTCGTGCAAAATGTGCTGCACATCGGCCATTTCATCCTGGCCGCGGCGGGCGGTGTGGCGCACGTACTTGCCCAGCCAGGCGGTGGGCAGGATGACCGCCGGGGTGAGGATGACGGCGTACAGCGTCAGCTTCCAGTTGAGCACCAGCAGCACGGCCACGAAGAAGACAAAGGTGAAGGTCTGCTGCACGCTGTCGGCGAGCGAGCCGGAGGCGGCGACCTGAATGCGCTCCAGATCGTTCACCACCGTGGACATGATCCGGCCGGTGGCCTGGCGGGAGAAAAATGCCGTGGACTGCCGGATCAGTTTCGCATACACGGCGTTGCGCAGATCGGTAATGGCGCCGTAGCCGACCACGTTGATGAGGTAGGTGCCGGCGTACTCGCCGATGGCCTTGCCGACGACCAGTACAACCAGCGCCAGCGCCACAATCGAGGCAGGATTGTGGGAAAAGCCAGGCGGCATGAAGCTATTGAGGTAGATGGGGTGGCGCAGCAGCGGCGGGCGGGCGTTGAGCAGCAGAATGGGTCCGCCGCCGCTGGCGGGCTTGAGCAGCTTGTCCACCACGGGAGCCAGGACCAGCGCCACCGAAGCATCCAGCGCGCCTGCAACGGCCATGAACACCAGTGCCGTCACAAACTGCAGCCAGTAGCGACCGACGTAACCGATCAGGCGATAAAAGGGGCGCATGGCCCAGGGTTCCTTTAGCGCCGCAGGTCGCGGTGCGTCAGCGTGGCGTGGTAGCCCAGCTTGCGCAGCTCGCGCCGCAGTGCCTCGGCAATATATACGGAGCGGTGGCGGCCGCCGGTACACCCGATCGCGATGTTGAGGTAGCTTTTACCCTCCTTCACGTAGTGGGGAATCAGGTAGGCGAGCAGGCTGGTGATACGGGAAATGAATTCGCCGGTTTGCGGGAACGAACGGATGTAGTCGCCCACCTTCTGATCCCGGCCGGACTGGAGGCGGAGGGCGGGCACGTAGTTGGGATTGGGAAGGAAGCGCACGTCCAGCACCAGATCGGCATCACTGGGCAGCCCATTGCGAAACCCGAAGCTGGTGAGCGTCAACTGCAGGCTGGGCGCCAGCCCGCGCTCGAGCACGTGCTCCTGCAGGAAGGCGCGCAGCTCGTGGACATTGAATTGCGAGGTGTCCACCACTAGATCGGCGCTGGCGCGGATCTTGGCCAAGGCCCGGCGCTCGGCCTGGATGCCGTGGCGCAGCTCGCTTTCCCCCTTGGGCCGCTCCCGCCGCCCGCGGCCATGATCGGCGAGCGGGTGCGGACGCCGGGTTTCGGAAAAGCGCCGCAGGATGACTTCATCGCTGGCTTCCAGAAACAGCAGCGTCAACCGCACGGGCGAATCCCGCAGCCCCTGCAGCAGGGCGGGCAGCGCTTCCAGCCGGTGTTCGCGGATATCCACCACGGCGGCGGCGCGCTGCAGCTCCGTGGCCCGGCGCACCAGATCGACGAAGGAGGGCAGGAGCTCGACCGGCAGGTTATCCACGCAGTAGTATCCGGAATCCTCGAACACCTTCACCGCCGACAGCTTGCCGCTGCCGCTCAGCCCGGTGATGATGATGAGGTGCAGCGAGTGCGAAGCGGCACGCGGACGGTGCGCCCGGCGCGCAGGGCGCGCGCTCATCGCTCCCGCCGCTGGTGCGTGGAGGGAATGCGCAGATCCTCGCGGTACTTGGCCACGGTGCGCCGGGTAACGTCAATGCCCTGCTGGCCCAGCAGCATCGCCACGCGCTCGTCGGTGAGCGGATGCTTGCGGTCTTCCTCGTCGATGATCCTTTTCACCCGGCGCTTGAGGATGACCAGCGAGGTTTCGCCGCCGCGGCTGCCCTGCACCGCTTCGGAGAAGAAGAAGCGCAGCTCGAACACTCCTTGGTTGGTATGGACATACTTGTTGGCCACGGCGCGGCTCACGGTGGAGGGATGCACGCCGATTTCCTCGGCCACTTCCTTGATCATCATCGGCCGCAGGAAGTCCATGCCGAAATCCAGAAAATCCGCCTGGCGCTCGACGATGGTGTGGCAGACGCGGGCGATGGTCTGCTTGCGCTGCTCCAGGTTGCGCAGGAACTGGATGGCGCTGGCGTAGCGCTCCTTGATGTAGCGGCCGGTCTCCCGCTGATCGCGCCCGAACTTCATCTCCCGGTATTCGTGGTTGAGCCGCAGGTTGGGCAGGCCATCGTCGTTCATGATGATCTGATAGCGGTTCTGGCAGGTTTCGGTACCGCACACCGGGCAGCGCTCGCTGTGACCCTTGGCGAAGGCCACGTCGGGTTCGATCAGGCAGGCATTGGCGGGGTTGTAGCGCCGCCCGGGAAAGGGATTGAGCTTGCGGATTTCCGCCAGTGCGCCGGCGACCTCCTCCTCGCTCACGTTGAGGGTGCGCGCCAGCTCGGAGTGGCGCGGATTCTGCAGCTCGGGCAGGTGCTCGCTCACCAGCGCAATCGCCAGGATCTGCACGCTGGAAAGCTGGAAGAGCTGAATCAACAGACACTCGCGCAAATCGCGCGCCGCCACCCCGGGCGGATCGAAGCGCTGCACCAGATTCAGCGCCTCGCGCACCACATCCTCATCCAGGCCCTCGCCAGCCGCGATTTCCTCCACGCGCAACGGCCGCCGCCCCTTGTCGTCCTCGGCGGTCAGATAGCCGTCTTCATCGAGGTTGCCGATGATGGCTTCGGCGGCGTCGCGCAGCCCTTCTCCGATGGGCTCGACACCGAGCTGCGAGCGCAGGTGGTCGGTGAGCGTGGTCGGGGCGCTGACGAAGTTGTCGAACGAGGGCCGGTCGGCCTCGGTCACCGGCTGGGGTTGAAAACCTGGATCAAGATAGTCCTTGAAAAAATCGCCATAGTCGATTTCCTCAAACGCATCCACCGCGGGAGCCTCGAGCGCGCCTTCCTGTACTTCCGCGCTGGCGGCTTCCGTCGCGCCCACCGCGGCAGGCGTGTCCTCGCCGGCCGCCGCCGGCGCTTCGGAGCTTACACCGCCGCTGGGCTGCTGCAATTCCGCCTCCAGCCGCCCCAACTCCTCCAGCCCTGGTCCGGCGTCCTCCTGGCTCTCATCCAGCAGGGGATTTTCCAGCAGCTCGTGGCTGATCGCCTCCTGCAGCTCCAGCTTGTTCATGGCCAGGATGTTGACCATCTGCACCAGCCCGGGCGTGAGCGTCTGCTTCAGCGCGGGCTTGGCGATCAGTTTGGGACCCAGGTTCATAGGTAACTAGACCAGGCTGAAGCTCTCGCCCAGATAGACGCGGCGCACGTCGGCGTCGTCGCCCAGCTCGGCCGGCGTGCCCATGCGGAAGATGCGTCCGTCATGAATGATGTACGCGCGATCGGTGACACTGAGGGTCTCCCGAACATTGTGGTCGGTGATCAATACCCCTATGTTATCGGCGCGAAGACGGGAAATTATCTGTTGTAAATCCAACACAGCCAGCGGATCAATGCCGCTAAACGGCTCGTCCAGCAGCATAAACGCCGGCTCCAGCACCAAGCCGCGCGCAATTTCCACCCGCCGCCGCTCGCCACCGGATAAGGCATAGGCCAGCGTGGCGCGAACCCGGCCCAGCCCCAGCAGCTCCAGTAGCTTTTCCAGCCGCTCCTTGCGCTGCGCCGGCGTCAGGGGCCGGACTTCCAGAATGGCCATGAGATTCTGCTCGACCGTCAGCTTGCGGAATACGGAAGGCTCCTGCGGCAAGTAGCTGATGCCCAACTGCGCGCGCTGATACATGGGAAGCATGGTGATGTCGTGCTCGTCGAGCAGGACGCGGCCCATGTCGGGAGCAATTTGACCCACGATCATATGGAAGGTGGTGGTTTTGCCCGCGCCATTGGGACCGAGCAGACCGACGACTTCGCCCCGCGCGATGGAAATGCTCACTCCATTAACCACGGCCCGGCCCTTATAGAGCTTGCAGACCTGGTCGGTAGAAAGGCGCTCCATAATGGCGGTGGGGAAGGGTGGGAGAAAAATTTATCCGCCCAGCGCGGGCGCAGGGGTAAAGCGGCACGGGCGCACATGGCCTGCCAGCAACTCACTGAAAAAACAGTCAGTTACGAATCCTGGAGGAACCGAAAACGCGGCTTCCATGCTTGCCTCCAACCTGAATTTCATCATTGGCCAAAGAAAAAGTCAAGGGATCGCCGGTGATTTTGCCGTGTTCGGCATCCAAAATGCTGGGAGGTCCGCCCGCCAAGCGAATTTCGTTGGTGGCAAAGTCAAAGCTGAGGCTTTCGGAGCGGGCGGAGCGGTTGGCTTGCTGAACCATGACACCGCCGGTGGCGCGGGCGCGCTGGAGTTGGTGTGGCTCGGACCCGCTGAGAAAGACAGTCAGGCGCGGGGCAGTGAGAGTGGCGCCGCTGACCTGCAAGCGCACACCGCCGCGATAGCGAATCTGCTGTTGTAGGGCCGAGTAGCTCAGCGCCGAGGCGGTGATGGTGACGGCGCGCGGGGCCGCGGAGAGGGGAGCAGAGGAATCCGCGAGCAGGGGGCCGGCTGCGGCTCGGGGCGTGGATACAAACACGGTGCGCACGTGTCCGGTGGCTTGCAGGGCGGCGGGCTGGCCATTGGCCGCCGTCAGGGTGAGCGTATCGGCGCGCAGCAGATTGGGAGCCTGGAGCAGTCGCACCGCACCGCTAAACACGGCGCGGCCGCGAAAGCCGGCGCGGCTGGCGACGCCGGCAGGATGCTGCCATTGCAGCTGCGCCGCAGTGACGACCACGGGCAGGCCAGGCGCCAGCATGGGGCCGAGCGCAGCTCCGGATGGGGCGTCGGGGCGCGGGGTCAAGCTGACCGCGACCGTGCCGCCGGGAAGGGCGCGGGCGTTCAAGGTCGCGCTGCCGTCGCCATGGCGGATCCAGGTGGCGGCGGCGGCGGAAAAGGTGGCTTGCGGACTGGAGCCGTGCACCGCCCCGCTTAGCACGACCGCGCCGGTAGCAGGAGTGTAAACCACCCGTTCGGCCTCGAGTTGCTGCGCGCCCTGGAGCAGGCGCACCCGGCCGGATTCACTCACCCGCCGCGGCTGCGCGGCGCCTCCCGCCGCTGGAGCGGCAAAATCCACGCTGAGGTGCTGGCTAAAGCTGGTGCGTTCGGCGCCGTCCACCTGCTGCTGCAGCTCCACGTCGCCGCTGGCCTGCACCCGTTGGGGCTGCTGGCGGGCACCGAAAGCCAGGTACAAATGATCGGCTTCGGCCTGAAGTGCGGCCTGGCGCAGTTGCGTTCGCCCCTGAGTGGTGATGGAGGCCAGGGCGGGCAGACCGCGGCCAGGCGCGGCGGCGAAGCGGACGTCGAGCTCGGGCGCGGCCAGCCGTTCCGCCTCCGCGCCGGACTGAGTGAGCACGGCGCCGCCGCGGGCCGCCAAGCGGACGGGTTCGCCGGCGGAGGAAAAGGCCACATCCAGCACGGCCGCCCGCAGGCGCCGCTCGACTGGATGCCCGCGCAGGGTTTCGGTCTGCTCGGCCACGACGTCGCCGTTCAGCTGGAGCTGCTGCAGCTTCTGCCCGGCACGGCTGAAATCTGCATGCGCCGCCGCCGCCCGCACCGAAATGGGATCGCCAGCGCTGCTGCGATCGATGGCCACCACCTGACCTCGGGCATCGAGATGGCGCAGGGATTCATCCGGACGCATGAAGGCGGTGAAGCGTTCGGCAGCCAGCGATTGGGTGCCCTGACGCAGGCGGGCATGCCCGAGCAGGCGCACGCGCACTTCCCCGGCAGAACCCGCGGAGGCGGCCAGCTTCGTGAGTTGCGCCTGATCGCTGGCCAGGGAAAGCAACTGCCCCGGCCCGCGCGGCCAGCTCAGCTGCACGCCGCCGGAAAACACGGCCGTGCCAGTGCGGCTGTCCAGGCGCGCGGTAGCGGCGCTGCCGTGCGCCGCACCCAGGGAAAACTGCACCCCCTGGGATACGCTCCCGGTGCCCCGCTTGACGTTGTAGCTGAGACCGCGAGCTTCGATCTGGACCTGGTTTGCAAGCTGGATGCGCACCTCGCTCTGCGCCTGCAGCAGCCCGCTCTGTTGGTCGTAGCGGAACTGACCACCGGTGATTTCATCGGCATGCCGGCCCAGCTGGTCGTAGATCAGGATGCGCACCTGGCGCAGCTCGTCCACGCCGTTGGGGCGCAACTTATCGGCACCCGCGGCAAAGACGCGGAACACCGGTTTGCCGCCTGCGGTTTTGGAAATTTCCACCCCGGCCGCGCTTTGCTGCACGCGCAGGCCCAACTGCGGAGCGTGCGCACGCGGGCGCCGCCGCTGCCGCACCGCGTACACAGCGATTAGCGCCGCCGCCCCCGCCAGCAGCGCGATGGCCACCGCGCGGCGCAGGCGCAGCAGCTGCCGGGCTCGGCCGGCATAAGGATTGGGCGGCGGGACCACTGGCACTAGCATATCGCCGCCGTCGGGGCGTGACGGGCGTCACAGCCGCCCGCGCGCACCCGCCGCCAGAATCGAGAGTGGGAGACGAGGCGATGGCCACCAACCTGGCGCTGGGGAGTAAGACAATTGGGGAGGAGCGGCAACCGGGACACTGGCTGTTGGCCAGCTTGGGCAAGCGCGTGCTGCGCCCGGGCGGACGCGAGCTGACACAATGGATGTTGGCCCGGCTGGCGATCGGCGCCTGCGACCGCGTGGTCGAGTTCGCGCCGGGCACGGGCGCTACCGCGCGCCTGGCGCTGAGGGCAGGACCGCGCGAATATATCGCGGTCGAACGCGACGCCGCCGCCGCCGCGCGCATGCGTGCCTGGCTGGCGGCGCACGCCGGCCGGGTGCGGGCGCACAGCGTCGAAAACAGCGCCGAGGGCACCGGGCTGGCCGGCGCCAGCTACAGCGTCGTCTATGGCGAGGCCATGCTCAGCCTGCAAACACCGGAACAGAAGCGCCGCATTCTGGCGGAGGCGGCGCGGCTGCTTCAGCCCGGCGGCCGCTATGGCATGCACGAACTTTGCCTCACCCCGGCGAGGATCAGCGACGCATTGCGCCGGGAAATTCAGGCGGCGATGTCGAAGGAAATTCATGTCGGCGTGCAGCCCATTCCCGCCGCGGAATGGCGCGTGCTGCTGCAGCAGGCCGGTCTGCGCGTGCAGGCGGAAACGCATGCGCCCATGCGATTGCTTGAGCCCGGTCGCCTCATCCGCGATGAAGGGCTGCTGGGGGCGGCGCGCTTCGCCTGCAACCTGGCACGCAGACCGGCCGCCCGTGCCCGGGTGCGCGCCATGCGGGGATTATTCCACCGCTATGGCGCCCACCTGGAGGCCATTGCACTGGTCGCGACCGCGCCCTGAGCGCCCGCGGGATGCTCGCCCGGTCATGGCTTTCGCGTTGACGGGAATATCATCACCTAGCCTTTTTTTCGCCACGTCGATGCCTCACCTGTGGTACAGTTCGTGCCTATGTTGCATCCGCACCTGCCGCGTTCCCTGCGTGTTCCGCTATTCACCCTGGCGCTGAGCCTGGCCGCTGGCGGCGTACTGCTGGCGCAGGGCCGCCGCCACGCGCCGCCGCCCAAACCGCCGGTCAATGCCTCCAGCAATCCATTGCTGCGCCCGTTCGTGTTCCGCTCAATCGGGCCGGCGACCATGCTGGGGCGCGTGGATGACATTGAAGGCACGGCGCAGGATCCGATGCTGCTGTACGTAGGTTTCGCCACCGGCGGGCTGTGGCGCTCGACCGATGGCGGCCTGCACTGGACCCCGCTGTGGAACAGCCTGCCGAATGAATCCGTGGGCGCCATCGCGGTGGCGCCGTCGGATAAGAACATTGTGTATGTAGGCAGCGGCGAAGCCAACAATCGCCAGAGTTCGTCCATCGGCGACGGGATGTGGGGCACGCGTGACGGCGGCCAGACATGGAAGTATCTGGGCCTGCGCAACACCCAGTCCATCGGCGGCATTGCGGTGGATCCGCGCAACCCCGACGTCGTCTATGTGGCGGCCAACGGCCACCTGTTCGGACCCAACGCCGAGCGCGGACTGTACAAGACCACGGACGGCGGCCAGACCTGGGTGAAGTCGAAATATATTGACGAGAACACCGGCTTCGAGGATGTCGAACTGGATCCGTCCAATCCCGACGTCGTCTACGCCACCAGCTATGAGCACCAGCGCACGTGGTGGGGCTACGATGGCGGCGGGGCCAACAGCGGATTGTGGAAGTCGACCGACGCGGGAAGTACCTGGAAGCGCCTTGATGGCCCCGGCTGGCCCCAGCCCAAGGACGATCTTTACGGCCGCATCGCCGTGGCCATTTTCCCTCCCAACCCCAAAATCATATACGCCCAGGTCGAAGCCGGCGCCAGCGCGGGCGTGGGTGGCGGCACCGACGTCAATGGCGGCCCGGCCAAGCCGCGCACCGGACCGGGCGCGTTCGGTCCGCGCAAACCCGCTCCACCCAATCCCAACGGCGACGGCGTCTATCGCACCGAGGATGGCGGCGCCACCTGGACGCTGATGAGCAACCAGGATCAGCGGCCGATGTATTTCAGCCGCATCCGCGTGGATCCAAAAAACGTAGACAAAATCCTGGTGGGCGGCACGCCCGGCCAGATTTCCATGGATGGCGGCAAAACCTGGAAGCCGATGACCGGCTCCCACACCGACTACCACGCCATCTGGATCAACCCCACCGACCCCCGCATTGTGCTGGTGGGCCACGACGGCGGCTTCGACATCAGCCATGACGGCGGCAAGAGCTGGTTCTACAACAACAACATGGCCGTGGGCCAGTTCTATCAGGTCTCCGCCGATATGCGCCATCCCTACTACGTCTGCGGCGGGTTGCAGGACAACAACGCCTGGTGTGGCCCCAGCGCCATGCGCAACAGCACCGGCCCAGTGGATACGGATTGGTACACGGTGGCAGGCGGCGATGGCTTCTACACCCGCCAGGATCCAGCCGATTACAACATCGTCTACGGCGAATCCCAAGACGGCAACATGAGCCGCCACGATCTGCGCAACGGCACGCAGATCAGCGTCCGCCCGCGCTTCAACTCGCCCGCCACGCCGGGCAGCTTCTTCCCCGGCGGACCGGGCAACATCGTCAACCAGCCCCAGGATCCGCCGCAGTTGCGCTATTACTGGAACGCGCCGTTTGAGATCTCGCCCTTCGATCCCAACAAGATCTACATGGCCGCGCAGTACTTTTTCGTCTCCACCAACCGGGGCGATACGTGGACGATGAATCCCGAGGACCTGAGCAAGGATGTCAGCCGCTGGTCGGCCAGCAACAACATTATGGGCGTGGCCGACAACCTGCCCATGGTGGAAAAAAACGACGGACTGTCGGCCAGCTCGCTGGCCACGCAGGTGCGCGAGTTGCCCTCGCAGCCGGGTGAAATCTGGGTGGGCACCGACGACGGTAACCTGCAGCTCAGCCTGGACGGTGGCCGCCATTTCACCAACGTCATGGATAACCTGACCAGCAGCGTGCCCAGCGCTCCCAAGGGCTATGTGCTGGTGTCGCGTATCGAGCCCTCCCATTTCAGCGGTGCAGTCACCTACGTCGCGCTCGACAACCACCGCAACGACGACTACCACCCCTACCTTTACAAGACCACCGACTACGGCAAAACCTGGACCGACGTCACCGCCAATCTGCCCGCCCTGGGCGAAATTCAGGCGCTGCGCGAGGATTCACGCAACCCCAACCTGCTGTTTGTCGGCACCGAGTTCGGCTTGTTCATTTCGACCAACGGCGGCCAGAGCTGGGAGAAATTCATGACCGGCCTGCCCGAAGTTCCGGTCAACGACATCCTCATCCATCCCCGCCAGCGTGACTTGATCCTCGCCACGCACGGCCGCTCGATCTGGATTTGCGATGACATCACTCCGCTCGAGCAGCTTCCGCAAATCGGCGATGCCGACGTGCACCTGTTCAACCCGCGACCAGCGGTGGAATGGAAGAGCGATACCGAAGCCCAGCGCCACGTTTATCAGAACCAGTTCCATGGCCAAAATCCGCAGGGCGGCACCGCCATCAGCATCTGGGCGAAAAACGACATGGGACCGGCCACGATTGATTTCCTGCAAAACAACAAAGTGGTCAGCACCATGCACGAAAAGGACGTGCCTGCGGGCCTGAACCGCTTCCAGTGGAACATGCGCGGCCTCGCGCCCAAGCTCACGCCGCAACAGGCGGCGCGCATGCGCCAGTTCCGCCGCTTCCGCCGCGGCGCGAGCGCGGGAGTGCCGTTCGTGGCCGAGGGCGGCGGCGGCTTTTTCGGCCGCGCGACTGGTCAGGGGCCGCTGCTGGCGCCGGGCAGCTACATGGTGCGGGTCACGGTGGGCGGGCAGACGCTGAAATCGTCGGTGGTGATTCTGGCCGACGAGTGGATGCATCAGGAGAACTAGGCGCGCGTGACGCGCTGGCGGGTGAGGGCGAGGATCTCGCCAATCAATTGCGCATAGGTGCGGCCGGTCTTACGCGCCGCCATGGCGAACTCGGCGCCGCTCGAGAGCCAGGGATTGGGATTGGCTTCCAGCACATAGACCTCGTTTTTGGGGGTAAGGCGCAGGTCAATGCGGCCATAGTCGCGCAGCTTCAGCGCCCGATAGGCGGCGAGCGCGGACGCTTCCAGTTCCTGCGCCACCGCCGCAGGTAGATCCTCCACGGGCGCCGACTTGGTCAGCCGGTAGGCCTCGCTGCCGCGCTCCCACTTGACCTCGGCGCTGGCGATGCGCGGCGTACCCTCGGGCAGCTTGGAAAGATCCAGCTCGACCGGGGGCAGCGCCTCGGCGGGATGGTTGCCCAGAATGCTGACGTAGATCTCGCGCCCCTCGATGTATTCCTCGATCAGCGCCGGGGAGTCGAAGGTCTCGTGGATGTAGTCAATGCGTTGCATCAGCTCGCGCACGCTGTGGACCACGGCGGCGGCTTCAATGCCGATCGAGCCATCCTCGTTGGCGGGCTTGACGATGAGCGGAAAGCTGATGTCGTGCGCGTGCTCCAGCCG
Source organism: Terriglobales bacterium (assembly GCA_050747745.1). GTDB lineage: Bacteria > Acidobacteriota > Terriglobia > Terriglobales > SCQP01 > SCQP01. The sequence goes on from JBOGKM010000115.1 coordinate 18,056, forward strand.
TCCGCGGTAGCAGACGGCGAATTGGGGTGTGCGGATGCCGTGGAAGGCGAAGATCTTCTTCGCCAGTGCCTTGTCCTGGGCGAGGTGCAGCGCGCGCGGCCCGGCGCCGGTGTAGGGACGGCCGAGCAGATCGAAATAGGCGGCCAGATGCACATCGCGAGTATCATCGCCGGCATAGGATTCGGTCAGGTTGAAGAACAGGTCGGCGTCGAATTTGGCCAGTCCCAGCAGCGAGGCTTCGCGCCCGTCCAGGGCGTAATAACTGGGATCGTGGCCCAGCTTTTGCAGGGCTTCGAAGATCTCCTCGCGGTCGGGCTTGTCGCGCTTGCGCTGGCGTTTGCGCGCCGGACGGCGGCGCGAGACCGGCTCGGCAGCGGCTTCCGGCTCGTCCCAGGTGTCGTAGACGACGGCGACTTTGAGAGCAGCGTCTATCATGCCTGCCGGGACGCACGCCGCCGCACGCGCCGGGCGCGGTAGTTCATAGCCATGGCGGTGGTGTAGGTGGTGATCTCGGCCAAATGCTCGGCCGCGCGCGCCCCATCCGCCTGCAGTTGCAGGCGCCGCAATCGGGTTTCCATGGCTTCCATAAGATTTCTCACCAGCGGACGCGGCACCCCGGTCCAGTACGCCACTTTGTCGGTGATGATCTTGCGCTGCTCGCCGACCAGGCCCGCGGCGGGACGCAAACCCCGTCGCTGGCGCAGAGGCACGTTGAAGATATCGGCCAAATCCGCGTCCAACGTGAACGCGCCGGCCGGTGCAGCCTCCCCGTCGGCCAGCACCTGGCCCCATTCCGCCACGACGCGCCGCTGCTCCAGTTCCTGTTCCTCGTGGGCACGCCGGAAAAACTCCCCCACCGTCTGCTCCATCTCCGCCGCTGTGATATCGGTGCGGCCCCGCGCCTGCAGCGGCGCGGCCCCGCGCAGGGCGCGCGCGGTACGATCCACATAGCGCAGTTTACGCAACGCGCCCCAGGCGCGGTATTTTCGCCGCCAGCCTGAACCCGGCGTCAGCCACACCGCAAAAGTTTCGGCGAAATCCTCGTCGGGATGCTTCTGCGCGTACCAGCCGGCGATGTGGCGCACATAGTCGCGCGAAAACATGACCGGCGCGTAATGCTCGCGGTAAGCGCGGCGATAAGGGCCGAACCGCTGCCGCCATTCCGGCGACCGATAGAGACGGTAAGCATAGTTGAAAGCGTGCCCGGCCTCATGGCGCAGGTACATCAGGATTTCGCGCTCGCTCTCGAGGTCGTTGGTCTCGCGCTCCAGCCACGCCAGCCGCTCGTCGGCGAGATAGAAGGGAATGCCGATTACGGGCTCGCCTGACGGGCAGCCCCATTCATCACTCAGGTAACAGCGCGGACGAAACTGGCTCAGCCCCCTGCGATCCAGCTCGCGGTACAGCCGCGCCACCAGTCCCTCCAGCCGCGACCCCTCCAGCTTCAGATCCAGGGCGCAAATCGGCAGGGAAAGAATGGCTGCCACTTCCGGCGGCGCCTGGAGGAGAACAGAATCAGACACAAAGATCTATCGCCCGGCGGCGCCATGGGCATGAGCGGGGATTGACATATTGATGTCTTGCCCGCGTTGGCTGAGGCAGCAGCCCAAATTCGACAAACACTAGCGGGGCAGTGGGATGGTGAAGCGCTTGCCCTTTTGGCCGACTTGGAAGACCAGCACTTCGGCGGTTTCGGTTTTGCTCAGGTTGCGGAAGATCTTGTGCTCGTGCATGGGCGGCTCGTAGAAGTACTGGCCCTGGCGATAGGTGCGCGGCGGTTGGGGTTCCACCTGATTCTCAATTTCGCCCTTGAGAATGTAGGCGAACACCGGGCCGGTGTGTTCGTGTGGATGGCTGTGGTTGCCGGGCGGCAGCGTCAAGGTAATCACGCTCACTTCGGCATCGGGCATGGGCGCGAGCGGTTCCTGCATCAACGTCTGGACGGGCGTGCCCTGAGCCCGCGGACGGCTCGTTTGCATCGCCTCCGCCGGCAGGGCCAGCGGCAGCGCCAGCAGGGCAGCGGCGGCGGAGACCAGCGCCGCACCAGCTTCACGACGATTCATTTCGTTACCTCCTTGTAGAGCCCCTTATAGAGCAATGTTCCAGGATGAAATTCCGACCAGGCGAACCAGAATTCCGGTTCGAGAATAATGGCGTGAAGCTTCCTGCCTTTCCACTCCCCCGCCAGGCAGAGGCCGTAAGCGTTCCAGAGCGAATGGGTTTCCAGATCGCGCAAGCGATCGGCCGCGGCGTCAGCCGCCTCAAAGCGCAGCCGCTCGTTGCCGATGCGGGCCACAAAGGCCGTGGTCGTATCCGAAGCCGGCTGATGCACCATCAGCACCGGCACGCCGCCGACGCGATCGTTGAGCACGTGGACGCGGTTCAGGGCCGCCACTTCGTACGCCTTATCTACTCCTCCGACTTCCAGCCCCACCACCGTCATTCGCGGCGGCAGCCGGTTGTCGTGGCCAAACGCGCCTTTTGCGGGTGGCCCGGCGCCGCCGGTTATTCCTTGTGCCAGAATCCGGTTCATCGCGCCCAGGCGTGCCGTATAGCCCGGCAGCGGCTTTAAAACCAACGTCTTCGGATGCAGTTTTTTCCAGGCGCCCCAAGTCGTGAGCAGGAACGGATACAGCTGCAGCGTGGCGCCGCGCAGCGGGCCGGAAATGGCGGTCGCCGTGGATTGTTGCCAGCGGCTGCCGGTCTCCCGGTCGCGGAACACCTCGTTGCCGCCGACGATGCCGCCGGTATCAAAATGCAGAATCCTGCCTTTCGCCTCGGCCCTGAACACGAGGGCCGTGTTGCAATAGCTTCACCAGGTGACGGTAATCGGGCCGTCCGGCATGCGGTCTTCCACGACCCCATGCTGCGCCACAATCGCGGCGGGATAGGCTTTGGCCACGCCGCCGCTGGCCACACCAATCAGCAGGTTTGAGGTCTGCAGAAACTTCGCCTGCGCTGCGGTAACAAACGCGGGGTGGTCAATCGGTGTAAACGACAGATGCGCCTGCGCCATCAGCGCGCTCGCCAGGCAAAGCGTCAGCCACGCAAGCTTCACCAGCCCAGTATGACTCAGCGCGGAACCGGCAACGAGTTCAAAAGAACGTGGAAGTCGCGTGGAAGTCCGGACGGCCCAATGGGACCCGGCGCACGGTGGGGGTACACCGTCGTTCGACTGGCAGCGGCGAGCCGAGTTGCAACGTGGCGGGATCAAACGGCGCGCGCCACGGGCTGCACCGGGGTGGCAAGCGCTGGTATTTTTCCCTCCGCATCGGCGGCAGGCGACGCGAGTTTGCCACCGGCACGGAATCGTTACGGTGAACTATTACCTCCGGCACTGCGGCCAGCTTGCCGACAGCCTGGGCAACATCACGCTGGGGGCAATCACGGCAGACGTGATCGCCAGCTACCAGCAGAAGCGGATGTCTGCCGGCGCCAGCCCGCGCACGGTCAACATGGAAGTGGGGACGTTGCGCAGCGTCATGATCCACGCCCGGCTGTGGGCCAACATTGCCCCGGACGTTCACATGCTGCGCGAGCCTGCCCCGCCCGGCGTGGCCATCACGCACGAGCAGGAAGAGGTGTTGTTGGCCGCCTGCGCGGCATCGCGTTCGCCATCGCTGTACACGTTCATCGTGCTGGCGATTGAAACCGGCACGCGCCGTGGCGTAATTCGGACCCTGCAATGGAAGCGCGTAGACTTCGCCAACCGTTGCCTTACGTGGGGTAAGGACAAAACCCCGGCGGGCACCGGCCGCGTGGTTCCGCTCAGCGCCCGCGCCGTGGCGGTTCTCACGGATTGGGCTGCGCAGTTCCCTGCCTGCCAGCCTGGTCATTTCGTGTTTCCCACCATGTCGGTGGGCGGAAGCGGCATGCGCGGGACACAGTGCGCGCGGCAGGCGGCCTGCTTCGTCGGCGGCATCGTCTATGACGTGGACCCCGCCCGGCCCATCGGCGGCGTAACCTCGGCATGGGAAGCCGCGCGGGAGCGCGCCGGGTTGCGCATCCGCATCCACGATTGCCGCCACCTGGCGGCCAGCCGGATGCTCGATGCCGGGGTGCCGATCGCCTAGGTGGCTCGCATTCTCGGCTGGGCGCCGTCCCACCATGGTGCACATGTCGGCCCGCTACGGCCACTTTCGGCTGGAGGAACTGCGCGAGGCCGTGGAGACGATCAGCGCCCGGCCCGAAGCTGCGCCGGAGCAGCCCGCCACCGTCCTGTAGGCGTGGACGAAACGCGATCCGCGTGGAACAAAGCGTGGAAGTGTCGGCTGCTACGGAGCGGACTTTCCCGTAACCGCTTGATTTTATTGGCGGGCGCGGCAGGATTCGAACCTGCGACCGTCGGCTTAGAAGGCCGATGCTCTGGTCCAACTGAGCTACGCGCCCGCGCGCCTCCATTATAGGGGTCGTGGCCGGTGGCGCAGACGGTGCGCTTGGTGGCGCGTCACGGCGTTCGTCCAACTGCGAACTACAAAATAACCGTGCGTAAATAGACGCATGGACATCTGGTTTTCGCGCCCCGAAGTTGATGGCTTCGCGGGCCTGCGCGCGGGCTGGCGGCTGGTCATCTTTGCCGCCATCGCCGGCAGCGTGCCCGGTCTACTGGTGACTGCCGCCTCGCTGGCGGCGCACAACCCCGGCGCGCGCCACGCTGCTACCGCCTCCGCCATGGCGCTGTCTCCCTGGGCCACGCTGGGCAGCGAGACCTTCCTGTTTTTCTGGATGGTGTTTGCCACCTGGATTATGTCGCGCCTCGAGCGCCGTCCCTTCGGCTACTACGGCCTGCCCGGACGCGGAGCTTTTGGCCGCCAGTTCTGGAGCGGGGTGCTTTGGGGCGTGGTGGCGCTCAGCGTGCTGCTGGTGCTGATCTTTTTCAGCGGCGACTTCAACTTTGGCCAGCTGGTGCTGCACGGCGCGGCCATTCCGCGCTTCGGTCTCGAATGGGCGCTGTCGTTTCTGGCAGTCGGGTTTTTCGAGGAGTTCACCTTCCGCGGCTACGCCCTGACCACGTTCACCCAGGGCGCCGGCTTTTGGACGGCGGCGGCCGTTCTCTCCGCCCTGTTCGGCGGCATTCACCTTTCCAACCACGGCGAAGGCTGGATCGGCGCGCTCAGCGCCGCTCTCCTCGGCCTGTTTTTCTGCTTCACCTGGAAGCGTACGGGCAGCTTGTGGTTCGCCGTCGGCACGCACGCCGCCTGGGATTTTTGTGAAAGCTTCGTTTACGGCGTTCCCGATAGCGGCAACATCAGCCGCGGCCGTCTGCTCAAGCAGCTCTTCCACGGCTCACACTGGATTACCGGCGGCAGCATCGGCCCCGAGGGCAGCCTGTGGGTGTTCCTCATCCTCGCCCTGCTGTTCGCCGCGTTTGCCGTCCTTTATCCGGCGCGCCAATCCGCTCCCGCCGACGAGCCGGTCCGTTCCGAGCTGTAACCGGCCCGCCTTCGTTTTCTCTTCGCGTAACGATTCGAATACTCACTTTTTTTCTTGGCTCAGCCGCCTTCTCGCTCTAATATGTGGGCAGTAGTGGTCGCTAGTGGTAATTTGTGGGCAAAAGACCGATGTTGCGTGGCAATTATCCAGCGCGTGTGGACGAGAAGGGGCGGCTCAAGCTCCCGACCGAGTTCCGCGCGCAACTAGATGAGGTCAATGCCGACCACCGCTTCTACATCACCAGCTTCGATGGCACGCAGGCGCGGGTTTATCCCATGCCGGTGTGGGAGGCGATCGAGGAGAAGCTGGCGGCGCTGCCCTCGATGCATCCGACCAAGCAGAAATTGCTGAGCCGGACGAACTATTACGGGCAGGTGGTGGAGATGGACGCGCAGGGGCGGTTGCTGATGCCCTCGGTGTTGCGGGAGTCGGCGGAAATGATCGGCGATGTGGCCGTGCTGGGGTATTTGCAATACCTCGAAGTCTGGAATGAACAGCGGTTGCTGGCGGAGATGAAGGCCAAGGCGTTCAGCGACGAAGACAAGCAGACGCTGGCTGATCTGGGGATTTAGGTAAGCGTGGTCGAAGCGGGACACGTTCCGGTCATGGCGGAAGAACTGGTGGAGTATTTGGCGCCGCGGCGCGGTGGAGTTTACTTGGATTGCACTTTAGGAGCGGGAGGACACAGCGTGAGCGTGGCGCAGGCCATGAGCGGCGGCCGATTGCTGGGCTGCGACAAGGATGCGGCCGCGCTGGCGCAAGCGCGCACCGCGATGACGGCGGCTCCGGCCGAGGTGGCGTTCGCGACCTGGCAGGGGGATTTCGCCGAGGCGCGCGAGCACTGGCGGGCGCAGGGCATCGAGCAGGTGGACGGAGTGTTCGCCGACCTGGGCATGAGCTCGATGCAGTTGGCCGATGCCGCGCGCGGATTCAGTTTTGCCGCCGACGGGCCGCTGGACATGAGGATGGATCCTCGCCAGCCGCTGACGGCGGAACAGGTGGTCAATCAGTTCGACGAGCGCAGGCTCGCCGACCTGATTTTCCAATACGGAGAAGAGAGGAGGTCGCGGAGAATTGCCAGAGCCATTGTCCGGTCGCGGCCGCTGCTCAGCACCCGCCACTTGGCGGAGCTGGTGGCGGCCGTGACCCGGCCAATGAAATCGGCCGCGCGCGGACGGACAGGCCGGGGCCTGCATCCGGCGACGCGTACCTTTCAGGCGCTGCGCATCTTCGTGAACGCCGAGCTGGACTCTCTGACCCGCTTGTTGGCGGCGCTGCCGGACTGGCTGCGGCCGGGCGGACGCGCCGTGATCATCGCCTTCCATTCGTTGGAGGACCGGCCGGTGAAGCAAAGCTTCCGCGCCGGCGCGCGGCAGGGATGGTATGAGCTGTTGACCCCGCACACGGTGCGGCCGCGGCCCGAGGAATTGGCGCGCAATCCGCGGGCGCGTAGCGCCCGGCTGCGGGCGGTGCGGAGACTGGAGGCGCATGGAAATTTACTTCCGGCAGCAAATTGACAACTCGCGGGTGGTGCGCGTGGCGGATCCGCGCCGGCGGCACGAGCAGCGCTTCTGCCTGCTGGCGGTGGTGGCGCTGTTTTTGTTCGGCTTCGGCTACTCCTGGATGCGCTTTGCCACGGTGCGCCTGGGCTACGAACTGCAAAGCGCGCGCCAGCAGGAAGCGCGGCTGGAGCAGTGGAACCGCGGCCTGGAACTGCAGCAGGCGGCGCTGGATGGGCCGCAGCGCATTTACGGCCTGGCCCACGCGCGCTTCGGCTTGGCCGCCGCCCTGCCCGGGCAGGTGCTGGCCCTGGAGGTGGCGCCGGTGCAGCCGGCGACGCCGCCGCCGGTGGTGGCCTCGCTGCACTAGACGGAAGCTATTAGCTATTAGCTGTTAGCTTTTAGCCACGGCAGCGGCGCCCGCTAATAGCTAACAGCTAATAGCTAATAGCCCGTGAAACCTGAACGACAATCCGGCCCCCGCCACCGCCTGTTGAGCTTCCAGGCGGCAATGGTGCTGTGGGCGCTGGTGGTGCTGGCGCGGCTGTTCTGGCTGCAGGTGCTCGATCACCATCAGCTCGATCTCCGCGCCCGGCAGCAGCAGCAGCGCACGGTCGACGTTCGCGCCCACCGCGGCGCCATTTACGACCGCAATCTCACGCCCCTGGCCATGAGCCTGCCGGTGCGTTCCCTCTATGCCAGCCCGCGGCAGGTGAAACATCCCGGCGTGGAGGCGCGGGCATTGGCGCCGCTGCTCGGGCTCGACGCCGCCGATCTGCGCCGCAGCCTCGGCTCGCATCACGGCTTCGTCTGGGTGGCGCGCCAGGTGACCGATGCCCAGGCGCACGCCGTGGCCGTGCTGCATTTGCCTGGAATCTTTTCCCAGCCCGCATCGCGGCGGTTCTATCCGGAAGGCGACCTGGCGGCCAGCGTGCTCGGCTACGTGGGCGTGGACGGGCACGGCCTGGGCGGACTCGAGTACAGCTTCGACCGGCTGCTGCATGGCCACAACGGGCGCGCGCTGGAGGAAGTTGACGCCCACGGGCAAAGCTACAGCCAGGTCGAGCAGCCGCCGCGTGAGGGCGGCAACCTCATCCTGACCATTGATCAAAATATTCAGTACATCGCGCAACAGGAGCTCGATCAGCAGGTGAAAGCCGAGCACGCCCTGCGCGGCATGGTCGTCGTGCAGAACCCGCAGACGGGCGCCATCCTGGCGCTGGCCAACTCGCCCAGCTTCAATCCTAGCGATTATCAGTCCACCCCAGCCGCGCGGCTGGGCGATTCCGCCATTTCCGACCCCTACGAGCCCGGCTCGGTGTTCAAGCTGGTGACCATTTCCGCCGCGCTGCAGCAAGGGCTGGTCACCCCCACCGAGTTGATCAACTGCCAGATGGGCGCGATCCGCCTAGGCGGCATCACCATCCACGACCACGCCCCCTTCGGCATTATCACCGTCACCGACATCCTCAAGCACTCCAGCGACGTGGGCGCCATCGAGATCGGCCTCAAGCTCGGACCGCAGATGTTTTACCGTTATATCCGCGCCTATGGCTTCGGCCAGCTCACCGGCGTGCGTCTGCCGGGCGAATCGCCGGGCATTTTGCGCCCGCCCGCACGCTGGTCGGCGGTCTCCATCGGCGCCATCAGCATGGGACAGGAAATCGCGGTTACGCCGCTACAGGAAGTCTCCATGGTTTCGGCCCTCGCCGACGGCGGCGTCTATCACGCTCCCCGCTTGGTGCTGGGCACCTTTCACGGCGCACTGCCCGCCCACGCTCCCGCCTATCAGCCTCCACCCGGCCACCGCGTCGTCAGCGCCTTTGTCGCTAACGAAGTGAAACAGATGATGGCCCAGGTGGTGCTCGGCGGCACCGGACGCAAGGCGCAACTCGACGGCTACACCGTGGCCGGCAAGACCGGCACCGCCCAGAAGGCCGATCCGCGCACCCACCGCTATTCGAAGAACAACTACGTCGCCTCCTTTGTGGGCTTTTCCCCCATCAACAGCCCGGCAGTCACCATTCTGGTGGTGATTGACTCGCCCCACCACGGAAGCTATGAAGGCGGCGACGTCTCCGCCCCGGTGTTCAAACGCATCGCCGAGCGCGTGCTGCCGTATTTGGGCGTGCCCCACGATGTTCCGCCGAGCCCAGTGCCGCCCATGCATGTCGCCCGGCAAGCGGCGCCGCGGGCCGCGCCCCAGCCGCACCGCTCCATCGCCGCCGCGCCCGCACCCGTGCGCCCAGCCGAAACGCCGGCCAACATGGCAGTGGTGTTGGATTACCACGGCGGCAACGCCGCGGTGCGCGTGCCCGACTTCCGCGGCCGATCGCTGCGGTCGGTCAGCGCGGCCTGCCAGCGGCTGGGTTTGGCCCTCACCTTGCAAGGAGACGGGGTGGCGCGGGCGCAATCGCTCGCGCCGGGAACACGCGTGGCGCCCGGCAGCAGCATCGCGGTGCGCTTCGGCAGCGGTAACCAGCCATGATGAGTCCGGAAGAACTGCTCCAGGGAATCGAGGTACGCGCCACGCGCGGACCGCTGCCTGCCGCACTGGCCGGCGTGCACTACGATTCGCGCATGATCCAGCCGGGCTGGGCCTTTGTCGCGATTCATGGCGCGCTGCTCGACGGACACGATTTTATTCCGCAAGCCGAGGAGCACGGCGCCAGCCTGATCATTTCCGAGTTGCCGCCGGCGCCGTCCGCGCGCCTCGCCTGGGTGCAGGTCGCCGTTGCCCGCCAGGCGCTGGCGCTGGCTTCGGCCAACTGGTTCCAGCACCCGGCGCGCCGCCTCCGGCTGGTCGGCGTCACGGGCACCAACGGGAAAACCACGACCACGTTTCTGGTGGAAGCCATGCTCCGCCAAGCGGGATTCACCACCGGGCTGCTGGGCACAGTGGAATACCACATCGCCGGCGCGGTGCTGCCATCGCCGCATACCACCCCGGAATCCTGGGATCTGCAGCAGTTGCTGGCGCGCATGACCGTCGATGGCTGCCAGGTGGCGGCACTGGAAGTCAGTTCGCACGCGCTGGCGCTGGAACGTGTTTACGCCTGCCCGTTCGAGGTGGCCGTATTCACCAACCTCACCCAGGATCATCTGGATTTTCACCTCAGCATGGAAAATTATGCCGCCGCGAAGCGACGTTTATTCCAGGGTGAGGGTGCGCCGCCGCCTCGCGCGGCCGTGGTCAACGGAGACGACCCGGCGGTGGCGGCGATGCTGCGCGGCTACGCCGGCCAGGTACTGCGCTTCGGCTTCGGACCGGGCGCCGATTTGCGCGCCTGCGCGCTCGAGCACCAACCGGAAGGCACGCACTTCCACCTGGAAGGCCCCGGGGGCTTTTACGCCGATATCGCCAGCCCGCTGGTAGGACGCTTCAACGTGCTCAACACGCTGGCGGCGCTGGGCGTAGGCTGGAGCCTGGGTCTGCAGCCGCGCGCCCTGGCGGCGGGCGTGGCGCGCTGGCCGCGCGTGCGCGGCCGCTTCGAGCGCGTGGCCTGCGGTCAGCCGTTTACCGTGCTGGTGGATTACGCCCACACCCCCGACGCGCTCACTCACGTGCTCGCCGCCGCGCGCGAGCTGACCCGCGGACGCCTGCGACTGGTATTCGGCTGCGGCGGCGACCGCGACCGTGGCAAGCGCATGCTCATGGGCCGCGCCGCCCAGGAGGGCGCCGACTGGGTTTTGCTCACCAGTGACAACCCGCGCAGCGAAGATCCCCAGGCGATCATCGCCGACATCCTCGCCGGCAACCCGCCGCCGGAGGGCGGCACCGATATCGACCGCCGCCGCGCCATCGCCACCGCGCTGCGTTCGGCCCAACCTGGCGATACCGTCATCCTCGCCGGCAAGGGACACGAAACCCACCAGATTCTCGGCAATGAACGCCTACATTTCGACGATGTGGAAGAAGCACGCGCCGCGCTGGCGGCGCTGGGATGGAAGGGATGAGCGCCAGTATTGACACACGGTCGCTGGCGCCGGGCGACGTCTTTTACGCGCTGCGCGGCGCCCAGCACGACGGCCACGACTTTGTGGAAGCCGCGCTCGCGGCCGGCGCCGCCAGCGCCGTCATCGCCCGCAGCGAGGCCGCGCGTTTCCCTGCCCCGCTCGCTGCGTGCCTTCGCCCGGTGGACGATCCCCTGCTTGCCCTGCAACAAGACGCCCGCCAGCACCGCCGCGCCTGGGGCGGCCCGCTGGTAGCGATCACCGGCTCGGCGGGCAAAACCACAACCAAGGAAATGATCGCCACGGTGCTGGCGACCCGCCTGCGCGTGCTGAAAAGCGGCGGCAACTACAACAATCACCTCGGCGTCCCACTGACGTTGCTCGCCCTGCGCCCCGAACACCAGGTCGCCGTGGTGGAAATGGGCATGAATCACGCCGGCGAAATCGCAACGCTGGCTGCCCTCGCCGAACCCACCCTGGGCGTGTTCACCAACGTCGGCGCCGCCCACCTGGGCAACTTCGCCTCCGTCGATGCCATTGCGGAAGCCAAGCGCGAGCTGGCCCGGGCGATTCCGCCCTCGGGCACGCTGCTGCTCAACCGCGACGACCGGCGCGTGGCCGCTTTCGGATCCGGCTTTGGCGGCCGCGTGGTGTGGTACGGCGCCGGCGATTTTAAAGGCGAGCTGTTGCTGCCCGGCCATCATAACCGCGCCAATGCCGCCGCCGCGGCTGCCACCGGCGCCTTATTCGGCGTTGCAGCCGCCGATGCCGCCCTGGCGCTCGCCCGCTTCGCGCCCTTGCCCGGCCGCGGTGAAGTCCTCCATCCCCGCGGCATGACCTTTATCCACGACTGCTACAACGCCAACCCGGAAGCCATGGCGCAGATGCTTACTGTGCTGGCCAGCCTGCCCGCCGCGCGCCACATCGCCGTGCTGGGCGAAATGCGCGAGCTGGGCGCGGCCTCGCCGCGGCTGCACCGTGAGGTGGGCGCGCAGGCCGCCGCCGCACGCCTCGACGCGCTTTGGGCCGTAGGCGCCGGGGCGCGCGCCATTCTCGAGGGTGCGCGCACCGCCGGTTTTACCGCCGTTGCGTTCTGGGCCGCCGATGCCGCCGCCGCCGCCGCCCAGCTGCGCTCATTCCTGCAAAGCGGCGACGCGGTGCTGTTCAAGGCTTCCCGCGCCGTGCATCTGGAAGATGCGTTGAAGGAGCTGCTCGGCTGACATGCTCTATTGGCTCCTTTACCAGCGCCTGTTCCCCTACTTCGGTCCGCTGCGCCTGTTCCGTTTCATCACCTTCCGCACCGCCTTCGCGGGCATCACCGCGCTGGTCATCGCACTGGTGCTGGGCCCGTGGCTCATTCACCGCCTGCAGCATTTTCAGATCGGCCAGTACATCCGTGAGGAAGGCCCCAAAAGTCATCAGTCCAAGGCGGGTACGCCCACCATGGGCGGCTTGCTCATCAACATCGCTATCATCGTGCCCACCCTCCTTTGGGCGGATCTCAGCAATCCCTTCATCTGGATGGCGATGTTCAGCGTGGTCGCGTTTGGCGCGATCGGGTTCGTGGATGATTTCGCCAAGCTACGCCATCGCCGCAACCTCGGCCTTCGCTCCAAGCAAAAGCTCGCCCTGCAGGCGGGCGTCGGCCTGCTGATCGCGCTCGCCCTGATCTGGATGGTGCACGCCGGCCGCTACTCCACCCGCCTCTCGGTGCCCTTCTTCAAACGCTACCGTCCCGAGCTCGTCATTCACTCGTTGCTCGTCCATCCTGGCCTCTATGTGCTCGGATTCATTCCCTTCATCGTCTTCGTCATGCTGGTGGTGATCGGCTCCAGCAACGCCGTCAACCTTACTGATGGCCTCGACGGCCTCGCCATCGGCTGCACGATCATCGCCGCCAGCGCGCTCACCGGTCTCACCTATATTTCCGGCCACGCCGTGTTCGCCACCTATCTGGAAATCCAGCGCATTCCGCAGGTGGGCGAGCTGACCATTTTCTGCGGCGCGCTGGTGGGCGCCTCCATCGGTTTTCTCTGGTACAACGCCCACCCCGCGGAAATCTTCATGGGCGACGTTGGTTCGCTGGCGCTGGGCGGCGCCATCGGCACCGTCGCCATCCTCATCAAGCAGGAACTGCTGCTGCCCTTCGTAGGCGGCATTTTCGTGATCGAGGCGGTCTCGGTCATTCTGCAGGTGGGCAGCTACAAGATGCGCCATCGCCGCATCTTCAAAATGGCGCCCCTGCATCATCATTTCGAACAAATCGGTTGGAGTGAGCCCAAAATCATCACCCGCTTCTGGATCGTGGCAGCGGTGTGCGCACTGTTCGCGCTCACCACCCTCAAGCTGCGCTAAGCCATGGATCGCTATAATTCGGCATGAGCATGGAAGTCGCCGGTCAAAGGATTCTAGTCGTGGGTATGGCCGCCAGCGGCATGGCCGTGGCCCGGTTTCTGCGCCAGCGGGGCGCACGCGTGGTGGTTTCGGAAATGCGCCCGGCGGTGGAGCGGCGAGCCGAAATCGCCGAGCTGCTCGACGCCGGCATCGCGGTCGAAACCGGCGGCCATCGCGAACGCAGCTTTCTGGACGCCGATCTCATCGTGGTCAGCCCAGGCGTGCCCGCCGATCTGCCCCTGCTGCGCCGCGCCCGCGCCCAGGCCACGCCCGTGCTGGGCGAGCTGGAACTGGCGGCGCGTTTTCTGTTGGGAACGCTGGTCGCCATCACCGGCGCCAACGGCAAAACCACCACTACCGCGCTCACCGGCCATCTGCTCGCCGCCTGCGGCCGCCGCGTGCAGGTGGGCGGGAACATCGGCACGCCGCTGATCTCGCTGGTCGACACCGCAGCGGAGGACACCATCAACGTCGTCGAAGCCTCCAGCTTCCAGCTCGAAACCACCGAAACCTTCCATCCCCACATCGCCGCCGTGCTCAATCTCTCGCCCGATCACCTCGACCGACATGGCAGCATGGAGGCCTATGCCGCCGCCAAGCAGCGCATCTTCCGCAATCAAACCGCGTCCGACTTTGCCGTGCTCAACCCCAACGACGTCTGGTGCCGCCAGTTCGCCGCCTCGCTCGCCAGCCAGCCCGTCTGGTTTGCCGCCTTTCCGCTGACCTCGCAAACCGGCGCCGAGGTGCGCGACGGTCAGATCGTCTGGTTGCAGGACGGTCGCCAGCAAGCGATTATGCCGGTGTCTGAAGTGCCGCTGCCGGGCGCTCACAACCTGGAAAACATTCTCGCCGCCTTGGCCATGGCCCGCCTGCTGACCGGTCCGGAAGCGGCGCCACAGTTGCGCGCGGCGGTGCGCGCCTTCAAGGCGGTTGAGCACCGGCTCGAGTTCGTGGCCAACGTCGCCGGCGTGGCCTACTACAACGACTCCAAGGCCACCAACGTGGACGCCACGCTCAAGGCGCTGGCCTCGTTTCCCCGCGGCCTGTGGGTCATTCTCGGCGGCAAGGACAAGGGCAGCGACTATGCGCCCCTGCTCCCGCTGCTGGGCGAGCGCGCCCGCCAGGTGTTGCTGATCGGCGCCGCCACGGAAAAAATCGCCGCCCAACTGGTGCCGCTTGCCGCTGCCGGCGTGCCCCTCACTCGCTGCGGCACGCTCGAACAGGCCCTCGCCACCGCCAGCAGCCAGGCCCAGACGGGAGACACCGTCCTGCTGGCGCCAGCCTGCGCCAGCTTCGATCAGTTCCAGAATTACGGCCATCGCGGCCGCGTTTTCAAGCAACTCGTCCAGCAACTGGCCGCCGCTCGCGGCGCTCACGACGGATCATGCCCAAACGCCTGAGCTACGATCGCCCGCTGTTCGTCGTCACGCTGGCGCTGGTGACCTTCGGTCTGGTCATGGTGTTTTCCGCTTCGGCGCTCATGTCGGCTGAGCTGTTTCACTCCCCCTACAGCTTTCTACTGCGCCAGCTCCTGGGCGCCAGCATCGGCCTCGCCGCCATGGTGCTGCTGATGCGCATGGACTACCGCGAGCTGCGCGATCCCGCAGTCGTCTACCTCCTGCTCTGCCTCACGCTGTTCCTGCTGGGCGCGGTATTCCTGCTCGACCGCTCCCACAACACCCATCGCTGGATCCGCCTCGGTCCGCTATCGCTGCAGCCCTCCGAGCTGGCCAAACCCACGCTGGTGCTGTTCCTGGCTTTTTATTTGGAAAACCGCCTGCGCAAGATCAATCAGTGGTCCACACTCGCGCCCATCCTGATTTATTTGGGGATGGTCTGTGCGCTGGTGGTGGCCGAACCTGACCTGGGGACCACGCTGGCCCTGGCGCTGATCGCCGGCGCCATGCTCTACGTCGCCGGCCTGGAATGGAAGCGGATGGGCTACGGCGTCCTGGCCAGTCTGCCGCTGCTGTACCTGCTCATTTTCCATGTGGGCTATCGCCGCGCCCGCATTCTGGCCTTTCTGCATCCCTGGCAGCACGCCCGCAACGTCGCGTTCCAGATTGTGCAGTCGCTGATCGCGCTGGGCAGCGGCGGCTGGTGGGGCCTGGGCCTGATGAATGGCCGTCAAAAACTGTTCTTCCTTCCCGAAGCCCACAGCGACTTCATTTTTGCCGTGGTGGGCGAAGAACTCGGCTGGGCCGGCTGCGCCCTGGTGGTGATCGCGTTTCTGATCTTCCTCTGGCGCGGCCTGCGCATCGCCCGGCGCGCGCCGGATGGGTTTGGCCGCCTGCTGGCCATCGGCGTCACTGCCATGATCGTCATTCAGGCGCTGATCAACTTCAGCGTGGTCACCAGCCTCGTGCCAGACAAGGGCATACCACTGCCCTTCATCAGCTACGGTGGCTCGTCGCTGATGTTTTCGCTCGCGGCCGTGGGCCTGCTGCTTAGCGTTTCGCAGTATTCCGGCTGAATCATGCCGGCCTTGCGGCAGTCCATCGTCATCGCCGGCGGCGGCACGGGCGGCCACCTCATGCCGGGCCTGGCGGTGGCGCGCGCGCTGCGTGCGGCCGGCGCGGATGACCTAGTTTTCGTGGGCACCGCGCGCGGCCTGGAAGAGCGTCTGGTGCCCGCCGCCGGCTTCGAGCTGCGCCTGATCACCATCGGCGGACTGAAATCCGGCAGTCTCGTCCGTCGCGCCGCCACGCTGCTGCAGCTTCCGCGCGCCGTAGCGCAGAGCGTGCGCATCCTCCGCCAGCGTCACGTCAGCGTTGTTTTCGGCATCGGCGGCTACGCCTCCGGACCGGTGCTGGCGGCGGCGGCGCTGTTGCGGATCCCGATCGTGGTGCTCGAGGTCAACGCCAATACCGGCCTTGCCAACCGCTGGGCGGCGCGCTGGGTGAGCGCCGCCGCAGTCAACTTTCCCGAAACCGCACGCGACTTCCGCAACGCGCTGTTCACTGGCATTCCGGTTCGCCCTGAGTTTTTCCAAGCGCGCGCGCCAGCCGAGCCTCCGCTGGTGCTGATTTTCGGCGGCAGCCAAGGCGCGCGCGCGCTGAACGAGGCTGCGACGGCGATGGCTCCGCAGATCAACTTCCGTATCCTCCACCAAACCGGCACGCGCGACTACGAAGCGGTCGCCGCCGCCTACGCCCCGCTGGGCGAGCGCGTGCGCGCCATGGCATTCATTGAGAACATGGCCGGCGCCATGGGCGAGGCCACGCTGGTAGTCTGCCGCTCCGGCGCCAGCACGCTGGGCGAAATCGCCGCCGCGCAAAAGCCGGCGATCCTGGTTCCCTACCCCGCTGCCGCCGACCAGCATCAATTGCGCAACGCCCAGGCCTATGCCCGTGCCGGCGCCGCCGTTCTGCTGGAACAATCCCAGCTCACGCATGCTTCGCTCGCCGCGGCGATCGCGTCCTTGCTCGCTGACGCCCCATATCGCGCCGCGCTGCAGGCTGCCCTCGCGCCCTTTGCCCATCCCGATGCCGCCGAAAGCATTGCCCAGCTTGTGTTGCGCCAACGCGGCTGACCGCGAACCCGCCCGCTGGCGCTCAGGGCGCCTCCAAGTTGCCGCGTCGGGAGCGGGCGGTGCGGACGCCCAGCCACGCCAGCAGGGCTATGAGCAACCGCTCCTACAGCGAGTGTCGGCCCGCTTTCACGGCACCGCTTTCTGTCCGGCAGGCGTCATGGTTTCGGCGATTTTGGCGAAAATCAGCGGCTGCAGGATGGGGCACCGGCATTGCTGTACCTGCGCCCAGGCATCTGCCGGGTCAAAGCTCGCCAGATTCTTGTACTCCGACGTGCTGAGCAAGGACGGTAAAAACAAGTGTTTCTCCGTGTTCGCCACCGCCTCCGGCGTAGAAACATCCATTTGTGCTTCGCTTTGCTGTGCGTGCGTGTTCAGCGCGGCCGCCGCCTGTCGGGCCACGTCCTGTTCCCGTCCCGGCTCGAGTAGCTCTGCATAGGCGTGCGCCAGATCCACCGCGTAGCCATCCTCGGCCATAGCCACGTTCGTATCGAGCAGCTCATTGGCTGCGTCGGCCGCCGTCCGGGCGTGCTGCGGATGTGCCTTCGCCAGCGTGAGGGCAATTTCGGCGAGCGCCGAGAAGTGCGCGTTTGTGTCGTTCAGCTTGGCCGCGTCCGCCAGCGCCTCTCCGGGCTGCTTGGTCGCTTCCTGGCCAAGCCTGACGGCAGCACCTGGTCCCGCAGCGACGCCCACCGGCTGCCCCGTCGGTGACAGTTCGATGATTCCGGGATTCGCCGCGACGCCGCCAGCGGCCGGAAACGCGGCGCGCTCGGTGGCCGCACGCTCCGGGTCAAGTTGCTCCAGCAGCGCCAGCCGATGCGCGCCGCCGCGGGCGTAAGACCCGGCGTGCGCCGGATTGCTGGCCGCGGCTCGGTGCGCCTGTTGCAGCAGCGCCAACGCCGCGTCCTCGACCTCGCCATCCATATCGGGGAAAGCAGTGTGGACGTCGGCCAGAAAACGCGCCGCCAGCAGGATGTTATCCACCGCGCCCGCAGCGGCGCTGATCCCGGCGCTTGCCAACCCGAGCCGCTCCATTTCGCCCAAGCCCGGGTTACCGATCGCCGCTCCGGCGCCATAGAAAGAAAACCCGTCATTTTCTTCGGTGCACTGCTGGAAGGCAGCGCTGGCACCGGCAAATTCCTGGCGCTGCAGCATGTCTCGGATCACTACGCCGTAGCTCCAGGCAGGCGACTCGTGGTGCATGTTCCCCGGGTCATAGGCCGCCAGCCACCGTATCGCCTGTTTGAATTTGCCCTGTTCGGCGTAAGCCTCAATAGCGAATTCCTCGATCTGGAACCACAACCGCGTGCGCTCCTTAAGCACTGGCGTATCGTCATTCACCGGCCAAGCATGCACCTGTGCGTAGAGATTGCGATAGTCTTTCAGTCCCTGCGTGGGCGTAGCCACCGCCTCATCGCCGGCGATCATGGCCAGCTCGCGCGTGGATAACAGATCCGGAAGCTGCCGCGCCGCCGTTTCGGCCTGCTGGAACAAAGCCGTCACTGATGGCACCTGCTGCCCTACTAAGGGCAGGGCCACTGCCAGGCAAATCAGCAGCAATCGCTTGCGCATAATCGCCTCCTTCGCTGTAGACACCGGCCCGGCACTGCTAGTGCCCGGATCGGGGCTCACGGTTGGATGAGGCCGTGGCGGATGGCATAGCGGACCAAGCCGGCGGTATTGTGCACATTCAGTTTTTCCATGATGTGCGAACGGTGGGACTCGGCGGTTTTGGGGCTGATGCCCAGTAAATCGGCAATTTCCTTGGTTGTCTTGCCTTCCGCCACCAGTTGTAGCACCTGGCGCTCCCGGCTGCCCAGCACATCCTGGGCGGGTTCGTTGGCGCTCAGAAAAGCGCGCGCGATGGTGGCCGAAATACTGGGACTGAGATAGATCGCGCCAACGGCGGCTTCGCGGATTGCCTGCACCAACTCGCTGCTGCTTTTCTGCTTGAGCACGTAGCCGCTGATGCCCGCGCGCAGCGCCTCATGCACGTAGTGCTCCTCCGAATGCACGGTGAGCAGCACGCAGCGAGTCTGCGGCGTTTCGTTCAAGATCTGTCGCGCGGCCTCAAGGCCGTTGAGCAGCGGCATGTTGATGTCGAGCACCGCGACCTGGGGATGGCAGGAAGCGGCGAGGCGAACTGCTTCGTGGCCGTTGGCAGCCTCAGCCAGGATTTGGAACCCTTCGCGCTCCAACAGCGCGCGCAGGCTCTCGCGCACGATCTCGTGATCATCAGCCAGCAACAGTCGCACGGACATGATTGTCTCCTTCCGTCCGGAGCGGCACCTTCAGACGCATCTCGGCTCCGGCGCCGGGCCGCGCCACAATCTCCAGTTCCCCGCCCACGCCGCGCAGGCGCTCGCGGATACCCGCCAGGCCCAAACCCCGCGGGCCCGGGCGGGTGCCCAACTCGCCCGGGACGAACCCGCGGCCGTCGTCGCCGACGCGGATTTCCAGGGCGGCAGCAGTGCCGCTGAGGCGCACGCGCACTTGGCGGGCCTGCGCGTGTCGGACGACATTGGTCAGGCATTCCTGTACGCAGCGATACAAGCACAGCTCGACGGGCGCAGGCAAGCGGTGCGGCAGGCGGCCGTTCATGGTAATCACCAAGCCAGAACGCGCTGCCACGCCATCGGCCAGGTATTCGAGCGCGGGGTGGAGGCCGAGATCGGCCAGCAGCGCGGGGTGGAGCTCATGCGCCAGCCGCCGCAGTTGCAGCTCGACATCGTCGAGCAATTGGCGCACCGAGATCACCCCGCCGCGGCTTTCGGCTGGCAGCGAGGTCAGTAACTGATCCAGGCGGATCATGACGGCGGTGAGCAATTGTCCGCTTTCATCGTGCAGGGACCGGGCGATCTGCTCGATGCGCTGCTCCATGCGCTGGTGCATGCTGTGCAAGGCGTCATTGGCTTCGCGCACGCCACGCAACTGCATCTCGAAGCCGGCCAGCAGCTCGCGCAACAGCTCCCCTCCTGCGGCCAGACGCACCGGCTCCGGGGCCGCTGTGGCGGACTGAGACCAGCCCGCCAGCGCCTGCTGGTGCAGGTCGGTGATTTCCAACAGTGTAGCCCCGGCGCCGAGCAGCTCGCGCCCCAACTGATACGCGCGACTCAGCGGCTCTTCGCCTCCGCCCGCAGCCTGCTCCTCCAGCAACTGACGATAGGCGCCACGGGCGTATTCGAGGCGGCGGGCGTGGGCGGAATCCTTCATGGCTGCAGCCCCAGCTCGTAGCGCGCCACCAGTACCAGCGCGTCGTCGTTTGGCCTGCGGCAGTCGCGCATCAGGACGGCGGCAGCGCGCTCGGGCACCATGAGCGTGTCCGAAAACTGGAACACCTGGTGCTCATCGAGGCCGTCGGTGAACAGCAGAAGCGTATCGCGCGGCGCCAGGGAAGTGATGGCCGCGTAGGGCGGAGGCAGGCTGACCCCTACGGTGCCGCCGCGGCACAGCAAGTGCTCGCGCGCACTCTCGCCGCTGATGCCGGCACGTAACAGCATCCCGCTAACATTGCCCACGCCCTGCCAGGTGAGCGTGTCATCGGAATAATTGATCCAGGCTAGGCTGAGCACTGCGCCGCGGGTGAGCTGCAGAGCGGCATGGCAAGCGCGGAGCAGCGGGATGAACTTGGCATGCTCGGCCGAACGCAGCACCTGCATGGTCTTCTCGGCCGCCAGTGCAGCTTCGGCACCGTGACCCAGGCCATCCGCCACCGCCAGTAGGCATCCGCCCTCCATCTCGCGCACCAGCGCGGCATCGCCGGAGATCGTTTCACCCTCCTTGGGCTGATGCGAGAATGCCCAGTGGATGCGGCGGTTGCCGGCGAGGTTCAGATTCGCAGCCATTTCGCAATTCGCACCGTGGTGCCTTGCCCAGGATGAGAAATGATTTCAAACGTGTCCATCAGCCGTTTCACTCCAGGCAGGCCAAGACCGAGGCCGCCGGAAGTGGAGTAGCCATCCTCCATGGCAAGGTTCAAGTCGGCTATGCCCGGGCCGTCGTCGCGGGCAACAATCATCAGTCCCGCACGGCGTTCTTCCGCCAGCAGCCGCAGCTCGATTTCTCCCTCACGCGCGTAAAGCACGATATTGCGTGCCAACTCGGAAATAGCGGTGGCGATCAGGGTCAGATCTGTCGAGACGAAGCCGACGCTTTCGCCCAGCGTGCGGCCACGCTGGCGTGCTGTGAGCACGTCGCGATCCGAGCGGATGCTGATGCGTTCAGGATTTGCCACGGCGGGGGGGACCGGCCACGGGCCGACCCGCGCGAGGGGAGGCGGGGTTGTTGCTCAAGGCGCGGCGTTTTTGGCGGTCCAGAAATGCCAGGCCTTCCTCCAGATCCAGCGCCGTCTCCACGCCCTCCAGGGAAAGGCCGAGCTGTACCATGGTGAACGCCAGCTCGGGGTGGATGCCGACGATCACGGTCTCGGCGCCGCGAAAGCCGGCCATGTGCGCGATGTCGCGCAGCGTCCGGCAGGCAAACGAGTCCAGCACATCCACCGCGGTCACGTCGACGATCACGCCACGCGAGCGGAATTTCCCCACCTGCCCGATGAGGGTGCGCCGCATCTGCGCCAAGTCGGCGTCGGTCAGCGCCGACTGCACCGTGGCGATCAGATACTGCCCCTGTTTGAGTACCGGAACGTCCACAATGTTCCTATGCGCCGCTTACGCTTCCGTGCCGCTCTCGGGGAACTGCACCACCTTGTAGCCTAACAGGCGCTCGGCTTCTTCAATGCCTCCCTGCAAATCGCCCACGGTAGTCATCTTACCGAGATCGACGCCGATGGTGACCAAGGTTTGCGCAATTTCCGGCGACAGGCCGGTCACAATCACGGTTGCGCCCAGCAGGCGCGATGCTTCCACCGTCTGCACCAGGTGATTAGCGACGGTGGCGTCCATGGCGGCCACGCCCGTAATGTCAATCACCACCACCTTGGCGCGGTTGGTGCGGATGCCGCGCAGCAGTTGCTCGGTCAGCTGGCGCGCCCGCTGCGGATCAATGACGCCAATGATGGGCAGAATCAGCAGCCGCTCGCGCACCTGTAACACCGGCGTGGACAGCTCCCGGATGGCTTCCTGCTGCTCGCGAATGATGCGCTCACGTTCCTGCACAAAACCCACAGCCACCGTGTTGGCGATGCGGTTGGCGGCTGGTTCATAAGCATCGAGAATGCGGTTCAGCTTGGTGAAGTCGGTCTGGTACTTGGCAAACAACGAGCGCGCCAGCACGTCGCGCAGCAGCAGCACGATACCGACGACCTCGTGCGTTTCCACGCCGCGGGGAATGATGCGTTCCGACAGGTTGCGGGCGTAAGCCTGCAGGGCCTCGAAGGTGCCGGTCTCCAGCGCCTCGACGTAGTTGTCATAGACGGAGGTGGCCTCGGCAAAAATCTCTTCCTTGGTCATCGCCGTCAGCAACTCGGCTTCGGTGATGCGCCGCGCCCACTCCTCGCGCAATTGCGTGCGGTTCTGGCGCAGGTGGGCGACCAGCTCGCGTAAAAGGGCAATGGTGGCTTCCGGTCCGGCGGGCGTGACCGGCGTGCCCGGTGGTCCGTAGGTTTCTCGCGTAGGCATAGGGTATTCTCCCCCCGATGAGTGGGGCTAACTACTGGACGGCTTCCTAGCGTAGCGCATGTACCGGGGCGAAGGTCAAGCTCCGACAGTCGGGGTTTTTCTTCAATTGTCCCCGGGGAAAACCCTGAATGCTGTTCTGCATGCACGGCCGTGCAGGATTTGTGCAATACCGTGCCGCACGGACGCGGCCAGCAGAGCGGACAGGGCCAATTGGCGCGCCCCGGCATACACGGCAGCAATGGCCCGCAGCGTGCTCACTTCCGCAGTGAGGACTCATGAAGCTGCTGCTGCGCATTCTGCTCACCGCTCTGCTCACCGCCGCCGCGGCGCTGGCGCAAACCCCGCAACCACTGCGTTGGATTGCGGATCTAGCCGTGCATAAAAATCCGCCCGCTGCCGGCGAGGTGAGCGGTGGCATGCGTCCGCCCGCAGTCGCACCGGACACACATTACGTCATTGGACCTGGGGATGTGCTGGCGATTGACGTATGGAAAGAAAAAGAGATCTCGCAGACGATGCCGGTGCGGCCGGACGGTGACATCGCGCTGCCGCTCGCGGGCACCCTGCGCGCCAGCGGGTTAACGCCCGAGCAGTTGGAACAGCATATCGCGAAAAAGCTGTCCGCCTACATCACCGATCCGGTGGTGACGGTGATGGTAGACAAAGTCATAAGCCGGACGTTTCAGGTGCTGGGTTCAGTCCTGCGGCCAGGAAGCTTTCCGCTGGTGCGGCCCACGCGCATTTTGCAGGCCTTGGCACTCGCGGGCGGGTTCACGTCTTTCGCGCATCCCAGCCACATCGTCCTGCTGCATTGGCAGCCGGATGGGCGCCAGGTACGCTACACATTCAATTACTCCGCCGTCATTCAGGGCAAGCACCTGAACGAAGATCGCCAACTGCAACCGGGAGACACGCTCATTGTTCCCTAAGACTCTGACTCTCGGCATCGGTCTGGCCGCGCTGGCGGGCGCGGCGGCCGCGCAAGCTCTGCCCGCACCGGCCACGGCGGCACCAACCGCCTCGTGGCTGCAGGCTTCCATCAGTGCCGCCAGCCTTTACGACAGCAATATCCGCCAGAACAATGCACTTCCGGTCGCGGGCTGGACGGAAGAGCTGGGCGGCGAGATTGCGGCCCAGCAGCAGCATGCCACCGCCGGCTGGTCGCTGAATTATCAACCCTGGATGCAGTGGTTTACGGTGCTGCCGGGACTCGACAGCCTGAACCAGAGCGCGCAGTTGCAGGCTTGGCTGCAACCGGCGCCGGGCTGGCGGTTACAGGGGCAAATGGACGGCGGCTATTGGGAACAGTTGCCGGCCGCACAGGTAGCCGCGCCTGCCCCTCCTGGCGCGGCGCCCGCAGGCCCGCTGCTGCCCAGCACCCGCGAGGCCAGCGGCGCCGCGAACCTGCAGTTGAGCTACGCCTTGAGCCCGGTGTCGTCGCTGGCGGCTTACGGTAGCTATAACGTGCGCCGCTTCCCTGGCGCCGGAGCGGCTTCCGCGCTCAGCGGCGCGCGCAACAGCCAGACCGGACTGCTCTTTCTGCGCGCCCTCAGTCCAACCACGCAGTGGGGCGTGCGCCTGGAGGAACAAAACGGCGGCATCGGCGCTTACGCGCACGTTGCGGCGGAGAGCGTGACGCTGTCGTGGGCGCACGCGTTTACGCCGCTGACCCGGCTCACTGCCTACGCCGGGCCCGAGTACAGCCAGGTGCATGCGACTTACACCCTCAGCCTGCCCGTGGCCGGACTGCCGCTGACCATCACCGATCGCATGTACCGGGTGCGCACCGAACCGCGTTTCGGCGGCAGCCTGGCCCACGACAGCCAGAGCTGCCCCTGGAACGTGCGCGTGGACCGCCAGGTCAGCAACGGCGGAGGCGCGCTGCCGTTTCCGGTCGCGCTCACCAGCGGATCGCTG
Source organism: Terriglobales bacterium (assembly GCA_050747745.1). Lineage (GTDB taxonomy): Bacteria > Acidobacteriota > Terriglobia > Terriglobales > SCQP01 > SCQP01. The sequence goes on from JBOGKM010000115.1 coordinate 42,358, forward strand.
GCGCTGCAGCCGCAGCTGAAGCGCCAATGGCGCCTGCGCTTAGGAGTGCGCGCCGCGCAATACTCGGCGCTGACCAGCGGCCTGCTGGCCAGCCGCGTGCGGATGGCGGCGATGAGCGCCGGGCTAAGCCGTCCGCTGGGACGCCAACTCAACCTGGAGTTCGAATGGGGTTATGAGATCCAGCGCAGCAGCGGGACGCTGCCGCTGAGCGCGGCGGTAAACCGCGGCATCGGGGGCGTGCGCCTGTCCTGGCAATGGCCCTCACGGCCCTGGGAAGAGGAGAACTAGCATGGCCGCCACTGCGCACGCCACTGCCCGGCCCGATTGGATCGCCATCCGCAGCTTGTTGTCGCGGCGCCGTTGGTGGTTTCTGCTCCCGTTCGTGGCCGGCTGGGCGGTCGTGGCCTCGCTGTTCTGGCTGCTGCCGGCGCAGTATCAGGCGCAGGCGCTGCTGCTGGTCGAGCACCAGGCGGTACCGCCCAGCTACGTCACCCCCAACATCACCTTCAATCCCGAGCAATTGCTGCAGAGCATGGGGCTGCAAGTCCTCAGCCATGACCGGCTGGCGGAGGTGGTGCGCGCCCACCGGCTCTATCCTGCGCTGCAACGCCGCCACGGCATGGACGCGGCCATAGCCAAGCTGCAGAAACAGATCACGATCGCCCCCGTCAGCCTCGCCAGTCTGCCCAATCCGCCGCCCGGTGAATGGAGCGCCCTGCGCATCGCTTTCACCGCATCCACGCCGGCGCTGGCCCAGGCCGTGGACAACGATCTCACCACCTCGTTCATCCAGCAGAACCTGCGCGCCACGCAGCAGGCTTCGGCCGATATCACCAGCTTTCTCCAGCAGCAGTTGCAGGAGGCAGCGGCGGCACGCGACCAGGCGCAGACGCAGGTGGAAAGTTTCGAACGCAGCAACCTGGGGTTGCTGCCGGGCCAGGGGCAAGCCAACTTGGCGCTAGCGATGAACCTGCAAACCCAGCTGTCCGCTCAGCTGGCAGCGCGGGATCAGACCCAGCTCCAAATCGCCGCCGACCGCGCGCTGGTGGCCCAAGTACCCACGCCTGCGGTGCAGCAGATGCAGCAGCAAATGCAATCCCTTGAGGATCAGATGCGCGATCTGCGCGGCCGCTATACCGCGCGCTATCCCGAGGTGATGCATCTGCAGCAGCAGATCGCGGCGCTTAAGATTCAGCTGGCTGCGCAACCGGGCAAAAGCACTCGCCCGGCGAAGGATGCCGCCGCCGCCAGCTCGCCGGCGCTGCTCCAGGCGCGCAGCCAACTGCAGGCCGACGACGCTTTGCTGCCGCGCCAACAGGTACAAGTAAGCACACTGGAGCGGCAGCTCCGCCGCTACCAGCGGCGCCTGACGCTGGCACCGGTGCCCGCCAGCCAACTGGCCGGACTGGAGGCACAGCAGCAGCAGGCCGAAACCAGCTACCAAACCATCCTCGCCAAACTCAACTCATCGCAGATGGCGAGCGAGTTGGAACAGCAGCAGGGCGGAGCGCAGTTCCGGCTGGTGAACGCGCCGGATTACCCGCGCCAGCCGGTGTGGCCCAAACCGGCCACCCTCACCCTGTTGGGCCTGCTGGCGGGTGTGTGCCTTGGACTGGGCGTAAGCGCGGCGGCGGAGCTGACTGAGGATCGGCTCCACGCAGAAAACGAGTTGGCGGCACTGGGCGTACGGCCGGTGCTGGCGCGCATTCCTCCGTTGCGCACGGTACGCGAGCAAGCCTCGCGGCGTCTGCGCTACCGGCTGGAATGGGCCGCCGCCAGCGCGCTGGTGGCGCTGGTCGTGGCGGGCAGCCTCTGGCTTTTGCTGTTGGGAAATTAGGAAAGGAAACGCATGATGGCCACTGCGGAACTCATGGCGCCGGGGCAATCGGCGCTGCTGCAGCCATACGATTTGGAACGTGCGCAGGAGCTGGCGCTGCCGCTCCCGCCGCCGCCGGCGTTCGCCGCCTACACCCATCCCCAGAGCGTGGGGGCGGAGCAGTTCCGCCGCCTGGCGGTGGGGTTGCGGCACCTGCGGGCGCACCGCAATCTGCGCAAACTGTTGGTCACCAGCGCCGCGCCGGGCGAGGGCAAAAGCATCAGCGCGGCCAACTTGGCGCTGACGCTCGCCCGGCCCGGTAACGAACGCGTGCTGCTGCTGGAGGGTGACCTGCATCGCCCGGCGCTGCTCGGGCGCATGGGCGTGCATCATGACACCGGCTTGGCTGACTGGCTGGAACAGCGCGCTCCTCTGGCCGCATGCCTGGCGCGCTGGCCACAGCTCCCCCTCTGGGTCTTGCCGGCGGCACGCAGCCGTAGTTTGCCGCTGGAACTGCTGCAGGCGTGTGCGCCGGGCGAAATTTTGCGCCCCCTCGAGCCGCTGTTCGACTGGATCGTGGTGGATGCGCCGCCGCTGCTGCCCATGGCCGACGCCTGTCATTGGGCATGCGCGGCCGACGGCGTGCTCCTTGTGGTCCGCGTGCATCGCACACGGCGCTCCGATCTGGAGCAGGCGATGCGGCAACTGGAGCGCGAAACCTGGCTGGGCGTGATCCTCAACGATTGCGCCTCGCGCGAGCACGCCTATTACAGCCAATACTATCCGCCCGCGCTCAAGGACTGATCACGCTATGGCCGCGCATACCCTTCCCCGTTACCTGCCCCGCCGCCGCGGCTGGCAACTCGCCCTGGGCGAGGCCGGATGGATTATGGCGGTGCTGCTGGCAGGGCTGGTGGTGCGCTTCGGGCACGACGCCGCGCTGGTGCTGCGCGATGTCGCCGCGCCCGGTCTGGTGCTTGCCTGCGCGCTGGCGTTGCTCTGCCTGTACGGATTCGACTTCTATGAACCGCCCATGCTGGGTGACTGGCATGTGGTGTGGCGCCGTCTGCCGCTGGCGGGTGGCGCGCTGGCGCTGCTGCTGGCCAGCCTGCAATGGTTATGGCCGGGACTGCGGCTGGGCCCGCGGCTGGGGCTGGAAGCCGTTGCCGCTGCCGCCTTGGCGGTAGCCGGCTTGCGGCCAGTGTACTGGCTGTGTGCAGGGCGGAAACGGCAGCGGGCGCTGCTGGTCGGCAGCAGCGCGCTCGCGGATGCCCTGGCTCGGGAAATTCACCGGCATGGCGAGGCGGGCCTGACACTGGCGGGACGGCTGAGCGAGCCCGGGCCGGACGCGCTGCTGGCGCTGGCCGGCGGACGCGGCGATCCCTGGGCACATCGTCTCGTGGCGGCGTTTCCCGGCGGCTGGGGTGCGCTGGAGCCGCCGCTGCGCCGCACGCTGGAGACGGCCGGATACCAATTGGAAGATGGCGCCACCTGGTACGAGCGCCTTACGGGTAAGCTCCCGGTGGATGCGGGCGCGCCCGCCGCCGCGGCCGTGCTGGCCGGGCCGGGATTGGACGCGCTCCCCTCGCGCACCACCCTGGCGGTGAAGCGGTTGGCTGATTGTCTGCTGGCGGCCGCCGTTCTGCTGGCGGCAGCGCCGCTACTGGGCGTGGTGGCGCTGCTGATTCGCTGCGATTCGCCCGGCCCGGTCATTTTTGCCCAGCGCCGCGTGGGCCGTCTCGGGCGCTACTTCACCCTTTACAAGTTCCGCTCCATGCGGGTCAATGCGGATGGCGGCGGCGTGGCCCGCCCCGCCTGCGCCCGCGATCCGCGCTGTACGCGTGCGGGACGCTGGCTGCGCCGCCTGCGCCTGGACGAGCTGCCGCAGTTGGTCAATATTCTGCGCGGCGACATGAGCCTGGTCGGCCCACGCCCCTTCGTCCCCGAGCAGGAGCAGGAATGCGTGCAGGCCCTGCCCGGCTATGCCCTGCGCTGGAGCGTCCCGCCCGGCGCCACCGGCTGGGCGCAGGTGAACCGCGGCTACTGCGCCAGCCTGGCCGACAACACCGAAAAGCTGGCGTACGACCTGTTCTACATCAAACACATGTCGCTGGGCTTCGACCTCAGCATTCTGGCGCAAACGCTCAAAGTGGTTTGCCTGGGCCGGGGGGGACGATGACGGCCGTGCGTACGGGATTGGAAGCAGCGTTCTGGTGCGCTTGCACCCTGGTGGCCTACACCTACCTGGGCTATCCGCTGCTGCTGTTTCTGGCCTCCTCGGCAGCGGAGCTGCGCCGCGCTTGGCGCCGCCTGCGCGACGGCATGCCGGCGGCATCACCGGCGCCGGATGCGTCCTGGCCGGCGGTGAGCATCATCGTCGCGGCACACAACGAAGAAGCCGAGTTACCGCACTTGCTGTCCTGCCTGCGGCATCTCGATTACCCCCGCGAGCGGCTGGAGCTGGTGCTGGTCTCCGACGGCTCCGACGACGGCAGCGAGGCATATCTGGCAGCTCAGCCCGACGCCTGGATCCGCTGCGTGCGGCAGCCGCGACAGGGCAAGGCAGCGGCGCTCAATACGGGCGTGGCGGCGGCGCACCACACTCTTCTGGTTTTGATGGACGCCAGCACGCGTCCGCAGCCCGGCACACTGCGCCAACTGGTGCGGCATTTCGCCGATCCGCAAGTAGGGGTAGTCTGCGGCGCCCTGCGCTTCGTCCACCCAGGCAACTCGCAATCCACCGAAGGCGCCTATTGGTCCTTCGAGTGCCTGCTGCGGCTTATGGAAGGCCGCCTGGGCGCCACGCTCACTGCCAGCGGCGCTCTCTACGCGGTGCGCAAGGCCTGTTTTCCGCCGCTGCGCGCCACCGCATGGATTGAAGATTTCCTGGTTCCCATGCACGCGCGCCAGACCGGTCTGCGCGTGCTTTACGATCCCGAAGCCTGGGCCTGGGAAACCGCCGCAGCCAGCGTGGGCGGTGAGTTCCGGCGGCGTCAGCGCCTGGCAATTGGCAGTTTCCGCGCGCTCCCCGCTCTTTGGCGCACGCGCCTGAATTGGGTCACCCGCTGGGCGCTAGTGTCGCACAAGCTGCTGCGCTGGTCGGTGCCGTTTCTCTTGCTGGCAGCGTTGGCCAGCAATTTGGCTTTATGGCCGGTGGCGCCCTATCGGCTGCTGCTGCTCCTACAGCTTGCCGGCTACGGGCTGGCCTGCGCCGCGGCGAGCGGTCTGCGCCTCACCTGCCACTGGCGACTGGCGCAAGGACTGTATTTCTTCCTCGCCATGAACGCCGCATTTCTGTGCGGGTTCGTGCGCTTCGTATTTGACCGGGAGGAGACGGCATGGCAACAAGTGCGCTGACCGCAGCACCGGCAGTGCTGCTGCTCTACCATGCCATCGGGAAACAAGCGCCCGACGGCGCCGCCCGCTATGCGGTCACCCCGGCGCGGTTTGCCGAACAGCTCCGTCTGCTGCGCGATCTGCAGTCCGCGCGCGCCATCACCGTGATGGAGCTGCGCGCCTGGTGGTCCGGTGCCGCCTGCACGGGCCGCCCGGTGGTGCTGTGTTTCGATGACGGCGGGCGCAGCGATTTCGAACAAGCGCTGCCGGCGCTGGCCGCGGCGGATTTGCGCGCCAGTTTTTTCATCAGCACCGCGCTCACGGGCAGCGCCGGGTATATGACCTGGCGCGAAATTGCCGCGCTGCGCAGCGCGGGCATGGACGTGGAGTGCCACGGCCACCGCCATCTGGCGCTCACCGGCATGACGCCACCGGTGCTCGAGCGGGAGTTGCGCACTGCGCGCCACCTGCTGCACGAGCGCGTCGGCGCGCATGCGCAATTTTTGGCCGCGCCCTATGGCGCCTGGAACCGGAGGGTGCGGGAGGCCGCGCTGTGTGCCGGGTTCCGTGCCCTGTGTACCTCACAACCTGGGCGAGCAAGGGCCGGCCGCATCCGCCTGGGTCGCAATGCACTTCGCCGCTCCACTTCGGTGGGGCAATTGCAAGCCTGGTTGTTGGGCCGTCCGGGCAGCTATGCCGCCCGCATCGGCCGCGATTGGTTGCTATGGACACCCAAACACATCTTGCTCCGCCTGCGCCCCACGTGGGCCGGTCCGGAAGCCGCGAGAGCCGCCTCCAGATCTTCGTTCTGATGGACGCGCTGGGATGGCCGGTGGCTGAGGCTCACAGCTTCCTGCGTTCGCGACTGCTCTGGCGCCGTCCGCTGCGCACCACCCTCGGCTACAGCTCAGGGGCCATTCCGACCCTGCTCAGCGGCGTGCGTCCGGACGAACATGGGCACTGGAATCTGCTCTACTACGATCCCGCAGGCTCGCCTTTCGATTGGCTGCGCAGGCTGCCCCTGCCGGCGGTGCGCTGCTTGGACAACCGCTGGGGGCGGCGCGGGCTGACCTGGTTGGGGCGGCACCTGCTGGGCCTGGGTCCAGGATTTGAATGCGCGCTGCGGCCCGAACTGCTGCCCTGGTTTAACTGGGGCGAAAGGCGCTATCTGTTTCAACCGGGCAGTCTCAGCCCATGCACCTCGGCGTTTGACTGGTGGGAGCGGGCGCGGCTGCGCTACCGCATCTATTCCTATCGCGACGGCAGCGACCAGCAACTGCTGGCGCGTGCGCTCCGCGACGTGCGCCGCGGCACGGTGGACACGGTCTTTCTCTATCTTTGCGAACTGGACCATCACCTTCACCTGCATCGCAGCGAGCCTGCTCTGACCGGAGCCGTGCTGGCGCGCTATGCCACAGCGCTGGAGAAGCTCTACGCCGCCGCCGAATCACGGGATCCGCGCATGTGCTTCCGCGTGTTCTCCGATCACGGCATGGCGCCGGTGCGGGAGCGTGCGGATTTGGCCGGACGCCTCCGGGCGCGGGGATGGCAGCCGGGACGCGACTATCTGGCGGTCTTTGATTCCACCATGTTGCGCTTCTGGTTTCGCCGCGAACCGGCGCGGACAGATATCACCGCCTGGCTGGCCGCGCTGGACTGCGGGCGCATCCTGACGGAGGCCGAGCTGCGCCAGGAAGGAGTGTGGTTTGGCGACGCCCGCTTTGGCGAGGTCATCTTCCTGTTGCATCCCGGCGTGATGGTCGCAGCCGGGGAATTCAACGGCGGCGGCTGGAACCCGTGCGGCATGCATGGCTATGATCCCGGCGACGCCGACTCCGACGCGGTCCTCCTCAGCAACTGCGCCGGCGACATACGTCTGCACTCCATCCGGGATCTGTTCGGCTGCCTGTGCGAGCCGCTGGCGCTGCGGAGGACGGCATGACCGGCGGCGTGTTGCGGCGGCTGCGGGTCCTGCATTGCAGCAATGCGGATGCGCGCGGCGGAGCGGAGGAACACATGCTCACGCTGCTTCGGGGCTTGGATCGGGAGCGCTTCGCGCCCGCGTTGGCCTGCCCGGCGGCCCTGCTGGCGCAATTGCCCGACCTGCCTCCGGATCTGCTGGTCACCACGCTGGCGCCGATGCATCCCTGGGATGTGGCCTGTGGCGCGCGCCTGACGCGCTGGCTGCGGCGCCACCAGGTAGACGTGGTGCATGCCCATCTCAGTTGTGCCAGCCGCGCCGTGGCGCCCTGGGCCCGTCTGGCGCGCACGCCCGTCTTCCTGGAAACGCCCCACGTGCGCGAGAGCTGGCGCCGGGGCTGGAAGCGCGCGCGGGTGCTGGATCGGATTGCGGGCCGCCTGGTACATGCTTACATTGCGGTCTCCGGGGCCAACGCCCGCTATTTGCGCGACGAGGTTCGACTGCCTGCGGCCAAGATTCACCTGATCCGCAATGGCATTGATGTCGCGCGATTCAATGCTCCCGCCCGGCAGCTGCACGATCCCCGTCCGGAGCTGGGCATCGCGCCTACCGAGCTGGTTGTGCTGTGCAGTGCGCGGCTGGAACCGCAGAAAGGCCACGCCGTACTGCTCCAGGCACTCGCGTGGCTGCCGCGCCCGATCCGGTCCCGTCTCCGGCTGGTGTGCCTGGGTACTGGCAGCCTAGAGGCAGAGCTGCGCCGCCAGATCGAAGCTCTGGGACTGGAGCGGCACGTCATTCTGGCCGGCTATTGCCGCACCGTGGAAAGTTGGCTGGCCGCCGCCGACATATTCGCGCTGCCCTCGCTGTATGAAGGCTTGCCCCTGTCGGCCATGGAAGCCTCGGCCGCCGGCTGCCCCATCGTGGCCACCGCGGTGGATGGCACCCCCGAGGTGGTCGCCGATGAAGTCAACGGTCTGCTGGTCCCGCCCGGTAGCGCCGGGGCGCTGGCGGCGGCGTTGCTGCGGCTGGCCGCCGATTCCACGCTGCGTGCGGCCCTGGGCGATGCCGGACGGCGGCGCGCACGCCGGGAATTCGACCAGCAACGGCAAATCGCCGCCACCGCCCAGCTCTATATGGACTGCTGCCGGACGCGAGGCTGCGCTGCGCCGGCAACGGCAGCACTTCCAGCCGCCGTGCGGAGGACGGCATGAAGGCCACGCTCCTGGCCGCTCCGGTAGCTGCCCCCGATTGCCAGCTCGCGCTGGAGGCGTGCGTGGTCGCAACGGTCACGGGGGGTTGGCCCCAGCGCCCGAGACTGGCGGGACTGATCCTGGCGGGCAGCCTGGCGCGCCGTGAAGGAAGCTGGCTGGCGCGGGACCGCGGCGTAACCCTGCTCGGCGATGCCGAGCTGTTTTGCGTGCTGGCGAAAGGCGCTCCACCGCCGCGCGCGCTCCTGCGCGGCCTCGAGGATCGCATCCGGGCAATCCTTGCCGTCCAGGCTATTACAGCGAAGGTTTCGCTCATCGCGGTCCACCCGCGCTATCTGCGCACGCTGCCGCCGGGTATTTTCGGTTACGAGCTGCGCCATACCGGGCGCGTACTCTGGGGCGATCCCGCCCTGCTGGCGCTGCCGCCGGACTACCCGCCGCAGATGCTGCCGCGCGCCGATGCCTGGCGCCTGCTCGCCAACCGCATCGTCGAGTTGCTGCCGGCAGCGGCCGGTGCCCCTCCCCCCGCGTTTACGCCGGAAGCCTCATATCCCTGGATCAAGCTGTACCTGGACATCGGCACCTCGCTGCTGGTGTTTGCGGGCGCCTACGCGCCCACCTATGCCGCGCGCTGCCGCGGCCTGCCCTCGGCCAGCAAGGTCTGGGGCGGACTGACGCCGGAGCGGCTGCACTCCATGGAAGCCAGTACCGCCTGGAAACTGGCGCCCACCGAGGACTGCAGCGCGCTGGCAGGCGCGGGCGATTTCCGCGGGCGGGCTCTGGCGGCGGCCGCCGCGCTCTGGGATTGGGAGCTGGCGCAGCTCACCGGAGCCGCCCCTGGCACCCGCCGGGAGCAATTGTGGCAGCGTTGGCTGCGGCAGCAAAGCCGGCGAGCACGCTGGCGCGGGTGGGCCAGCGCGCTCCGCCATGGCGGCGCCGCGCCCCGGCAATGGCCCCGCTGGCTGGCGATGGGACTCCGCGCCTCGCCGCGGCACTGGGTTTACGAAGCCGCTGCGGAGTTGGCCTTTGCCGCGGCGGTTCCGACCCGGGCCGCGATCGCACGCGGCGCCGCCGGCCTGCCACTGCGTCCAGAACCGCAGCCTGCTAGTGCCGTGACTCTGGCCCGGGCGGTGGTGGCCAATTACCACCGGCTGCTGGAGGTTACCCGCTCCTGAAGGCAGATGATGATGCGACTACTCTACCTGGCACTTGATTGTCCCTGGCCGGCCAATAACGGTCTGCGCCTCCGCACCTGGGCTTTTCTGCGTGCGCTGCATGCCGAAAACTGCCGCGTCACGCTGGTTTGCCTGCAGGCCACCGAAGCGCCCGGAGCCGCGCCCGAGTTGCATCAGGTGTGTGAGGCGTTTTGGGTCCTCGGTCATGAGATCGGCAGTCTGAGTCAGGGCAGGAACTGGAGCGGCCAGGCCGGAGCGATGCTCTCGCGCCTGCCCTACGCGGCGCGGCGCTTCCGTTCCCAGCCGGCTTACAGCCTGTTGCAGCGCCTGTGGGCGGGCAGCCATTGGGACGCGGTGCTGTGTGACACCGTCTATGGCGCGATCAACGTGCCTCCGGGCGTGCAGCCGCTGGTGCTCAACCATCACAATATCGAACACCGTATTTTCGACACCTACCGCGCCACCGCGCGCGGACGGCTGTGGCGCTCGGCCGCCGCCTGGGAGGGCCGCAAGGTGCGCAGCTGGGAAATCGAAGTGGGCCGGCGCACGGCGCTCAACTTCGTGTGCTCCACCGAGGATGCGGAGCGCCTGCGGCAGCAGCAGCCGCAGGCGCGCATTGTGGTGGCGCCCAATATCGTTCTTCCGGCCGCGGAAACGCCGGCAGCCGAAGACCCGGACTTGGTCGTGTTCCAGGGCGCGCTCGATTGGCTGCCCAACCGCGACGCGGTCGACTATTTCCTGGCGGCTATCTGGCCCGCGGTGTTGCGTGCCCACCCGGCGGCGCATCTGGCGGTGGTGGGCCGGCGGCCGCCGGTGGCCTTTCTCGCCCGTCATCGCGCCCAGCCGCGGACCGAGTTCACCGGCACGGTGGCCGACGTGCGCCCCTGGCTGGCGCGCGCGGCGGTGGCGATTGCGCCGCTGCGCATGGGCAGCGGCACGCGTTTGAAGATCCTGGAAGCTGCGGCTTGCGGCAAAGCCATTGTCGCCACGCCGCTGGGCGCCGAAGGCCTGGACTTCCAACCCGGCATCGAGATCGAACTGGCGGCCGATGCCGGCGCGTTTGCCGCCGCGGTGATCGGGCTGCTGCGCTCGCCCCTCCACCGCCAGCAACTGGGTACGGCGGCGCGCGCCCGTGCCGCCCGCGATTACAGTCTTTCCGCCTTGCGCCAGGCGCTGCGTGCGGCGCTGCAGCCGTTGCCCGCCGCCGCATCCCCGCATGCGGAATCGCCCGCGCTGGCCACGGCTTCCTCGGGAAGGGGTTGGTGATCGGCCATGGTGCTGCTGTATCTGCTAATTTCCGCCATGCCGCTGGTCCGTAACCCGCTTTGGGAACACTTCATGAGTGACCTCACTACAATTAAATACCTCGGACTCGCCTGCCTGGCCTACGCGCTCTGGCACTGCGCGCTGGCTCGCCGGCTGCCGCCGCTGGGCCGCTCCTGCCAGGCGTTGGCGATGACTGCTCTGTGCGGCTGGGCAGCGGTGTCCTGGTTCACTCAAGGCGCGGCCATCGCCTGGAAGGACAGTCCCCTGCTCAGCTACCTGTCGTTTCTGCTCCTGCTGGTCATCGTGCTCGGCGTGGTGGACACCTGGGCACGGCTGGAACACGTATTGTGGGCGATAGTCATAGCGGTGGCGATTGCCTCGCTCTACGTGGTGCGCGAATGGCAGGAATACCACCTGCTCTATGTCAATTTTCGGCCGGGCTGGGTCACTGGAGATCCCAATTACTTCACCGCTTCGGCGCTGGTCGGGCTGCCGCTGGCGCTGGCGCTGGCCGGCCGGTCGCAGCGCCTGTGGAAACGGTTGATAGCCCTGGGTTGCGGCCTGCTCAGCCTCGCCGCGGTGGGTCTGGCGGCCTCGCGCGGCGGCCTGCTGGGGTTGCTGGCCATGGGCGGCTGGTGGGCGTGGCATAAGCGGCGCTTCACCGTGCTCGTGGTGTTGCTGGTATTGGCCGGACCGCCTCTGCTGTTTTGGTCGCGCTCGCCGCTGAACCGCCTCATGCACCCCAGCGCCTCCGACATTAAATCGTCTGATACCCGGCTGGCGTTGTGGCAAGCGGGGATGCACATGGTCGAGGATCATCCCCTCGCCGGGATCGGCTTGGGCGAGTTTAAAGCCGAAGTGGAACTATACGCGGCCGGACATAAGAATCTGGACCATATTGCCCATAACTCTTATCTCGCGCTCGCGGCTGAAATGGGATTGCCGGCGCTCGCGGCATACCTGTTCGTGATCGGCGCGGCGGTGGTCACGCTGGGGCGCTGGCGGCGCGAAAGCCTGCAGGCCCTGGAGTGGGCTACGCCCGCGGAAACGCCACCCTGGGCGGCCGATGCCGCGCTGGGAATGCAGGCTGCGGTGGTGGGCTTTTCCGTGGCCGCGTTTTTCCTCTCCGCGCAATACACCAAGTTGCTCTGGCTGCTGCTGGCGATCATCGCCGCGGTCGGGATTCTGCGTTCAGCCCAAACCGCCGAAGCGCCGGAGGCGCCGGCGCTGGCAGCGGAGCCGGTAAGCATACCGTGTTTGGAGGAGCAAATTCATGCTTAGTCGCGCCGCCATACAGAGCCGCCGCGAGTTTTTCCGCCTGCTAGGCGCGGGGCTGCTGTGGGCGTATGCCTGCCGTCCCGCGCTGGCCACCGAGCGCACGGCGGCGTTGGCGCGCTTCCGCACGCGGCAAATCGGTGAGCGCTGGCTGCTGCTCACTCCCGCCGGCCATCCCTACTGGATGCTGGGCGTGTTCCACGTCGATCTGGCCACCACGCGCTTCTCCGGTTCGCTTTCCCAGCACAGCATCAGTCTGGCCAAATACGGCAGCGAAACGGTGTGGGCGCTGCAGGCCGCACGCCGGCTGCGTGCCTGGGGATTCAACTGCCTGGCCGAATACGCCAGCGAGTACACGTTGCCGGTTCCTCTCTATGGCCGCGACGGCAATGCCGAGCGTATGCCCTTCATGGGCATGATCCGGCCGGCCGCCTTCAGTCTCACGAATCGCTGGAACTATGCCTCAGGTCCCGTCAAGGACATTGTGGCCGCCACCGATGCCCGCGTCTACCGGGGCTGGCGCGGCAGCACCGTGCCCGACGTGTTCGATTCCAACTTCGCCCTCTACGCCCGCAACGAAGCGGCGGCGCTGGCGGCCCATTTGGGGCATTCGCCCTATCTGGTCGGCATCACCTGCGACGATGCCGACGACCTGTACGGGTTTGGGCCAGGGCCCGATCTACCCGTCGCGCGCCTGCACCCTCACCTCGGATGGCTGGTGTTGATCAGCAACTTCCAGCAGCGCGCCAACACCGCCCTCGGCGTGCGTTACAGCGACCTGCGCCTGCACTCCAAATACGAGTTGCGGGCAGCGCTGCGGCGTCAATACGGCGACATCGCCCGGCTGAACCAAGCTTGGCATTCAGACTACACCAGCTTCGGCAGCGACGGGGGCTGGCCGTTCGGTCGGGGATTGTTGGATGAAAGCGGACGCGGCGTCTGGCTGGGCCAGGGCGATGCGTTGGAGGGCGCCGGCAAGGCCGTACGTGCCGATCTGGACACATTCCTGGGCCGCTTTGCCCAACATTATTTCCAGTGCGTGGGCGCGGCCGTGCGCGCCAGTTTTCCCGGCTTCCTGGTCTTTGGCCCGGCCACATTGAACGGGTGGAACGGCCTCACCCGCGCACCCATCCTGCGGGCCGCCGGCGCGGCCATGGACGTGGTTCAGGCCAGCGCTGTTTCCTCCGGCCTGCTGCGGCGCACCGCGGCGGCCACCGGCAATGTGCCGCTGGTGACCTGGACAGGCATGATCGCTAACCGCGATTCCGACCTGTTCGCCTATCCTCAGGCCGGCGCCGGGGCGCGGCGCTTTGCTTCGCAGGAAGCCCGCGGTGCCGCGTACGCCGCCACGATTCTGGGGGAATGGGAGCACGCCACGGACGCTGGCATCCACCCGGTGGTGGGCACCAAGTTCTGGGCTTTTGCCGACTCGTGGGCGGAAAAAATGAACTGGGGCCTGGTCAGCCTGCGCGACAACGCCTACGACGGCCGCCAGGCGGTGCGGGCGCGCGGGCACGACCAGTGGGGCTTTGCCACGGGTGGCGAGTCGCGCGATTTTGGCGATAGCCTCACCGCCATCCGCGCCGGCAATCACGCCTTATATCAGCGCTTGTGGGAGGCAATCACCGCCGGGCGGAGCGGAGACTGGAAGCTCGCGGGATGAGCGCCGCCGTCACCAGCCGCTGGGATGAAGTGCCCACCGAACTGCGCCGCCCCCTGCTCGGCGGACTGCGCTGGACACTCTGGCTGGCGGTGGCCGGCGTGCCGTTCAGCTATGCCACACGCGTGCTGCTGGCTCGCGTCGGGCCGGAATGTCTGGCGGTGTTCGGGCTGCTGTTGGTCTACATCGGCTACGTGGCCGCGTTTCTATTTCTGGGCGGCAATGCGGTGGCCATCCGCTACGTCCCCGCGCTGGACGCCCGCCAGCGGCGCGATTTTCTCGCCTCCTACGTCGCGGTGCTGGCGGCAGGATGGCTTCCCTGGGTGGGGCTGGCGGCACTGGCGCCGCACACGCTGCGCTGGCTGTTCGGCAATCTGGGAGGGGCGCACTTCGCCCTGATTATGGTGCTGCTGGCGCCGCTGCCCATCCTGTTCTCGCTATTGCTGGCGGCGCTGAAGGGCGCGCTCGAACTCACTGCCGCCCAGGCGATATATCGCGGCGTGACGTTAGGGATGTTCGCGGGAGTCGCGGCGCTGGTGCTGGCCGCGCCGCATTGGCTGGCCGGCCACGCCGCCGGGCTGCTCTGGGGCTGGTATTTGTTCCTGATGGCGGCCGGCATAGGTGCCGCCGCCTGGCGCTGGCGGCGCCAGGCCGCCGCCGGACGCCCGCGCTGGTATCTGCCGCGCGGGTTCTGGGGTTATCTCGGCGGGCTGCAGGTCTCCAGCATGCTGGGCTTTTTCGCTACCCAACTCGACGTCCTGCTGGTCTGGCACGCGGGCGGACTGCGGCGCCTGGGCGATTACGTGGCGTTGATCGCGCTGTCCGCCACCGCCATCGCCGCCATCAAGCTGCTGCTGGACGCCCACATGACCGCCCTAACCCAGGGCAGCGCGCGCCAAGATGCGGCTCTGACTGGCGCGCTGTTCCGCAACTGCAGCCGCCTCCTGTTTCCGATGATCCTGCTGCTGGGGGCGGGCCTGGCATGCTGGGCGCGCCCGCTGCTGGCGATTTATGGAGCTGCTTATGCAGGCCTGCTGCCGGCGCTGCGCTGGCTCGGCCCGTGCGCGGCACTGGCCGCGATGAACTTCCTGCTCGGCAGCAGCCTGGCGGCGCTCGGGCATCCGCGAGCGGAGATACGCGCCAAGTGCGTGCGGATCGCCGCCTTCCTGGCGCTGTTTTTCCCCCTCTGGCACGCTCGCGGCGTCGAGGGCGCAGTGCTTGCCTGGGGCGGCGCGGAGCTGCCCTATCAGGCCGTCAACCTCTGGTATCTCCGCCGCCACGCTCCCTTCCGCCTGGGCTGGCGCCGGCTATATTCGGCCTTTCTTGCCTGCGTCGCCTTGACCGCGATAGCGGTGCAGGGGCTGCAGCCCGGCCTGGCGGAAGGAACGGCGATTTGGGTGGCTGTCGCCGTGGCATTTTTCACTTTGGGTGGGTATTCACGGGCCGAAATCCGGGAACAGATACATCTGTTTCTCCCCGGCGCGGCGGCACTGGCAGGGCGGGCATGAGTACACCGGCCATCCTGCACGTGGAAGTGGGCGGAGCTTACGGCGGTTCTCTGCGGGCGCTGGCGCTCTATCTGCGCCACTGCGACCGCCGGCGGCTGGAGCATGACGTGGCGTTCTACTATCCCACACCCGGCATGGAAAGCCTGCGTCTCTGGGTGCGGCAGCTGGAAGTCCTGCATCCCGCCGCCGCACCCCAGCCTGCGGCGGTCCGCTGGCCCTGGAGCGCACGGCGGCCGCACCTGCCGTTCGAGCCCGCCTTCGCGCTGGCGCGCCAGGGAAAGCTGGTGCGCCAGTTGCGCGCGCTCATCGAAAAGGGCGGTTACGCCGCAGTGCACTGCAACAACAGCTTTCCTTATCAGGCACCCACCCTGCTGGCTGCGCGCCGTGCCGGCCGGCCGGTCGCTGCGCACGTGCGCAACCCGCTGCGCGGCGGCGCATTCGAGCGCTGGTTGGGGCGCCAGGTGAATCTGGCGCTGGTGCTGCACCGCGGCCAGGCGGAGCAGTTGCAAAGTTGGGGACTGAATCTCGCACTGGCGCACTGTCCCGATGGCGTGGAGTTACCCCAGCCCAATCCGGCCCGCGTGGCGCGCTGGCGCCGGTTGGCGCCGCCCGGCGGTATCCTGGTAGGCGCCCTGGGGCGGCTGACCGAGCAGAAGGGGTTTTTAGATCTGGTCGCGGCGGCGGCTGCGGTTTTGAGGGAGTGGCCGCAGGTACGCCTGGTTCTGTTCGGCGACGGCGAGCAGCGTCCGGCGTTGCAGGCCGCTATCGCCCGGCAAGGTCTCGCCAGCCGGGTGGTGCTGGCCGGCTTCGTCGACGACGCCGCCAGCGCGTTGGCGGCGCTGGACCTGTTGGTCTGTTCCTCGCACTGGGAAGGCGTACCGCTGGTGGTGCTGGAAGCGATGCTGGCGGGCGTGCCGGTGGTGGCCACCGCCCGCGCCCTCGCCGGGGAACCGCGCCTGGAACCGTGGCTGGCCGCACCGCCCGCGTCGGCAGACGCCGCCTCGCTCGCCTTTGCCTGCGCGCATGCGCTCCTGCACCTCCAGCACGCTCGCGCGCGTACCGCCGCCGCCCGCGCCTGGGTCGCTGCGGAGTTTGCGCCCGCTGCCGCCGCCGCGCGCCAGGACGGCTGGTTGGAGCAGCTCGCGCACGGCGACGTACGCGCACGGGAGTTTTACGAAACCGCCTACCTGCGGCCCTCCTGGAGCCGCGCCGGCGGTGCCCCCAGCCGCGGCGCGCGCTTCCAGAAAGTGTGGTATCGCACCGCCGAGCGGCTGCTGCTGCCACAGCTGCAACTCGCCCAGCGCCGCGTGCTCGAAATTGGCGCCGGCTACGGCTACCTGGCACCGTATTTTGCCGGCCGCGGCGCGGCCTACGTCGGCCTCGATCTGGCCGCCAACGCCTTGCGTCAGTTTCCCCGCCATCGCGACGGCTGTGCCCCGGTCCGCGGCGATGCCTGCCGCCTCCCCTTCCGTGCGGGTGCCTTCGATCTGGTGGTGTGTATGGAAGTCTGGGAGCACATCCAGGACCATCGCGCGCTCCTCGAGGAAATTCAGCGCGTGGCTGCTCCCCGCGCCTGCCTGCTGCTCAGTACACCCAGCTACTGCAACCTGTTCTTGCCGATCAAGCTGCTGGCCGACGCCGGCTGGCGTGCCGCCCGCGCCTATCTGGTCCGCCAGCCGGTGGATCATACCCAGTTCGCTTTCCGCATCCGGCGCCACCTGCAGGCGAGCGGCGAAATCCTCGTGCAGCGCGCCGTGCGTTTACACCCGCCGCTGCTGGAACGGCTCGATTACCGTTTCGGTGCGGGCCGCGGCCCGGCGCGCATCAACGACTGGCTGTTTGCGCTCGAGCGGCGCTGGGGCGCGCGCTTCCCCTGGCGCCATTGCGGCCTGCACGTGTGTTTTCTGGTGCGCCTGCGGCCTGCGCCCGCGCCGCAAGCCGTGGCCGCCGCCGGTTGCCCGTCCATCCACTCCCTGGAACTGCAGAGATAACTTTCATGTCCACCTCGGCTCTTCCCGCATCGCATTCCGCCCCTCCGGACCAGCACAGCGCCGGAGGCGGTGCCTGGCGCCCGCGTATGGGCGACTGGCTCGGCCTGGCGGTGTTGGGCGCGGCGCTATTGGCCCTTTACGCGCCGGTGCTGGCCCGTCTGGTGCAGCAATGGTGGACTGACGCCACCTATTCCTACGGTTTTCTAGTGCCGCTGTTCTGCGCCTGGCTGATCTGGCGGCGGCGGGAGCGGCTGTGCCGCTTGCGCCCCGAACCGGCCGCCGCCGGCCTGGTCCTCGTAGCCGTGGCGATCGCTGTGTTGTTCACCGGACGGCTGGGAGACGAGCTGCTGCTCACCCGGCTCTCGTTGCTGCTGATGCTCGCCGGGCTGATCCTGGCGGTACTGGGCCGTGCCTGGCTGCGCGCGCTGGCTTTTCCGCTCGGCTTTCTCGCGTTCATGATTCCACTGCCGGCGCTCATCTATAACCTCGCCACCTTGCCCCTGCGCGGCATCGCCACCCGCTTCGGGGTGGCGCTGATCGCCTGGACCGGCCTGCCGGTGCTGCGCCAGGGCAACCTGATCGCGCTGCCCGGGGCCATGCTCGACGTGGTCGCTGCCTGCAGCGGCATCCGCTCGCTGCTGGCGCTGATCGCGCTCGCCACCGGCTACGGCTACCTGACGGAAACACGCACCGGGCGGCGCTGGGTGCTGGTCGCCGCCATGGTGCCGCTGGCCATCGTCAGCAACGGTGTGCGCATTGCGGTAACCATCCTGCTCACCTTCCTGGTGGGCAACGAAGCCAGCCACGGCCTCTGGCACCTACTCACCGGCCTGGAAATGTTCGTGATCGCCGTCGCCGGCCTGATGCTGCTCCAGCGCGCGCTGCACCGGAGCGCCCATGAGTAATCCCTCTGGCGCCGCGCTCGGCCGCCGCTGCTGCTTTTTGGGCCTGGCGCTGCTGCTGTGTGCCGCCGCCATGGGCCGGGCGGTGCGCCCGGCCGCGCCTCCGTCCGCCGTGCCGCTGCACGCATTTCCCCTGCGCTGGCCGGGCTGGCGCGGCACCGTGCAACCGCTCACTTCTGCTCAGTTGCACGCTCTGCATCTGCACGATTATCTCAACCGCGTGTACTTCGGCCCGGACGGTCGGGTGATCGGTCTATATATCGCCTATTACCCAACTCAGACCTTCGGAGATGACATTCACTCGCCCAAGCACTGTCTGCCCGGAACGGGCTGGATTCCGGTCGAAAACGACGCGCTCACCATTCCCACGGCTGCCGGCGCTATCTCGGTCAACCGTTACCTGGTGGCGCGCGGCAGCCAGCGCGAACTGATTCTGTATTGGTTCCAGCAGCAGGGGCGGGCGATACGCAGCGAGTATTGGAGCAAATTCTATCAGGTGTGGGATGGTCTGCGCCGCCATCGCAGTGACGCCGCCCTGGTGCGGGTTGCGGTGCCGGTGGCCGGCAATGCGGCACGGGCGCAGGCCGAGGGAACCGCTTTCGTCCGCCTGATCATTCCCCACCTGTCGCGCTACGTGCCGAATTGAACCCAGGAGGAACACGAACATGCAATCCAGAACGCGTTGGGAAGGGTTGGCCGCCGGTCTGACAACCTGCCTGCTGTTGTGCGGCTGCGCCCGCCATCCACGGCAAGCGGCACAGGCACTCCTGGCCGAAGCCCACCGATATGAACAGCGGGGCAAACCGAAAGCGGCAGTCATTGAGATTCGCCGGGCGCTGCAACTGGCGCCGCGTTCGCTGCCTTCCTACCAGGCGCTGGCGCGCCTGGAGCTGCGCCAGCAGCACTGGACTGAAGCCTATGCCGCGCTGCATGAGATCGTCAGCCTGGATCCCAATCAGGCGCAGGCATGGCTGGATCTCGGGCGCCTCTACATGCGCAGTCAGGAATGGAATCACGCTCGGGACGCGGCCGCGACGGTGCTGCGGCTGCAGCCGGACAACGCTGCCGCGTATCAACTGCTGGCGGTAATTGCTGCCGCCCGCCACGATCCTGCCACGGCCGCGCGCGCGTTGGCCCGCGTCACCGTGCTGCGTCCGCGCGATCCGGACGCATGGGTCAATTTAGCGCTGGCTGAGGCCGGCCAGCAACAAACGGCGCCCGCGCTGGCTGACCTGCATCACGCCCTCGCCTTGGATCCGCACTCGTCGCTCGCCTGGGTGGATCTAGCCAGCCTCGAGCGCACGCAGCCCCACGGCGGCGCTGCGGTTGCACGGGCGACACTGGCCCAGTCGTTACGGGTAAATCCCCGCTCCGTCACTCTCTGGCTGACCCAGGCGGGATTGGATTATGACCCCGCGCGACCGCAGGCCGCGCAGCAGGATATCGCAACGCTGCTGGCTCGGCAGCCGCGCGCACCGGCGGCCGCGCTGGCCGCGGGCCAATTCTGGGCGCGGCGCGGCGACTGGCCAGCCGCGGTCGCCGTCGAGCAAGCTGCACTCCGGAATACACCGTCCAGCGTGCCGCTGCGCGAACAGTTGCTGAACGCCTACGTGCATACCCGCGCCTGGAACCGTGCCCATGCGCTGGCCGCCCAATTGCTGCAGTTGCAGCCCGGCGATCTGGCGGCGCAATTGGCCCAAATGAGGGTGCGCATCGTCCGCGGTCAGGCACTTCAGACGCTGCAGCCCCTACGTCAATTGGCTCAACAGCATCCCACTGCGGCGGCAGTTCTGTACACGCTTGCCTTGGCCGAGGCGCGCGCCGGTCAAACCAGTGAGGCGCTCCACGCGCTGGCGCAGGCCGCCGGCGCCGATCCCCATTGCGCCTCCTGCCTGGCGCTGCAGTCCCAGCTCTGGCTCGCCCAGGGCCAGTCGCAGGCCAGCCGCCGCTACGCCCGCCAATTTCTGGCCACCGGCGCTGATCCCGCCGCCGCCCACCGCCTGTTGGGCGCAGCCGAATTGGCGGGCGGACAGGTGCAGGCAGCCCTGCGTGACTTCCAGGCTGCCGGCCTGGCCCAGTCTTCCCAGCCCGGCGATCACCAACTGCTGGGTGATGCCGCCGTCGCCGCCGGCCAATTGGCGCTGGCCCGGCAGCAATACCAGCGGGCTCTTGCCCTGCTGCCCGCCGCCAGCTCCCAGCGTGTGTCCCTGGTGGGCCGCCTGGTGCACGTGGACGCTCAACACGGCGACTGGAAGGCGGCCGCGGCCGCCATCGCCGCCTTCGCCGCCGCCAACCCCCATGATGCCGCCGGTCCCTGGCTGCAGGCCACCCTCGATCAGGCCCGCGGGCACAGCGCGCCGGCGCGCGCGGAGCTGCATCGTGCCCTGCAGTTGCAGCCCGATTTCCTGCAGGCCGACCTCGGACTGGGGCGGCTGCAGCAGCAAGCCGGCCACTGGCAGCGCGCCGTCTATTGGTACCAGCGGGCGCTGCGGCAACAGCCCGGGTTCGCGCCCCTCTGGACCGTGGTCGGCAACCTCTACCGGCAGCACCAGCAGCTGGCCCAGGCACAACAGGATTATCAACGCGCTCTGGCCGCCCAGCCCGGCTTCGTCCTGGCCGAAGCCAACCTGGCCTGGACCGAAGCCGCCCTCCATCAGAACCTCAACGCCGCGCTGGCGCTGGCGCAAAAAGCTGCCCACGCCGCCCCCGGCGATGCTTCCGTGCAGGACACGCTCGCCTGGGTTTATTACAAGCTCGGCAGCTACCAGGCCGCGCTGCCGATTCTACGCCACTGCGTCGCGCGCGCGCCGCGTTCACCGTTGTACCATTTCCATCTCGGCATGACCCAGTTCGCCGCCGGCCAGAAGCACGCCGCCGCCGCGCAGCTCCGCCGGGCGCTGGCGCTGCACCTGCCTGCCGCCGCAGCCGCCCAGGCGCGCCGGACGCTGGCCGCCGGCCCGGTGTAACCTGAATG
Source organism: Terriglobales bacterium (assembly GCA_050747745.1). Lineage (GTDB taxonomy): Bacteria > Acidobacteriota > Terriglobia > Terriglobales > SCQP01 > SCQP01. Next base: position 63,390 of record JBOGKM010000115.1, read on the forward strand.
TCTCGCCGCCTGCCCGCGCCAGCAGCGTGAAGGCACTGAGACAGGCAAACAGGTCCGCCCGGAACCTCCCTGCTGCCACGGCCTGATGCAGGTTGGTGCTCGTGGTTGCCAGAACGCGCACATCGGCCAGAGCTGGGCCACGCCCGGCGCGCAGGCGGCGATGGTGGCGCACTAATTCCAGCAAGTAAGTCTGCGCTGCCGTCGGCAGCGCGTCGACCCGCTCCAGCAGTAGCGTTCCTTGCTCGCCGCGCGCCGCCGCCAGGCGCAGCTCGCGCGCGACCGCCGCGCGCCTGCAATCCAGGCTCAGAAAGCGGTACGGCCGCCGCGGCGAAGCCTCGTGGATGCGGCGCGCCAGCGCCTCCGTCCCTGCCCGTTCCCCCAGCAGCAGGAGAGGAAAGCCAAACCGCGCCAATTGCGTTGCGTCTGCGCTGTCGACCGGCATGCGCATTACAGTGACAATTCTGGCGGGTGGGAACAATCCTCAGAGATCCGGAATTTGCTGCGGAACAACCCCTATTCCGCGGCTCGAACTCCACGCATTCAGCTGGCCGATGCAGACCGTCCCTGCGGACAGGTGGTCAATACTATGTTTCCTGTACTAAAATTGGCTGCTGAGTCAGTAGTTTTCCCGTTAAAAATACCGATGATCATGGAATGCACAGGCAGCCTTTTGCTGTGACTATGTTGGCACTACTCCTTCCTTTCCTGGCAGCCTGCGGCTCATCGGGCCCCAACGGAACGGCCGCGCCGGGATCGTCGGACACCACACCGGCCCCCAGCGACGGCGCCGTACCTGATCCGCCTCCGGCCCTGGACGCCTACGGCGGGCTGAGCACCATTACTGTGGGCCAGCCGACGGGGTTTTTCCTGGTGAAAAAAACAGGTCACCGCTGGGCCTTTGTGGACCCGCTTGGTCATCCGTTCTGGATGCTGGGCGTGTTTGACGTGGACTTGAATACCGATACCGCGGCCGGCACCAGCTTCGTACTGGGGAAATATGGCAGCGAGTCCAATTGGGGATTGCAAACCGAGCGGCGGCTGCGCGCCTGGGGTTTCAATAGCGCTGCTGAGTATTCCTCCGCCTACGTGATCCCGGTCAATAACGATGGCTCCTACGAAACCAGTGAGCCATTGCCCTGGGTCGCAATCATGCGGCCCTCCTACTACAGCCTGCGGGATACGGGCAACTACGCTCCGGAGCCGGTGAAGGATTTGCTGGCAGGGCTCGATAGCGAATACACGAACTACCGTGGCGATACGCTGCCCGACGTTTTCGATCCCAACTTCGCCACCTATGCCGAGGCTTCGCTGGCGGCCCAGACCAGCGCCGCGGAAGCGAACTCGAGCTGGCTGGTGGGCACGGCCGTGGACGATCTGGATGATTTGTGGGGATTCGGGCCCGGTCCGGACCTGCCGGCAGCGCGCACCTCCTCGAATATCGGCTGGATCGCGCTATGCACCAACTTCGCGCAAACTGACAACGCGCAACTGGGTGTGACTTACACCGACACCAGGGTCTACACCAAGTACGCGCTGGCAAGCTGGCTGCAGACCAAGTACGGCACGATCGCCGCGCTCGATCAGGCCTGGGGCGCAACTTACACCAGCTTTGGCGACGATGGCGGTTATGGGCAGGGCACGGGACTGCTGGACGAAGATGGGCGCGATCCCTGGGTGGGCAACGAGGATGTGGCGCTGAGCGGCGCGGCGCCGCAGGTGAAAGCGGATTTGAACGCGTTCCTGGCGGTGTTCGCGCAAAAATATTTTTCCATCGTGACCGGCGTGCTGCGGCAATTGCGCCCGCATCAGATTGTCTTCGGGCCGTGTACGCTGAACAACTGGGGCGGTATCAGCCGCGCGGCGATTCTCCAGGCTGCAGCTCAGTACACGGATGTCGTCCAGGCGAGCATGAGCACCCAGGCGGTATATGACCTGAGCCTGCAGGAAGCCGGCGATCACCCGTTCGTGACCTGGACAGGCATGCCCGCCAATCCGGATTCGGATTTGTCTGCCTATCCCAACCCCAATGAGCCTGACGTTTACTCCGCCCAAACCGGGCGCGGAGCCGCTTATGCGGCGCAGCTCGCTGCTGATTTCGCCTGGACCGGATCGGCGGCGGCGGGCAGCCTGGCGGGTAGCCAGAACGTGGTGGGCAGCAAGTTGTGGGCGTGGGAGGATTCGTGGGGCGAAAAGACGAACTGGGGCCTGGTGACGTTTTGGGATAACCCTTACGACGGCGTGGCGGACCGGGTAGCAGCGGGCACCGATGCCTGGGGCTATCCCACCGGCGGCGAAGCGGGCAACTACGGTAACTTCATTGGACCCGTGGCGCATGCCAACGCCGCGGTCACTTCGGCGTTGGCCCAGGCGCTGGGCGGCAACAATTAGGCGGACGCCCTACTTGGTCCCGCAATATAGCCACCTCCGATTGGGTAGTGCAGTCATCGTCAGCGGAATCGGAGATAACCCCATCGTCCTCGCCGCCGAAGGGCGAATCCCGGTCCACTCCGGTCTATACAAACCTTTCGGACCGTCACTCCGCAACAGCTTTGCGGCATAAGCCCTGGCGCGCAGCAGCGGGAGAGCGTATGCGTTCCAGTCGCGGGGCGAGGTGGTGAACACGACCTTTCCCCCTGGCTTTGCCACGCGCACCATCTCTTGCAGACAGCGCGCGTAGGCCTGCTCATTTGGAAGATGCTGGAACACTAGGTATGCGAGAACAAGCTCGGCGGAGTTGGACAACGCTGGATAAAGATTGTCCCCTGAGGTCACATGAAAACGGACGTTCGCGGGCGCACCGATAGCCGCCCGGTCTATCATCTCCGGTGAAATATCAAAAGCATCCACCGTGCCGGCCTCGCTCGCCATGGCTCGCGTAACCCTGCCCAATCCGCAACCGATCTCGACCACCGTGCCGGTCCGCGCCGGAATATAGCTGGCGTACCGCTTGATCTCATCCCAAATCATCACGCCGGACCGCCAAAACGACTCCAAATCGGGCTGGCTGTAATCCACATACGACGACACATACCAGTACGGATTCTCCTTCGCTTTCTGGTCCCAGAACCTTCGAGACGATGAGAGAGTTGCCACGCGAGTCCCCCCGAGAATTTCCATGCAATTCAACCGCCAATCCACCCCGCGCGCGGCAAGGCAGCACCCGCGCCATATCAGCCCGCTTGGGCCGCGGGTCCAACTGCACCCGCATGCACAAAATGCGCACCTGCATGCATGCAGGTGCAGCCCTGGCGGCGGAGGCGCCACGGCAACCAGCGCTGCTAAATTCGGGCGCGGATGTGCCCGGGCGTACGGCTATCTGGCGGTGCGGGCGTGGAAAGCGTGAGTTTCCGCGCGCCGCCTCCCCCTGGCTACGCCGTTTCATCGGGTGGCCGGGAGTGCAACAGGCGCAGCGCCAGTTCATGGCGGTCACGCGCGCCGGAGCGGCGGAGGAGATTCGAGACGTGAAACTTCACGGTGCGCTCGGACAGACCGAGCGCGGCGGCCATTTCCTTGTTGCTGCGTTGGGCGGCAATGCCCTCCAGCACCTGGCGTTCACGCGGGCTGAGACGTAATCCACCCAAGCCAGGGCCGGGATGAGGCAGGCAGGCCAGCAAGTCGTCCACGAACTCTGCCATCACCCGCCGCCTGATCCAATATTCGCCGCCACTTACCGTTTCCAGCGCGCGTGCCAGCTCCTGCGGCAGGCGCTCGTACAGTACCAGGCCGCGCGCTCCAAGCCGCAGCAGCGCCAGCGCCCGCGGGCGGGCTAGCTCCTCGGCTACAGCCACCAAGGGTGGACGCGGCGGCAGGCGCAGAATCAGCTGCTCGGCTAACGCCAGCTCATGCACATCCACCGCACAGGCATCAGCCGGCGGCAGCGGGAGGCTGGCCAGCTGCGCCGCATTGCTGATCAGGTAGGAATGGACCTGAAACTGCGGTGCCTGCAACTGCAGGCGCATGCGCTCGAGCATGAGCGGATGCGCGGCAAAGATGGCCACCTCCATGGATGTCTTTACGCGGCATGGACGGAACTTCCGCGGCTCCGCCGCCGCCAAGCGAGGCCAAGGCCCAGCAGCAATGCGCCGGTGGCGGCCAGCAGTCCTCCGGGCGGTTCCGGCGTCGGCGCCAATTGGCCGAGCGTGCCGCCGGTGAACCCCGCGGTCAGCGAACCGCTGGTGCCCGCCAATGCGCCCAGGTTGGCGCCCGGCGGGAGTTGGAATCCGAGCGTCAGATCCAGCGGAACATCTGCTACGGCTGCACCCGCTAGCGCACCGCCGCTCACCGTCAACCCGGCGCCGGAAGACAATTCGCCCTGACCGTTGCCCTGCAGCACCAACTGGTTGAGGTTGAGTTTGCCCGTCAGCAGCAGGCCCAGGCTTCCCGACCCGGAAACGCCAAAGTAGGGAAATTCGATCGGCGCTGTGGTTTGCACGGCATAGCCACCCTCATCGTTGACGCTCAACTGCAGCGCATTGGGAGCGGACAGCAGCATGTAAATGCCCTCCGAGCTGAGCGTGCCGCTGCCCGCGGCGGTGCCGTAGAGCACACAAGCGTTGGACCATCCGCAACCGCCCAGCGTGACGTCCAGACCGCTGGTTCCAGCTCCCATGCCGGTAAACGTGACCGCCTGACCGGCGCCGCCCTGCAACTGGATTTCATTTTGCGCCGCCGCGGACCCCAGCAGCGCCAGCCCGACAACACAAGTGACAAGCAACGAAGTGACGCGCACGGTAACTCCTCCTCTACTGCTCGCCCGCCGCGCAAGGCTGCAACTGCCTCGCGCGGCGGGGAGCTATGCCTCAGGCCTCAACGGCCGCGGCCGAACGATGGGTGAATCGCAGGCCCACACCCAGTACCAGCAGGCCTACTCCGATCAGGGCCAGCGAGCTCGGCTCCGGCGTGGGCGAGATGCCGCCCGCGCCGTTGGCCGAAAGCGTCGCCGCCAGAGACAGGTTGGTGCCCACCAGCGCCGAGATGTTGGTCGACGTGGGGAAATTGACGTTGAGATTTAAAATCCCGCCGCTGGCGGTAAATACGTTCTCCAGCAGACCGCCCGTAAGCGAGAGATTGGCCGCCAGGCTGGTGTTAAACGTCCCCTTGCTGGAGCCCGAAGCCTGGGTGAAATTCAGCAGGTTCAATGCGCCCGACAGCAGCGTGCCGGTTTGGCCATTGGCCTTGCCGGTCAGCGTGAAGTTAATGGGAGCGGTGGCGCTGGCCGAATATCCACCCGCGCCGTTGGGCGTCAGCGCAATTGAGTTGGCCGAGGTATCCAGCGTAAATTGGCCACTCGAGGACAGCGAGCCGCTGCCCGACCCGCTGCCCGACAGAGTGCAATGCCCCTGCATGTTGCACTGACCCAGGGAAACCCCAATGGCCTGACTGCCCGAACCCTGGCCTTGGAAGGTCACTTTCTGCCCGGCGCCGCCAGCGAGCGTAATTGAACTTTGTGCGGCGGCTGTGCCCGCTAACGCCACGAACAGGCCGAGCGCGCAGGCTACCGCCATTCCGATATTTCGTTTCATAACCAAACTACCTCCTATCTTGATGTTCGGCTGGCGCGCCCGAATCCAGGCCGGCCCTCCGTAACCATCTTCCTGCACGCAACGGACCAAAGCCTTTACCGTGCTCTGGCATCGCGGAGACCGCCGGGCGCTAGGCACGCGCATGCACTCCGGTGCACAGAAGTGACATGCGCGTGCATAGCCGGACGCGCCGCTACCAGCCGTGCCCGCCCAATTGGCACTCCTGTTTCTCGTAGCGCTGGCAGCGCTGGCCACGCTGTTGCAATTGCTGCGTGCAATTGCCGGGGTGGCTTTCGATATCGCCGCCGCCAAGATCACCGGAGGCGGAATAGCCGTTCGAAACCTGCAGCGAGAACGTATCGGCGTGGTTGGGGCCGGGCCCCTCGCCGCCGCTATCCTCATCACTCACCACCAGCTGGAAGCTGTAGCCGGCCTGCCCGTTCACATTGGCGGTACCGTCAATTTCACGCGTGCTGGCCGAGAGCACGGCGTAGTTGGTGATGCTTGTGGATTCGACGCGCAGCGGTGGGGCCGAGCCATGATCGTTAAACTCGAAATGGCCCCAGTAACCGCCCTCGCGCACCCCGGCATGCACGCCGAAGTCAGCCCGGGTGCCGTCCGCAGCGAGGATCCAGCCGCCGCCAGTGACAAAGTCGCGGCAAACCGGGCAGGATGGCATGATTGGCGGCGCCAAGCTGAGCGTCGAGGGATAGCCGATCTGGCCGTTGGTGCTGCCGCCTTGCTCGACCACCTGGGACAGCGCTGCTCCTAAAGGCACTAACAAGCTCACCGACCCTTGCATCGAGCTCAGTCCGCTGGCCAAACTGCCGCCGGTGATTTGTATCTGGCCGTTCAGGTTGGCGGTGGAAGAACTGTTGCCTTCGTCCAGGCTGATCAGCGTCAGCGTGCCCGCCAGATCGCCCTCGGACGAGGTGTACTGGAACGTAATCGGTTGGGACTGCGAAACAGTGAAACTGCTGCCGCTATCGTCGCTGGTCACGCTGAGCATGATGCGGTTGCTGACGGAGGTCGCCAAGGCGTAGCTGCCGTTGCTGGAGGCAAAGCTGCCGTCGCCGAACGCGCTGCCCGAGAGCACGCACTGCGCCGCCTGGCAGGAGGAAAACACGAGCTGCAGGCTGCCGTTGCCGGCCTGTTGCAGCTGAAATTCCTGGGCGGAATCGCCCAATACGATTTGAGTTTGCGCGCTCAGCTGCGGCACCGCGAAGGCACAGGCGGTCGCGGCGCAGGCGGCCAAGCACAGACGAAGTACGGAATGATACGTCATGGAGTGACGCTCCTTTCATTGCATGTCCTGCAATTGAGCCGCCAACCCCGCCGCCCGCCCTAGCTAGGAACCGCTGGAGGGGCGCGCCTCCGCCGCTCCCGGACATAGGTGATAGAGCCGTACCTTGTTCAGCAACGCCCGATAGCTGATGTTCAGTGCGCGCGCCGCCAGCGTCCGGTTCCAATGCGCCTGCTCCAGGGCGTGGGTGATCGTTTGCCGTTCGACATCGCGGCAAACCCGGTGTACCAGCTCTTTGAGCCCCTCCGTGGGTGCGTCGTTGGCGGCTGCCATGGCGGCGATTGGCGCCGCGGCCGTGACGCTGGCCCCGCCGTTGCAGTCCGTCCACGCCTGCTCGCCAAACACCAGGTAACGCTTGACGAAGTTTTCCAGCTCCCGCACATTTCCCGGCCAGCGGTATTGGCGGCAGCGCTCCTGCAATTGCGGTGTGCACGGGCGCGGCGGGCAGTGCAACTCCTCCGCGTACCGCTGCAGAAAATGCTCCAGCAGCACTGGCACATCCTCCGGGCGGTCGCGCAGGGGCGGCAGGTGCAAAGAAAACACGCTCAGGCGGAAGAACAGATCCTCGCGGAAGCGATGCGCCGCCATGGCCTGCTGCAAATTGACATTGGTGGCGGCGAGGATGCGGATGTCGGCGCAAATCTCCTGGCGGCCACCCAGGCGGGTGAACCGCCCATCCTGCAGCGCGTGCAGCAGCTTGGCCTGCAGGGGCAGCGGCAGCTCGCCGATCTCGTCCAGAAACAGCGTTCCCTTCTCGCAGCGCTCGAAATATCCAGGCTTGGAACGCAACGCGCCGGTAAACGCGCCCGCATCATAGCCGAACAACTCACTTTCCAGCAGGTCGTGCGGCAGAGCGGCGCAATTGACCTTCAGGAACGGCTGATGACGCCGAGGCGAACAGTCGTGGATCATGTGCGCCACCGCTTCCTTGCCCGCACCACTTTCCCCCAGCAGCAGCACCGCCAGATTGAATTGCGCCAACTGCTGTGCGCGGACTCCAATGGCCAACATCGCCGGGCTGCACGCGATCAGCCAGCGATCCAGCCCCAGGCGTTGGTGCGGTTCAAGCGGTGTCGTCACTACGGCGAGGCGAGCTTTACTGAGACCGTGCGATGGAACCCCGGCGCATGCAATGGACATTTTGTCTCCTCCAAAACGGTTAACGCGGCTGAGGCATGAGCAGGATCCAGCGTCGCAAACTGGCCGTAAGGACAGCAATCCAGAAAAGCCTCCAATCCGGGGAGGGAGAAAGCTTGGCATTGGATACAAAAAAGGCGGGCCCAAACCAGGGGGCCCGCCGGAATTGCTTTGAGTTGTAGAAATTTATTTGCCGCCGGCGCTGCTGTTACGTGGCCGGAAAACCCTTACCGAGGTCACCGTGATTTCGCCATTGGCGACGGTGCCCGTCAGACGGGCACGATGGCCGACCGCGCTCATGACCTTGTCCTCGTTGGCGATTTTCAGAACTTTGCCGTTGCGCTCCACCAACACTGCCGGTGAACCGCCCCGAACGCAATTGATGGCGCACTGGGTGGTCTTGGGGCCGGGGTGGTCCATCTTCGCTTTCATGGCGCCGTTGGCGCACTTGGCATCCATAATGTAGCCCGACACGTGCGTCGGAGCCGCGAAACACAGAGTGAACAAACCAAACGTGGCGATCAGAGTCGCCAGAGTCAACAACTTTTTCATGCGACCGTTCTCCTTACAGATTGACGATTTGCCAGAACCTGCTACCGAAATGGCGCATCCGAAGCCATGATAAACGATTTCTGGCTCCCTGCTGTGGGACTCCGCAGAGTGCGCGCGGTTACTTTTTCTCGGAGAGAGCCTCTTCCGCAGGCCGGCTATAGCCGCAACCCTCATTGGGACAGGCAATTACGGGCCCAGCCTTAAGAAACTTTTTGACCAGGTAGGAATGGCGGCAATTGGGGCAGGCCTCGGGCACCGGCCGCTGCCAGAGGCTGAAGTCGCATTCCGGATAGCGCGTGCAGCTATAGAAGGTTTTGCCGCGTTTGGAGCGCTTTTCGGCCACATCCCCCTGCTTGCATTTCGGGCATTTAAATCCCTCCACCAGATTCTGCTGGATGTACTTGCAATTGGGATAGCCACTACAGGCAGTGAACTCACCGTAGCGGCCGTGCTTCACCACCAATTGTTTGCCGCATTGGGGGCAGAGGGCATCAAGCTTGACCTCCGGCTGCTTTTGCTGTGCATCCAGTCGCCGGGTGGTCTTGCAATCCGGATATCCGGTGCAGGCCCAGAACTGGCCGAAACGGCCCCGTTTCAGCACCATGGGCCGACCGCAGTTCTCGCAGAACTCTTCCTTTTCCTGGCTGGCATCCGCAGAGTCCAAATCCGGCGCTTCAATCGCAATCTCGCGCGTGTTGGTGCATTCCGGGTAGCCGCTGCAGGCCAGAAAAGAACCGTGCTTGCCCCAGCGGATGACCATCGGCTTACCGCACTTCTCGCATACATATTCCGTGGGCTTTTCCATCCGTTTGTAGTCGGGCATGTGCTTTTCGGCATACTCGAGGTTGGCCGAAAAGCGGCGGTAGAAGTCGGACAGGGCGTCGGTCCACTTTTCACGGCCCTCTTCGATCTCGTCCAGCGTCTCTTCCATGCGCGCCGTGTACTGCAGCTCGAAGATGTCTTTGAAATTGGTGGTCAGCAACTCGTTCACCACCCCGCCCAGTTCGGTGGGATGGAACTTGCCGCCCGTCTTGGTCACGTAGCCGCGGTCCTGAATGGTGGCCAGAATGGCAGCATAGGTTGAGGGGCGCCCAATGCCGTTCTCTTCTAGTTCCTTCACTAGCGAGGCTTCGGTATAGCGAGGCGGCGGCTCGGTAAAGTGCTGCTCGCTTTTGATGCCCAGCAGCTTTAATTCCTGGCCGGGCGCCAGTGGCGGCAGCTTGTGCTTGAGCGCCGCGTCTTCTTCGTCTTCCTTGTCCTTGCTCTCCTCGTAGACCTTGAGGAAGCCGTCGAACTTTAGCACCGAACCCGTGGTGCGCAACTGATATTCGCCGCCACCCTCCACCCGCGCTCGAATATCCACTCCGGTCTGATCGAACACCGCTGGCGGCAACTGCGAAGCCACAAAGCGCTGCCAGATGAGCTTGTAGACCTTGTACTCGTCTTCGCCGAGATACTTTTTCACCGATTCGGGATCGCGCAGCGCCGAGGTCGGCCGAATAGCCTCATGCGCATCCTGCGCGCCCTTTTTGCTGGCGAAGCGATTCGCCTGCGCGGGCAGGTAATCGGCGCCGAACTGGCTTTGGACGAACTGCCGCGCTTCGGCCAGCGCGTCTTCAGAAACCCTGGTCGAGTCGGTGCGCATGTAGGTGATCAGGCCGACCAAACCGTCCTTGCCAAGCTCGATGCCTTCGTAAAGCCGCTGCGCGATCATCATGGTGCGTTTCACGCTGAAGCGCAGCTTGCGGCTGGCATCCTGCTGCAGCTTGCTGGTAATGAACGGTGGCAGCGGATGGCGCCGCCGTTCCTTAGTTTCGACCGCTTGTACGCGATAGCGCGCGCCCTCAAGCGAGGTCTGCAACTGGGCTGCGGCCACGCCGTTTTCCACCTTCAGCTCGTCTTTGGGAACCGTTCCGCCCGCTTCAACGCGGCGGCTGAGGCGAGCGTCAAAATAAGGCACCTTGCCGGCGGAAAGATGTGCATCGAGTGTCCAGTATTCCTGCTTGACAAACGCTTTTATCGCCGCCTCGCGCTCGACCACCATGCGCAGCGCGGGCGTTTGCACTCGGCCGGCGGAAATACCGCGCCGCACGCGGTCCCACAGCAGTGGAGAGATCTGGTATCCCACGATGCGGTCCAGCGCTCGTCGCGCCTGGTAGGCGTCCACCAGGTTCTGGTCGATGTCGCCAGGGTGGGCAAAACCCTCCTGCACCCCACGCTTGGTGATTTCGTTGAAGGCGACCCGGCGCATCGGCTTGGCACCATTGGCTTCGGAGCGCAGCTCGTGCGCCAAGTGGAAACAGATGGCCTCGCCTTCGCGATCCGGGTCGGCAGCCAGAAAGATGGCTTTGGCCTTTTTTGCTTCTTTCTTGAGCTGCGCCAGCACCTTTTCCTTACCAGGGATGACGACGTAGGTAGGCTCAAAATGGTTTTCGATGTCCACGCCCAAGTCTCGCTTGGGCAGGTCCATCACGTGTCCGAGCGAGGCCAGCACCTCGTAGTCGGGTCCCAGGTATTTAGTAATGGTTTTGGCCTTGGCAGGCGACTCAACAATAACGATGGATTTGGCCATGGCGTTGGCGCCCTCCTTCGCACTTCGCGCTTCGGAGGGCTTGCTATGGGCCAAAGATGGCCCCGTAGCTAGCTTACCCGCAAATATTTCTTTCCGGGGAGCTGCCGGATTTTTCCCTCGAGCTCGAGATCAAATAGCAACGCGAGCGCTTCCGGCACGGAGAGCCTATTGTGCAGCCGATTCACGATTTCGTCAACATGAGTGCCTTGGTCAATGGGCAAAGTGCCTAAAACGGCAAGCTTTACAGCGCTGACGCCGTCGCCGGGCTCGCTGGACACCGCCTTCGGTTCTGGTGGCGGTTGCAGGCGGGAGCGCACCGCGCTGGGCAATTCTTCCACTATGTCGGCAGCCTCGGTCACCAGTTTGGCTCCTTGCTTGATGAGCGCGTTGGGTAGCCAGGCCTGCTTTTGCGTGATCATGCCGGGAACGGCAAAGACCTCGCGGTTTTGCTCCAGCGCCATGCGGGCGGTAATGCGTGAGCCGCTGAACTCGCCGCCTTCGACCACCAGCACTCCCAGGGACAATCCGCTGATGACGCGATTGCGAATAGGAAAGTTCTGGGGATTCGGGATTGTGCCCAGGGGAAACTCCGAGATCAGCGCACCACCACCGCTGGTGATGTCCTCGGCGAGGTGCCGATGCTCGATCGGATAAATGACATCAACGCCCGTGCCCAGCACGGCGATGGTTTTGCCGCCAGCTTCGAGGCATGCCTTTTGACCGGCGCCATCAATGCCGCGCGCCATACCGCTCACCACCGTCAGGCCCCAGTGCGCCAGCTCGGCACCCAAGCGTTCGGTCACCAATTTGCCGTACAGGGTAGGCCGTCGCGTACCCACCACGGCAACCCCAAAGGTTTCGAGCGCCGCCACCTCACCCTGCACATAGAGCAGCAGCGGCGGGTCGAAAATCTCGCGCAGCAACACCGGATAGGCGCGATCGGCCCAAGTTACCACCTCGATGCCAAGCTGCTGCGCGGTGGCAGCTTCTGCGGCGCCGAGCTCGGCCGATCGGCCGCTGTGCAGGCTGCGCGCCACCGCGGGGGAGAGATGGCTAGCCTCAAGCGCGGTCAGAGATGCTGCGTAGATCGCCTCGGCGGTCTCGAATTCCTCGATCAACTTTTGCGCGCCACGCTGGCCCAAACCCGGCGTGAGCAATAATCCCAGCCACAACGCGGCATTTTTATCCACGGCTCAACTAGGCTAGGGCGAAAACCCAAGTCAGGTCAATTCCCCGCAAGCGGGTGGGGGCAAATACATCGAAATAGGCATGAAGCATCTGGATGCCCGCACCATTCGCGAGCGTTTGAACGCCATCAGCCTGGCGCTTTCCACGCTCGAGCAAACCGCAACCGGGCCGCGCCACCACGCGATCGCCGTCGTGGCGCGCAATGCGTTGAGCGATATTTCCGCGCTGGTGAGCAAAGATGAAAGCGAGGAACACCGCGCCGGACGCATCTGCCTGCGCGACAGCAGACGAGAAGCCGAGCGCAGCGGCTAGGCCAGCGCTAGTGGACCACCACGGCGGAGCTGCGGCGGCTTTGATTGCGGTTGCTACCGATGGCGGTGATCGCGTAAGCGGCGCCGCGGCTCTGCGGGGGCAGTGTGTCGTGAAAAACGGGAGTGAGCAAGGGCGCGGAGTTGCGCTTATACCACCGGGACTGGCCCGGCAGGCGGCGCCAGACGTTGTAGCCGGCCAGATTGGGCGCCTGGACCGGATTCCAGGAAAGGTCCACGCCGCCGCCGCCGGGCGCGGCCACCGCCTGCAGGCCGGTGGGCACCGGCGGCGGAAACACGTCGTGCGTGCTCAGGCTGCGATGGGCGGAACCGGCGCTTTCGGCTAGGGCCGCACCTGCTCCCGCCGCGCTGCGCAGCCAGTAAGTGTAGGTCCGGTTCCAGGCGATGCCGCGGTCCACAAAGCTGCTGCGACGGCCGTTCACCTGCACCAGCAATTGCGGAGCAGCGGCGCCGAGCTGGCGATAGATCAGGATTGCTTCCGGCTGCGGCTGCGGAAGCTGCCATTGCAGCAGCACACCCTGGGGCGTTAGCACGGCGCTCTGCAGGCGGGGCGGCGGCGCGACCGGGGTCAGCGGCACCAGCACCAGATTCGACCAGCCGGCCATGTGCCCGCTGCCATTTTGTTCCGCCAGAGCCAGGGTGGCGAGGCTGCCGGAAACCTGCAGCGCGCTCAACGGCAGCGTCGAGCCGGAAAGCGGAAGCCAGTGGGGACAGGGCGGCAGGATCCCGCCGGCGGTGGCCGGAAAACGCCCTTGGGCGCCGGGCAAAACGAGGCGGCGCGAGGGAATCTGAACGGGAAACGGAGGCTGCGCGGCGGGCGCGGGCGGCGGTGCGGACGCTTGGGCGGCGCGCACGCGCCCCGGCCAGGCACAGACGGCGTAGCGTAGCGCGCCCCAGTGCTCCGGACGGTAAGCGGCGCCGTCACTGGTGCGCGTGGGTGCGGTCCAGTGCATGAGCAGGCGCGGGCCCCGCCGTTGCACCGTAAAATCGGTGACCGGCTGTGGCAGCCCGGCGCTGGGCGCGCGCACCACCCCCACCTGCGCGCACCCGGCCAGCGCCAGCGCCGCCAGCGCCAGCGTCAGTTTAGAGGATGTAACGCGACAGATCTTGATCCTTGACGATGCTCTCGAGTTGGGCGTCCACGTAGGCGGCGTCAATAGTGATATTTTTCTCCTTCGCCTCGCCTCCGGCAAAGGAAATTTCGTCCAGGACGCGCTCCATGATGGTGTGCAGGCGGCGCGCTCCGATATTTTCCGTCGCCTCATTTACCCGCGCCGACAGGTTGGCGATTTCCATCAACGCCTCGTCGGTAAAGTTGAGGTGAATGCCTTCGGTCTCGAGCAGGGCGGTGTACTGCTTGATGAGCGCGCTCTTGGGCTCTTTCAGAATGCGCACGAAATCATCGGTAGTGAGCGAATCCAACTCCACGCGAATGGGGAAACGGCCCTGCAGCTCGGGGATCAGGTCGCTGGGCTTGGAGACATGGAAGGCGCCGGCGGCGATGAACAGCATATGGTCGGTGCGCACCATGCCGTAACGGGTATTGACCGTGGTGCCTTCGACAATGGGCAGGATGTCGCGCTGCACGCCTTCGCGGCTGACATCGGGGCCATGACCGCCCTCGCGTCCGGCAATTTTGTCAATTTCATCGAGAAAGATGATACCGCCCTGTTCGGCGCGCTCGACGGCCAGACGGGTGACCTGGTCCATGTCAATCAACCTCTGCTCCTCTTCCTGGCTGAGGTAATCCATGGCCTCGGAAACCTTCATTTTGCGCTTCTTGGTTTTCTGGCCGAACAGATTGGGGAGTAGATCCTTGATATTGATGTCCATCTCCTCGACGCCCTGATTGGTGATGAACTCAAAGCTGGGGAAATTCCGCTCGCGGACTTCGATTTCGACGACCTTGTCGTCCAGCTTGCCCTCGCGCAATTGCTGCCGCAGTTTTTCGCGGGTTTTGGGATGAACGGCGGCGGGCGGAGCGGCGGGTTTGATGGCGGAGGCTTCGGCGGTGTTGCTGACCAGAGTGAAGCCCATGGGATTGGCCCGATTGGCCGCTTCCGCAGCGGCCGGAGCCGATTCCGGCGGGGTGGGCGGCAGCAGCAGATCCAACAGGCGTTCCTCGGCATTCTGCTCGGCCTTTTCGCCCACCTCGTCGAGTTTTTCCTCGCGCACCATGTCAATGGCGATTTCCACCAGATCGCGGATCATGCTGTCGACATCGCGGCCGACGTAGCCGACCTCGGTGAATTTCGAGGCCTCGACTTTCAGAAATGCCGAGTTCGCCAGCCGCGCCAGACGACGGGCGATTTCGGTTTTACCCACGCCGGTAGGGCCGATCATGATGATGTTTTTGGGCATCACCTCCTCCGCCAGCTCGGGCGAAAGCTTCTGGCGCCGCATGCGGTTGCGCAGGGCGACGGCGACGGCGCGCTTGGCGGCGGACTGGCCGACGACATGCTTGTCCAGCTCGGCGACGATTTCCCGCGGCGTGAGCTCATCCAGTGCCGGGGTTTCCTCTTCAGCGGCTTGCGGCAGGTAGAGGGCCATGGCTCTATTTTGCGGGATCCGGCGAGAGGGCGGTTTCTGTTTTCGTGCTGGAGAGCTCCTCGATGGTCAACTCGCGATTGGTGTAAATGCAGATGTCGGCGGCGATTTGGAGCGCCTGCACCGCCATCTCGCGGGCCGGGAGCTGGGTGTTGGCCAGGAGCGCGCGTGCTGCTGCCAGCGCGTAGGGGCCACCAGAGCCAATGGCGCAAATGCCGTCATCGGGTTCAATCACATCGCCCTGGCCGCTCAATATAAACGTATCCGTAGCGTTGGAGACCACCAGCAGCGCTTCCAGGTGGCGCAGGGCTCGATCGGTGCGCCACTCCTTGGCCAACTCGACGGCGGAGCGGCTGAGGTTGCCATGGAATTGCTCCAGCTTGGTTTCAAAGCGCCCGAACAGTGAAAATGCATCCGCGGTGGATCCGGCAAAGCCGGCCAGCACGTTGCCATTGTAAAGCTTGCGGATTTTGCGGGCGTGGTGCTTCATCACCCCTGCACCCATGGTGACCTGCCCATCGCCGGCCAGCACCACGGTGCCGCGGGCACGGAGGCTGAGAACCGTAGTGGAGCGAATGCGGCGGCGGGGGGACGCAGGCATGGCGGAGAGTTCAGTATACCCCGGCAACCTGAAGCGGTTCGGGAACGTAATATGGGACGATGGGTTCTATTAAAGATAAGGAACGAGGTTGCCATGACATTCCACATGGACCGCGATGAACTGGAAAGCTTGCGCGGGCACTTGCTGGCGATGGGGCCCGACTACTGTGGGGCGAGTGAGGTCATCCGCGCCTTCCTGTCGTTGCACGGCTACGGCATTTCCCCGGCGGCGGCGCAGCATGCCGCGGTGGAATTCGGCCGCCAGGGCTGCTCACTGGCTTCCATCGAGCTGGCGCTGAGCCAGGCGGCCACTGCCAATTAGCTTATTCGCAAACCGTGATGCAGCTGCGCTGGCGCGCAACTCCGCTATTCGCTGCCTTCGCGGCGCGCCTTTTTGCGGTTGCGCTTGCGCGCCAGGGCTTGCTTGAGGCGCATTTTCTCGCCCGGTTTGAGATAGAAGCTATGGCGCTTGACTTCCTTAATGATGTCTTCTTGCTGCACCTTGCGCTTGAAGCGGCGCAAGGCATTTTCCAGCGACTCCCCTTCCTGCAATCGGATTTCAGCCATGCGTTTCACCTCCCTCCGGTTCGCGATTGGACGGCATGGGCCGCCCCTCCTTAGTGTAGCCTGAGCCGGCTTGCAGCCGCCGCCAGGCCTCGCTACGGCTCAGCCCCTGCTGGCGCGCGTAGGCTTTCAGCGCGGCGCGGCTCAGCCGCGGCGGCGGGACGATGGCGGAATTGACGCCCGATGCGGGCGCGCCGGCGATCAGGGTAAATTCGCCGCGGGGGGCGTGAGCGGCGAAATGTGCCCGCGCCGAAGCCACGGTACCGCGCAAAAGCTCCTCGTGCAACTTGGTCAGCTCGCGCGCCACCACCAGCGCGCGCTGAGGGCCCCAGATCTCGTCCATGTCGGCCAGCGCGGCCGTGAGGCGATGCGGCGCCTCGAGCATGATCAGGGCACCCGGCCAGTCGCAAACCTGTTCCAGCTTGCGGCGCCGCGCACCACTGCGGGCGGGCAGAAAACCGAGCAGTGCCACGGCTTCCTCTTCGGCCGCAGCCAGACCGGCGACCATGAGGGCGGTGAGCGGGGCCGACGGACCAGGCACGGGAATCACGCGCACGCCCGCCGCCGCCGCGCCCCGCACCAGGCGTGCGCCCGGATCGCTCACCAGCGGCGTGCCGGCATCGGTGATCAAGGCGACGTTTTCCCCCGCTTCCAGGCGTCGCAGCAGCAGGGCCGTGCGCTCGGCCTCGTGTTGGCGGTAATAGCTGAGGGTGGGGCGTTCAATGCCGTAGTGGACCAGCAATTTGCCGCTGTGGCGGGTATCCTCGCAGGCGATGACGTCCACCTCGCGCAGGATCCGCAGGGCGCGCAGGGTGAGGTCCTCGAGGTTGCCAATCGGGGTGGCCACCACGTAGAGAATCCCGGCCATTTTACCGCTCACGCGCGGCGGCGGCATCCATGGCGAGATTGGCGAGGCGGTCGGCCTCGCGGTTGTGTTCGCGATAGACGTGCATGATGGAAAAGACGACAAACTCGCGGCGGAGCTGTTGCGCCTGTTCGAACAGGGGCCGCAAGTTGACGCTTTTGACGGCATAGAGGCCCTGCATCTGCCGCACCAGCAACTGGGAATCGGCATACACGCGCACGCGTTCCACACCACGCTGGCGCGCGTAGCGCAGGGCGGCGAGCAGTCCGCAATATTCGGCGTAGTTGTTGGTTTGCACGCCCACCGAACCGTGCAGGCGATCGAGGACATCTCCTGCAGCGTCACTCACGACCACGCCGTAGCCGGCCGGGCCGGGATTGCCGCGCGAGCCTCCGTCCACGCGCAAAATCAGCTCGCCGGGGTTGGCCGCCATGGGAGCCGGGCTCAGTGGGGAATGACTTCCGCTTCCATGTAGAGGATGCGGCCGCAGCTCTCGCACACGAACAGCCGCTCGGGATCGAGCGCCATTTCCTGCAGGAATTGGGGGCGGAGGCGCACGCGGCAGCCGCCGCAAGCCTCATGATCGACGGCGGCCAGGGCCTGCTTGCGCATGCGCAGCACCCGGTCGAAGCGGTGCAGCCAGGTTTCCTCGGCCTGGCTGCGCAGGGCATTACGCTCGCCTGCGAGCTTTTGGCGCTCGCGCCGGGCGGTTTCGGTCTGCTGGCGGGCGGTCGCGCTCTCGCGTCCGGCCGCGGCTTCCTGCACCTTCACCTCCGCCTCGGCGGCGGCGGCGGCCTGGGCCAATTGCTCGGCCTGCTCCATGATCTCCAGCAGGCGTTGCTCGTGGTTGCCGATTTGCGTTTCCGCAAAGGCAATCTCGTCCAACAAGGCCTTGTATTCCTGATTGGTTTTCACGTCGCTGGAATGGCCGCGAATTTTGCTGATCTTGGCGCGCAGGTCTTCAATTTCGCCTTCCAACTGGCGGCGCTGGCTCGAGCTGCCGGTCTGCGCCGCGCGAACTTGTTCCAGCGCCTGACGCGCGCCTCCGGCTTTGGCTTCGATGGCGGCTACGCGCCTAGGCAATTCCGCGATTTCCCTGTCCAGTTCCCGCAGGCGCTGCTCCCGATTTTCAATCTGGAGCAGGATCTCTAGGTTTTTGGGCATCGCGTACGCTATTAGAATACCACCTCTGCCCAGCCGCGGGCAGGGTTACTATGGAACCTTCTCATCCAAAGGTGATGGCGATGCAATGCTTGCGTGAGATTTTACCGGTGCTGGCGAGCGGCGGCGGCGAGACGCTGCCACCGGAGTTGGCGGCGGCGCTGGCCTGGCAGGCGGCCGCGGGAGCGGAGCTGGCGGCGCGCGCGGTTTGCACCGGTTGCGGCGGCGGGGCGTTATGGCTGCGTGCCGAGGACGCGGCCGCGCAGGCGCACATTGCCAGTATCACGCCGGAACTGCTGCGGCGGCTGCCGGGCAGCCTGGGGGTGCGGCGCCTGGAATTTCTGCCATGAACATGCCTCTGGACGATATCGCCGCGCTCGCCGCGCTGGAGCTCGGCCCCGAAGAAACCGCTTCGCTGCAACGCGACCTGGAGGCGATCCTGGATTATGTGGCGCAACTGCAGCGCGTGAAGACCGAAGGCGTCGAGGCGATGGCGCACCTGGGCGCCCTGCTGCAGCCAGACGGGCCGGCAGCGGACGAGCCCGCCGCGCTACGCCCGGATGCGGTGCGCGCGAGTCTGCCGGCGGAGGCGGCGCTGGCCAATGCACCTGCCCAAGCCAGCGGCATGTTTGCCGTGCCGAAAATTGTGGAGCGCGGCTGAGCGCTGCGGCATGACCTCGCCTCTGCCCACCATCGCTTCCGTCCGCACCGCCCTGGTGGAGGGTCGCACCACGGCGACCGCGCTCGCCACCGCCGCCTGCGACGCCATCGGGGAGCGCGACGCCCGCTACAATGCATTCCTTTCGGTCTGCCGCGAACGCGCGCTGGAGCAGGCGGCGCGCCTGGACGAGATGGCGGGGCGGGGCGAGGCGCTGCCGCCGCTGGCGGGCGCGACCATGGCGATCAAGGACGTGCTCTCGACGCGGGGCGTGCGCACCAGTTGCGGCTCAAAAATCCTGGCGAACTACATTCCTCCCTACGACGCCACCGCGGTGGCGCGGCTGGAGGCAGCGGGCGCGGTGGTGATCGGCAAGACCAACTGCGATGAGTTCGCGATGGGATCGAGCACGGAAAACTCCGCCTTCGGACCGACGCGCAATCCGCGCGATCCGGAGCGTGTGCCCGGCGGCAGCAGCGGCGGCAGCGCGGCGGCGGTGGCTGCCGATCTGGCGGTGGCGGCGTTGGGCACCGATACCGGCGGCAGCATCCGCCAGCCCGCGGCCTTTTGCGGCGTGGTCGGCCTGTTGCCGACCTACGGCCGAGTGTCGCGCTACGGGCTGGCGGCGTTCGCCTCCTCGCTCGACCATGTGGGTCCGATCACGCACACGGTGCGCGATGCAGCGCTGGTGCTGACGGCCATCGCCGGTCCCGACCCGCTGGACGCGACCAGCGCGGCGGTGGCGGTGCCCGACTATGCCGCCGGTCTCGAGGCTCCCATTCACGGTTTGCGCATTGGCGTGCCGCGCGAGGCGTTCGCGCAGCCCGGGCTCGACGAAGAATGCGCGGCGCGGGTGCGGGAAGCGCTGGAGCGGCTGCGCGGCGCCGGCTGCGAGGTCAAGCCGGTAAGCCTGCCGCACTCGGAGGCCGCCATCGCCGTTTACTACGTGCTGGCGACGGCGGAGGCGAGCAGCAACCTGGCGCGCTACGACGGCATTCGCTACGGCGAGCGCGCGCCCGCGGCCACGCTGAGTGAACTCTATCGCCAGAGCCGGGATGCGGGCTTCGGGCCCGAGGTGAAGCGCCGCATTCTGCTGGGTACATACGTGCTCAGCGCCGGCTATTACGACGCCTACTACCGCAAGGCGCAGCAGGTGCGAACGCTCATCGCCGGGGATTTCCGCCGCGCCTTCGCCAGCGTGGATCTGATCTGCACCCCGACCACGCCCACGCCCGCGTTCCGGCTGGGGGAAAAATCCAATCCGCTGGAGATGTATCTCGCCGACATCTTTACGGTTCCTGCGGACCTGGCGGGCCTGCCGGCGCTATCGCTGCCCTGCGGCAGCGCCCATGGCCTGCCGGCCGGCTTGCAGCTGATCGCACCCCCGTTCGCGGAGGAACGCCTGCTGCGTGCCGGGCATCATTGCGAGTTGCTCCTCGCCCAATCTGAGTTTGTCCAGAATGATGCGTGACAGTCGGGAGTAGAGTGAACGCATGCAAACGCATCGGGTTACGGAAGTGCGGCGGCTGGTGCGGGCGGCATTGACCTCGCGGCACTCCGGCATCAGCCGACAGACGTTCTATTGCTGGCAGCGACGAGTACACAATCTTGACTTCCTTCTCTGGGGCTTCCAGAATGAGGCCAAGGAATGCGCTCGGCGTCCCTGCAAGATGCCGCTGAAGGAGGAAAGTCATTGGCACGCATACGCGGCAAAGTCAAATGGTTCAACAACGTCAAGGGATACGGGTTCATTGGCCGCGAGGGGGGCGACGATGTATTCGTTCACTACTCAGCCATTACCCAGGAGGGCTACAAATCGCTGCAGGAGGGCGATGACGTAGAGTTCGACATCACGGAGGGCAAGAAAGGTCCGCAGGCGGAAAACGTCACCCGCGTGCAAGCGTAGGCAAACCCGCCAGCGCCGCTTCGACGGCGAGCACCTGATCCAGAAGGCCATCGAGGCGTTCCAGCGGCAGAGCGTTGGCGCCATCAGAAAGCGCCTGCTGGGGGTCTTGGTGTGTCTCAAGGAACAGGCCGTCCACGCCGGCGGCTACACCGGCGCGCGCCAGGACTTCGATGAACTGCGGCTGACCTCCGCTGCCCTCGCCGGCGGCGCCTGGCAGTTGCAAGCTGTGGGTCACGTCGAAGATCACGGGCACGGCGAACCCGCGCAAGATGGCGAGCGAGCGCATATCCACCACCAGGTTGTTGTAGCCGAAGCTGGTGCCGCGCTCGGTGAGCCAGACTTGGCGGGCACCTGCGGTTTGGGCTTTTTCCAGCGCGCCGCGCATGTCCCAGGGCGCCAGGAACTGTCCCTTTTTGATGTTCACCACACGTCCAGTACGCGCCGCCGCTTGGATCAGGTCGGTCTGGCGGCATAAAAATGCCGGAATCTGGAGCACATCGGCCACTTCCGCAGCCGGGGCGGCCTCGCTCACCTGATGAATGTCGGTGAGGATTTCGAGATCATAGCGGCGCTTCACTTCCGCCAGCACGCGCAGGCCCTCGCGCAGGCCTGGACCGCGAAAACCGCGCACGCTGGAGCGGTTGGCCTTGTCGTAGCTGGCCTTGAAGATCAGGCGCAAACCGCGGGCGCGCGCGCGCCGGGCCAGTTCGGCGGCGAGGCCGAGCGCGTGTTCCTCACTTTCGATTACGCAGGGACCGGCGATGAGGAACACTCGGACCTCGTGCTCCGAGCCCGTATCCGCGCCGCGCCCACGAAGGCGGCAAACAGCGGATGAGGCGTCAGCAGGCGGGATTTAAACTCGGGATGAAACTGGCAGCCCAGAAACCAGGGATGCGCGGGAATCTCAACCACCTCGACATAGGTGCCGTCGGGGCTGCGGCCGCTGACCTGCAGGCCCGCCGCCCGCAGGCGCGGCTCATAGTCGCGATTCACCTCATACCGATGGCGATGGCGCTCGCTGATTTCGTGCGTGCCATAAGCGGCGGCGGCGCGCGAGCCCGGCGTCAGCAGGCACGGCCAGGCGCCCAGCCGCATGGTCCCGCCCATTTCCTCCACGCCCAGCAGCTCGCGCAGCTTATAGATGACGCGCTCGGAGGTAGCGGGATCAAACTCGCTGCTGTTCGCATGCTCGAGGCCGCAGGCATGACGCGCAAACTCGATCACGGCACATTGCATGCCCAGACAGATGCCGAAAAACGGCGTGCGCGAGGTGCGCGCGTAGCCGATGGCGGCGAGCATGCCGTCAATGCCGCGGGTGCCGAACCCGCCCGGTACCAGGATGCCATCGGCGCCGACCAGCCGCGCCGGCGCCGCACCCGCCTCCGCCTCCAGGCCTTCGCTTTCGACCCAGTCCAGGTGCAACTTCAGTCGGTGCGCCAGCGCAGCATGCACCAGCGCCTCTTTCAGGCTCTTGTAGCTGTCTTCGTACTCGACGTATTTGCCTACCACGGCGATGCGGACGCTGCCCTGGGGATGCTCGAGGTGATCGAGCTTTGCGCGCCAGGGCGCCAGCTTGGAGGGCGGAGCCGGCAGGTGCAGGTAACGCAGCGCCAACGCGTCCAGTCCCTGCTCGCTCAGCAACACCGGGACCTGATAAATGCTGTCAGCATCCTTGGCGGTGATCACGGCCTCATCGGCGACGTTGCAAAACAGCGCGATTTTGGCGCGCAGCTCGGGGGAGAGATAGCGGTCGGTGCGGCAGAGCACAATATCGGCCTGGATGCCGATCTCGCGCAGTTCGCGCACAGAGTGCTGCGTGGGTTTGGTTTTCAGCTCGCCCGCGGCGGCAATGAAGGGCACCAGGGTGAGGTGAACAAAGAGGGCGTTCTCGCGTCCCACTTCCTGCCGCATCTGGCGGATGGCTTCCAGAAAGGGCAGCGATTCGATGTCGCCCACCGTGCCGCCAATTTCGACAATGGTTACATCCGGACTCACGCCGCCCGAACCGGCCGCCACCCGGCGGATGGCGTCCTTGATTTCGTTGGTCACATGGGGAATTACCTGCACCGTCTTGCCCAGGTAATCGCCGCGCCGTTCTTTGGCGAGGATGGTTTCGTAGATGCGGCCGGAGGTGACGTTGTTCAGGCGGCTGAGCGTGCCGGAAGTGAAGCGTTCGTAATGGCCCAGGTCGAGATCGGTTTCGGCGCCGTCGTCAGTGACGAACACTTCGCCGTGCTGAAACGGACTCATGGTGCCCGGATCGACGTTGAGATAAGGATCGAACTTGAGCAGCGCGACGCGCAGGCCACGGCTTTCCAACAGCGTACCGATGGAGGCGGCTGCCAAGCCTTTGCCCAGAGAGGAAACCACCCCGCCGGTTACGAAAATGTAGCGGCAGCCACCGGGGTCGCGCTCGGGCACAAGCGATTATACCGCTTCCGCCAGTGGTGGAGCTGAGGGGGTTCGAACCCCTGACCTCTTCCATGCCATGGAAGCGCGCTCCCAACTGCGCCACAGCCCCACGCGGGCAATTATAGCGCAGGCATCGCCAGCACCATCCGCGCCCGGATTTTTCGGCCATTTTTCACCACCAAAGGCCCCAAAGGCACTGGGTTGGGATTGTGGGTGGTAAGCGAGCTGGTGCGCGCCGACCACGGCCGGCTGCGGGTGAAAACCTGCACCAGCGCGCCGTCGGGTACCTGCTTCGCAGTTGCGTTCACGCGGCCTGAGTAGGATGCCGGAATCGGCCACGATGCTGGCGCGGAGCGACCGTTGCTGTCGCGCACGGCTTTCGATTGCGGCTGCGATTTGGTGAGCACTGCCATGGCCAACTGGTCCAGATCGGCCACACGGATGGTCCAGCGGATTTCGCCGATGCGGCGGCCGACGTCGGCAGGAATGAGGCGCAGCAGGCGCTCGGCGGCGCGACTGTAGCGGCGCACGCGCAGTTCGCGATCCACCAGGATGAAGGCGATGTTGACGGCATCAATGAGGTTTTCTAGATCACTGGCCAGTTGATGCTGCTTGGCATTGCTGCGGCGCAGCACTTCGTTAACGGTATTGGGTTCCTCGTTCGACTACTGCAATTCCTCGTTGGATGTCTCTAGCTCCTCGTTGGCGACCTGGAACCCGTCGGACAGCGTGGCGATCAACTGCTGGCTGGTGGCAAGGCTGCGGCGTCAGGCGCTCGGTCTCGCGGCCAGCGTCGCGGCCAGGTTTGGCGGCTTTGCCGGAACGGGCACGAAGCGAGGCGGGCACGTCGGCGGCGCAGAGAAACAGCACCAGGAATTGCCTCTGGGCGGAATTGCCGCCCGGACCGAGGGGGATGACTTCCAGGGCGATTTCGCGCGTGTTGGAAGCCGCGTGCATGCCCTCGACATGCACCGGAGATTGTTGCTTCCGCGCCTGCAGCACCGCGCTGCTCACGTAGGCGCCGATGTCGCCGCGCGCCCTTGTGAACAAATTCAGGCTGGCAGCGCCGGGGGCGGGTTCGAGAAACTCACTAGTGCGACCGCGGAACTCGAGCACTTCGAGGTTGGCGTCCACGATCACGCCGGGCGGAGCGAACTGGCCGAGCAGGATGCGGTCCGCTTCCTGGCGCACATCGCCCTGGGCGCTCGCGCGCGCGCTGCGGGCCTGCGCCTGCGTCACTTCAGCGGGCACGCGCATTCCGGAAAGGGAATGTGCACCGGCTTGCTGACGCCCAGCTTGGTGTAGATCTTCAGCTTGCGGTTGGCGCGGGCGAGCGGCTTGAACAGGTGCAGGCCGGCGCCGGCGCTTGCCGCGCTGCCCAGCACCAGCGTGCCGCCGGGAACGAGGGCGTGATGAAGAATGGGCAGCAGGCGCCGCTGCAGCGTGGTTTCCATGTAGATCATGACGTTGCGGCAGCAGACGACATTGAGGCGGGAAAACGGCGCTTCGCGCACGACGTTGTGGCGGGCGAAGGTGCAAGCTTCGCGCAGGGTGCGGGAGACCTGGTACCCGCTGTCGGCCTTGATGAAAAACCGCTGCAGGCGCTCGGGGGAAATATCGGCGGCAATATCCGGACCATAGCGGCCGATGTGGGCGCGGCGCACGGCGGGTTCGTTCAAATCGGTGCCGAAGACCTGGACCATGGCGCCGCCGCCGCCCTGTGCACCCAGACATTCAAGGGCAATCATCGCCAGCGAATAGGCCTCCTCGCCGGTGGAGCAGCCGACTGACCAGAGGCGGATGGGCCGGCTGGCGGGAGCGTGCCGGCGCACCAGCGGCAGCAGGACTTTTTTCTTGAGGGCTTCGAACACTTCTGCATCGCGGAAAAAGCGTGTGGCGGGAATCAGGATGTCCTTGCCCAGTTGTGCCACTTCGAGGGGATGCTCGCGCAGATAGCGGAGATACTCCTCCGGGCGCTCCAGCGTGCGCAGCGCCATGCGGCGGGCAATGCGGCGGCCGATGGTCGACGTGCGATATTCGGTAAAATCCATGCCGCTGTCGCGGCGAACAAGATCGAGAATCGAGGCGTAAGCGCGATGGCTGTCGGCGGCAAGGAGGAGCACGGCGGCGGCTTTTTGCGCCTCCGCTCCCGGAGCGACATAGGGATGCCTGCCGATGCGCGCCAGCTCGCGAGCGATGCCGGCGGGCGGCAGGACAATATCGACGCAGCCGCTGGCAATGGCGCTGCGGGCCATGCCGTTGAATTCGGTCGAATCCTCGGCCTGGGCGAAGCAGATGCCACCTTCGGCTTGGATGGCCTCGAGGCCGAGCGTGCCATCGGTGGCCGTGCCCGCCAGTACGACGCCGATGGCGGCGCTTTTGCGCTCTTTGGCCAGCGAGTTCATGAAGCTGTCAATGGGCAGCGAGATATCGTTGCGCGAGCGCGCAGTGAGCCGCAGCCGCCCGGCGCGCAGCGCCATCTCCTTGCCCGCGGGCAACACGTAGACGTGCCCGGCTTCCGGGAGTATGCCCTCGCGCGCGTCCTCGACTTTCAGGAAGGTAGCCTTTTGCAGCAGGTTGGCGAGCAAGCTAAGATGGCCCGGCTGGAGATGCTGCAAGAAGACAAAGGCCATACCGTTGGGCGCGGCGATATCATGCGGCAGACCGGCCAGCAGCTCGCTGAAAGCCTCGAGGCCGCCCGCGGAGGCGCCCACCGCGACGATGGTGGGCAGGCGTGGCGTCCCCAGCTTGCCTGCGGCTAGAGGGCCCTTCGACACCTTAGCGACGGCTCCTGCCGGATTCTTCCAAACTGGCAATACGAGCGGAAAGCTGCTGGTTCCTTTCCTGGAACGCCAAGTTGGAGCTGAACAACTGCTCGACCAAAATTTTTTCTTCCTCCACTTGGCGGCAAACCTCGTCCTGGGCTGTGTCGGCCATTTCGAGCGCGCACGTCAGTTCCTCGCAATCCCATTGCAGGCGCTCACTGGATTGCTGGGCGCACGAAAGGTCTGCCTCCAGGGCGCGCATTTCGGAGATGTCATTGGCGTCAATGAGCAGAACCGTATCCAGCGGCAGGATGCGAAAGCGAAGTTGCCGTCCGGCGGAGATGATGGCTAGGTCGCGGCGCGCTCGCGCGGTGATGGCCTTTTGCAAGCTGGCATTCCGGCGCAAGACGCATAGGCCTGTGCCGCCCAGCAGGCGCCGGGCGCAACGGTTGGCGGCCAGCACGCCGCCGGAGGCATCCAAGAACACTATCGCCGTCGAGAGTGCGTCGAACACGGAGCGCAGTCGCTTGATTGCGTGCGCGAGAGTTTCCCCGCTGCGCGTGCGATCGGTGGCCTTGTGTCCTCTCACAATTCTGCTCCTCCGGTGGAACGGCCTGCCACGGCTGCCAACCATTCTAGGACGGAAGCCAACCGCGTTCCAGCGATTCCGATGATCGCGATCGGCGGCTCGACGGGAGCACTGCCGGTGCTGCGGCAACTGTTGTAAACGCTGCCGGCTGGGTGGCCGGCGGGCGTGGTGGTGGCACTGCACACCGCAGCCGATTTGCCGGGATAAATTCCTGCGATGCTGGACGGCAAAGGCTGCCTGCCGGTGGGCCTTGCCTGACACGACGAGCCGTTGCTGCCGGAACAGGTCTACCTGGTGTATGGCCCGACGTTGGCGGTCGCACCGGCGAGGGCCATGAATGCGTTAAAGGAAATCCATGCCAGTTTTGTCCTGCCGTCGGCGGCGTTGGCGCGGCGGATGGCCTCACATGCTAGTGGCTAGCCAGGCAACCAGGCCACCTAAATAGGTGGAACGGCTAATGTTTCTTCCACGGGTTTTGCACCGCTCGGGTTATGCTGTGTCATCGCCCCTCGGAGTTGTGTTTGGTTGCCCACTATGTCAGGACTCCGAGAGTCATTGCTCCCGCCGGGCTGGCCTGAGCCTCTGTTCCGTCTGACGATTCTGCTCAGCTCGTCGCCGGAACCGCTGTGCTCGCGCGTGGCCGCGCTCTGCCGCGCGAATCCGCCCTTGGACGCGGCGGCGGCGCGGCGGGCTCTTTATCCTATCGTGACAGAATTGGTGCGCAACGCCGCACAGACCAAGGCGGCGGCGGTGGGATGTGAACCGGAGCGGCTGTTGCAGTTTGCCAAGCCGGCGGCGCTGGAGTCCACTCTCGAGGGCGAGAACGCCATCGTCCAGCGGCTGGACCGGCGCTGGGGCGGGATGTCTCTGGTGGCGCTGGAAGCCAAGAGGGATTATTGGATGGTTTGGCCGGGACCGCTGAGGGCGCGGCTGATCGTGCTCAAGGGACCGGTGGAGGTGGGAAACAACTTCGAG
Organism: Terriglobales bacterium; assembly: GCA_050747745.1. Taxonomy (GTDB): domain Bacteria; phylum Acidobacteriota; class Terriglobia; order Terriglobales; family SCQP01; genus SCQP01. The sequence goes on from JBOGKM010000115.1 coordinate 91,035, forward strand.
CGAAGGCTGGAGTTTTTCCTGCTGTGCGCGGGCGCGGAGCTGAGCTGCGGGGCGGGCAGCTTGGTGCTGCACCGGCCCTCGCTGGTGGGCACGCTGCTGGAAGCGGCGCAGGCCGCAGGCATTCTTTCTGAAGAGCTGCTGGCGGCGGCGGCGGGTACCAGCCTCAAGGCGCTGACGGCGGCGGGAGCGCTGAAGTTGGACACTGGACGCGGCTTGGCCACACTCGATGCGCGCGAGATTCGGCTCAGCAGCAGTGAGACGCAAGCGCTGCAGGTGCTGCTGCGGCGGCCGGGCGAGGTGAGCGAGCGAGCTGAGTTCAAGCTGTCGCTGAAACTGGACGGCGAGCGGGCGCTGGAGCGGGTGATTGTGGGCTTGCGCAATAAGCTGGGGGACGGAGTCATCAGCACGGTGCGCGGGGCCGGATATGTGCTCGAATTGGAAAAGGCGGCGCGCGCGGTGAGGGCGAACTAGTGACACGCCGCGCGCCCCGCGGGGCGGTTTATTTGCAGTTTTTGTTCGTAAGTCATTGATTCTGCTAAATCGGACTCTGGAAAGCCTGAGTCTGCCTCGGAACCCAAGAAGGAGATTTACAGGCCGAGAGTGGGGGCGATGGCCTGCATGGCGCGTAGGCAGTTCAGGATGTGAGTGTCGAGCGGGAGTTCGAGCTCAGCTGCGCCGCGATCGATATCGGCGCGGTTGACGCCGCGGGCGAAGGCCTTGTCCTTGAGCTTGCGGCGGATGCTGGGCAGCTCGACGTCGGTGAGTTTTTTGGAGGGCTTGACGAGGGCGCAGGCGGTTAAAAAGCCGGCCAACTCGTCGCAGGCGAACAGGGTTTTATCGAGCGGGGATTCGCGGCGGACGCCGGTTTGCTCGCAATGGGCGAGGATGGCGCGGCGGAGGGGCTCGGGGTAGCCGAGCTGGGTGAGGATCTGGTTGCCCTGAAGGGGATGATCGGGGAGACTGGGCCAGCGCTCGTAATCGAAATCGTGGAGCAGGCCGGCCATGCCCCAGAGCTCGCGCTCGGCTTCGGGAGCGTAAGCGCGGCAGCAGGCCTCGACGGCGAAGGCGTGATGGCGCAGGCTTTGCGATTGCGTGTGCTGGTAGAGCAGCGCCAAGGCGGCGGCGTGATCCGGGAGCGCCATCAGTCGGTAAGGTTGAGCGCTTCCTTGAAGCTGCCGCGCTCGTTTTCGATTTTCTTCTGCAGCATCAAGATGGCGTAGATGAGCTGCTCGGGACGGGGCGGGCAGCCGGGCACGTAGACGTCAACGGGGATGACCTGGTTGACGCCCTGGATGAGGGCGTAATTATTGAACACGCCGCCGGAGGTGGCGCAGGCGCCCATGCTGATGACGTACTTGGGCTCGGGCATCTGCTCGTAAAGATGGCGGATGACGGGCGCCATTTTACGCGAGACGCGGCCGGCGATAATCATGAGATCGGACTGTCGGGGCGAAGGACGGAAGACCTCGGCGCCGAAGCGTGCGATGTCGAAGCGCGAGGCCGACATGGACATCATCTCGATGGCGCAGCAGGCGAGGCCGAAGGTCATGGGCCAGATGGAATTTTTGCGCACCCAATTGACCGCCAGATCGAGCGAGGTCATGACCACGCCGTCGGGCTGCTGGTTGCCATAGAAGACAGCGCGCGGGCTGTCGTGGGGATCGAGATTGGCGTAGCGCTGTTCGGCCAAGCTGGACATGAGTCCATGGTCGTTCAACTCAGGGCGGTTTGCAAGACCAGGCCGGCAAGTTTGTCCTTGCCCCAGCGCGGGTATTGCCGCGGGGGATAGGGGACCGGCTGCGGTATTCTGGAAGCGCATGACAGAAGCAGTGGTTGAAGTTCGCGACCTGCGGATCAGTTATGGCAAGTTGGACGCGGTGCGGGGGGTAAGCTTTTCCATCCCGGAGCGGACAATTTTTGGCCTGCTGGGTCCGAACGGGGCGGGAAAAACCAGCATTATCGAGATGATCGAGGGCCTGCGCACGCCCACAGCAGGGCAGGTCCGGGTGTGCGGGCTGAGACCGATTGAAGACGCGCTGCGGGTGAGGCAAATCCTGGGGGCGCAACTGCAATCCACCTCGCTGCCGGACAAGATCCGGGTGCGGGAGGTATTCGACCTGTTTGCCAGCTTTTACGCGCATCCGGCCAACGTGGAGCAACTGTTGGACTGGGTGAACCTGCGGCACAAGGGCGGATCGTTTTACGACTCGCTGTCGGGAGGAGAGAAACAACGCGTGGCGCTGGGGCTGGCGCTGGTGGGGGATCCGGAGGTGCTGTTTCTGGACGAGCCCACGACGGGACTGGATGCGCAGATCCGGCGCGAGCTGCACGAGCTGATCCTGCGGGTACGGAGCGAGGGCAAATCGGTGCTGATGAGCACGCACTACATTGAAGAAGCCGAGCGGCTGTGCGATCAGGTCGGCATTCTGAGCCAGGGGGAGTTGCACGCCATCGGCGCGCCGCGACAGTTGATCCTGGAGCACGGAGCGGGCGACCGGCTGGAAGTGGCGCTGCGCGACGCCATGGAAACGGCGCAGATCGCGGCGCACGCGGGCGCGGAAAGCGTGCATCCGGCGAACACGCTGGTGCGCGATGGCGATGGCCATGGCTATCTGCTGCGGGGGCGCAGCGGCGGCAAAATGCTGGCGGCGCTGGCGATTCATGCCGACCGGATGGGCAACGAACTGCTGGAAGCGCGGATTGCGCACACTTCTCTGGAAGACGTGTACCTGAACCTGACCGGACGGAGCATCAGCGAATGAGTCCACTCACCCAGACTGTACCCGCCGCGGCACCTGCCACGCCAGTGCCGGCGCGCCGCGCCACCCTACTGGGCCGCATGTGGCGCATGGCGTGGATCAACATCCTGCTCAGCTACCGGATCCGGATCGCGTTCTTTTTCGTGTTCGTGTGGCCGATGATGTGGTTTTTTATCTACTTCCTCCTGTTTGGAGGAGGGCACGCGCTGGCGGTGGCGGCGCTGTTTGGGCCGCTGATCAGCCTGGAAATCATCAGCAATGCGCTGTTTGGATTTTCGGTGCAACTGGTGACCATGCGGGAGCGCGACATGCTGCGCCGCTACCACCTGGCGCCAATCAGTGCCACCGCCATGGTGGGGAGCCGGATGCTGAGCAGCTACATCCTGTTCATGCCCCTGGTGGTGCTGCAGTACGTGCTGGCGGTGTGGTGGTTCCACATGCCGGTGGCGGGCAACCTGCTGGCCTTATTTGTGATTTTCTCGCTGGCCTTTTTGGCATTAAGCGCAATCGGGCTGGTGATCGCCTGCATCGTGGATACGGTGCAGGAAGCGCAGGTGTGGATTCAGATTCTGTTCTTCGCGCTGCTATTTCTGACCGGCACCACGGTGCCGCTGATGACGCTGGGGCATTTCATCCAGCGCCTGGCGTTGTTCCTGCCGCCGACACTGATGATTCTGGGCGGGGAGATGCTGATGCTGGGCAATACCGGCTGGGGGACGAACCTGCCGGAAATCATCGGCTTGGTGCTGATCACGCTGGCGTGCTGGGGGCTGGGGGTGGCGCTGTTCCGCTGGGAGAAAGAGCAAAAATCCAGCCGCCGCGCCCGGCTGCGCGCGGCGCTGGCGCTGGCGCCGATTCTTGCAGTGGGGCTGTGGCTGAACTTTTCGCCCCGCTTCCAACGCATCTACCAGAGTTACCTGCAACAGTCGTCGGCGGCTTTCAACGCGGCGGTGAACAAGAAGTAGGGAGCGACGCCCGGGGCAGGATGATGGTCCCGACATCTTCTCTGGCCCAAAATGTGCAAAACGTTGCACACCCGTATTGAAACTATCCACGGCAGCGGGAACTAATTTTCCCATGCAAAGGGAACAATCCGTGTACTTTGGCCGACAATGGACTAATGCGAATAGCTGGGAGTGGCCGATGTGCAAAGCAGGTCACAGGTATGCAAACAGTTGCAAACCTAGAGGTTTTGGGGGTGGGGGGAGCGGAAGCGGCGGTTTGGCAGGCGAGTTGCGGGAAAAAGGATGCAGGAACGAGATCCTTGGCCTACCCTCCTCCCACACTGACCACCGGCGCAGCCCAGCCGGAATTCGATCCGCAGCTTCCCACCGAGGATCTCATTTTTGGCTGCAGCGCGCAGATGGCACGGGTACGGCTGATGGTGAACCGGGTGGCGGCGACCTCGATCCCGGCATTGATTCACGGGGAAAGCGGCACGGGCAAGGAGTTGATCGCGCGGCTGCTGCATGCCAACTCGGCGAACCGGGAAGGGCCGTTTGTACAGGTGAACTGCCCGTCGCTGCCGGCCAGCCTGGTGGAGAGCGAATTATTTGGTTACGAACGGGGCGCGTTCACCGGGGCGGCGAGCAGCAAGCCAGGGCGGGTGGAAATGGCCGACGGCGGGACGCTGTTTCTGGACGAGATCGGTGATTTTGCCCTGGAGTTGCAGGCCAAACTGCTGCAACTGCTGCAGGACGGGCATTTTGTGCGCATCGGGGCGCACCTGGACCAACAGGTGCAGGCGAGGGTAGTGTGCGCCACCAACCGTGATCTGGGACACGAAGTGGAGCGCGGACAGTTCCGGCGCGACTTGTACTACCGCATTAACGCGGTGACCATCGAACTGCCGCCGCTGCGGCAACGGGCGGGGGATATTCCACTACTGGTGGATTATTTTCTGCGGTTGTACGGGAGCCGCTATCAGCGGCCGGCGCCGCCGCTGTCGTTGCCGGCGCGGCAGGCGCTGGCTAGCTATAGCTGGCCCGGCAATATCCGGCAATTGCAGAACGTGATCAAGCGGCTGGTGATTTTGGGCAGCGAAGAGGTGATTGCGCATGAAGTCGCCGGACAGGAAGACGCCGTGGTGGGCCTGGAGCTGGACGGGGGGGCGGAGCGCTCGCTGAAGGAGATCACAAGGACGGCGATCGAGAAACTGGAGAAGGTGGTGATCGCGCGCTCTTTGCGGCAGCACAACTGGAACCGGCGGGAAGTATCGCAATCGCTGAAGATCAGCTACCGGGCACTACTGTACAAGCTAAAGAAATTCGAAACTTCGGGACCGCAGGGCGGAGGGAACGAGGGTCTGTAAGGCTATGCGGAGAGGCTTAACGGCAACGTGCGGGCTGGTGCTGGCCGGCGCGCTGCTGGCAGTGACTGGAGCGGGCGCTCAAAGCCCGCGGGGGGTGAAGACTGTGCCGGCGGCGGCGACGCCCCCGCGCGGCCCGGCGGCGGTGAAATCGGCGGCGGATCCGGAATACGTGCTCGGTCCCGGCGACGTGCTCTCGATCGACGTGTGGAAGCAGCCGGAGATCAGCCGCACGCTGCCGGTGCGGCCGGACGGGCGCATCAGCCTGCCGCTTGTAGGAGAAGTCATGGCGGCGGGCAAAACCGCGCACCAGTTGCGGGTCGAAATTGGCACGCGGCTAAAAAAATACATAGACGATCCCACCGTCACGGTAATGGTGACCGACGCCCAGAGCCAGCGTTTTGTGATCGTGGGACGGGTATTGAAGCCCGGGACGTATTCGCTCGCGCACCCGGAGACCATCCTGGACGCCATCGCCATGGCGGGCGGGCTGTCACCGTTTGCGAACGGTAAAAAGATTTATCTGCTGCGCAAGCGCAAAACCGACGGCGTTATGCTGCGTTACAACTTCAACTACCATGACGTGAGTCTGGGCCTCACGCCGCGGGAAAACATCGCGCTGCAACCGGGCGACATCATCGTGGTGCCATGAGAAACAGCCTGCTCAAACGTTGGCAGAGGACGGCGGGCGCGCTGGGCATGGTGCTCACCGCCGGTCTGAGCCTGCGCCTGCATGCGCAGACCACCGTCAGCGGCGCCACCGGCGGCTCGCCGGAGAATCCCTGGATCCTGGCGGCGGCCTACACGCAGGCCTGGGACAACAACATTACACTCTCCGCCACGCCCCAGGGCGACACCTCCAGCCAGGTCGCCTTGAATCTGGGTGGACATTGGCAGGGACCGCGTTGGAACTTTTCCGCGCTCTACACGCCGGAAGGGGTCACCTACGCGCACCATCGCGCACTTTCGTATTTCGCGCAGACCTACGACCAAAGCCTGACCTATGCCACCGGTCCGGAATCTTCGCTATCGTGGAGCGTTTCCGCCGCGATGTACCCGCAGCGGGGCGGACTCCCGGGAGGGGCCATCAACGGCGGGCTGGGCGCAGCACTGACAGCGGGCCAGGGTTTGGGCGTGGGCAGCGACCTCACCGACGGCACCACCACACTGAACTGGCAGCAAAAAGTCAGCGCGCGCTCGACCTGGTCGGCAGGCGTGAATTTTGGCCTCAATGCCTTCACTCCCGACCGCCAACTGCTGATCGAAACGGGCCGGCAGACGCCGCTGGAGGCGGCCGACCATTCCAACATGCTGGGCGGCACGGTGGGCTGGAATCACAATGTCAATGCCAGTCTCACGCTGGGCGTGAGCGCCATGGACAACCGCGTCCGCTACACGCGCACCAACGCGCGCCTGAACTACAGCGACGTCGAGGCGACCATGGGCGAGACGCTAGGCACCTGGCAACTGCGGTTGGGGGCGGGACCGTCGTGGACGCAGAACCTGGAATCGAGCAGCTTCACCGAGCGCGGCTTGGGCTATGCCGCCAATGCGTCGCTGACGAAGCAGTTTGGCCTGAGCGAGTCGGGCATTCAGTGGGAGCACACGCTGCAGGCAGGCTACCTGCCAGGCGGCGTCGCGCACGATTTGTTCGGTGCGCAGTATGGCACCCAGTGGGCGACCGACTGGCAGGCGTCGGTCAGCGCCGGCTACAGCCGTCAGGGCGTGGCCCAGGGTGCCGTCGTCAATACACAGTACGCCAGCGCTGGTGTTTCCTGGCACCCGAGCCCTGATTGGTCGCTGCAAGGCGGGGGCAGCTTCGTGCGGGAGCCGTTCAGCCTGCTGGGCGAGGGCGCGGGCTCGCTGCGGCGGGAGTCGGTATTTGTCAGCCTGCGCTTTGCCCCGGGAGGAACACGCTGACATGCCGCGCCGACCGATTACCAACCCGATGGAGTACGTGCAGATCGCCCTGCGGCGGTGGCTCTGGATTGTGGTGCCGGCGGTGGTGATAGCCGGCCTGACGGCGGTGGTCGTGAAAAAGATGCCGAAAATGTATCAGTCGAGCTCGCTCATTCTGATCGAGCCGCAGCGGGTACCCACCGACATGGTGCAGCCGACGGTCAGCGGCACCGTGATGGACCGTCTGGAGTACATCCAGGAGCAAATCCTCAGCCGCACCCAGCTCAGCGAGATTATTCAGAAATACGGGTTGTACCACGGCGAGGGCTTGACGGCCGAGGGCCAGGTTGAACAGATGCGCAAGGACATCACCGTGCAGCCGGTAATGGATCCGAACAGCGCGCGCGTGACTGTCTCCGCCTTCAGAATCCAGTTCCAGGGGCGCAGCCGGGTGCTGGCGCAGCAGGTCACGCAAGACCTTTCCACGCTTTTCCTCACCGAAAACCTGAGGGCGCGCTCGCAGCAGGCGCAAGGCACCGAGGAGTTCATCAGCGGCCAGGTGGCGCAGGCCAGCCAGACGCTGCAGGGGCTGGAAACGCAGTTGCGCAATCTGAAAAGCCAGTATATGGGCAGCCTGCCGCAGCAGCAGCAGGCGAATCTGCAGGTGATGGGCCAGTTGCAGACCGTGATGCAAAACGATGATGACGCCATTGCGCGCGCGCAGCAGCAAAAGACCTACCTCACCTCGCTCGCGCAGGCAGTTGCGAAGCTGGGACCAGGAGCGGCGGGGTCGGTCGC
>JBOGKM010000116.1:0-23837 GCA_050747745.1 Terriglobales bacterium
GCCGCGGCTACGTGCTGCGCAAAATCGTGCGCCGCGCCTTGCGCCACGGCCGGGCGCTGGGCCTGGAGACGGCCTTCCTGTATCAGCTCGCCGGCACGGTGGCCGACGTCATGGCGCCCGCGTATCCCGAGCTCAACGACAGCCGCGACCGCGTCGCCCGCGTGCTGCGCGCCGAGGAGGAGCGCTTCGCCCACACCCTCGCCCTCGCCCTCAAGGAACTCGACCGCACCCTGGAAAAGAATGCCACCGCGCTCTCCGGCCCGGACGCCTTCAAACTCTACGACACCTTCGGCCTGCCCCTCGACCTGTTGCAGGAAATCGCCAACGAGCGCGGCTTCGCCCTCGACCAGGCCGGCTTCGAGTCCGAAATGGCGCAACAGCGCGAGCGCGCCCGCCGCAGTTGGAAGGGCGGCGAGCAAGCCAGCGTCCAGAGCGTATATCTGGAGCTCGCGGCCCAGGGCAAAACCAGCTTTGACGGCTACCAGACCACCGTCAGCCCCGACAGCACCCTCCGCGCCCTTCTGCAGGATGGCCGGCCGGTCGGCTCCGCCGAGCCCGGCCGCACATACGAAGCCGTCCTCGACCACACTCCTTTCTACGCCGCCAGCGGCGGCCAAATCGGCGATCGCGGCCTATGGACCACGGCCCAGGGCTTGGCCGCCGAAGTGCTCGACACCCTGGCCCCGGTCGCCGGGCTCATTGTGCACCGCATCCGCGCGCGACAGCCTCTGCAGGTCGGCGACCGGATGGAAGCCGACGTGGATGTCGCCCGCCGCGACGCCACCCGGCGCAATCACACCGCCACCCACCTCCTTCATGCCGCCCTGCGCCAGGTGCTGGGCACCCACGTCAAACAAGCCGGCTCGGTGGTCGAGCCAGCACGCCTGCGTTTCGATTTCACCCACTATGCGCCGCTCTCCCCCGAGCAACTCGAGGAGATCGAGCGTTTGGTGAACGCCGAAATCCTGAAGAATGCGCCGGTGACGACCACCGTGATGCCGCTCGACCAGGCGCTCTCGACCGGCGCCATGGCGCTGTTCGGCGAGAAATACCAGGAAAACGTGCGCGTCGTCGCCGTGCCCGGCTTTAGCCAGGAGCTGTGCGGCGGCACCCATTGCCGCGCCACCGGCGACATCGGCCTTTTCCGCATCGTCTATGAGTCCAGCGTGGCGGCGGGCGTGCGCCGCATCGAGGCGGTCACCGGCGAAGGCGCCTACGAGCGGTTGCAGACCGCCAGCCAGCGGCTGCATCACCTCGCCGCCCTGTTGCACGCTCCCGAAGTCGACCTCCTCGCCAGCGCGGAGCGGCTGCTGGACCAGGTCAAGCAGGCCCAGGCGGACAACCAGCGCCTCAAGCTGCACGCGGAGCAGGGCCTGAGCGGAAGCAGTGCGCGCCAGCAACGCGAGGTGCAGGGCATCCAAGTAGTTACCTCGCGCGTGGATGCTCTGGAGCGCTCGCAGATGCGTACCCTCGCGGATGAGCTGCGGCACAAGCTCGGCTCGGGCGTCGTCGCAGTGGGCGGGGCGCACGACGGCAAGCTGGCGCTCATCATCGCAGTCACGCCCGATCTAACCCCGCGTCTGTCCGCCAGTGCCATCCTGAAGGGACTGGAAGGCGTGAAAGGCGGAGGCCGTCCCGAGCTGGCCGAGGCTGGTGGCCCCGATCCCTCGCAGCTCGACCGCCTCCTCGATCAGGTCTTTCACGCGGTCGAGTCGAACTGGCAACTGGCAACCGGCAACTAACAACTTTTTTCTTGACACTCGCTCCCGGTCCAGTCACATTATCTGGAGCCGGCGCTCTGGCAATTCTCCCACCCGGCATGGGAATCAATTTAGCTGCCGTTCTGGACAGCGTTCCACAGACAGGGTCCGAGGCCTGCTTGCCTCTGCCAGCGCTCACGCTGGACACCCGGGAAGTGCTGCGCTGCCCGCAATGCCAACTGGTTCAGTTCCGCACCCAAAACGGCTTCTGCCGCCGCTGCCGTGGCGCTCTGGACGCCGCACCGCCGCCGCCGCCGCCGCCGGTGCTGGCCGCCAAAGTGGCGGAGCTGGAGCCCGGCGTTGAAACCGCCGAAGCCAGCGGCGTGCTCGTGCCCGACGTGGCCGGCGCCATCCGCCTCTGGCGCCAGGGCCGCGGCCTCAGCCAGCGCCAGCTGGCCGAGCGCATGCGCGTGCCCCGCACCTACGTCAGCAAAATCGAAAACGATAAAGCCACACCCACGCTGACCTCGCTGGAGCGCATGGCCGCGGCGATGGAAACCAGCGTCGCCCGCCTGCTGGACGGCGTACCCGCCTCCAGCGGCGCGGGCGTGCTCGACGATGCCTTCGTGCGCGCGCTGCTGCCCTATATCGCGCGGCTCGGCCCACAGGACCGCGCACGGCTCCTCCAGGCCTCCGAACGCCTCGCCCAGCATAGCTGCTCAGAGGTGTTGGCTCCTTATTAGGCCACGGGGCGGCACCGCCGGAATTCGCCGCCTGGCGGGAAGGGCCGCGCGATGGACCGTCGGGGCTTAGATCGCCCGCATGCGCTCCAAAATCGCCGTGGTCGAATAGCCCTGGGCCAGGGGGACGCGCTCGACCCTGCCGCCTGCCGCAACGACTTCCGGCTCGCCCACTACCTCGCCCGGCCCCCAGTCGGCGCCCTTCACCAATACATCGGGCAGCAGCGCGCGGATCATTTCCAGCGGCGTGGGTTCGTCGAAAAACGTGACAAAATCCACGGACTCCAGCGTGTCCAAGACTTCCGCCCGCTCGGCCGCTGGAATTATTGGCCGCTGGGGCCCTTTCGCGCGGCGCACGCCGGCGTCGCTGTTGATCGCCACCAGCAGTACGTCGCCGAGCACCCGCGCCGCCGCCAGCGTTTGCAAGTGGCCGGGATGGAGCAGGTCATAGCAGCCGTTGGTGAACACCAGCCGCCGCGACGACCGCCGCAGCCGCTCGCGTTCCGGCAGAAACTGGCGCCAATCGGTAAAGATCATGCGCCCCCGGCGGCCGCGCCCTGCGCGCTGCGCAGCAGTTCCGCTCCCACCTGGTTGCGCCCCAGCACACTGATCTGCACGCCGGCGATTTTGGGCCGCAAGGCCAGGATCATCTCCTGCGCAATGGCCAGGCCTTCGGCCTTGGCCGCGTCCGCGCCGCGCGCGGCGCGCATGCGCTCCAGCACCGGAGCGGGAATCTGCACCCGCAGCTCGTTTTGCATGAACTCGGCCTGGCGCAGGCTGGTCAGCGGCCAGATGCCGGCAATCAGCGGCCGGCGGTGGCTGGCGGTGTCGTCCAGGAAGCGCTCCATCAGTTCCAGATCGAACACCGGCTGGGTGACGACGTAATCGGCGCCGGCTTCCACCTTCCAGCGATAGCGCCGCAGTTCTTCTTCATAGTCGACCGCGCCGGGATTGGCGCCCACGCCGATCAGAAACGCCGTCTGCCCGCCGACGGTATTGCCGCCGAGATCGAGCCCGCGATTGAGATTGCTGACCAGATTCGTCAGCCCGATGGCGTCCACATCAAAGACCGCGGTGGCATCGGGATAATTGCCCAGCTTGGGCGGATCGCCGGTAATCAGAATGAGGTTGCGCAGCCCCAGCGCGTAGGCGCCCAGCAGATCCGACTGCATGGAGATGACGTTGCGGTCGCGGCAGCAATAGTGCAACACCGGCTCGATCGCCAGCCGCGCGCGCAGCATCACCGCCATCGCCTGGTTGCTCATGCGGGCGTTGGCGCGGGGTCCATCGGGGATGTTGATGGCGTCGGCGCCGTGCTGCTCGAAGTACGCCGCGCTCGCCAGCTCGCGCTCGGGATCGCTGCCGCGCGGCGGCAGGATTTCGACCAGGGTCACGAACTTGCCTTCGGCCAGCTTGCGCCCCAGCGTCGAGCGCTCGGCGGCGGGCGTGGCGCGGCCCTCCGCGGCAGGCGGCTGGGCGACGGTTTCCACCTTGACGCGGCGCTTGCCGGGCGTGGTCGAGCGGACGTAGTTGCGGATCCACTTGATATGTTCGGGCGTGGTGCCGCAGCAGCCGCCGACGATTTTGGCGCCGGCGGCGATGAACTGACGGGCGTAGTCGGCCAGATACTCGGGCGAGACCATGTACAGGTTGCGTCCATCCACGTTGCGCGGCTTGCCGGCGTTGGGCTGGGCAATTAGCGGCTTGTGGGTGGCGCGCGCCATCTGTTCCAGCGCTTCCAGCATCCCCACCGGGCCGCCGCTGCAGTTGATCCCGATCACATCGGCGCCCCACGCGTCCATGCGGCGGGCGGCTTCGCCGGCCGGAGTGCCATCGAGCGCGCGGCCCTCGTCATCAATGGTGATCTGCGCCACCAGCGGCAGCGCGCAGGCGGCGCGCGCGCCCGCCAGCGCCTCGCGCAGCTCGCGCACTTGCCCGAAGGTCTCCAGCATGAGCAGATCCGCACCGGCTTCGGCCAATGCGGCGGCTTGCTGGCGAAAGGCCTCGCGCGCTTCGGCGAAGCTCAGCTTGCCCAACGGCTCCAGGAACACGCCCAGAGGCCCGATCGCGCCCGCCACCCAGGCGTCGCCCGCGCACTCCCGCGCCAGCTCCACGCCGGCACGGTTGATCGCCGCCATCTGCTCGCGCAGTCCGTACTTTTCTAGCGCCACTGGACTGGCGCCAAAGGTGTTGGTCTCGATGATCTCGGCGCCCGCGTGCGCGTAGGCGGTGTGAATTTCCTTTACCACCGCCGCCTGCGACAGGTTCAACTCGTCGAAGCTGCGGTTGATGAACACGCCGCGGGCATACAGCATGGTGCCCATGGCGCCGTCGCTGATCAGCACCCGCTCCTGCACCTGTTGTAGAAAATCAGTCGCCATCACGCCTCCGGCCGCAGCAGCGGAAACAGGATCACGTCCCGGATCGAAGGCGCACCGGTCAGCAGCATCGTCAGCCGGTCAATCCCGATGCCCTCGCCCGCCGTCGGCGGCATGCCGTACTGCAAGGCACGCACGTAGTCCTCATCGAGAGCGTGCGCCTCCTCGTCGCCGCGCGCCCGCGCCGCCAATTGCTGCTCGAAGCGCCGCCGCTGCTCCTCGGGGTCGTTGAGCTCGCTGTAGCCGTTGGCGATCTCCATGCCCCCGGCATAGATCTCGAACCGCTCCACCCACGCGGGCTCGTCAGGTTTGCTCTTCGCCAGCGGCGAAACCGCCAGCGGAAAATCATAGATGATCGCCGGCTGCACCAGCTTCCGCTCGACGACTTCTTCAAACAGCTCGACTGCCCGCACGCCTTCCAATTCCTCGCGCCGCGGCTTCGGGCCGCGCTCGGCGGGCCAGAACTCCAGCACTGCGTCCCGCAAGCTGAGCCGGCGCCAGGAACCGAAGTTTACTTCGGCGCCCCGGAATTGGACGGTTTCGCTCCCGGCCACCTGCCGCGCCGTCTCGGCCAGCAGCTCCGCGCTCCAGTCCATGAGCACGTTGTAGTCGCTGTAGGCTTCATAAAACTCCAGCATGGTGAACTCGGGGTTGTGCTGCGTCGAAATGCCCTCGTTGCGGAAGTTGCGGTTGATCTCGAATACCCGGTCGAACCCGCCCACCACTAGGCGCTTCAAATACAGCTCCGGCGCGACGCGCAGGTACAGGTCCAAATCCAGCGTTTCATGATGGGTGCGGAACGGCCGGGCCGCCGCACCGCCCGCCAGCGGCTGCATCATGGGCGTTTCCACCTCGATGTAGCCGCGGGCGTGAAACGCATCGCGCAGCGCGGCCACCAGGCGTGCCCGCCGCTCGAACACCGCGCGCGCTTCCGGGTTCACCAGCAGATCCAGATAGCGCTGGCGATAGCGCGCCTCCACATCGGTGAGCCCATGCCATTTTTCCGGCAGCGGCAGCAAATCCTTGGCCAGCAGCTCAAGCCGCTGCGCATGCACGGTCAGCTCACCCGTGCGCGTACGAAACAGGTAGCCCTCGACGCCGATCAGGTCGCCTAGATCGAGGCTCTTCCAGAGCGCGAACGAGGGCGCCTCCACGCTGTCCTGCCGCACGTAAATTTGCATCCGCTGACCGTCCTGTTGCAGGTGCCCGAAGCCCGCTTTGCCGTGCGGACGGAACGTCATCAGCCGCCCGCAGACCTTCACCTGCGGCCGGGCCGCTTCCAGCGCCTCGCCAGTTTCTTCGCCCCATTGCTGCTGGATCCGGGCGGCGGTGTGGCTAAAGGCGAAGCGGTGCGGATAAATCTCCCCGCCCTGCGCGCGCAGCGCGGCCAGCTTGGCGCGCCGCTGTTCCAGAATTTCCGCATCGAGGGCCATGGTAGTGAATTTCCAATTATAGTGCGGACCGCCGAGTGAGCTAAACTGGCGGCAATGGCCCGGAGTTCGAACCTGAAACTACTGCCGGCGCTCGCGGCGGCGCTGTGTCTGGCGGCTTGCGGCGGCTCGATCAACCGCTATTCCGGGCCGGTCAGGGTTGTCGTGTCTCCTGCCGCCCCGGTGGTCCTGCCCGGCGAGAGCCTTGTTTTTGGGGCTCGGACGATCAACTCCAATGGCGGCATCAGCTGGTCCATGGCGGGCGGCAGCGCCGACGGCACCATGTTGCCCGGAGGTGAATACATCGCGCCCAGCGTGGTTCCCACCCCCAATACCGTCACCGTCACTGCCACCTACACGCGGGACACATCCGTGTCCACCTCGGTCACGATCACCATCGTAGCGCCGGAGTATTCGAACGCCTCGCTCAGCGGCCAGTGCGCGATCTCGTTTCGCGGACGCGACCCTCAAGGCGCCGGCCTTGCCTGGGCGGGTGAGTTCACCGCCGACGGCGACGGCCACATCACCAACGGCCTCGAGGATGTCAACGACGGCTTGGCGGGCGTGACCACCGCCGCCGCCTTCACTGGCAGCTATGCGATCGGCGCGGATGGCCGCGGCACCCTCACGCTCACCCCCGCCAGCGGCGCCGCGCAACAATACCGCCTCGTGCTCAGCCGCCCCGCGCCCAACGCCGCGGCGCAACTGATCGCCTTCGGCAAGGGTGCGACGGCGCAGGGCTCGGGCCAGATCCTGCAACAGAATCCGTCTTACTTCAGCAACGCCTTTAACCTCGCACCCGCCTTCCTCATCCAGGGCGAAGACGACAGCCAGTACGCGGCGAGCGGGAAGAGTTATCCGTGGGCCATCGCCGGCGAAGTCGCCGAGGACCTCTACGGCAATGTCACAGGCATTACGGAAGATTCCAACTACGCCGGCACGGTCACCAGCGGCCCCGTTTCCGGGACCTACACCTTTTCCATGTCCGCCAGCGGACGCGGCTCGCTCAGTTTGCCCAACCCGCGCGGCGGCACGCAGCATTTCGCAGCCTATGCCGTTGACGGCAACTTCCTCTTCGTCAGCATTGATCCGGGCGAGCCTCTGCTCGGCACCGCGGAGCCGGAGCAGAACCCCACCGCCGCGCTGCAGGGCAACTGGGTCTACGCGCTTTCCGGCTTCGCGGCCAGGCAAAACGGCGCGGGCCAGAGCCAGATGGTTCCTGCGGCCACCGCCGGGGCGTTCGCCACCGATGGCAGCGGCAACATCACCGGCGGCAGCGTCGATACCAACGACAACGGCACCGTCAGCGGCGGCGTGCTGAGCGGTAGCTATACCGCACCGTCCGCCGGCCGCATCCGCCTGAGCCTTTCGGCGAACGGCGACGCTAACCAGACCTTCGCGGTTTATATCTTCAGCCTGAGCCCGTTACAGGGCTTCCTAATCGAAACCGACGCCACCGGCACGGAGGCCGGCGACATTTACGCCCAATCAGCTTCACCTGCCGGCGGCGTTGCCGGCATCTACGCCTTTGCGCTGGCGGGATGGGACGCCTCCAGCACGACGCCAGTGCCGCGCGACCTGCTGGGCACGCTTACCGCCGACGGCATCTCGGCCTGGAAAGGCACGCAGGACGTGAACGACAATGCCAGCCTGCAGTCCGCACAGGCGTTTACCGGAACGTTCTCGATGAACCCCTTCGGCCGCGGTGCCGCGACCATCGGCACCAGCGATTATAATTTTTACATGGTTTCACCGACGCAACTCATCCTGTTGGGCGCGGATCAGGCGACCGTGCTCGGCGAGGCCGAGATTTACTGAGGCCAAAATATTTGGCGAAGCCTGTTACGGCGCGGCGGCGCGCATCGTCCAAGGAAATCATGAAGACCTGCCGCCCCCTGCAGCTGCTGGCCGTCGCCGCCGTCATGTTTCTGGCCGCCTGTGGCGGCTCCAGGTCCTCCACGTCCACTTCGTCCGGAACTCCCACCATCGCCATCGCGCCCGCCGCCGGCAGCGTCCCGCCCGGCGCCAGCCTGCAGTTGCAGGCCAACCTGACCAATTCTTCCTCCACCGCCGTGACCTGGGCGATCTCGAGCAGCGGCACGAGCGAAGGCACCATGTCCTCTTCCGGTCTGTACACCGCGCCTGCCGCCGCGCCCAGTCCCAACACGGTTAACATCACCGCGACCTCGCAGGCCGACTCCTCGCTGACGGCCTCGGCCACCATCACCGTTCTGGCCGCCGGCTATTCCAACGCCTCGCTCCAGGGTCAATATGCCATCTCCTTCAGCGGGCACGACAACAGCGGCGCCGGCATCGCCTGGGCGGGCAGCTTCGCCGCCGATGGCCATGGCAACATTACGAATGGCATCGAGGACATTAACGACGGCTTGAACGGCGTAACCCCCGCCGCCGCCTTTACCGGCAGCTACGCGATTGGCCCCGATGGCCGCGGCACGCTCACCCTCCTTCCCGCCGGCGGCACCACGGAAAATTTCCGCATCGTGCTCTCGTCCGCCGCCCCGAGCGCCGCCGCGCAAATCATCGACTTTGACGCCGGTACGGCCGGCCTGGGCTCGGGCCAGATCCTTCAGCAGACTCCGGCCGCGTTTACCACCAGCGCCTTCTCGGGCAAATACGCATTCCTCCTTCAGGGTGAAGACGACAGCCAGTACGCCGCCTCGGGCGCCAGCTATCCCTGGGCCATCGCCGGCGAATGCACCGCCAGCGGCGCCGGCTCCATCTCCGCCTGTACCGAGGATTCCAACGACGCCCTCGCGACAAGCAGCGGCCCCCTCAACGGCACCTACGCCCTGAGCATCGACGCCAACGGCCGCGGCACGCTCACGCTCCCTAACCCGCAGGGCGGCACGGCAGACTTCGTTGTCTACGCGGTGTCGGGCTCGGAATTCCTATTCCTCGACACGGATGCAAACGATCCCCTTCTCGGCACCGCCGAGCTGGAGCAGAATCTTCCCACCACCCTCCAGGGAAATTACGTCTTCGCGCTTAGCGGCTACGACGCTTTCCAGAACAGCTCAAGCCAGACGGTCCTGTACGCGGCCACCGCCGCGGGCGCCATGACCACCGACGGTAACGGCAATATCACCGCCGGCGACTCCGACTACAACGATGAAGGCACCCTCAACGGCGGCAGCAGTCAGCCATTTGCGTTATCCTCGGGCACCTACAGCTTGCCCGCCTCCGGGCGCATCACCATGGCCTTCCTCGTCGGCGGCAGCAGCACCAACACGTTTTCGGTCTACATGTTCAACGCGCAGCAGGGCTTCATGGTCGAAACCGACGGCACCAGCACCGACTCAGGCATGATGTACGCCCAGGCGGCTTCTCCCGCCGCCAGCGCCGTCGCCGGCTACTACACCTTTTCGCTGTCCGGCTGGGATTCCACCAACGCCGCCAGCGCCGCGCCCACTCCGCTCAGCCTTCTGGGCGAGCTTTCCGCCGATGGCGTGTCAGCCTGGGCGGGCACGCAGGACGTGAACGACAACGCCAGCCTGACACCATCCCAGGCCATCAGCGGCACCTTTAAAATCGGCAGCCTGGGCCGCGGCACGGCCACGGCGGGCAGCAGCAATTACGTCGTTTATGTGATCTCGCCCAGCCAGTTCGTCCTGTTGGGCGCCTATACATCCACGGTCATCGGCACGGCGCAACTTTACTAAGGATTACGCGTTCACCGCGTTCGCGATCGCGCCCGCGGTCAGGTAATCGCGGATCTGCTCGGCAATGGCCACACCCACCCGCTCCTGCGCCTCGCAGGTGGAGGCACCGATATGCGGCATGGCAATCACCTGCGGATGACGGGGCAGCGGGGCGTCCGCCGCCGGAGGCTCCTTGCCGTAGACGTCGAGCGCCGCGCCCGCCACCACGCCCGAGTCCAGCGCCCGCCGCAGCGCCTCCTCGTCGATCACTTCGCCGCGGGCGCAGTTCACGATTCGCGCGCCCGGCTTCATCTTCGCGAACGCGGCGTCGTTGAGCAGGCCGCGTGAAGCGGGCGTGAGCGAAACGTGGAGGCTGAGATAGTCGGCGCGCGTCAACAATTGCTCCCAGTCCACCAACTCGATGCCCGCCTGCCGCGCCGCCTGCATCGGCTCGGCCGTATCGTAGGCGATGAGACTCATCCCGAACGCGGCCGCCCGCCGGGCGACTTCCAGCGCGATGCGCCCGCAGCCGGCCAGGCCGAGCGTTTTGCCCATGAGCTCGCTGCCCTCCAGCGATTTCTTTTCCCACTGTCCGGCGTGCATGCCGGCGTCGGCCCGGGGAATATGCCGCGCCAGCGCCAGCATCAGCCCGAGCGCCAGCTCCGCCACGGCCACCGAGCTGCCGCCGGGCGTATTCATGACCACGATCTTGCGCGCGGTCGCGGCGGGCACATTGACGTTATCCACGCCCACCCCTGCGCGGCCAATGACGCGCAGCCGGGGCGCAGCGGCGATCAGCTCGGGCGTCACCTGCACCGCCGAGCGCACCACGAGCGCCTCGGCATCGGCCAGCTCGCGTGCCAGCTCACCGCTGGCCACCGCAGCCGGCGTCAACTGCACCACCTGAAAGCCGGCGTCGGCAAACACCTTCAATCCCTGCGCAGAAATCTTCTCGGGCACCACGACTTTCATGCGCTTACGCCCTCGCTCCTGCGGCAGCCTTCTGCTGCGCCAGGTAGTAGGTTTGCGCCGCGCGCACGCCCGCGCCCAGCTTGCCGCTTTCCAGGCTGCCCAACTGCACCAGCACGATCTCCAGCTGCGCGATCACCGACAGCAGCTCGGTGTAGTCGTAATATCCCAGATGGGCCACGCGGATCATGTGGCCCTTCATCTCGCCCTGTCCATTGGCCACCACCGTGCCAAACTGCTCGCGCAGCGCCTTGATCACCAACCCCGAATCCAGACCTTCGGGCATGGCGATGGCGCTGAGCGCGCCCGAAGGCAAACCGCCGCCGAATCGCTTCAACCCCAGCGCTTCCAACGCCGCGCGCGTGCCCGCGCCCAGCGCTTCCGCGTTGGCGATCAGCGCCGGACAGCCGCCCATGCCTTCGATATAGATCAGTGCCGCCTGCAGCGCCGCCACCAGCCCGATGGCGGGCGTGAAACAGGTCTCGCCGTTGGCCTGCGATTTGCGCTCGTTACGGAGATCGAAATAAAACCGCGGCGCCTTCGCTGCCTCCATCGCCTTCCACGCGCGCTCGCTGACGCTCACATAGGCCAGTCCCGGCGCCATCATGACCGCCTTCTGCGAGCCGCCGACGACCATATCCAAATCCCAGGCGTCAATGTCGAGCGGCTGCGTGCCCACGCCGGTGATGCCATCCACCAGCAGCAGCACGTTCGGGTTTTGCCTGCGCGCCGCGCGCGCTATGGCAGCGACATCATGCTTGCAGCCAGTCGAGGACTCGCTGGCCTGCACCATCAGCACCTGGGGTGCGTTGGGGCCGCTCAGCCGCGCCTGCACGTCGGCTTCGCCGAAACTCTCGCCGTACGGCTTTTGCAGCAGATCCAAATTGCAGCCGTAGGCCTTGGCCAGCTTCTGCCAGCGCTCGCCGAATTTGCCCGCCGTCAGCACCAGCACGCGCTCGCCCGGCGAGACCAGGTTCGCGACCGCTGCTTCCATCGCCCCGCTGCCGGAACAGGTCAGCAGGATCACATCATTTTTGGTGCCCAGGAAATTCCGCAGCCGTTGCAGCGTGTCCTTCATCAGCGCGCGAAACTCGTTGGTGCGGTGATGCAGGGCCATGGCGGCCATCGCAGCCTGCGCCTGTGGCAGCAGCGCGGTCGGGCCGGGCGTAAAGAGACGTTCTTTTTTCAGGAGCATAGGGACTGTATCCACGGGCGGCAGCACCGTCCACAACTAGTGTAGCCCGCGCGATCTTCCGCGGCCCCCAGAGCCTTACGCTCATGCCGGCGAACGGCGTCACCGGGCCGGCACGCCGTTCCCGCCCCGAACCGTGCAACCGCTTGCACACTCGGGAAGAAACTCTCCTTCCGATTGCCGCTACTCCTGCAGCAACCTGCCGACTTGCGCGGGCGGGGCCGGCGCGTTCGCGGCGGCGCGCAGGTTGGCTTCCACGTGCGCCGCACTCGCCATGCCTACCAGCGCTGCCGTCACCCCCGCGGTGGAACGCACAAATTGCAGCGCCAGCTCGGCATCGCCGGCCGCCGCGGGCAGGAACCTTTGCACGTGCTCGCGCACGTCCTCGGGCAGCGCGTGCAACCGTCCGCTCATGAGGCTGGCGGAGGCGATCGTGTGCAATCCCAGCCGGTAAGCAGCGTTCAATGTGGATACATACGGCGGCTTCTCGACCGTCTGGTTGAGCAGGGTATAGGCTTCCGGCATGCCGAGGTTGTAGGGCAGTTGCACAAACCGGAAATGATGTTCTGCTCCCGCCAGCTCCCGCGCGAGGGCCACCATGCGGTTTAGATCCAGGTAATCGGCGGCGTCCGGCGGCACCCGCAAGCCGCTCCAGGTGGCAACACCATACGCCCGAATCCGCCCCTGCGCCGCCTGCTTTTCGCACAGTTCAAAGACCAGCCGCACGCGCCGGTAAAACTCCTCCCGGCTCAGCTCCGCCTGCTGCGTTTCCGGATTGTGCAGATAAAACACGTCCAGCGCTTCCAACCCCAGGTTGTCCAAGCTCGTCTGCAACTGGTGCGCCAAAAACACCGGCGCCATGCAGTGGCATCCCGCGGCCAGTTCCCCCGGCCGGATTAATCCCTGCGGCAGATCCATGCCCTCGCTTAAAAACCCGGCCTTGGAGCAAATGAACACTTCTTCCCGCGCCACGCCCAGCTTCTTCAATACCCTCCCGATCACCCGTTCGCTGCGCTGGTTGCGGTAGTTGATGGCCGTATCCACCAGATTGATACCGCCTAGCAGCGCCGCCTCCAGTGCCGCCTCGTAACCCTCATCGGTGGCCGCATCCGGCGCGCCCAGATAGGTCCCGATCCCCAGCGAGGAAACCAGGCATGGTTCCGGCAGCCGAAGTTTGCGAAAATGGAAGGTACGGCTCAGCGGCGGAAACCGGGCCGCATACGCGCCCGTGCCCGCCGCGGTGGCCAGAGTTGCTGGTAACGGAGTCACGCTCCATGCTAACGTACAAGTTCCCGCTGGAGGATTATTGAGCGACACGTCCACCGCTCCCGCGCCTTCACCCATGCCTGTCCGCCGCACCGCGCTCAACGCCGTCCACCGCCAACTGGGCGGCAAAATGACCGAGTTCGGCGGCTGGGACATGCCCATCGAGTACAGCGGTATCATCGCCGAGCATCGCGCCGTGCGCGAACGCGCCGGGCTGTTCGACGTCAGTCACATGGGCGAACTTGCCGTCCGCGGCCCCGAAGCTTTGGCCCTCATCCAACACGTCACCTCCAACGACGCCAGCCGCCTCAGACTGGATCAGGCCCAATACAGCGGCCTCATGACCGCCCAAGGCACCTTCGTAGACGATCTGCTGGTCCATAAGTTCACCGATGAACACTTCTGGCTGGTGGTCAACGCCAGCAATTGCGAAAAGGATTTTGATTACATCCGCGCCCAGAACCATTTCCACGCCCAGGTGGACAACATCAGCGACGGCTACACCCAGCTTGCGCTGCAGGGCCCGGCCACGGTCAAAATCCTCCAGCCACTGACTTCCATTGCCCTCGCGCCCATCAAGTACTACTGGTTCACCATCGGCAAGGTCCTGGGCGTGGAGTGCATCATCTCCCGCACCGGCTACACCGGCGAAGACGGCTTCGAACTCTACTTCGATCCCGAGCACTCAGAAACGGTCTGGAACGGACTGCTCGAGGCCGGCCGCGCCGAAGGCATCCTACCCTGCGGCCTCGGCGCCCGCAATACGCTCCGCATGGAGGCGGGCATGGCCCTTTATGGCCATGAAATTGACGACAGCACCACGCCGCTTGAGGCCAATCTCGCCTGGATCACCAAGGTTTCCAAGGCCGAGTTCCTGGGCAAATCCGTGATCGAGGAGCAGGCCAAAGCGGGCATCACGCGCAAGCTGGTCGGCTTTGAAATGATCGAGCCCGGCATCGCGCGTGAAGGCTATGCAGTCCTCCACGCCGGCCAGAAGGTGGGATACGTAACCAGCGGCGGTCCCATCCCCGGCCAGAACCGAAACATCGGCATGGCTTATGTTCCGCTCGCGCTCGGCGCTGCCGGCACCGAATTCGACATGCAAATACGCGCCCGCACCGCGCGCGCGCGGCTGGTTCCGCTTCCGTTTTACAAACGCACCCGATGACATCCGCGCCCGTAAAGGAACTTCATGCCGTATCCCAACAATTTCCGCTACACCAAAGATCATGAATGGGTTGCCGCCAGCGGCAAGACCGCCAAAGTCGGCATCTCCGATTTTGCCCAGCACCAGTTGGGCGACATCGTTTTCGTCGAGCTGCCCGCCATCGGCGCCGAGCTCAAGGCCGGCGACGCGCTGGGCACGGTCGAATCCGTCAAGGCGGTTTCCGAGGTCTATGCGCCGCTCAGCGGCAAGGTGAAAGCCATCAACGACGGCCTGGTGAAATCGCCCGAACTGATCAATCAGGATCCGCATGGCGCGGCCTGGATGGTCGAACTCGAGCTCAGCGATCCCGCCGAAGCCTCGAAGCTCATGGATGCGCCCGCTTACGAAAAGTTCGTGGCCGAGGCGGAGGCGGAGGCGCAACAGTAAAAGCAGTGAGGTACCTGCCAACCTCAGATCCCATCCGGCGCGCAATGCTGGATTCTCTGGGCTTGTCCTCGATGGACGAGCTGTTTTCCCACATTCCCGAATACTGCCGCCTGCAGCGACCGCTCGCCATCCCTGCCGGACGTTCCGAGGCCGACATCATCGCCTGGTTCCAGCAGGCGGCGCACGACAACGCTCCCGGCTTTACCTCCTTCCTGGGTGCCGGCGCCTACCAGCATTTCCGCCCCACCCACGTCGATCAGCTCGTCAGCCGCGGCGAATGGTTTACCGCCTACACCCCTTACCAGCCGGAAATTGCCCAGGGCACGCTGCAGTCCATCTTCGAATTCCAGACCATGATCTGCCAGCTCACGGGCCAGGAAGTCGCCAACGCCGGCATGTACGACGGCTCAACCGCGCTCAACGAGGCGTGCATGATGGCCGCCCGCCTCACCGGCCGCGACGGCATGGTCGTGGCGCGCAGCGTGCATCCGCAATACCGCCAGGTGCTGGCCACCCTCACCCACAACCGGAACTTCCCCGTCGCCGCCGTGCGCTTTCAGGGCGATGGCCGCGTGGACCTGGCCGCGCTGGAAAAAGCGGTGACCGAGGCCACGGCCGCCGTCGCCGTGCAAAGCCCCAATTTCTTCGGCACGCTGGAAGATTGGGAGGCCGCCGCCGCCATTGCCCACGCGCGCGGCGCGCTGCTGGTGGCCGTCATCGCCGAGCCGGTTTCCCTCGGCTTGCTCCCGCCTCCCACCGCCGCCGATATTGTCGCCATGGAGCTGCAGGGCTTCGGCATTCCCGTCGGCTTCGGCGGTCCCTACGCCGGCATTCTCGCCTGCCGGGAGAAATTCGTGCGCCAGATGCCCGGCCGCCTGGTCGGGGAAGCGCGTGACGGCGAAGGCCGCCGCGGTTTCGTGCTCACGCTGTCCACCCGTGAGCAGCACATCCGCCGCGAAAAAGCCACCTCCAACATCTGCACCAACCAGGCGCTGTGCACGCTGATGGCCAGCATCTTCATGGCTACCTACGGCAAGCAAGGCCTGCGTCAGTTGGCCGAGCAGAATTTCGCCAAGGCCGCCTACCTGGCCACCGCCTGCCAGAAGGCTGGCCTCGAAGTGCTGTTTCCCGCGCCCCGCTTCCACGAATTCGTGGTGAAGCTCCCGCGGCCGCTGGCCGCAGTCGAGTCGGCGCTGTGGCGCGAAAAAATCATCCCTGGTTTCTCCCTCGTCCGGGAATATCCGGAGCTGGGGGAAGCCCTCCTGGTCTGTGCAACCGAGATCATTCCCCGTGACCAACTCGACCGCCTCGCAACCCTCCTTAGCCACGCCTGATCGCTGCCTTCCTGCCGGCGGACGGGCCTCGCGCCACCTGGTGCAGAACGAAGATCTGCTGTTTGAGATCTCTGCGCCGGGCAAATGCGGCGTCCAGCTTCCCGAGCTGGACGTGCCGGCCGTTCAGCCCGCGCAGGCGCGCACCGAAATCGCGGATTTTCCGGAAGTTAGCGAACTCGAGGTCATCCGCCACTTCACCCGGCTGAGCACCTGGAACTACGGGGTGGACACGGGCATGTATCCGCTCGGCTCGTGCACCATGAAGTACAACGCGCGCGTCAACGAGTTCGTCACCCGCCTCGAAGGCTTGGGCGACGGCCATCCCCTCCAGCCGGAAGCGCTCTCCCGCGGCGCGCTGCGGGTGATGCGCCTGCTCTCCGATTACCTGCTGGAGATTACCGGCATGGACGCCATCACCCTCCAGCCCGCCGCCGGCGCCCAGGGCGAGCTCACCGGCATCCTCCTGGTCCGGGCCGCGCTGGAAGCCCGCGGCGATGCCCGCCGCAAAGTTCTCATCCCCGATTCCGCCCACGGCACCAATCCCGCCACCGCAGCCATCGCCGGCTACCGAGTGGAAAACCTCAAATCCAACGCCTCGGGCACGGTCGACCTGGCCAGCCTCGACCGGCAAATGACTTCCGAGGTGGCGGCGCTCATGCTCACCAATCCCAACACCCTGGGCATTTTCGAGGAGGACATTCACCGCATCGCCGATCTCATCCACGCGCGCGGAGGCATGCTCTACATGGATGGCGCCAACATGAACGCGCTTGTCGGCCGCGCCCGTCCCGGCGATTTCGGCGTGGACGTCATGCACCTCAACCTCCACAAGACCTTCTCCACGCCCCACGGCGGCGGTGGACCCGGCGCCGGTCCGGTGGCCGTGCGCAAGGAGTTGGAACCGTTTCTCCCCATCCCGGTGCTGGCCGGCAGACCCGATGGCGAAACCGGACTCGAGTACGATCGTCCCCGCTCGATCGGCCGGGTCCGCGCCTTCTACGGCAACTTCGGCATGTTTACGCGCGCCCTCGCCTATATCATGGCCAATGGCTGCGACGGCCTGAAACAGACCACCGAGGACGCGGTGCTCAACGCCAACTACATCCGCAAAAACATCGAGGCCGATTACGCCCTTCCCTACCCCACGCCGTCGATGCACGAAGTTATTTTCAGCGACGCGCGCCAGGCGCCCCAAGGCGTGCACACCGGAGATATCGCCAAGCGCCTCATCGACTACGGCTTCCATCCCTACACCGTCTCGTTTCCGCTGGTGGTCCGCGGCGCGCTCATGATCGAACCCACCGAGAGCGTGAACCGCGAGGAGATGGACGAGTTCATCGCCGCCATGCGCGCCATCGCCGAGGAAGCCAGAACTCAGCCCGAGCTGGTCACCGGCGCACCTTACACCACCCGGATCAGCCGCCTCGACGAAGTCGCCGCCGCCCGCCAACCGGTGCTGCGCTGGCAGCGCAAAGCCTGAATCCGCGTGCGCTGCTTCTTCGCGATTCCGATCGCAGGCGAGGCGGCACGAACCCTGGCCGGCGCGCTCGGCGATTGGCGGCGCCAACAGTCCGCCATCCGGTGGGAGGCGCCGGAGGCGCTGCACCTCACCTTGCAGTTCGTCGGCTCCTGGCCCGACGCCCGCGTTCCCGACCTGGCCGCCGCACTCGCCGATTGGAGCTGGGATGCGTTCACGCTCACCATCGCAGGCCTCGGCGCCTTCCCCCACCTCCGGCGTCCGCGCGTGCTCTGGGCCGGCGTAGCGGCTTCGCCCGAACTGAACGCCCTGGCCGCCGATCTTGGCCGCCGATTGTCGCCGCTCGGCATTGAGCGCGAACATCGGGCTTTCACTCCGCACATCTCGCTCGCCCGCTTCGAATCCGGACAGCGGCCGCAAGCGGCCGCGCGCGCCTGGGGCGCCTGCCCGGTGACCGAATTCTGTCTGTATGAAACCCTGCCCGCCGCCGCCCCTGCCACCCGCTACCCCATCCGCCATCACTTCCCCGCCCATGGTGCGGCTCCCTAAGTAATTACTCGATGGACGCGCACGCGGTGCCGGCCTCGATCCATGCCAGGTACGCTGCGCTCCCGCGCTCCACCGGCAGCGCCAGGATTTCCGGCGTCTCGTAGGAGTGCAGTTCACGGATGGCAGCCTCCAGCGCCGGAAAGCAATCCTTCGCGGTCTTGATGGTCAGCGGAATCTCAGTGGCCGTCTCAACCTTGCCCCGCCAGCGATAGTGCGACCGCAAGGGCGCGCCCGCGCTGGCGCAGGCCGCCAGCTTGCGCTCGACCACGGCCGCGGCAATCCGCTCGGCCTCTTCCGCCGTAGCGCAGGTGGTGAACACCACAATCGCATCCGTCATGGCTCAAATTATGTACTATGCGGATACTCCCCGTTGCCCGCCTGAAATCCCGTGTTTAGATGGAATTGACCCTCGCCATGCAACCACTGCGCCAAAGCTCAGCCCCAGGCCGTACGCGCCGCCGCAGCCGCCTCGGCCACTACCTGCGCCTGGCGGTGGTGACGCTGCCGCTGCTCTGGATCGCCCAGCGCGCCGTGTTTGGCTCCAACGGCCTGCGCGCCCTCTGGCATCAGCAGCGCCAGTATGCCGCGGCGATGGCGCACGTACACGCGCTCGAGGCACAGAACCGGCAGCTCAATCAAAGCGTGCATGCGCTGCAATCCAACCCCGACGCCATTGCGGCCATCGCGCGTGAGCAGTTGCACCTCACCAAACCCGGTGAGGTCGTCTACACCTATCCGATCAAGCCGTCCGGGCCGGCCTCCAGCGCAAACGCTGCGCTGCCGCACTGACGCTTTCGGTCCATCCCACTACTGGACATCGCCGCATGAGGGCTCCTTAGCGCACCACGCCCTCCAGCGGCGAGGAGGCGCTGGCGTAGAGCTTGGCGCTCATGCGGCCCGCCAGAAAGCTGCGGCGCCCGGCCTCGACCGCCAGTTTCATCGCCACCGCCATCTGCTCCGGCTCCTGGGCGCAAGCAATGGCGGTGTTCATGAGGATGCCATCGGCGCCGAGCTCCATCGCCCGCACCGCATCCGACGCGCACCCCACGCCCGCATCCACAATCATGGGCACGGTGGTTATGCGCTCGCGCAGGATCCGCAAGGTCGCCAGGTTCTGCAGCCCCAGCCCGGAGCCGATCGGCGCCGCCAGCGGCATCACCGCCGACGCGCCCGCGTCGATCAGCCGCAGGGCCGCCACCACGTCGTCGTTCGTATAGGGGAGCACGATGAAGCCTTCCTTGGCCAGCACGCGCGTGGCTTCGATCAGAGCGACAGTGTCCGGAAAAAGCGTCTGCTGGTCGCCGATCACTTCGAGTTTGATCCAGGCGTTGTCGAGCGCCTCACGCGCCAGGCGCGCCGTGCGGATAGCCTCTTCGGCGGTAAAGCAACCGGCGGTGTTGGGCAGAAGCATGACCTTCGACAAATCCAGGTAATCGAGCAGGTTTTCCTTGCCGCGGTCGGTCACGTTCACCCGCCGCACCGCAACCGTAACCATCGCCGCCGCGCTCAGCATCACGCAGCGCGCGGTCTGCTCCAGGCTGCGGTACTTTCCGGTGCCCACCAGCAGGCGCGAGCCAAAACTGCGCCCGGCAAGCTGCAGCGTTTCCAACGGCGATAATTCCATACCGTTATTTTAGCTTTTTGCCCGGCTTGGGCGGCAGCGGCGCGCCTTTGGCGTGCTGCAGCAGCACCACCAGCGCGTTCAATTGCGACGAGGTGAGATTGTCGAAGGCGGGCATCACGGTACCGGGCGAAAATCTGGGCGGATCCTTGAAATGGCCGATCAGCCAGGCGTCGCTGCGCCCGCGCTCGCCCTCGATGGAAAGGTCCGGCCCGATGCTGCCACCGACGCCATCGAACTTGTGGCACATCACGCAATCCTCCTGGTGCAGAATGCGCGTGCCATAGGCGATCTCACTCGCCAGCTCCGCTGCCGGCGTAGGTTTCTTCGCCGGCGGGGGCAGCGGGGGCGCCACCATCGCGGTCAGCTGGTTCGCTTCCTGGGGCGTCATCTTCGGCAGCGCATGGATGAAGCGCGTCACCTTCCATATTTGGTCGCTGGTCAGCATGCCCTGCCAGCCCGGCATCCCGGTCAGCCGGATGCCATTATCGATGATCCAGTACAGCTCGGAGTCGTTCCAGCCCTGCACGTGGGGCGAGGTTAGATCCATGGCCGGCGGATACATTGCCAGGCCCAGGGGATTTTCCGCATGCCCGTTGACGCTATGGCAGAGTGCGCAGTGGTTCACGAACACCTGGCGCCCCTGCGCCACCGTCAGTTCCGTGTCGGGCGAGGGATTCTTCCGGTTTTGTGACTCCAGCGGGATCACCACATCCTTGGCGGCGTTGGCCAGCTTGGTTTCCAACCCGGAGGGTTTGCCGCGCGCGCTGCATGCGGAGGCTGTCAACAGCGCCGCGCCCATAAAGGCTAAATAAATGTGCTTTTGCATGGCAGGGATGCTATTTTGGCGTGACCGCGTTCGGAGGCCCCAGCTATGAGATGCACCAGCGCCCTTTTATATTCGCTAGTTTTCCTTTTTGCAACCGCCGCCGCAACTGCGCAAAACGGCTTCATCCCGGTCGCCTGGAATACCCGCACCAACCAGGTCGAGTTCACGCTCACACCCGCCCGCCTGCAACAGGAGTTTCTGCGCTTCACCGGCATGGACGAAGGCGTGGGTTCACTCCAGGGGGGCGGCGATCGCGGCACCGTCGGCCCTACTTCATTGTGCCGCTTCCGCCGCGACGGCAATAAGGTATTCGTCATCGAGGTCAACACCCGCTATCGCGCCACCCGCGGCAGCGCGGAGCTCCGGCACTCGGTCGCCGACAGCTTCCCCGAGGCCGTCCTGGCTTCACTGCCCATCCTGTCCGATAACGGCGGCACGCTGGTCGTCAATGCCAACCCGTTGATCCTGGCCGACACCACCGGCGAAGCGCGCGCGTTAGGGCGTGGGTCCGCCGCAGCGTGGAAGCTCGACCCGTCGCGCAGCGCCTTGATCGGGAGCCACACCCACGCCTTTCCCAAAAACACCGAAACCGAAGCCCTGCTGACCTTCACCTCGCCCCAAGCCGCCGCCTCCACCGCCATCACGCGCGGCATCGTCACCGTCAAGGTGCATCAGTCGTTTGTCGAGCTGCCCGCGCCCGGCTACAGCCCGCGCGAATTCGATCCGCGCGTTGGCTACTTCACCCAAACCTTCGAGGACTTCTCGCAACCCTATAACCAGCCGCTGATCCGCCAAGTCATCGACCGCTGGCGCCTGCAGAAAAAAGACCCCTCCGCCGCCGTCAGCGAGCCGGTCCAGCCCATCACCTTCTATCTCGATCAATCCATCCCCGAACCCATGCGCTCGGCCATCCGCCGCGGCGTGCTCTGGTGGAACCAGGCGTTCCTGCAGGCGGGATTTAAAAATGCCATGGTCATCAAGGGTCTTCCCCTCGGCGCCGATCCCAACGACTTCCGCTATCCCACCATCGAATGGACCAACCGCGAAGGGCGTGGCTGGTCGGTCGGCCAAGGCCAGGCCGATCCCCGCACCGGCGAAATCCTGCACGCCGTGGTCGAGCTCGATTCCCACCGCATGCGCACCATGCACCATTACTGGAACGCGCTCATGCCCGCTCCCGGCAGCGCCCAAAGCCTCGAAGCCGGCATCGAGGATCCAGGCCTGGGCGCCTTCGCCGCCCTCGACGGCATGGACCCGCACCTCAGCCAGGAACAGGTCATGGTCCGCCGCATCTCCCTGCTCGCCTGCCATGAAATGGGCCACGTCCTCGGCCTCGCGCACAACTTCCTCGCCTCGACCTACGGCCGCGGCTCGGTGATGGACTACTTTCAGCCGCGCGTGACCATCCGCGCCGATGGCACCGCCGATCTTTCCGACGCTTACATGCAGGGCGTGGGCAGCTACGACAAAATGGCCATTCAATGGGGATACGGTCCGGCCGCACAGGATCCGGCCGTGGTCAGAAAGATGATCGCCACCGGCATCGTCTGGGGTAATCCCCAGGATGCGCGCTGGAACGCGTACGACGACGGCCCCGATCCGGTCACCTTCCTGCAGACCGTCGTTCCTGTCCGCGACGCGCTGTTGAAACAGTTCGGCCCGCGCATGCTGCGCCCAGGGCAGCCCGTCTCGATTCTCGCCAACCGCTTCGCGCTGGTCTACATGTTCCATCAGTACGGCCTGCTGGCGGCGCTCAATGTCATCGGCGGCGCGGAGATTCCGCCCACGCTGGCCGGAGACGGTCAGACGCCGGTCACGGTCTGGCCCGAAACCAGCCAGCGCGAAGCGCTCGGCCTCGAGCTCGCCGCTTTGGCTCCCGCCGAGACACAAATTCCGCCGGCTCTCTGGCGCGAGCTGGCGCCGCTTGAGACCAACAACGCGGTCGAGCGCACCGAACGGTTCCGTTCCTCCTCCGGCGATCTGTTCGACGGTTTCGATGGCGCGCAGGCCATCGCCGATATCGTCGTGAATGGGCTGCTCAACCCGCAGCGGCTCGAACGGCTGGAAACCATCCGTCAGGAATCACCAGGCAGCCACGACCTTTCCACTTCCGACGTGATCCAAGCACTTCTGCACCAGGCCTTCCCTGCTCCGCCCAACTCCAACGGACTGCAATCGGTGGTGCAGGTCACCGTGGCTGAGGGTCTCATGGATCTCGCCGCGAACCCGCACGCGCCCTCCGCGGTCGCCAGCGCCGCCTGGGCGGGCGTGCTGGAGTTGCGGTCTACCCTCGCGCAGCAGCCGCGCGAGGCTACCATCGAACGGTTGCAGGGGGAAACCGCGCGATTTATCCGTAACCCGCAGCAGTTTGCCCCGCGTCAGTTACCCACGCCCGCTCCCGTCGGCCCTCCCGTGGGCGGCGGAACTTAGGGCGGAGGCCACAGTTGCCAACTGGCCACCCCCCTCCCCCCTCCCCCCTCCCCCCCGGCCGGCCTTGTGAGGAAGTGAAGTTGCGAATGGTACAACTTAAGTTGTGTGGAATCAAGAGATGGCCCGGTGGTCGAGATGTACACTTGCATCGCATTGCGTCTCACCGCGCCCACGGTTGGCATTGCCGGCGGGCCGCCCGGCAGGAGCACAGTTGTGCTCTCGTATATATAGAGTCTGAAAATGGCTAAAAGGTTGGGCTGAGAGGCTCTCACTTTTTTGTCACAAAATATCGACAAAATGGCATGAAGTCTGCTGCCAAACTCGGGCTGGCGGTTGCACTCGCTGCGGTGGCGCCGGCGGCGCAGGCTCCGCTCACCCTGTACGGCGGCGTGGCACGGCCAGCTCTTGCCGGAGCCGCCCCCCCGGTGATCGGGCTGTGGCCGGGCCGGGACTCCGCGCAGTGGAGTCCCGCGCCACGGCAACAGGCACCCGCCGGGGCTCAGGACGCCTCCGAGTTGCCGCGGTGGGCGGTGCAATCGTCTGCCAAGGTCACCGCCGCGCCCGCCAGCATTTCCCAGCCGGGGTATTCCACCCAAGGGTGGCTGCCGGTGAGCGTACCTTCGACTGTTTTCAACGCCGAGGTCGTCAACCATTTGGTCCCCAATCCCG
>JBOGKM010000117.1:0-8211 GCA_050747745.1 Terriglobales bacterium
CCATCGACGCAATCCCCGCGGCGTCAAACGCAAGATGAGCAACTTCCCCTTGCGTCCTCGCCACGCCAGGCCCCTGCCACACATCGACATCGGAAAAGCTGTAAGGATACTTAACTGAACAGTATTAAGGCTAGCCGCGCCGCCGCTATTCGGCGCGGAGAGCTTCGAGTGGGGAGATGCGCGCCGCCCGGCGGGCGGGGAGATAGGCGGCCGCGAGGCCGGCGGCGGCCAGCAGCAGCGAGACCGCGGCCAGGGTTCCGGGGTCGCGCGCGGGGACGCCATAGAGGTAAGCCGCAAGCACGCGCGCGAACGCCAGCGCCAGCGCCAGCCCGGCCCCGATGCCGATTGCCAGCAGCCAGGCGGCGCGGCCCAGCACCAAGCCGAGGATTTGCCGGGGTTCGGCGCCCAGGGCGAGGCGGATGCCGATTTCCCGCGTGCGCTGCGCCACTCCATAGGCGAGCAGGCCGTACAGGCCGGCGAGCGCGATCGCCAGCGCCGCCAGCGCGAAAATCCCCAGCAGTTGGGCCGCGAAGCGCTGGTCGCCGAGCGACGTGGCGACCAACTGGTTTTCGGTGGCGAACGCACCGGCGGCAACGTCGGGCGCGACCACGTGCAGCGCGGCGCGGATCTCCGGCGCTAGGCGGGCGGGCGAGGTCCGCACCCGCACCGCCAGTTCCACGAATTGCGCGCCGATGTTGTAGAGGAACGAACCGGGGACCAGTTGCGTGGTGGAGAAGTGGACCTCGGGTTCCGGCGGCGCGGCAACGGCGGTGCCGCGCACGTCCGCCAAGACTCCGATAATGGTTGCCACCTCGTTCTTGCCGATGCTGATCTGCTGGCCGACCGGATTCACGCCCGGAAAATATTTTGCCGCCAAGGTGTGATTGACTACCACCACCCGCGCCGAGGTAGGCGTATCCAATCGGGCGTCGAAAAAGCGCCCGCGTTCGAGCGGGATGCCGAAGACCTTGGGGTAATCGGGGCTGGAAAAGCGCAGATCGCCCTGCGGCTCCTGGTCGAGCGTAAGGCCGGGTCTGCCGACGATTCTGAACATGCCCTTGACCTCGACTCCGCTCGCCAGCGGCACCACCGAAGTGAAGGCGGCCGCGGCGACGTCCGGCAGCGCCTCGAGGTGCGCCAGCACCGGCTGCTCCAAGGCCGACGCGATGCTCACGCGGGCGAAACGCTCGTGCGGGATCTGGAGGCGGGTGGTGACGATGTTGGCGGTGGCGAAGCCCAGCGGGACTTGGCCGAGGGCATAGAGGGTGCGGAGCAGCAGGCCGGCGCCGGCGAGCAGCAGCAGCGCCAGCGCGATTTCTCCGGCCACCAAGCCGTCGCGCATCCGGCGCTGGGCGGCGTTGCCCGTGGCGGAGCGGTCCTGCAGGCCCTGGGCGGCGGGCGCGGCCGCGGCGCCCAGCGCCGGCGCCAAGCCGACCAGGAGAATGGAGAGCGCGGTTGCCGCCAACAGCGCGGCCAATACCGGCAGGCTCAGGCGCACGGAGGGATCGTGGAGCAGATGGGCCTGGAGAAACGGGCGCAGCCCGGCCAGGCAAGCCTCGGCGATGCCCCAGCCCAACGCCGCCGCCCCCAAGCCCAGCAGCAGGCTCTCGCTCAGCAGTTGGCGCACCAGGCGGCCGCGGCTCGCGCCCATGGCGGCGCGCACCGCCAGCTCACGCCGCCGCGCTACCGTGCGGGTGAGCAGCAGGCCGGCCACGCTGGCGCAGGCGATCAGCCACACCACGCCCACCGCCAGCGCCAGTGCCTCCAGCGCCGGCCGAGTGCCGGCGATCAGGGTGTCCTTGTAACTTCGCACCACCACCCGGTCCGCCGGCTTGAGCGTGCCATACTCGCGCGCGATGCGCGCCTGGATGCCGCTCAGCTCGGCCTGCGCCTCGGCGCGCGTTGCCTGCGGCCGCAGGCGGGCAATCACGTTCAAGTCGGAGCCCACCCGCGGATCGGACGACGGCGGCAGATACGGCTGCCAGACGTCGGCGGGATCCTCGATTGGGAATTGGAAGCTCGCCGGCATCACCCCGATCACTGTGTAGTCCTCGCCGTCCAGCTTTAGGGACTGGCCGATCGCATCGGGGCGGCCATGGAACCAGCGCTGCCAAACCGCCGCCGAGAGCACCACGGACTTGGTGTGGCCGGCCACATCCTCGTGATTGAAAACGCGCCCCAATTGCGGAGGCACGCCCAGGGTGGCAAATAGGTTCGCGCTGGCCTGGAAGGCATTGACGTTGGCTGATTCCGAGTGCCCCTCCAGTGTTGCCTCCCCGAATTGGTAGAAGGCGATTTGCTCCAGGCTGTGGCTGTCGCGGCGCCAGTCGAGGACGTCGGGGTGGGAGGCGCCCCAGAAGGCCTGCTCCGGGCCGCGGGGCTCGGCCAGCGTAACCAGTTGCGAAGGCTGGGCGCACGGCAGCGGAAATTGCAGCTCGGCATGGAGGACGCTGAACATGGCGGTGCCCACGCCGATTCCCAAGGCGAGCACGAGGATGGCGCTGAGCGCGAACGCCGGATACCGTCGCAGCTGGCGCGCGGCGTAGCGCAGGTCGTGTCCCATCAGCGACATCGTACCACCCGCTATCCCTCCGTGCCGGCGACGGCTGCGGCGCTATAGAGGAATTTAGGATCCATTGCAGCCAGACACTCAAATGTCAGTCCAGCAAACAAATCGTCATTGCCGGAAAGTTCTGCGAGCCCGATTCAAGGCCGACGCGATGCCGGCCGATAACGAGGGGGGAGGACCATGGAAGCGGCCGAAAACTCCGCGCCGGTCAAGATGGTCGCGCGCCAGCCCATTCTGGATCGCGGCCAGCGCGTGTTTGGCTACGAGCTGCTGTTCCGGCCCGAAGCCGGCGTGAATTACTGCCGCAACCCCAGGCCGGAAGCCACCGCGGAGTTGATCGGCGACGGCTTAATGCTGCACGACTGGATTGCCTTGGCCGGCGGCGGACGCGCATTTGTAAACTTGACCCGCGCCGACCTGCTAGCCGGGCATGCGCGGGCGTTGCCGCAAGGCGCTACGGTCATCGAGATCCTCGAAACCGTTACGCCTGATGAGGAGACATTGCACGCCCTGCGCGCGCTGCGCGTTGCCGGGTATGTCTTGGCGCTGGATGACGTATGCGACGTCAACCGCCTGGCTCCCTTTGCCGGAATCGCGCAGCTTGCCAAAGTGGATCTCGAACTGACTTCCCCGCAACAGCGTGTGGCGATCCTGCGGACGCTGCGGGCGCTGAGCATGTCCGCCGTCGCCGAAAAAGTGGCAACGCGGCCACAATTCCGCGAGGCCGCCGCACTGGGGTTCGACTACTTCCAGGGTTACTTCTTTGCCCGTCCCGAGTTGCTGCAGAGGCACGACCTGTCTGCCGGCCAATGGAGCCGGATACGGCTGTTGC
Organism: Terriglobales bacterium; assembly: GCA_050747745.1. Classification (GTDB taxonomy): domain Bacteria; phylum Acidobacteriota; class Terriglobia; order Terriglobales; family SCQP01; genus SCQP01. The sequence continues at coordinate 3,402 of JBOGKM010000117.1, forward strand.
AGGAGCTGCGCAGCTCCGTATTCGACGTGGGCAAGCTCGACGAGCTCATCCGCAATGACTTGGCCTTCGCCTATAAGCTGCTGCGTTATCTGAACTCTTCCACCTTCGGCTTTGGTCAGCCGATCAACTCCACTCGCCACGCCATCACGCTGCTGGGCGAGAACGAGGTCAGGCGATGGGCATGCATGATCGGTCTAACCGATCTGGCGGGTGGGCAGTCGCCGGAGATGGCGCTCACGGCGGTGCGGCGGGCGGTCTTCTGCGAACAGCTCGGCGCCGCACTGGGCATGGAAGCCGAGCGGCTTTTTCTGATCGGCTTGTTCAGCCTGCTGGATGCCATCCTGGACCAGCCGCGCCAGGAGATTGTCCGGCAGTTGCCCCTGGACCGTGATCTGGAACAGGCCCTCTTGGGTATGGACACGCCGATGGGACTCGCGCTCCAGTTGGCAGAAGCCTATGATCACGCCGACTGGGAGCGCGCAGCGGTCCTGACTGCGGCGCTGGGTATCAGCGATGCCCAGTTTCACAGTGTCGCCATGACTGCCGTGGCCCGCAGCCAGGAGATCATGGCCCACCAGGTGGCCGCACCCGCCGCGACGACCGGCGCGCGGCGGTGGAACTAGCACGCCTTGGGGTGGTAGCGGGAGGGCGGCTCCAGCAGGAGGTGGCCGTGCCACGTGTCGCTCGGCCCAGACAGCCGGCCGTTCCTCTTCCGCCTGCCATAATGGCCTGTTACCCCAATGAGCGCCCTCTGGATCGCCCTCGCTACCCTGGTCGTCTTCGTCCACGCGCTCTTTATCCTTTGGGTCGCTGCCGGCGCCGCCCTCACGCGCGGCCGGCGATGGCTCCGCGCCGCTCATCTCGCCAGCCTCGCCTGGGCCGTCCTCGTCGACATCGGTCCCTGGCCCTGCCCCCTCACCGCGCTCGAGCAATTTCTGGAAAACGCCGCCGGCCTGGTCTCCTATCGCGGCAGCTTCCTGTTGCACTATCTGCAGCTCATCGTCTATCCCAATCTCCCGGATTCCTTGATCGTGGTCGCTGGCCTCACCGTTTGTGGCGCCAACTTCTTCATCTATTTCCGGCGCGCCGCCCGCTCGGGCCATAGCCCGACCAGCGGGACGGAGGCTCCGGCAAGAGGTGGCCGTGCCGCCCCTCCCGCCCCCTCACCCCCGCGCACGCCGCCCGTCCCAATTGTCACAATATCTCACAAAATTGTCACAAAAAAATCACAGTAATTCCTAGCCGGTCTTAGGCATCTTTTGGCGCTGCGGTTGCCATCCAAGGCTGCAGGAGGCTTCTATGGCCACTGCTGCTCCCTTCGCCCCGACCGCCGCCCAGCGCCGCTTGCTGGACTTCATCCACGAACACCCCGGCTATCAGCCCACCCGCGATCTCTGCCGCTCCGCCCGCGTTCCCCGCGCCACCTACTACCGCTGGTGCCGCAACCCTGCTTTCCGGCAGTGGTTCGGCTCCGCTTGGGCCTCGCGCCTCGTCTTCGACGGCGTCGCCCTGCTGAATCTTGCCCGCGCCCAGGCTCCCGATAAGTTTTCCTACTGGAAGGCGCTGTTCGAACTCACCTTCGATCCCAAGGGTCTCGGACTGCTCGCCAAATGGTCGGCCAGCCTGGCTGCCCTCGCTCCCGATGCCTTCTATCCGGGCCCCGATCCCCAGTCGCCTGCAAACTCCGTCCCGGTCTCACGTTGGCCTTCGGAAGAGGAATGGAATCAACGCGTCCAGGCGCTCGGTGAGACACTTTCGCTGCCTTCTGCTCCGCCTGCGGCCACTCCACCCTCGCGCCCGAATCCGCTCCGCTGCAGCGCCGCCCACACCCCGTCTACCAATCCCGTGCGTACCGCCAAGCTCCTCGCCCGCGTCCTCGCCAAGCTTCGCTCTGCCGCTTCCCGCCCCGCTTTCCCCACTCCGCGGCCACTCGCGCTCGCCTTCGCTTCCCCCAAGCGGACCCCGCAGGTCGCCCTCCCTCATGGCGCATAACCGCCGCCCCACCTGGAACGCGCTCCCCTGGCGCCGCGCCCAACCGTCGCCGCAAGCATCCGACCCTCTCACCCTCGCCGCCGGCGTGCTCTCCTCCCCCGCTCCCAGCCCGGCCTACAACTTCCCCTCGGATTGGCAGCCCCGCAGTGTCGCCCAGGCCGTCGCCCTCGCCTGCCCCGCGGAAATTCTCCTCTTCGGCGGTGCCGCCGGCTCGCTCAAGTCCGAAACCATCCTCGTCGACGCCATCGCCGAACGCAATCATTCCCGCCTGCGGGCCGTCTTGTTCCGCCGTAGCTACCCCGAGCTGGAAAAGAGTCTCATCCTGCGCTCCCGCGAGCTCTACGCCGCCGCCGGCGGCGTCTACCACGAACAGAAAAAACTCTGGCGCTTCTCCTCCGGTGCCTCCGTCGAGTTCGCCTATTGTGAGTCCGACAAGGATATCTACCGCTACCAGGGCGCCGAGTACAGCTTCATCGCCTTCGACGAGAGCACCCATTTTTCCGAATTTCCCATCCGCTACATGCTCTCCCGCTTGCGTTCCACCGCCCCCGGCCTGCGCCTCCGCGTCCGCCTCGCCTCCAATCCCGGCAATCTCGGCCACGCCATGCATAAGGCCCTCTTCCACGGCGAGACCTGTACCCACTGCCATCTCGGCCCCCGCTCCCGTCACCCCTTCCTTCTCTATCACGACGCCGTCTGGCCCAGCGATCGCCGTCCCATCGGCAAGTCCACCTGTTTCATCCCCGGACGTGTCACTGACCACTCACTGCTCGGCGATGACTACCTCGCGTCCCTCGGCTCGCTCCCCGGCGCCTTCCGCAAGGCGCTCCTCGACGGCTGCTGGGATGTCTACGAGGGCCAGTACTTCGATAACTGGGATTCGGAACGCATGCTGGTCAAACGCGCCCTGGCTGGCATCGAGGACTGGTGGACCTTCTGGGTCGCCGCCGACTACGGCTTCAATGTCAGTCAGGCCGCCGCTTATCTGTTCGCCATCTCCCCGGACGGCCGCACCTACGTCGTCGAGGAATACACCGCCCGCCACCAGCAGGCCGCCGATTTTGCCCGCGCCCTCCGTGACCGCTTTGCCCTCCCCGGCCGCCGCATCGTCGCCTGGTTTCTCTCCCCGGATGCCTGGGCCGACCGCGGCGACGGACACTCCCTCGCCGATCAAATGTCGGAGGCCGCCCGCGTCCCCTTCACTCCCGCCAGCAATGACCGCCTCGGCGGCGCCATGCTCGTGTACTCCCGCCTCGATTCCGGCCAGCTCCTCATCTGCGACTCCTGCCGCGAATTGCGCCAGGCCATCCCCACCCGCATCCACGATCCTAAGCGCCCCGACGACATTCTCAAGGCGGTCGGCGATCCCCTCGACGACTGCCTGGACGCCCTCCGCTACGGTGTCTACAGTTTCATCTCTCCTCCCCGGCCTACTCCGCAACAGGAAATCCAGGCCGCCATTACCTCCAGAGATCCCACTATGATCGCCCTCCAGCACCGCGTCGCCGAGGCGCGCCTCCGTCAGCAATATGCCCCCCATCGCTATATGGGCTGCGACCGCCGCCGCTACCGGGACTAGCCCCGAGAATCAACTCCCCCCAGCCCGCCCCCGCACGCTCCGCGTCTGGTCTCGGGTCTCTCCATGTCATCGGGCTGCGCTTGCATTTGAACCTGGGCGGTTAACCTGGCCTGGCCGGAACAGCTTCCATAGCCTGATCCTGCCCCAGCGGGGCGCAAGCACCGCGCCGGCTGGCAGCCTGGCCACCGCCTTGTCGGTCCACACGTAGTCGAACGCCGCCAGACAGCCGCGCCGCTCCCCGGGCCAGCACGTCGCCAGCTCCGGACGCTGGATCAGCGGCTGCTGGCCGGCGGTGGCAAACACGTTCGACTCGTACGCGCCGCGCTCGATCGTCCAATAGTCGATTGCCTTCGAGAGCGTGTAGTCGTGCGGCGCCAGTCGCGGGGCAAAAGCCGGCGGCAGCGGCGCCAGCACGTCGATGCGTGCGCCCGGCGGCAATCCTGTGCCCATCGCCAGCGCTGCGCGCGTGTGTTGGTCCCCCGTCATCCAGTCCTGGGCGATCAGCAAAACCCGTTCCCCCAGCAGCAGCATCAGCCCCGCCAGCGCCACCGCCTGCATCCTCTTCCGCCGGGGACGCAGCGCGATCAGCAGCAACACGCATGCCGGCGCGATCAGCCGCACGTCGGCATATTGTGAGGTAAATAGAGTCGAGGGCAGAACCGCGTAACAGGTCAGCAGCACCACGCCGGCCGCCGCCAGTTCGCGCTGCACGCGCGCCTGCCGCACCAGCCCCGCCAGACACATCCCCACGCCCAGCACCACCCCCGCTTCCAGGCCGAGCTCGTGCAGTTGCACCACCGAAAACAGTTGCCAGAGTTTTCGGCCCCAGTCCGCCCACACCAGTTGACCCACCCTCCCATTGCCCCGCAGAAAGCCCAACACCAGCAGCAGCGCCGGACACGCCAGCCAGCCCAACTCAAGCGCCAACTTCAGTCTCCGCCCTCGCTCCCGCCAGTCCGCCGCCGCCACCGTGCAGCAGCAGGCGCCCAGCACCGCAATCGCTCCCAGGTGCGCGAAGTACACCCCCGTGCCGAGCACGCACATAACTGCAAACGACCGTGCCTCCATCCTGCGCCGCCGCCGCAGCCAGTAGGCGAACACGCAGAAGAACAGCCCTAGCAGTCCGTGGCGGAAGTCGGTTTCTTGGTGCAACGTTTTGAGCGCCGGGACGTCGTAAGGAATGCAGCACGGGAGCGGGAAACGATGGCGATGGGGCGACGGGAGAAGCGCAATCGGCAA
>JBOGKM010000118.1:0-22156 GCA_050747745.1 Terriglobales bacterium
AAGCCTTCGCGATTTCCAGGCTCGGTAGATTCGAAGGCCACGTAGCGGCCATCGGGGCTCCAGATGGGCATGCCACTTGAGCCAGCGAAGGTCAGCCGCCGCAGCGAGCCGCCGGCAATCGGAACAATGTTGACAGCGTAGTTGCCACCAGCGACGGCACTCTGGATCGCCAACTCGCGACCATCAGGCGAGGCCACAGAATCCACGTAGAGCCCGGCGGGCAGCATCAGAAACTTGTGCTGACCGGTGGGCGTAATCAGGGCCACGGAAGTTTCAGGATTTTGGCCGGAGCCGGAAATCCAAGCAAGCGCGCCACTTTCGGCGACGGCGTAATCGGAATGTGCACTTGAGTTTCCACCCTGCCACGCCACGTTTTGCAGCACTGGCAGCCGCGAGCCGAGTTGCAACGTGGCGGGATCAAACGGCGCGCGCATCAGCGTGGAGCCGACAGCATAGAAAAGGACGCCGGCGCTTGCCGTGCCGATGTATCGAGCGTCAAACGCGCCGTTCACCAAAGCTTTGGCCCGGCCGCCGTGTAACGGCTCGATCACGATCTGCGAGGTGGAATCGTTAAATGGTATCGGAAAGAACGTAAACAAGACGTGCTGGCCGTCGGGGAGCAACTGCGGGCAGCAGTCCACGCCCTGGGCGTAAACGCTGAACAGAGTGCGGGGCGGGCCGCCAGCAGCGGGAACTTCGAGAACATTTCCCGTAGGACCGCCGCCGAGCAGAATCTCTCCGTTGGTGGACCAGGAAATGCCGCTGGGCTGGGCAACCGAAGCCAGGGTGACGGGCAGGCCGGCGCCGATCTCAATTTTCTGCAGCTCGCCAGTTGCGTTCGACCAATACGCGAGCCAGCGACCGTCGGGAGAAAATGCGGGCGACCGCGGCCCCATGGCACTGAGCAGCGTCTGTGGCGCTTCCTGGCCGACGCGGCGCAGATACAAAACTTGCAGCGTGGCGAGCGCGACGGCGGAGCCGTCGGGAGAAATGGCAATCGGTTTGAGCGCAGCCCCTCCCCCGCCCGCGCCGGGAACGTCGAAGCTGAACTGGACCGGCATGGGCGAGGCGGACTTCGGCCGGAAGCGCAGGGTGAAAAAGACGGCGATGGCGGCCGCGATGACGGCGGCCGCGATGACGGGGACAGCGCGGCGCGTGAAGGACAGCGGCGCTGCTGAGACCGTCGCCGCACCGGGATCGTGTTGCAGGCATTCGATTTCGTAGCGCAGATCGCCCATTGCCTGCCAGCGCTCGCGCGGCGATTTGGCCAGCGCCCGGCGCAGCAGCGCCGGCAGCCGCGGCGGCAGATGGGGCGGTAGAGAAGCGAAATCAGGTTCCGCGGTGAGCACCGCAGCCAAGGCATCGCCGGAGGTGGGCGCGGCAAAGGCGCGGCGGCCGCTGAGCATTTCGTAGAGTAGGCATCCGAAGGCGAAGATGTCCGTGCGGGCGTCGGTGGCTTGGCCGCGGGCCTGTTCCGGCGCCATGTAGGCGGGCGTACCCAGAATCGCGCCGCTGCCGGTGATGGTAGCCGAGATGGTTTCCGCCTCGGACGGGTCTGGGCCCAGCCCGGCGCGGGCGAGACCGAAGTCGAGCACCTTGGCCTGGCCATCGGGGGTGATCTGAATGTTGGCGGGCTTGATATCACGATGAACGATGCCGTGCTCGTGGGCGGTCTCGAGCGCGGAGGCGATTTGCCGGGCGAGTTCCAACGCCTCCGAAACTGGGATGGGTCCGCGCGTGAGCCGCGCGGCGAGGGTTTCCCCGGCGATCAGCTCCGCCGTTAAATACGCGCGGGCGGGCGGCGGGCCGGGTTCGAAGCTGTAGAGCGTGGCGATGTTGGGGTGGGTGAGGGCGGCGAGCGCGCGCGCTTCGCGCTGGAAGCGGGCCAGGCGCGCCGCGTCCAGCGCGAAATTCTGGGGCAGGAGCTTGAGCGCGACATGGCGATGCAGCACCGTATCGCGCGCCTCGAAGACCTCGCCCATGCCGCCGCGGCCGAGCAGACGGATGATCTCGTAGTGAGCGATGCGGGAGCCGGGGCTGGGCGGCGATGCGGGCATGGGCGACTGTTTCCGCCAGTATATGCTTGAGTGTGTTAGCGTGGGTGGGCGAGGGCAATTCGCAATGAAACTGGCATCCCTGATCCTGCTGGCGGCGCTGGTGCCGCTAGCCGCCTGCAGCTCGTCTTTCCGGCCGTCGCAGAAGAAGCTGCGCTATCCGGTTGCGCGCCGGGACAACACCGTAGACCAATACTTCGGCACCGCCGTGGCGGCGCCCTATCAATGGATGGAGAACCTCTCCAGCCCGGAGCTGCGCCAATGGGTCGCGGCCGAAAACACGGTGACCGACAACTATTTCGCTAAAGTTCCGATCCGCGGTTGGATGCAGCAGCGCCTGACGCAACTTTGGAACTATCCGAAGGAGACGACGCCACAGCAGTTGTCCAACGGCATGCTATTTTTCACGCGCAACTCGGGCCTGCAGAACCAGTCCGTGGTCTACGTACAGGCCCCGGCTACCGGCCAGCCGCGAATGTTGCTCGATCCGAATCAGCTTTCTCCCGACGGCTCCGTCGCTCTGGCCGGATGGACGCCATCGCCCTCGGGCCGATACCTCGCTTACGCGCTGTCGCAGGGCGGCTCCGACTGGGAAACCATCCACGTGCTCGACGTGCGCACCGGAAAAGCTCTTCCCGACCTGGTGCGCTGGGTGAAGTTTTCCGGCATGGCCTGGACCCACGATGGCAAGGGCTTTTTCTACTCCCGGTTTCCGCAGCCTCCCGCCGCCACCGAAGCCCGCATCAACCAGCACGTCATCAACCAGAAGCTTTACTACCACCGCCTGGGCCAGCCGCAGTCGCGTGACCGGCTGATTTTCGCGCTGCCCAAGCGTCCGGAATGGATCGTGGAGGGCGGGTTGGGCGACAGCGGCCGCTATTTGTTCGTGCTAGCCAGCAACGGCAGCGCCTCGGCCAACGAACTCTACTACGCCGATCTCGGCAATCCCAAAGCTCCCCGGCTCAGCGCCAAAGTCCAGCCGCTGTACACGAAAAATGACGCCATCTATCAGCCGCTGGGCGTGATCCAGGGCACGCTATACTTGCAAACCACGCTCGCCGCGCCAAAAGGGCGGATTGTGGCGGCCAAGCTGAATGATCCGGCGCCGGCCCACTGGCGCACGGTGGCGCCGCAGGGGCAGAGGGTGCTGCTGAGCTCGGCGCTGGCGGGCGGGCGGGTGCTGGCCAACTACCTGGTGGTCGCCAAAAGCCGCGTCAAGTTGTTCACCACCGCGGGGAAGCTCGTGGCCACGCTCAAGCTTCCGGCGCTGGGCACCGTGAGCGAAGTCTCGGCGCGCAACGACTCCAATCAGATCTATTACGGGTTCACCTCCTATCTGTTCCCCACATCGCTCTACCGCTACGACATCACCCGCGGCAGCACCAGCACTTATTTCCAACCCAAGCTCAACTTCGACGCTTCGCCTTACCAGGTGCAACAGGTTTTCTATCCTTCCAAGGACGGGACCAAGATTCCCATGTTCATCGTGGCGAAAAAGGGGATCAAGCTGGACGGCACGCACCCCACCATCCTTTATGGCTACGGCGGTTTCGACATTTCCGTCACGCCCGCCTTCCAGCCGATGCTGCCGGTGTGGCTGGAGCTGGGGGGCGTGTACGCGGTCGCCAATCTGCGCGGCGGCGGGGCGTACGGCGAGGCTTGGCATCGCGCGGGCATGCTGGGGAACAAGCAGAACGTGTTTGACGATTTCGCCTGGGCGGCCAAGTATCTGATCGCCAAGGGCTATACCTCAAGCCAGCACCTGGGCATCCAGGGCTATTCCAATGGCGGCCTGCTCACCGGCGCATCGCTGACGCAGCATCCGGAACTGTTCGGCGCGGCCTATATAGGTCACGGCGTGCTGGATATGCTGCGCTACCAGAACTTTTCCGGCGGCGCGTACTGGGCGCCCGAATACGGGACTTCGGCCAGCCAAAAGGCGTTTCAGTGGCTGATCAAGTACTCACCGTTGCAAAACGTCCACGCCGGCACCTGCTATCCTCCCACGCTCATCACGACCTCCTGGGATGATGACCGGGTGGTGCCCAGCCACGAGTTCAAATTCACCGCCAAAATCCAGCGCGCCCAGTCGTGCGCCAACCCCATCCTGCTGCGCACCACGGGCAGCACCAGCCACATCTACATGCCGACGGACAAGCAGATTGCCCAGACCGCCGACGTGTGGGCGTTTGAGGCATTCAACCTCGGTATCCAAAAGCCGCCGTCGCGGTGAGGGCCCTCCCCCCTCCCCCCTCCCCCCCCGCGCCGGCCGAGGGACGGGGACCGAGGGTGGGATTGGTACAACTTAAGTCCTGTGGAATCAATGGTTGTCCTGAAGCTCGGAATGTACACGTGCATCGCACAGCGTCTCACCGCGCCCACGATTGGCATGCCGGCGGGCCGCCCGGCAGGAGCACATGTGCTCTCACATATATATAGATAACAAAAGTGAGCAAAAGGTTGGGGGTGGGACCTCTCACTTTTTTGTTACAAAATTTCGACAAAAATTAGTGAGACGGAGGCGGACGGGCCGCGGCTACTGGTAGACGATGTAGATGGGGCGCGGGGAAAGGGCGAGGATCTGCTGGGGAGTCATCATGCGGCCACCCCATTTGACGTCGTTTTTGTAGAACAGCTTGAAGCCGGTGAACTGGACCGGTTCCTGTGCAATGAAGTCGCGGTAGGCAGAGATTTTTTCGGACGGCGAGCCGAAGCCGTCCATATCCATGACGATTTGGACCTGGGGCAAGGGCTGGATGGCGCGGTAGTCGCTGACCATGCGCTGGGTGAAGCGGTGTACGACCAGGATCTTGGGCGGCAGGTGGTTGCGGTCGACGATCTGAGCCAGCCAGCGGGCGGCGTAGTTGATGGCGGCGGCGTTCAGGGTGCCGCGCCACACGCCCGGGTGCTTGCCCCGGATCAGGGCGAACTCCGGATCCAGCGCCAACTCGACGTTGGGCAGCTTCATGTATTCGACGAGCGGCGGCAGCTCCGATTGCAGGCTGCTCCAGCCCGGCTGCACATCCAAGAACAGCAGGCCGTGCACCTGGCCGGCCATCCCAATCGCTTTTTGAATTTGATCGGCGGGCATGCGCATGCGGTACAGACCGTCGGGACCGGGCGAAGCCTGGGCGCTGACGGCGATGTAGTCGAGCGCCGGGACGGCGGGGGTGGTGGGGTCGGCTTGGTCCCACTGGGCGGTTACGGCTTTGAGCCGTGCGATCACCTGGGCAGGGGGATACTGGCCGAGGATGCCCATCTGCTTGGAATAAAAATTGCCGTAGTAGGCCACCACGCGCTCGAACGGCAGCAGTGCGCCGGCATCAGGATAGGGCGTAGGCACCGGCCAAAGGGGCTTGCGGCAGGGCCGGCGGGGCAATGCCTTGCGGCGGTGGGGCGAGGGAGGCAACGGGCGGGGCAGGGCCGCGGGGCCGCAATCGGGCTGGGGACGCAGGTTCGCCAGGGCGAGCATGCGGGCGTTGTAGGCGGGCTGGTTGACAGTGGGAGACCGACCAGGAGCGCTAGTGCCCGTGGCCTGAGCCGCAGCCAGTGCGAGGGCAATCAAAAAAGCGATGAAGCCGGTCGCCTTCAAGTCCCCAGTCTACATAGCTTCGCGGCCGCGGTACAGTAGGATGGCGAAAACCTGCAGGAGCCAGGAGCGGGGCGATCTGCAGCGGGGGCGCGAGGTCCACTGGGCCTCGTTGCCGTGCTCGCGCGGGTGGCAGTGGCGCCCGTCGCCGCGGGCTCGGTCACGTACGTCCGTGTACGCTCCCTCGCCCTCGTTCGCGTCAACTACGCACGTGCGTCATTGGCCCTCGCACCGCTTGCATCTCGCCCCTTCCCGAGGGTGGGTTCCCGGCAGGTTGGGTTGATGCTTGGCGCCGCCGGTTGGTGCGCGGCGCCGTACGCAGTGAACAAGTGAGGGCAAAGGGGCCCTCCCGGCAATAACCGCGCGGCCCGAATGGCAGGGCGCGAGCCGAGGCTGGTTCGTGAGTTGAACGAGCGCCTGGGTGATGGTGATCTCATCGCCGGTGTAGACTGACCCGGAGCCGGGATGCCAAAATGGAAATCCCGGATAATATGTCCTCATGACGTTGGCACCCGGAACGCGGCTTGGGCCTTACGAGATTGCCGCGATTCTCGGCAGCGGGGGCATGGGCGAGGTATACCGCGCGCGCGATCCGCGGCTAGGGCGCGAGGTCGCCGTCAAGATTTTGCCGGCGGGCATGGCGCAGGATGCGCAGGCGCTGCGGCGGATGGAGCAGGAGGCGCGGACCATTGCCGCGCTCAACCACCCCAACCTGCTGAGCGTGTACGACATCGGCCGCACCGACGACGGGCGGCCCTACCTGGTGACCGAGCTGCTGGAGGGCGAATCGCTGCGCGCGCGCCTGCAAGCGGGGGCGCTGGGCCTGCGCAAGACCGTGGAATACGGGGTCCAGATAGCGCGCGGCCTCGCGGCGGCGCACGAAAAAGGCATAATCCACCGCGATCTCAAGCCGGAGAACATTTTTGTCACCGGCGACGGCCGCGCCAAGATCCTCGACTTCGGGCTGGCCAAGCTCAATGCAGTGGCCTCGAGCGAGGATGTCACCGTGTCGGCGCCGGGCGGGGCCGCCACCGCGCCAGGCATGGTGCTGGGCACGATCGGCTACATGGCGCCGGAACAGGTCCGCGGCCAGGCCGCCGACGCCCGCAGCGACATGTTCAGCCTGGGAGCGGTGCTCTATGAAATGCTGGCCGGGCGGCGCGCGTTCCGCGGCGAGTCGGCCGCCGACACCATGAGCGCCATTTTGAAGGAGGAGGTTGGAGAAATCGCCGCGTCCGCGAGCGGGGCGAGAGTGCCACCAGGGCTGGACCGGCTGGTGCGGCATTGCCTGGAAAAAGAGCCGCGGCAGCGGTTTCAATCCGCTGGAGATATGGCGTACCAGCTCGGCGAGTTCGGACTTGCTGCGACCACGGCCTCGAGTGCGCTCGCCGCCGTGCCGAGCGCTGTACGCCGCGTTTGGCTCCGGTGGGCCATCGCGGCCGCCGCCGTGGTGGCCGCGATGGCAATCACTTGGTTCGCGCGCGGCGGGGGAGCGGCGGCGGCGCCGTCGGCCCAGCGGCTGACATTTCAGAGCGGCAGAATTGACGGCGCGGCCTTTCTGCCCGGCCAACAGACTTTTATCGTCAGCGGAGAATTCAACGGCGAGAGCCCGGACGTTTTGTACACCGGCCAAATCGGCATGCCGGGCCTGCAGCCGCTGGGCGTGAGCGGGGAAGTTGTCGCTTCGGTGTCCAAACGCGGCGAGATTCTGCTGCTGCAACAAGGCCCGAACTACGGCAATGAAGGCGCGGGCACGCTGTCGGAGATGCCGCGGAGCGGCGGTGCGCCGCGCCCGCTGCTGGACAATGTTCAGGCGGCGTGCTGGAATCCCGCAGGCAGCGCGTTCGCCATCGTGCGCCGGGATCCGGCCAGCGGCGAGGAAACCCTGGAGTACCCTCCCGGCCATTTGCTGGCCACGACCACGGGTTGGTTCAACTTTCCGCGCTTCTCGCCCGACGGCAGCAGAATTGCACTTCTGGACCACCCCACCCCCACCGACAATCTGGGCTACGTGGCAGTGGATGACTTGAGTGGCCATCTGCGGCGGCTCTCGGGCGAATACAATCCGGCCTACAGCCTGGCATGGGCACCGTCGGGCCGCGAGCTATGGGTTACGGGTCTGACGGAATCCTACGGCGGTCCCGGCCATTTGAATCTGTACGCGGTCAGCCTTTCTGGAGCCACCCGGAGGCTGCTTTCTCCCATGGTTCCGGAAACCACGATTGAGGACGTTGGCCCGGACGGCGCGGTACTGTTGAACGGCGAAAATTTACGCGTCTCCGCGCTCGCCTTCAGCCCCGCTGCACCCGAAGGCCGCGATCTTACGGTTTTGTCCTATGCGGGCTTTGGCGGGCTATCTCCTGACGGCCGGGAGGCGCTCGTCGGTGATTTCATGGCGTCAGCCAACTACGCGACCTACTTGCGCTCCACCGCGGGCGGATCGCCGGTACGCCTGGGGCAAGGCGCTGCGCTGGCACTCTCGCCCGACGGTAAGTGGGCGCTCAGCCTGTTGACTACCAGGCCCACTCAAATTGAGCTTTTGCCGACGGGCGCAGGCACACCCCGCCAGCTCACGCACGTCAACGTCAATTTTTCGGCGGCGCGCTTTTTGCCTGACAGCGGCGGCATCGTGGCCGTGGGCGCGCCGCCCGGTCAACCGGCCCGCACCTATCGGATCAACCTGGAAGGTCAGGTGACGCCGCTTACGCCTCCGGGAACGGCCGGGGATTTGCCCACGCCCGACGGGAAAGACGTGTTGGTTCAAGCGGCCGATCAGCGCTGGCTCCTGTTTCCGCTCGCAGGGGGTACGCCGATCCCGGTGCCGCAGCTTGCGGCTGGAGATCAGCCGCTGCGGTTCGCTGCGGAACCAGGCCAGTTGTTTGTCGACGACCGGCGCGAAGGGGGTTACGTAATTTCCAGTCTCAGCCTGCGCACCGGCGGACGGACGCCGCTCCACACCATTGCGCAGGTGCCGTACTCCGTGGGAACCGCCGGATTTGCCATCTCGCGCGATGGCAGGACCTATGTCTACGTATACGGCCAGGCCCCAGGAACGCTGTACCTGCTGCGCCACCTGCACGATTGAGTCTGGCGTAATGTAGCGCCACGCGCTCAGGAGGCCCAAGGGGTGGTTCGTGGCGCCGTGCAAGCTGGCAGCGGTGGGAATTTCACCTGGCGCTGCCTCCGGCATAACTCCGCCAGCCGATCGTTCCCGTTGGTCGCATCGCTTTGGGGCGTGCAAGAATTGAGGAGCCACAGAACCATCGCCATGACCTGCCGGTACGCCCATCTTTCGCCCCAGCACGAGCTCGAAAAAGAGCGGCTGCTGGAAGGGTTCAGCGGCAAGTTATTGTACAGTAAGGCGTTACGTGGATTTGCGAGAGTGGCGGAACTGGCAGACGCGCCAGACTTAGGATCTGGTGCCCTAACGGGCGTTGGGGGTTCGATTCCCCCCTCTCGCACCAGCCCCGCCGGCTTGAGTGCCCAGCCATGGCTAAAGTGAATCCATGGGAATGATGGGAGGCATGGGGTGGGGCGCGGGCGGGCTGCACTCCAACGCCAAGCTGAACAAGAGCTGGCGGGAGGTGTGGCCGCATGCGGTGGAGTTGCTTAAGCCGCGCTGGCCGCTGCTGCTGGCGGGCTTTGCCCTGATGGTGGTCAACCGCGTCTGCGGTCTGGTCCTGCCCACCTCCAGCAAATACCTCATCGACCAGGTCATCGGCCAGAAGAAGCTCGACTGGCTTCTGCCCATCATCGTCATCGTGCTGGCGGCTACGGCGGTGCAGGGGGCGACCAGCTACGCGCTGGTACAGGTGCTGTCGAAAGAGGCGCAGCGGCTGATCAACGAGCTGCGGCGGCGGGTGCAGGGGCACGTGGCGCGGCTGCCGGTGAGCTTTTACGATCACAACACCACCGGCGCGCTGGTGGCGCGGGTGATGAGCGACGTGGAGGGGGTGCGCAACCTGCTCGGGACCGGGCTGGTGCAGTTCGCCGGCAGCATTGTCACGGCGCTGATCGCGCTGGCGCTGCTGATCCGCATCAACCTGGCGATGACCGTGGTGGCGGCGGTGCTGATCGCGCTGTTCACCTTCAGCATCCGCAAATCCTTCGCCGCGATCCGGCCGATATTCCGCGACCGGCGCAAGATCAACGCCGCGGTCACCGGGCGGCTGACCGAATCCATCGCCGGCGTACGGGTGGTGAAGGGCTACCACGCCGAGGCGCGTGAGGAAGAGGTTTTCCGCTTGGGCCTCAACCGCCTGCTGCAAAACGTATTTCAGACCCTGAATGCGGCCTCGGCGATGGACTTATCGGCGAAGGTGCTGGTGGGGGTGGTGGGCGCGGCGATCTGGTACATGGGCGTGGAGCGGGTGTTGGCGGGCACGATCACGCTGGGCGATCTGGTGGCGTTCAATTTATATCTCGCCATGCTGGTGGCGCCGGTGATGCAAATTGTCGGCATTGGGACGCAGCTTTCCGAGGCCATGGCGGGGCTGGAACGGACTTACGAGCTGCTGCACATGAAGCCGGAAGATGAAGACGCGCGGCGCACGGGGGAGCTGAGCGAGGTGCGCGGGGCGATCGAGTTCGAGGAAGTGTCGTTCGCCTATAGCGAGGAAGGCGTGTTGGGGCCGGAGGTACTGCACGGGGTGAGCTTTGCCGCGGCGCCGGGGACGATGACGGCGCTGGTGGGGCCTTCCGGCGCGGGCAAGTCGACCATAATCGGTTTGCTGGCGGCGTTCTACACACCGACGGCGGGCGAGGTGCGGGTGGATGGGCAGGACCTGAGCACGCTGCGGCTGGGTGCGTACCGGGAACGGCTGGGGGTGGTGCTGCAGGAGACGTTCCTGTTTGACGGGACGATCCGCGACAACATCCTGTTTTCGCGGCCGCAGGCGAGCGAGGAGCAGTTCGAGCGTGCCTGCCGGATCGCGCGCGTGGACGCATTCGCGGAAAGTTTTCCGAAAGGTTACGCCACCGTGATCGGCGAGCGCGGAGTGAAGCTGTCCGGAGGGCAGCGGCAGCGGCTTTCGATCGCGCGGGCGGTGCTGGCGGACCCGGCGATCCTGATTTTGGACGAAGCCACCAGCAGCCTGGATTCGGAGTCGGAAGCGCTGATCCAGGAGGGCCTGGCGTGGCTGCTGCGCGGGCGCACGACGTTTGTGATTGCGCATCGGCTGTCCACGATTCGCGCGGCGGATCAGATTCTGGTGGTGGAGGAGGGCCGCATCGCCGAGCACGGCACGCATGCGGAACTGCTGGCGGAGCGCGGGCGCTACTTCGATCTGTATACGCGCCAGCAAGGGCTGGAGCGGAATCGCTTTCTGTCGCCGGGCGAAGAGGAGACGGACGAGGCCGAGCCGACGCGGGTGCGCGTGGCGGGCGGCGGCAGCGGCGGCGAGGAACTGCCGAATCTGGACGACCTGAACTAAACCGTCAGCGATTGGGGTGGCAAGCTGCCGCGAGGGGCGTCTCCGAGTTGCCGCGGCAGGTCGCCTGCGATCGTCCCGTGGCGGAGGTCAATGGGGAGGTGCGGAGCCTGGGGGTGATAGCGGGGAAGAAGCGTGGTATCCACAGGCTCACGCGAACAGCGTCAAAAAAGCAGGCCAACTCCGGGCATGGCATGATGGAGCCAATGCCCAACGCGCCTGACGGCAGCCAGGCCCGAACCTGGCGGCGCGCCCTGCGGGCGCTCGCGCATCGCAACTTCCGGCTCTATTTCTACGGCCAGGGCTTGTCGGTCATCGGCACGTGGATGACGCGCACGGCGATGGCGTGGCTGGTCTACCGGATGACTGGCAGCGCCATTCTGCTGGGCGTGGTCGCCTTCGCCGGGCAGATACCGACGTTTCTGCTGGCGCCCTTTGCGGGGGTGTGGGTCGATCGGCTGAACCGCAGGCCGCTGCTGGTGATCACGCAGGCGCTGGCCATGCTGCAATCGTTCGCGCTGGCGGCGCTGGCGCTGACGCACGTCATCACCATGGCTGAAATCATCGGCCTGAGCTGCTTTCAGGGCCTGATCAACGCCTTCGACATGCCCGGGCGGCAGGCGTTTCTGGTGGAGATGGTCGAGGGGCGCGAGGCGCTGGGCAACGCCATCGCGCTCAACTCCAGCATGGTAAACGTGGCGCGGCTGATCGGGCCGGCGCTGGCAGGTCTCATCATTGCGCTGTGGGGCGAGGGCTACTGTTTTCTGATTGACGGCTTCAGTTATATTGCCGTTATCGCCTCGCTGCTGGCCATGGCGGGTCTGCCGCAGCGGGTGGCGCAGGCGCGGAGCTCGATGCTGGCATCGCTGCGCGAGGGCTGGTCGTTCGTCACCGGCTTTGCGCCCGCGCGCCATCTGCTGTTGCTGCTGGCGCTGGTCAGCCTGCTGGGCATTCCCTACTCGGTGCTGATGCCGCTGTTTGCCGGCAACGTGCTGCACGGCGGGGCGCATACGCTCGGGTTTCTGCTGGGTGCGGCCGGAGCGGGGGCGCTGCTGGGGGCGGTGCGGCTGGCGGCGCGGCCTTCGGTACGCGGCCTCACGCGGGTGGTGCCGATTTCGGCGATGCTGTTCGGCGCGGGCCTGGTGAGCTTCGGATTTTCGCATTGGCTCTGGCTCTCATTGCCGCTCATCTTCATTGCCGGGCTGGGGATGATGCAGCAAATGGCCTCGACCAACACCATCCTGCAGACGGTAGTCACCGAGGACAAGCGCGGCCGCGTGATGGCGTTTTACACCATGTCGTTTGTCGGCATGGCGCCCTGGGGCAGCCTGCTGGCGGGCACCATGGCGGAGCACTGGGGCGCGCCGCGCACGCTGATGATCAACGGCTCGGTGTGTATTCTGGCGGCGGTCTGGTTCCTGTCGCAGTTGGGCACGGTGCGCGCCGCCATCCGGCCGGTGTACCAGAAGCTGGGGATCATTCCGGAAATGGCGGCGGGCATCCAGTCCGCCGCGGCACTGACTACGCCGCCGCAGGAGTAGCCATGGCACAATCAGCCCATGGTTTCTTCGGCCGCCGCGCCGCTGCTGCCTCGCGCTTGGTTCGCGACCTCGATCGCCGAATTCCTGGCCATGAGCGCGACCGCGGTATTGGGGGAATTGACGGCCCATTCCGAAGCGGAGGTGCGGGGGGAACAGCGCACGGCGTGGCTGGACGAGATCGAAATCCTGCGTGCCGGGTTGCCCGGCATCAACGGCCACCTGTTTCTGGAATTCAACATTCCCCGCATGGGGCATCGCGCGGATGCGGTCGTGCTGGCCGGCGCCGCGGTGTTCGTACTGGAGTTCAAGAGCGAGCAGGACGCCGGCCGCGGGTCACTCAACCAGGTATGGGACTATGCCCTCGATCTCAAGAATTTTCATCAGGCGAGTCACCCACTCCCGATCGTACCCATTCTGATTACGCCGGGAGCAACTGGGGCCAGCGTTCCGCGCCTTGAGTTCGCCGGCGACGGGGTGGCGCAACCGGTCCGCCTGGGCGGAGCCGAGGCGGGAACAGGTCTGGCCGCGTACGCCGCCAGCATCGCCGGGCCGGCGATTGACGGGCTCTGCTGGCAAGCGGCGCCCTATCATCCGACGCCCACCATCATCGAGGCGGCGCGCAACCTCTACGCCGGGCAGACCGTCGCCGAGCTCGCCCATTCCGAGGCGGGCGGCGAAAGCCTGCGCCGCACCACCGAGCGCATCCTCACGATCGCGCAGCGAACGCGCGGTGAGCGCCACAAGGCGATCTGCTTCATCACGGGCGTGCCGGGTGCGGGGAAAACGCTGGTGGGGCTGGACCTCGCCACGCGCCGGGATTCGGACCTGGAAAATCACGCGGTCTATCTCTCCGGCAATGGACCGCTGGTGGAGGTCCTGCGCGCAGCGCTGCAGCAGGATGCCAATCGCCGGTCGGGAAAGCGCACGCGCGGCAGCGGCCCGCCGTCGGTCATCAGCCAGGAGATAAAAACCTTCATCCAGAACGTGCATCATTTCCGTTCCGAAGGCCTGCGCAACGCCGCGCCGCCGCCCGAGCACGTGGTGATTTTTGACGAGGCGCAGCGAGCCTGGAACCGGCAGAAGCTCGCGAGCTGGCTGAAGCAGCGCAAGGGCATCAAGGACTTTCGCCAATCCGAACCGGAAGCGCTGCTCGCTTACGCCACCCGCCGGGAGGACTGGCTGCTCGTCGTCTGCCTTGTAGGCGGCGGCCAGGAAATCAATCAAGGCGAAGCAGGAATTGGAAACTGGCTCGAGACCGTCGCGCAGGACGGTTACGCCGCCTGGGACGTCTGGATGCCACCCAAGCTGGCGGACACGGAGTACTCGGCGGGTGGGGCACTGGCGGCGCTGGGCGCTCGCCCCCGCTTCGATCCGGACCTGCACCTGGCGGTGTCGGTCCGCTCGTTCCGCGCAGAAAATCTTTCAGCCTTCGTGCACGCGGTGCTGGACGGCAACGCCGCGACCGCGCGCGCCGAGCTGGCCCAGTTTCTCGACCGCTACCCCATCGCGCTCACCCGCAATTTGCAGGCGGCCAAGGACTGGGTACGCGGCCACGCCCGCGGGAACGAACGCTTTGGTTTGCTGGCAACTTCCAAGGCCATACGGCTCAAGCCCCATGCCATTGACGTACGCGTAGACGTGGATCCCGTGCAGTGGTTTCTGCAAACACGGGAGGATACGCGCTCGAGTTTCTATCTCGAGGACGCTGCCACCGAATTTGATGTCCAGGGTCTGGAGCTGGACTGGACCTGCGTCACGTGGGATGGCGACCTGCGCCACAACGGCAGTGGCTGGACACCGCATGATTTTCGCGGCTCCAAATGGAATGCGGTACGCGATTCGTGGGCGCAGCTTTACGCTCGCAATGCCTATCGCGTGCTGCTCACGCGCGCGCGCCAGGGCATGGCGATTTTCGTGCCGCCGGGCGACGCCGCCGATCCGACCCGGCCGCCAGCATTTTACGATCCGACTTTCAACTATCTGGCGTCGCTCGGGCTTCCGGTGCTGGCCTAGTGTCCTGAGTCAGACGAGAGCTGGGAATCTTTGGGCAGAAACGTGCGACTTTTCTTGGGGAAAAGTCGCACACGGTACGGTTGACGACGGCAAGGCATTTCTGGCTCAGGACGCTAGCAAAGCAGATCGGCGAAGACGAAGCCGTCGCGCTCGACCACCTCGCCCGACCGCACCGGGATGGGCGCGCGAAACATCGGGCCGGCGGAGACGGCGGTGTGGAACTCACCATTCTCGCCGCAGGGGTCGACCTGGGGCGGGAGCTCGGCGAGCAGGGCGCGATCCCAGCGGCGGCCGGCGAAGCGGCGGTCGAGCTTGCGCGGGTCGAGGCAGACAATCCAGGATTCGAGGCCGGCGTCGAGCATTTCTTCCGCCAGCGCGCGGGTGGGGCGCTGCCAGAGCGGAAACAGCGGCTGCATGCCCGCCAAGGCGAGCTTTTGCTCGCGGTAGGCGCGGATGTCCTCGAGGAACAGGTCGCCGAAGATGACGTGCTCGATGCCTTGGGCACGCAGTTGGGCGCAGGCGGCGGCCATGCGCGCCTCGTAGATCTCGTTGCTGCAGGGCGAAGGCAGGGGAATTTCGAGACAGGGCAGACCCAGAGCGGACACCTGGCGGCGCAACAGCTGGTGGCGCACACCATGCATGGCGACGCGGTCGTAGACTTCGTTCAGGGTGGTCAGCACGCCGGCGACCTCGGCGAGGCCCAAGCGGCGGGCTTCGTACAGCGCGAAGGCGGCGTCCTTGCCCGAACTCCAGGAAAGATACGCTCTAGGTGGCGGCATCGGCGAGCAGGGTGACCTTGTCGCCCAGCACCTCGAAAAAGCCGCCGGTGACCTGGACGCTCCGGGTGGCGCCGGCGGTATCCTCGTAACGCACCGCGCCGCGGCCGAGCTCGCCCAGCGTGGGCGCGTGCTCGGGCAGGGCGCGCATTTGGCCGCTGGTGGCGGGAATTTCGACCCAGCGCGCCGGGGCGGAAAGGACCAGCTTCTGCGGCGTGACCAGCACCAGTTGGAGGGTGTCGGCCATTACTGGCCCTTGCCCAGTTCCTCGGCTTTTTTGTAGACGTCGTCGAGCGTTCCCTGCATGTAAAAGGCCTGCTCGGGGATGTCATCCATGCCGCCGTTGACGATTTTCTGGAAACCGGCGATGGTGTCGGCCAACTTCACGTACCTGCCCTCGATGCCGGTGAACTGCTCGGCGACGAAGAAGGGCTGGGACAGATACTGCTGGACCTTGCGAGCGCGCGCTACCGTCAGCCGGTCTTCTTCGCTCAGCTCCTCGATGCCGAGGATGGCGATGATGTCCTGGAGATCCTTATACTTTTGCAGGACCTGTTTAACCCGCTGGGCGGTGTTGTAGTGATCAGCGCCGATGATGCGCGGATCGAGAATGCGGGAGGAGGAGGCGAGGGGATCGACGGCAGGGTAGATGCCCATTTCGGAGATGGCGCGGCTGAGGTTGGTGGTGGCGTCGAGGTGGGCGAAGGTGGTGGCGGGAGCGGGATCGGTGTAATCGTCGGCGGGGACGTAGATGGCCTGAACGGAAGTGATGGAGCCATTTTTGGTGGAGGTGATGCGCTCCTCGAGTTCGCCCATTTCGGTGGCGAGATTGGGCTGGTAGCCGACGGCGGAGGGCATGCGGCCGAGCAGCGCGGAAACTTCCGAACCGGCCTGGGTGAAGCGGAAGATGTTATCAATGAACAGCAGCACGTCCTGGTTTTCGACATCACGAAAGTACTCGGCGACGGTGAGACCGGTGAGGCCGACACGCAGGCGGGCGCCGGGGGGTTCGGTCATCTGGCCGTAGATGAGGGCGGCCTTGCTCTTGCTGGAATCGCCGGGGGTGATGACGCCGGACTCGGACATTTCCAGCCAGAGGTCGTTGCCCTCGCGGGTGCGCTCGCCCACGCCGGTGAACACCGACACGCCGCCGTGCTTGGTGGCGATGTTGTTGATGAGCTCCATGATGATGACGGTTTTGCCGACGCCGGCGCCGCCAAACAGGCCGATCTTGCCGCCGCGCAGGTAAGGCTCGAGCAGATCAACGACCTTGATGCCGGTCTCGAACATCTGCAAGTCGGTGGATTGCTCCTCCAGCGAGGGAGCGGGGCGGCGGATGGGAGAGCGCAGCTCGGTCTGAATCGGGCCGAGCTTGTCGACCGGCTGACCGATGACGTTCATCACACGGCCGAGGCAGGCATTGCCCACCGGGACCATGATGGGGCCGCCGGTGTCGAGGGCCTTCATGCCGCGCACCAGGCCTTCGGTGGCCTCCATGGCGATGCACTTGAGGCGGCCTTCGCCCAGGTGCTGCTGCACCTCGACGACAACGTCCATGGGCGTGGGCACGTCAAAGCCCTCCGAGACGACGCGCAGCGCCTGGTTGATGGGCGGCAGCGAGGCTTCGGGGAACTGGCAGACGAGGACGGGGCCGGTGATTTCGACGACGCGGCCGGTGTTGGTGGAAGCAGGGGTGATGATAGCCATGATGCGAATCCGTGAGTCGAGAGGGTTTATCCGAGAGCGTTGGCACCGCTGACGACCTCGATGATCTCCTTGGTGATGGCGGCCTGGCGCACGCGGTTCATGTGCAGGGTGAGATGATCGATGAGATCGCCGGCATTTTTAGTGGCTGCCTCCATGGCGTTCATGCGGGCGGCATGCTCGGAGGCGACCGACTCGAGCAGGGAGCGGTAGATCTGGGTTTCGACGGCGCGGGGCAACAGCGCGGCAATCAACTCCGCGGGCGAGGTTTCAAAGATATAGTCGCGGATGGCGGCGGACTGCTGGGCCTGCGGCAGGGCGAAGGGCAGAAGGCGGCGGGTGGCGACGAGCTGCTGCAAGACCGATTTGAACTCGTTGCCGACGACGATCACCTCGTCGACTTCGGCGGTGGCGTAAGCGCGCATGGCCTGGGCGGCGATCTGCTGCGCGGCCGAGTAAGGAATGGTGCGGGCGAAGAGGCCAATATGGTCGCCGGCCAGGGGCGCGCCGTGGCGGCGCAGAACATCGCGGCCCTTGCGGCCGACGGCCAAGAAGCGGGTTTCGACCCCGGGCGCAGCCGCGCTCGCCGTCTGTGCCGCCTTGAACACGTTGGCATTAAAGGCGCCCACCATGCCGCTATCGGTGGTCACCATCACGATCAGGCGGCGGCGCAGCGGGCGTTCTTCCAGCAGGGCGCCGAGCTTCCAATCCTGGCCGGGCAGTTGCAGATCGCCCAGCTCCTGGGCGTCGAGGAAGGCGGCGAGGCCGGCCATGAGATCGTGCAACTGTTGGGCGTAGGGACGGGCGGCGAGGGCCTGCTCCTGAGCGCGGCGGAGTTTGGCGGCAGAAACCATCTTCAGCGCCTGGGTAATCTGCTGGGTGTTGCGCACCGAGCGGATGCGGCGGCGGATATCGAGCAAGTTGGGCATGGCGCTAGCCGGCCTTGGCGTCCTGTTCGGTCTGGAAGCGCTGCTTGGCTTCCCCGAGGGCCTGCTTGAGCTTGGTGCGCAGGGCGTCGTCGAGCGCTTTTTTTTCGGCCAGCTCGGTGAGCAGGCCGGGGTGGGCATTGTCCAGAAACTGGTAGAGGGCGGCTTCGAAGGGGCGGACCAGCTCGACCTTGAGGTCGTCGAGATAACCCTGGGTGGCGGCGAAGATGGCGATGATCTGCTTTTCCACGGGCAGGGGCGAGTACTGGTCCTGCTTCAGCAGTTCGACCATGCGCTGGCCACGATTGAGCTGGGCGGCGGTGGTTTTGTCCAGATCGCTGCCGAACTGGGCGAAGGCGGCAAGGGAGCGGTATTGCGCCATGGCCAGGCGGAGCGTGCCGGCGACCTGTTTCATGGCCTTGACCTGGGCATTGCCGCCGACGCGGCTGACGGAGATGCCGACGTTGATGGCGGGGCGGACGCCGGAGTTGAACAAATCGCTATCGAGGAAGATCTGGCCATCGGTGATGGAGATGACGTTGGTGGGAATGTAGGCGCTGACGTCGCCGGCTTGGGTTTCGATGACCGGCAGCGAGGTGAGGGAGCCGCCGCCCTGCTGCTGGTTGAGCTTGCTGGCGCGCTCGAGGAGGCGGGAGTGGAGATAGAACACGTCGCCGGGATAGGCCTCACGGCCGGGCGGACGGCGCAGCAGCAGGGAGATTTCGCGATAAGCGGCGGCGTGCTTGGACAGATCGTCGTAGACGGTCAGGGCATGGCGCTTGCTGTCGCGGAAGTACTCGCCGATGGCGCAGCCGGTGTAGGGGGCGAGATAGAGCATGGGGGCGGGATCGCTGGCGGTGGCGGCGACGACGATGGTGTAGTCCATGGCGCCGTAACGTTCGAGGGTGGCGACCACCTGGGCGACGGTGGAGCGCTTCTGGCCGATGGCGACGTAGATGCAGATCAGGTCCTTGCCGCGGGAGTTGAGGATGGTGTCGATGGCGACGGCGGTTTTGCCGGTTTGGCGGTCGCCGATGATGAGCTCGCGCTGGCCGCGGCCGATGGGGACCATGGCGTCAATGGCCTTGAGGCCGGTCTGCATGGGTTCTTTCACCGGGGAGCGGTCGAGCACGCCGGGGGCGATGCGTTCGATGGGGTTGAACTGCGACGTGGGGATGGCGCCCTTGCCGTCAATGGGCTGGCCGAGGGCGTTGACCACGCGGCCGATGAGCGCCTCGCCCACGGGCGCCGACATGATGCGGCGGGTGCGCTTGACCTGCTCGCCCTCGCGAATCTCGGTGTAGTCGCCCAGCATGACCACGCCCACCTGATCTTCCTCGAGGTTCATGGCGATGCCGGCCACGCCGTGGGGGAACTCGAGCAGCTCGCCGGCCATGACTTTTTCCAGGCCGTAGATGCGGGCGATGCCGTCGCCCACCGACACCACCGAGCCGACTTCGTCCATCGCCATGACGGAGTCGTAGTTTTCGATCTGGGCGCGCAGGATTTCGGAAATTTCGTCAGTGCGAAGGGAAGACATAAGAGGGTTCTGAGTTACCGCTTATTAGTGATTCGATATTAGTCGGGCGAGGCATTGGCCAGTTCTGTCTAGGAGCTGAGTAAAGCCCGGCGGAGGCGCTGGAGGCGCCCGCGGATGCTGCCATCATAGACCTGATCCCCGACCTGGGCACGGAAGCCGCCGACCAACTCGGGATCGGTGCGGAAGCGGGCGCGGAGCTTGCGGCCGAGCTTCTGTTCGAGGCGATGCTGGAGGGCGTCGCGCTCGGACTGGGAAAGGGAGCGGGCGCTGGCGACCTCGGCGGTGAGAATGCCTTGCTGATCGAGCAGCAGTTGCTCGAAGGCGCGCTCGATGCCGCTGAGATGGGCGATGCGGTCGCGCTCGGCCGTGACCAGGAGAAAGTTGCGGGTGAGGCGGGCCAGATGGAGGCGCTGGGCGAGGGTGTCGAGCAGGGCGCGCTTGCGCTCCCAGGGAACGGCGGGGGAGGCCAGCACCAGGCGCAGGGGGAGGCTGGAGGCGATCAGCCCGGCCATTTGCGCCAGCTCGGAGCGCAATTGCTCAGCGTCAATGTCGCCGCGGGCGACCAGATCGGCGAGTGCGCGGGCGTAACGTTGTTCGACGGCAGCCATGGGTTTGCGCGCTCAGTTGGGACGACCTAGATCCATGCCGGCCAAGGCGGCGCGCACCACGGCTTCATCTTGCTCCGGCGTCAGGCGCTCGCGCAACTGCTGGGAGGCCAAGTCCACGGCCAGCGCCGCCGCCAGCCCCTTCAGCTCTTTTTGAGCCAGAGCCGCGGCGGCCTCGATTTCCTGTTTGCCGAAGTGAAGGATGCGTTCGGCCTCGCGGCGGCTTTCCTCGAGCACGCGTTCATATTCGTGCGCAGCCTCGGCGGCGGCTTCCTTCTCCAGGGCGGCGATTTCGGCGGGCAGGTTGGAGATGCGGGCTTCAATTTCGGCCAGGCGGGACTCGGCCTGGCGCTGCGCCTGTTCGGAGTCGTGCAGCTCGGCGGTGATGGCTTCGCCGCGTCCGCGCAACATCATGGGTACGTTCCAGGATTTGCCGCCGTAGAGCATTTTCCAGAGAATCCAGACCAGCACCGCGAGGTTGAGCGTAAACACCGCCCACCAGACGATATCGCCCACCGCACCCCGCGGCAGCCACCAGCTCATGCTGCGGGCATTGGGCACGGTCTGGAAGAAGGCGAACGGCAGGTTCATGCTCCCACTCCCGGCGCGGGCTGCTTGGCGGGCTGAGGGCGCAAAACCTGCGCCACAATCTGCTGCGCCAGGGATTCCGCCGAGGCGCGCAGATGGGTGTGCGCGTTGGTGGTCTGCTCGGCCAGCTTTTGCCGCGCCGCCACCATGGTCTCGGCGGCCTGCCGGCGGGCGGTGGAAATGTGGCCCTGACCCAGCGCCAGACCTTCCTGGCGGCGGGCCTCGATCAGCTTGAAATTTTCCAGCCGGCGCCCGCGCAGCGAGGATTCGTAGCCGGCCAGCTTCTGCGCGGCCCGTTCCACCAGCAGGCGGGCGGCTTCCTTGCGGCCGGCGATGCGCTGGTCACGCTCGCGCATGGTGCGCTGCAAGGGACGATAGAGCATCCACTTCAGGTAATAATGCAGCGCCACGAACAGCAGGATGGTGGGGATGCTGCCGAGCAGTAAATGGCCTAATTGGTGAAAGATCAGCTGCATGAAAAGAAAACGAGTGGCCAGGCGTACGAGTACAGCTCAGGCGCCGGATCCAAGGCGGGCACTGGAAACAACTATTTTACTGAAGCCCGGGCCGGGGGTCAAGTTGCGTGGGGAGGGTTAAAGGAAGCGGTCGGTGCCCCAGACGGGACGGGCGCCGCGGGCGAA
Organism: Terriglobales bacterium; assembly: GCA_050747745.1. Classification (GTDB taxonomy): domain Bacteria; phylum Acidobacteriota; class Terriglobia; order Terriglobales; family SCQP01; genus SCQP01. The sequence goes on from JBOGKM010000118.1 coordinate 21,407, forward strand.
GTCGGTGCCGGAGGTGGGTTGGCGGCCCTCGAGGCGGACTTCGTCGAGGCGCAGGCCGCCCTGGCCACAGGCAACGGCCAAGGTGGAGTTGTATTCCATGAGCAGGCCAGGGGCGGCCGTCAACTGCGGCAGGGGGCAGCAGCGCAGAATGGCAAGCTGGCGGCCACGGAAACGGCAATGAAGGCCAGGCCAAGGCTGGAAGGCGCGCCAGCGGTTGAAGATTTGCTGAGCGGGACGGCGCCAGTCGACGCGGGCATCCTCGCGGGAAAGCCGCGGCGCCAGGGTGGCGCCCGGCGGTTGGGGAACCGGCGGCAGGGCACCCCCGGCCAGGCCAGCGAAGGTTTCCACCATGAGTTCGGCAGCCAGTTGGGCCAAGCGGCGGCTGAGCTGGGGGGCGGTTTCGTCCGGGGCGATGGCGAGGGCGCGCTGCAGCAGAATGTCACCCGTGTCCAGGCCGGCATTAATGCAGAGGGTGGTCACGCCGGTGCGGGTGTCGCCGGATGCCAGCGCCCATTGGATGGGCGCGGCGCCGCGCCAGGCCGGCAACAGCGAGGCGTGGGCGTTGACGGCGCCCAGGCGCGGCAGCGAGAACACGGGGGGAGGCAGGATTTGCCCGAAGGCCACCACCGCCAGCGCATCCGGGCGGAGAGAGGCCAGCCAGGCCAGTTCGGTTTCGCCGCGCAGGCGCTCGGGCTGATGCAGCGGCAGCCCCAAGGCCGCGGCGGCGCGCTTGACGGCGGGCGCCTGCAG
>JBOGKM010000119.1:0-54053 GCA_050747745.1 Terriglobales bacterium
GGCCCACATCATCGAGACCGGGCTCGAGTCCTACCGCTTCCGCCGTACCGCCGCCAAACGCGGCCAGGCCGGCGGCTAACCCGCCCTGCGCCGGGGGCCTCCGCTCCGCTCCGGCCCCCAGCGCAGCTTTATCAACCCGCCCACGGTGGGGCCAAATTACGTGAGCACGCCGGGGCCAGAAACTATTGACGAACGCAGTGAGGCTGTTCGCAACGTTAGGGCTGGTCCCGGCCTAACTCTTTGTGTACTATAGGGTTGCGGCTGAATGCTGGAGTGGCGGAACTGGCAGACGCAGCAGACTCAAAATCTGCCGGGGCTTGTCCCCTTGGGGGTTCGATTCCCCCCTCCAGCACCAGATTTGTCATTTGTTTTCAGTAACTTAGCGCAGCTAAAAAACAAACCTGCCGGATTTTGTGCAATAACTTTGGCTTGCTCACTCTCTGCCGCCGCCTTCGGGACGACTGCCCGCGCGAAGCCGACCGCTGCTACCGGAAGTGCCGGTGCGCGATGCGGTGCCAGGGAACCCTTGAGTGAGGATTCCGCCGGCACGCTCTGAAAACGACCAGCTGGGCGCGGGCGGTTTTCCTTTTTGAAGATCACCACCGCCGCACAGGTGTGCTCGTCATCGCGGACGCGGGCCAACTGTTAATCCACGCGCGATTGGGGTGTGAGCACCACCAGCAGGCGCGGGATCTCACCGAGCGGCGGGCGGCCGGGGACCATGGCTTCAAATACCGGCAGGGTCGAGGTGAGAGTTAGGTGATAGGCAATCAGGTCGTGAATGGTGCCCCCAAAACAATTCTGAGATCGATGCCATTCTCCACAACGTCATCTTTGTTCTCTGGCCCACGCTCGTTACGGGGCGCCGTCGGTGTGCACCACGACCTTGCCGTCGGCGGCAAGCGCGCGCGCCTGGTCAAAAAGCGCGTTCGCGCGGGCTTAACGCGCCCGGGTGGCCTCGAACAGGAACCAGGAGCGGCGTTCGGTTTCATCGGTCCAGACTTCCAGCAGGCTGGCGGTCGCGATGTCGCCATGATCCTCGCAGATGCCATGGGCCTGGCGCAGGTGGGCGGCGAGATCCTGATTGTCCTGGCGCAGTTCGGCCAGCATCTGGTGCGGCTCAACCAACCCGGCGTCGTTGTCGGCCACGCGCTGCAGACGGGCAATAGCGCCGATGGATTTCAGCGTAGGCCGGCCCAGCTTGCGCACGCGCTCGGCCACCGGATCGGACATGGAGAAAATCTGATCGGCGTGTTCGTCCAGCAACAGATGATAGTCGCGGAAGTGCGGGCCGCTCATATGCCAGTGAAAGTTCTTGGTCTTGATATAAAGCGCGAACACATCGGCCAGAACGGCATTGAGTGCGAAGGCGATTTCGCGGGTAGCTTCCTCGTCCAGATCGGAAGGCGTGTGGAGTTCATCGGCGACCGGGAGCGATGGCCGGCGCTGTGCCAGAACGGGTTTTTTCATGGGCCTCTCCTTTGCCATTCGATGCCGCATGCATCCAAGCCGTAGTATGACACCGGAGGCCCACTTGCCGGCACTGCGCCGGGGAGCGCAGGAACCGGAGCGGACCCGCAGGAGGCCGGCCTGCAGCGCGCCGACACCCGCGCCGCCGATGATCCAAGGCGATGTAGCGGCTTAGTTACTGGGGCAGTGCTAATGTTGGTGGCAGAATCGTGCCATGGGCTTCCTTCGAGCGAGGCGAACATGAGCTTGTACGCCGACACCGGCATCTTCGTCGCGCTCTACCTCTCCGACGCCTGCAGCGGCGCGGTGCAGAAGTTGGCGGCCGAATTCCGGCCGCATTTCTGGATGACTCCACTGGTGCGAGCCGAATGGAGTCATGAGGTCTTTCAAAGTATCTCTGCCCACAAGTTGTCGGCCAGTGAAGCGCGACAGGTGCTGGCGCACTTCGAGCGCGATCTCGAACGGGGGCGCTGGCGCGAGATCGCCATGCCCAAGGCGGCGGTGGAACGCAGCATGGCGCTGGCGCGGGCGCACGGCCATTTGCGCCCCACCACATCCGACACGCTGCACGTGGCCTCGGCCCTGGAACTGCGCGCGATACAGTTCTGGACGGTCAGTCCGCAGGCGGCGGCGCTGGCGGAGGCTGTGAAGCTGGCGGTGGTCTGTCCTGGATTGACGGAGGAATCCGTGCCACCGTTGAGCGCCCCTGCGGGCAAAGCCAAGCGGGCGCGCAGGTGAGATTTCAGGCGGCCCAGGGATCGAGGTGGCACGGCCACCTCTTGGAGCCGCCCCCACGCCGACCGGGCTGTGGCCGCGCTTCGCTGCCTGGCAACGGACGCCCGCTGGCGCTCGGGGCGGCATCCAGTTGCCGCGTTACGCACTGGATGCGGCACTGCTGTTGATCGCCGAACCGGGGCTAGAGGCGCGGCACACCTCGCGCGGCGGCAGCCGGTAAGAAACCGGAGACGCGGAATCGAGGCCGCTGCTGGTGCTGCGCCCCAGCAGCGGCTCAGACAGCGTTGCACATGCGTCCGCCCCCATGCGCAAGGCGAGACCCTTGGGCAAGGCTGCGCCCAAAGGCATGCGGTCCGTAGGCTAGTCTGGAAACATGATTGAGACACTCACCCCAGCACCTGACAACGACTGTTTTGGCTGTGGCGGCGGCAATCCGCATGGGTTGCAGCTCCAGTTCGCGCTGGACCACGAGCAGCGGCAGGTGCGCGCCCGCCTGCGCGTCCGGCGCGAATTTCAAGGCAGCCAGCGCATCTTGCACGGCGGCATCATCGCTTTGCTGCTGGACGAAGCCATGGGCAAGCTGACGCGCCTGCGGGGCGTGCGGGCGGTGACGGCGGAGCTGGAAATCGCCTACCTGCGGCCCATCGCCACGGAGGAGGAAATCTCGATTACCGCCGCAGAAGAGTCGGCTGAGGGACGCAACCTGCACTTCCGCGCCGAAATTTGCAACGCCAGCGGACAGACGCTGGCGCGCGGCCGCGGCCGCTTCGTCATCGTCGGCCAGCGCTGATCTATAATCGTCGCATGTTCCGCCGATGGATCACCCTGCTGCTCGCGCTGCTGCTGACTTCCGGCGCGTGGGCGCAGACGGCAACCCTGCCCGGGTCAACCGAAGCGCAAAGCCTGAACGCGCTGCGGGCGATCTTCAACGATCCCAACTCCCAGCCCGCCACCTTTGACAGCGCCGTGGACGCCTTTCGTCAGCAGTTCCCCCATAGCAAAAATACCCTGCTGGTGCTGGTCACCGCGGTGCGCTATCATCGGATTCGGCAGGAGTTTCTCCCCGAGCTGCGCTATGGAGTGGCGGCGCTCAAGCTCGACCCGCACATTCTGTACGTCCTTTCCAGCCTCGGCCAGGCGATTCCCGACAACGTCTCGACCACGGATCTGAACTTGGACCAGTTGCTGGAGCAAGCGGAAAGCTATGATCAGCAGGTTCTAGCTATAACCCTGGGATTTCACATCACCGCACAAGGCCTGGATTTTGCCGGCATTCACTACAGCCCAACCATCGCCCACCGGCTTCAGGACAACCTTGCTGGTCCCGCCTATGTGTCGCGGGGCCGCATTGCTGCCCTGCGGGGTCAGTATGAACAGGCAGTAGCATCCTATAAAAGTGCGCTGGCTTACCAGCCGGAGGCGGCGGTGCAGGCAGAAACCTACTACCACATGGGCCAAGCCGAGGTGCAGGCTCAGCAAACGGTGGCGGCCAAGGCTGATCTCGCCAAGGCGCGCACGCTGGCGCCAACGTCGCAGATCCTGCAGCGGCTGATCCAGATCGAGGAAACCAAGCTCGCCGGCGGGAACCGATAGAGGCTATCGTGACAGCCTCACCAGCCGTTCCAACCCGCGCCGAATGATGCGTGGCACGGCCACCTCTTGCTGAAGCCGCCCTCCCGGAGGACCCCAGCTCGAGAAGGGCCAGACCTGGATCATCGGGCCCGCCAGCCGGGAATTGTCGCCTGCCCCGTCGGCCCCGGCCTGGTCTCGGTGAGTGAACTGCAGGCATACCGCGAGCGCCCGCTCAGCGACTGACACTGGGACGGCCGTTCCCGCTATTTGCTCCAGATATACAGAGTGCCGCTGGTTTGGCGCCGATTGGCATTGCCCGAGGTGAGGAAGATTTTGCCGTCCACCACCACCGGGCTTTCCCAGTGACCGCGCCCGCTGCTGAGTGCGGTAATGCGCCTGCCTGAAGCGGCTTCATAGACGTTCAGACTGCCGCCGGGGTCGAAGACATAGAGCAAGTTGCCTGCAATGAACGGGCTGGTGCCGTCGGTGGTATTGCTCCACTTCTTTTCGAACTTGCCGTTGACCAGCGCCCACGCTTCGGTGCCGCCGCGGGCAGCAACAAACATCCATGTCTGGTCATTGTGTTTCCAAACCGCAGGCTGGCTGAACAGCTTGGCGCCTCCCGGTGTGGGAATCTCCTGCACCGCGTTGCCCTTGTGCGGTGCCGTACCGGCCAGCGCGCTGATGCGCAGCAGGTGAATTTTGCCCGCCTTGCCGCCTTGCGCGATCAGGCCGCCGCCCAGCCAGACCGGAGCGGAGGATCCGACATCGAGGTCATCCTGATTGAGTTCTTCGGTGTTTTCCGGCGCCCAGTTGCCGGCCATTTTGTCTGCCGCATTGAGCTCAATCACGCTGTCGCCCCAGTTGGTTTTTCCGTTCCAGGGTGCGTTACCGGTGGCGACGAAGAAGTGGCCGTTGGCCGGATCAATTTGTGCTCCCGGCCGGCCCCAGATCGCTGAATCGCTGGCCGGACATGAGGCGGGATCCAGCAGGCCTTGCCGATTGCTGCACAGCGAATTCCATACTTGCAAAAGGCGTCCGGATTGGGCGTCGAGGATCACCACGTGGCCCTGATAAGGCGGCCGATCGCCGTTATATCCAGCGGTGACATAGATAATGTGACCGCGGAACAGCTTCAGGCCGGAATCCATTTTCTCCCGCAACGGCAGCCGAGTAATCGACGTGCGCCAAACGGCGTGGCCATTGGCGATGGAAAGCTTCTGCAGGTAGCCGTCCGGCGAGGCGGCGTAAATGTATTGATGGCTGGGATCGGCCACTGGAGTGGAATTGGTGACTTGGCGGCCGCCCGCGAGTTGGGAGTAGCTGGCGGGCGTATAAACCCAGAGAATTTGGCCGCTACCGGCATCCACGGCAATGGTTTTGCCATAGAGGGCGGTCATAAAGGCCACGTTGTGGCGGGCGCCATTCACGGTCACGCCGTGCAGGTAAATGACGCTTGCATCCACCGTGCCCGGCAGCGCAACTTCATGCCGCGTGAGCTTGGCCACATTCGCCGTGCTAATGCCGCCGGAGGAAGAGTTATCGCTGGAACTGTAAACATTGCCGCCGAACATGGGCCAGTCATTGGCGGGAACGCTTTGCGCACCAGCGGCGAGGACCAAACCGGCCGCAAGCAGGAGCGAGAGGGCCAGGGAGTGTCTCATTCATAAAGTATGACACGGTGCAGGCACTCTGGAATTCGGGCGGGCAATTGGCCTATAGTCCGGACGAGGTACTTTGGAGGCCGATATGCGGCGTTGGTCCTTGATGGCTGCGGCGGGGGTAGCGGCAGCAATGGCAATATCTCTGGCGGCGCAGGCGCCCACAGTGGCCAGCTACGCCCGGCTGCACTGGCGCTACGTGGGACCGCCGGGAAACCGGACCGACGCGGTCACCGGCGTTCCCGGCGATCCGCTAACCTACTACGTCGGCTCGGCCTCGGGCGGCATCTTCAAGACCAGCGACGGCGGCCTCACCTGGCGCCCCATCTTTGATGCCGAACCGGATCTTTCCATCGGTGCGCTGGCGGTGGCCAGTTCCGACCACAGCATCGTGTGGGCGGGCACGGGCGAGGCTTTCATCCGCGCCAATATCTCCATGGGCGATGGCGTGTACAAATCCGACGATGCCGGCCTCACCTGGAAGGATATGGGGCTGACGCGCACTGGCCGTATCCCGCGCATTGTGATTGATCCAGACAATCCTGACATCGTGCTTGTATGCGCGCTGGGCACGACCTACGCACCGCAGCAACAGCGGGGAGTGTTCCGCACCACCGATGGCGGCAAGACCTGGACGCGGGTGCTGTTCGTGGATGCCAATACCGGCTGCAGCGGCTTGGCCATGGATCCGCAAAATCCGCGCATCCTCTACGCCGGCATGTGGGAGTTCGAGCAGCACGCCTGGGGCGAAGACTCGGGCGGACCCTCCAGCGGCTTATACAAATCCACTGACGGCGGCCTCACCTGGACGCACCTCACCGGTCATGGCCTGCCGCACGCACCCCTGGGCAAGATCAACATGGCGATCGCACCTTCGGACCCGCAGCGCGTCTACGCCAACATCGAAACCGGCGATGGCTTCACCATTGACGGCAAGCCCACTCAGGCGGGCGTACTCTGGATGTCCAACGACGCCGGCGCGCACTGGCAGCTCATGAGCTCGCAGGTGGGACTGCAGAGCCGGACCCATTACTTCAACCGCATCGCCGTATCTAGCGACAACCCCAACCAGGTCTACTTCCTCGGCGACGCCTTCCTGATGTCGCTCGACGGCGGCCGCGACCTGTCTCCGGCGCGCGATCCCGGCGGCGACAACCACGATATGTGGATCGATCCCACCGACGCCAGCAACCTGGCGGTGGCGCACGATGGCGGCGTCAGCATTTCGCACGACCGCGGCCTGATGTGGAACGAGGTCACGCTGCCCAACGCGCAGCTGTACCACATCGCCGTGGACAACGAAATTCCCTATCATCTGTTCGGCAACGTGCAGGACAACGACAGCGTGCGCGGCCCCAGCCGCACGCACTCACCCTACGGCGGCCGGATTCCCGGTACCGCCTGGACTTCCGTCGGCGGCGGCGAAAGCGGCTGGGCGCAACCCGACCCGGTGGACAACAATATCGTCTGGTCCAGCGGCAGCGGTGATGGCAGCATGGGCGGCATCGTGACGCGCATGGATCTGCGTACCGGCCAGATTCGCAACGTCGAGATCTGGCCTCTGGACACGGAAGGCTCGTCGGCGGCAGAGGTGAAGTACCGCTATCAATGGGAGTTTCCGCTGACCATCTCGCCGTATGACCACAACACTGTTTACGCCGCCAGCCAGGTGGTGCAGGTAACGCGCGACGGCGGCCAATCGTGGCAGGTCATCAGCCCGGATTTGACCCGCAACGACAAAAGCAAGCAACAGCCCTCGGGCGGGCTGACGCAGGACAACATCGGCGCGCAATATTACGACACGATTTATTCGCTGGCGCTGTCGCCCAAGCAACGCGGGCTGATCTGGGCGGGTAGCAGCGATGGCCTAGTCCACATCACGCGCGATGGCGGCCAACACTGGACCGATGTCACCGCCAACGTCCCCGGCATGCCGCACTGGGGCACGATAAGCTCGATTGAACCCTCGCCCTTTGCCGCCGGCGCCGCTTACCTGACCGTCGATGCGCACGAGATGAACGATTTCGCCCCCTACGTCTACCGCACCAGCGACTACGGCGCCACGTGGACGAAAATCACCGGCGGCCTGCCCCTCCAGCCCAACGGCTGGGCGCACGACATCATCGAAGACCCCTACCGGCAGGGCCTGCTGTTTCTCGGCACCGAAGGCGGCATTTACGTTTCCTTTGACGACGGCGATGCATGGCAGCCGCTGCAAATGAACCTGCCGCATGCGCCCGTCTACGGTCTGGTGGTGCAGAAGCGTCGCCATGATCTCGACATCGCCACCTACGGCCGCGGCTTCTGGATCCTAGACGACATCACCCCGCTCGAGAACTTCACCGCTGCCGCTGCACCGTCGCTATTTGCCCCGCGCCCCGCGTATCTGTTCCGCGGCGGCACATTCGACAACGAAGTCGGCATAGACAACAGCGTTGGCCACAATCCGCCGCCGGGCGCCGCCCTCACCTACTATCTGCCGCAAGCGGCGCAAGGCAAGGTCACAGTCGCCATTCTGGATGCGTCCGGCAATACGATTCGCACGCTCAAGGCCAGCGGTCAGGCCGGCTTCCACCGCATCTGGTGGAACCTGCGCGGTGAGCCCTCAGCGCCGCTGCGCTCTTATACCACCCCGCCGGGCAAACCCTGGGTACCGCTGAATGCCCAAGGCTGGCGCCCCATCTCCGCCCGTCCCATCGCGATTATCTATCCGCCCGGCAAGTACACGGTACAGCTCCGCGCAGACGGGCGCCGCTCGACGCAACCGCTGACCATCCTGAAAGATCCTCGCTCGGCAGCCACGCCCGCCGATTTCGCCGCGCATTTTGCCTTCGCGCGGAGACTGCTGCAGGAGCAAAATCAGGTGGCGGCGATGCTGCGGCGTTCCGAGGCGCTGCGGCTGCAACTGCATTCGGCCGAGCAGGCGCTGGCAATCTCCAACAGCAGCGCTGCGGCGCGGCAACAAAGCGCGGCGGTGGATACGAAGCTCATCGCGCTGGAAGCCACGCTCTACAAGAATCAGATCACCGGACAGGGCGAGGACGAGGACCGCCAACCCGCCGGTCTCGGCGACGATATTGACCATCTTGACGAGGATCTCGAGGGCACCGATTTTCCGCCCACAGCCCAGGAAATTGCGGTCAACCGGATCGTCCTCGCACGGCTCAAGACGGATGAAACCGAGATCCAACAGATTACGTCGCGAGACGTAGTGGCGCTCAACACAACTCTCCGCCGTGCCCACCTCAACGCGGTGCGAGTCACCGAACCGGAGAAGCGCTAACGCGGTGATCGTTTTCGATCCTGGCCGTGTTGCTGCTAGCCACGGCGGGCTGTTCCCCCGTACGGCGCCGGTAGAAACCTAGAGCGCCTTTCACCTCGGCCTCCGCGTCCGCACTTACCTGCTCGGCAACGCATCCCCGGAGTTCGGCTATCACTTCTACGCCGGTAGCGGCGGTCAACGCGCCATTGGCCACCCGCAGCGCTTCGAGATCATGCTGGGCTACAGCTTCGCCCGCCGTTGATCAGCTGCCGGCTTTGAGAAACGTACCCTCTTGCAGCTCGCGATATGCTTCGCGAAGCTGCTGCTGCGTGTTCATGACGATGGGCCCGTACCAGGCCACCGGTTCCTCCAGCGGCTTGCCGGAAACCAGCAGAAAGCGGACGCCATTCTCGCCGGCGTGAATTTCGACCTCGTCGCCGCGGTCGAACAGTACCAGCGTGCGGTCCTGAACTTCCGCTGGCGGCGGCTGCGTATCCAGCCAGCCCACCGGCTCGGTCGGCACAGCCAGCGGCTCCGAGGCGTTACAGAATTTCCCGCTGCCGGAAAACACGTAAGCGAACGCGTGCCGGGTGGTCTCGACCGGCAGCGTGCGGCGCCGGCCCGGCGGCACGGAAACGTCGAGATAAATCGGGTCTGCCTCGACGCCTTCCACCGGGCCCTTCAGTCCCCAAAAATCGCCGCTGACCACGCGCACGTGCGTGCCGTCATCCTCGGTGCGCTCGGGAATCGCCGCCGCCTTGAACTCCTGATAGCGCGGAGCGATCATTTTTTTGGCTGACGGCAGATTGCCCCATAACTGAAAGCCGTGCATGCGCCCGGTGGCATCGCCTTTGGGCATTTCCTGATGGATGATGCCGCTGCCGGCAGTCATCCACTGCACGTCGCCCGCGCCGATCTCGCCGCTGTGGCCCATGCTATCGCCGTGTTCGACCGTGCCTGCCAGCACGTAGGTGATGGTCTCGATGCCGCGATGCGGATGCCAAGGAAAGCCGGCGAGATAATCCTCGGGAATGTCGTTGCGAAAATCATCCAGCAGCAGAAAGGGATCAAACTCTCCCGTGCTGCCGAACCCGAACGCCCGCCGCAGATGAACCCCCGCGCCTTCCAGCGTGGGCTTCGAGGTAATAATCCGCTTCACCGGTCGCAGCGACATATCCGCCTCCTCTCCGCCAGTTTACCCCCGCGCGGGCAACGCGAGCCTCCCCTGCTGTTGCGACCGCGCGTCATCGAGCCCTCCGGCACGGAGCGCCACTTCCGGCGCCTACGCCCGCCCGCAGTGCGGACAGCGGGTCTGGCTTAGGGGCGCACCGCAGGAACCACAAAAATTGCCCCCTGGTCCGCTTGCCGGGATGACGATGACGCGCGGAGCCGCCGGCTCGTCGGCCAAGGCCCAGATGAGCGCGACGATCCAGCCGATCACGGTCCAGCCCAGCAGCGCGTCGATCAGAAAAATGGCAGTAAAGTTCCGCTTGTTGTGCGCCAGCACGGCGGGCAGAAAGTAGAGGAACGCCAGGATGCAGAAGGTCAGCATGTCAGGCACGTAGCTAACCTAAGGATACGCCGCCGCTGGCGCCGAGGTTCCTGCAACTGCTATTCTGAATCCTTCTCCATGCCCCATTCCATGCGCGCCCTCATGCGGGCATTAGTCAAGCCCAGTTCTGCCGCCGGTGCCGAGCTGCAATCCGTGCCTGTGCCGGATATCGGGCCGCGCGACGTGCTGGTCAAAGTGCATACCGCCTCGATTTGCGGCACCGACCTGCACATTTATCATTGGGACGCCTGGGCCGCAGGGCGCATCCATCCGCCGCTGGTGTTCGGACACGAATTTTGCGGTCACATCGAACGCCTCGGCGGTGAGGTCGAGGGTCTGCAACCGGGCCAGTACGTCTCCGCCGACATGCACGTATTCTGCGGACGTTGCTTCCAGTGCCGCCGCGGGCAGGCGCACATTTGTCAAAACGTCAAAATTCTGGGCGTGGATGGCCCCGGCTGCTTCGCCGAGTACGTCCAAATCCCGGCCGCCAATATAGTCCCGCTGCGTCCGGAGATTTCCACCGACTATGGCGCCATTCTCGATCCTCTCGGCAATGCCGTACACACCGTGCTCGCGGGTGACGTAGCTGGACGCAGCGTGGCCATCGTGGGCTGCGGGCCGATCGGGCTTATGGCCATTGCGGTCGCGCGCGCCTGCGGCGCCGGTCCAGTGTTTGCGCTGGAAGTCAACCCCTTCCGGCGCGAGCTGGCCAAAACCATGCAGGCGGATTTCGTGCTCGATCCCGCGCACGACGAGGCCGCCGCGCTGGTGGCGCAGCATACCCAGGGCGGCGGCGTGGATGTGGGCCTGGAGTTCAGCGGTCATCCCGGCGGCTTGCGCCAGGCGTTGCGCTTGACGCGCGCCGGCGGCCGCGTCAGCTTGCTGGGTATTTTCCAAAATCCTGCCGAAATTGATCTCAACCACGAGGTCATTTTCAAGGGGCTGACGGTCCAGGGCATCAACGGACGGCGGTTGTTCGACACCTGGCACCAGGTGATCGGCCTGCTCAGCCAGAAGCGCTTGCCCCTGGAACCGCTGTTCACCGCGCATCTGCCGCTGAGCCAGTTTGCCGCCGGATTCGAGCGCCTGCGCCAGGGCCAGGCCGCCAAAATCCTTCTGCATCCGGACGCTTAGCCCGAAAGAAAGGACCCGGACGATGGCACGCCCGCAATTGCAATATTTGACCAATGAACTGCAGCAGTTGGAACAGAAGGGCCTGCGGACCAAACTGCGCGTGCTGGCGGGCGAGCAGCTCCCGGTAGCGCATTTTGACGGCCGAAAGGTCATCAATCTCAGCTCGAACAATTACCTCGGACTGTGTACCCATCCCCGCCTGCGCGAAGCGGCGCTGGAGGCCACGCGCAAGCTGGGAGTGGGCTCGGGGGCGGTGCGCACCATCAGCGGCACCATGGAAATCCACATGGAGCTGGAGCGCCACATCGCCAGTTTCAAGCACACCGAAGCGTCCGTCGTGTTCCAGAGCGGCTTCACCGCCAACGCGGGTACGGTGGGTGCCATCATCGGCCGCAACGATTTCATCGTGAGCGACGAGCTCAACCACGCCAGCATCATTGACGGCGCGCGCCTGTCGCGCGCCACCATCAAGGTTTTTCCCCACAAGAACTGCAATGCCGCTGAAGACGTTCTCAAGGAGCTGGCCAGCCAGCCGGGGCGCAAACTGCTCATTACCGACGGTGTATTCAGCATGGATGGCGACATCGCGCCCCTGCCGGACCTGTGCGCGCTGGCGGAAAAATACGGTGCGGTGATGATGGTGGATGACGCCCACGCCTCCGGCGTTCTGGGCAAAAACGGCCGCGGCACGGTGGATCATTTTGGGCTGCACGGGCGCGTGGACGTGCAGGTGGGCACGCTCTCGAAAGCCATTGGCGCCCTCGGCGGCTACGTGGCCGGGAGCAATGACCTGATTGAGTTTCTGCACCTGCGCGGCCGGCCATTTTTGTTTTCGACTTCGCATCCGCCCTCCGTCGCCGCCAGTTGCCTGGCCGCCTTCCAGGTGCTGGAGGCCGAGCCCGAGCGCATTCAAAAACTCTGGGATAACACCAAATTCTTCAAGCATGGCTTGAACAAACTCGGATTCAATACCGGCGCCAGTGAAACCCCGATCACGCCCATCATGGTCGGCGAAGGCCGCAAAGCCATGGAGTTTTCCCGCGCACTGTTCCAGGCGGGGCTGTTCGTCACCGGCATCGCCTTCCCCACCGTGCCCGAAGGCAAAGCCCGCCTACGCACCATCGTCACCGCCACCCATACCGAGCAGGAGCTGAGCGACGCGCTGGTAATTCTGGAAACCGTGGGCAAGGCGCAGGGCCTGATCTAATTAAAACCGCTCCGGCCCGTATCGTTTCCACTGTTTGCTAATCTAAGGTACAGATGCAAGCCGCCGTCGCCGCCAACGCCAGTGTTTTCTACGCCTTTGCCGCTGGCGTGCTCTCGTTTCTCTCGCCTTGCGTCCTGCCGCTGGTTCCCGGCTATGTTTCCTTGCTCTCGGGTGGTATAGCTGCCCAACTGCCGGAGGAGGGGCAAAGCCATCCGGGTGGCGTCGCTCCCACCGCCGGAGGCGGGGTCGCCACCACTGCCGCAACCCAGGTTTCCACCCGAGCCGCCGCGCGCCACGCGCGCAGGCTGCTGATCAGCAACTCGATCTTTTTTATCCTCGGTTTTTCGCTAGTCTTTATTGCCCTGGGCGCCACGGCCACTTCGGTCGGCCAGGCGCTGCGCCTGCATCAAGCGCTGTTCAGTGAACTTGGCGGTCTGATCGTCATTATTTTCGGGTTGCACCTGCTGGGCGTGGTGCGCATCAGTGCGCTCTACGGCGACAAGCGCGTCCACAAAAAAATCAACGTCAGCAGCGGCGTGGGCGCCTTTGTGGTCGGTTTTACCTTCGCCTTCGGCTGGACGCCTTGCATCGGGCCGATCTTGGCCACGATCCTGCTGCTGGCTGCCAACATCGGCACCGTCAGCCATGGCATTTTTCTGCTGGCAGTATACTCGGCTGGGCTCGCGGTGCCGTTCCTGATCACCACGCTCGCCATTGACCGCTTCGCCACGTTCTATCAAGGCTTTCGCCGCCACCTAGGCACGGTCGAGAAGGTTTCCGGCGTGCTTTTGGTGCTGATCGGCGTGCTGTTGCTGAGCCACCGCTTCACCATGATCTCCGGCTACTTGGCGCAAATCCCGTTTTTCAATAAGCTAATGTTGTAGGAGGTATCGTGGCCACGCCGCAATCGCCCGCCCCATCGTCCGCTTCTTCCAAGACCAGCGCTTGGAATTGGATCATCATCGGTATCATCATTATCGGCGGACTGGTTTACCTGGCGTTCGCCCATCGCGCCACGGTGGCCGATCAACCCGTGGTCGCCAACGGCTCGCCCGCCAACGCGATTCTGGAGGCCAGCAACGTGATCGGCCGCGCCGCCCCCAATTGGACGCTGCAAACCCCGTCGGGCAAAACGCTGAGCCTGTCGCAGTTCCAAGGTCATCCCGTGGTGCTGGATTTCTGGGCCACCTGGTGCGCGCCCTGCAAAATGGAAATGCCCTGGTGGGAGACGCTGCAAACACGCTACGCTTCTCAGGGCCTGGTGATCATTGGCATTTCCGAAGATAGCAGTATGGGCGACGTCCAGAACTTTCTCGCCAAAAACCCCATCAACTACCGCGTCGTTTGGGATAATCAGTCGCTGCAAAACACCTATGGCGTCCCCTACGGGCTGCCAACGACGCTGTTCATCAACCGCCAGGGAAAGATCACCGAGCGCGTCGCCGGCCTGGAAGGCTTGCCCGATTTAGATAAGGCGATCCATGGGATCCTCTAAAATCGGCTTGGCCCTGGCAGCCGTGCTGCTTTTGAGCGCCGCCCTGCTCGCCCAAACCCTCGACGTTGCGACGATTACCGTGCCTGCCTCGCTCCACGCCAGCGCTCATAGCACCGCTGTCGCCTATTTCAAAATCGCCGTTCAGCCCGGCTTCCACATTCAATCCAACCACCCCAAGCAGGAATTCCTGATCCCATCGCGGCTGTCGTTGGCGCCTGCGGATGGCGTCACCGTAACCAAGGTGGCTTGGCCACGTGCCCAGGAACACACCTTCAGCTTTTCTCCCAAGCAGCCGCTAGCCGTGTTCGAAGGCAGCTTTCAGATCCCGGTGACGCTGATGACGGGCGCGCCCGGCACCGCCATCCTGCACGGCCGCTTCCGCTATCAGGCCTGTAATGACGAGCTGTGCAGGCCGCCGGTCACAGTGCCCTTCTCGCTTATCGTCCACGTGCACTAGCCGCCTATGCAGCGGGTGATGATCATCGGCACCGGCCTGATCGGCGCCTCGGCGGGATTGGCGTTGCGCGCCGCGGGTTTTGCAGGCGTCGTAACCGGCTGGGACCGAAATCCGTCCGCAGCGACGGAAGCGCTCCGCCGCGGCGCCGTCGATACCATCGCCGAAGACGCGCTGGCCGAAGCAGCCGTCACCGATGTGATCGTGCTGGCCACGCCGGTGTTGGCAATTCTCGAATGGATGCTGCGTCTGGCGCCGCTACTCGGCGAAAACCAGCTTCTGACCGACGTCGGCAGCACCAAGCAGGCCATCTGCGCCTGCGCCCGTGAGCAGTTCAACCGGACAGGGCGCGCGGCCTTTTTGCCCGGCCACCCCATGGCCGGCAAGGAAATCTCGGGCGCCGCGGCGGCCGAGCCGGACCTGTTTCACGGCGCGGTCTGGCTATTCACGCCGCTGGTGCAGCCAGAGTCGCCGCTGGCCGCGGAATGGCGGAGATGGGTGGTGAACATCGGCAGCCGCACGCTCGATCTCGAGCCCGGCCGCCACGATGAGCTCTGCGCCTGGGCCAGCCACCTGCCGCAAATGCTCGCCACCGCGCTGAGCGCGGCGCTGGAGGAGGAATTCTCGGCCTCCGCCGCCGGCCTGCGCGCCGTCGGTGGCCGCGCACTGCGCGATATGACGCGCCTCGGCGCCAGCCCCTATTCCATGTGGCGCGACATCGCCCAAACCAACGCCCAGCCGATCGCCAATACCCTCCGCCGCCTGGAGCAGCACCTCGCCAAGCTGCGCGCCAAGCTAGCCAAGCCCGGCCTGCAGGACGAATTCGACGCTGCCAACCGCTTCCGCAGCAGTTTCTGAGTCAAGCCGACACGCGCCGCGCTATCGTTGCGATCTGCCCCAGGTGGTTGAGATCGTGGCCTGCCATCGTTTCGACCAGAATGCTCATGGGCATTTCGCCGCGCTCGGGATGGCTCAGCCGTTTCGATAAATCTTCCGGCTTCAACCCGCGTATGAATGCGATGTTCCAACCGCGCAGAGCAGAAAACAGAGCAAGCGCCGCCGCCGCATCGTAGGCTCGATAAGCCGCTGCCCACCGGTCCTGATCGAAAGGCTGGATGACGTGGTGTTCTTCGGCAAGCGCCTGGCGCAGGCGGAACGTGAACACTACCTCGCAGTCGGCGAGATGACAGAGAATCTCGCGGACGCTCCATTTCCCCGGCGCGAGCGCTTGTGCCAGCCCCGCGGGACCGAGCTTCCGAACATGCCCGGCCAGCTCGCCCGGCGTCGCCGCGATGACCTGCCGCGCGTCCCGTCCCGCAAGAATCGAAGCGTAGGGGTTCACTGCGATTTAAGATAGCACAAGGCTGGCTCAGTTCTTGGTGCCCACCAGCTGCAGCGTGTCCCGCGCCAGCGCCTGCTTGAGCTGCACGCGGGCATGGTTTGCCCAGGCGCTGTTCTTGTCCAGCCCGAGATACTGCTGCCAGTGCGGCACCGCCCGCCGCGGCTGGCCCTGCCGCTGGTACGCCAGCGCCAGATTATAATGCGCGTCGGCATAATCGGGCACCAACTGCACTGCTCGCAAGTAGGCCGCAATCGCCTCCGCCAGCCGTCCGGTCTCATCCAGCACGTTGCCCAGGTTGAAGTGCGCCAGCGCGTAGCCGGCATCCAGCTCCAGCGCCCGGCGATAGCAACTTTCGGCCGCCACGAAGCGCTTCTGGTGATAGCGCAGCGTACCCAGATTGATGTAAGCGCTGAGAAAGCCGGCATCCAGCAGGAGACAGTGTTCGTAGGCAGCGGCGGCCTGGTCGCGCAGCTCTTGGTCGCCCTCCAGCGACAACCCGAAGCCGAACCATTGTTCTGCCTCCTCGCGCTGGCGTTGCTGCTTCGCCTCAGCGGCATCCCCGGCCGGCAGCGATAGCTCGCGCACGCCGCCGTTCAGCTCGAAGGGGAGCCGCAGCTGGCCGCTGAGCGCATCCATGCATACGCCCGCGTGGCGCAACTCCACCCGCCCCCTAAACACGCCCAGAGTCGCCTCTTTGAGCGGATCCGAGCCCAACCCAGGTACGCGCGCGGTAATCGCATCCAGGCTCGCGGCCAGCACCTGCGGCCGGATGTCCGCATCGTCATATTGCCGGAGCACCCGCGCGCGCATTAAATCCTGCCACTCATAGCGGCTGCGGCGCGGAAACAGGCCGCGCCGCTCCCAGCGGCGAAGCTGGCGAGGCGTGAGATGGAGCATGTGCACCAGCTCGCGGCGCGAATAGAAGAGACGATCCATGGCGCGTAGCTTCTGAATACCCGAAACCGGGCCTGCGCGCAAGACGGAATTTCCGCTATTCTAATGGCGCCATGCTGAAACCAGCTGCCGCCGGTATCGCCGCCTGCGCGCTCGCTTCCCTGCTAATCCTGCCCGCCCGCGCCAGCCATCTGCCCGCCGAAGGCGTGCACGGCGCCGTAAGTAGCGCGGAAGTCCATGCCACGCAAGCCGGAATTCAAATCCTGAAAGAGGGCGGCGATGCGGTGGATGCAGCCGTCGCGGTGGGCTTCACGCTGGCCGTGACCCATTCGGATGCCGGCAATCTCGGCGGCGGCGGCTTCATGCTCATCCGCCAGGCCGACGGGCACAGCTACTTCGTGGATTTCCGCGAGGAAGCGCCCGGCAAAGCCTCGCCCACCATGTACCAGGACGCGAACGGCGATATCATCAAGGGCCGCAGCCTGATCGGCATGCTGGCCTCCGGTATTCCCGGCACGGTGGCGGGTCTGGTTTCGGCGCAAAAACGCCTGGGCAAGCTGGCTCTCGCCCAGGACATGGCACCCGCCATCCGCCTCGCCCAAGACGGCTTCCCGCTTGATGCCTCCGAAGCCGGACTGATGCGCCACGCCCGCAATTTGCCGCTCTTTCCCAATTCCCGCCGCATCTTTCAGCGCAATGGCAACTATTACGAGGCTGGCGATATTTTCAAACAACCCGAGCTGGCCACCACGCTCAAGGAGATTGCGCAGGGCGGCGCGGCAGCCTTCTACCATGGCCGCATCGCACATCAGTTGGCCGCCTTCGAAAAGGCGCACGGCGGCCTCATTTCGCTGGCCGATTTAGCGCACTATCAGGCGAAGTGGCGTCGGCCGCTCACGATGAACTACCACGGCTACCAAATCATCAGCTCGCCGCCGCCTTCTTCGGGCGGGGTCGTGATTTTCGAAATGCTGAATATGCTCAACCATTCGCATTTCGTCGCCGATGGCATGGACTCGGCCGCCGCGCTGCACGATGAAATTGAAGCCATGCGCCGCGCCTTCGCCGATCGGGCCAAATATTTGGGTGATCCCGATTTCGCCAAGCTGCCCTTGGCCACGCTGCTCAGCCCCGCCTATGCCGCCGAGCGCTGGGCGAGCGTCAAGCCCGGCGAAGCCAGCCTCAGCAGCCAGGTGGGCGCAGGTCCGGTGCCCAACTGGGAGGGCGACGAAACCACGCACTATTCCGTGGTGGACGCCGCCGGCGATGCCGTTGGCGTAACCTACACGCTGAATTTCTTCTTCGGCTCGGGCGTCACTCCCGATCATCTCGGCTTTCTGCTCAACGACGAAATGGACGATTTCACCTCCAAGCCGGGCGCGCCCAACGGCTTTCATCTTATTCAGGGCAAGGTCAACGACATCGAACCCTATAAGCGCCCGCTGTCCTCGATGACGCCGACCATGGTGACTCAAAACGGCAAGTTGTTCCTCGTGCTAGGTTCGCCCGGCGGCCCGCGTATCATCACCTCGGTGTTCGAGGCGATGACCGATGTGCTCGATTTCGGCCTGAACGTTCAGCAAGCGGTTGACGCGCCACGCTTCCATCAGCAATGGATGCCGAACACGGTTTACCTCGAAGGCCCGGACCGCTTTTCGCCCGATACCATCGCCCTGCTGCGAAAAATGGGCTACCCGTTGAAAATCGGCGGCCATTGGTGCGATGTCGAAGCCATCGAGATCAACCCCAAGACCGGCATGCGCATGGCGGCCACCGATCCTCGCGCCGACGGTGCTGCTCTCGCCTATTAACCGGAAGCCGCCATGGAAATTCTGATTTCCACCCACCTGTTCCGCACCCAGCGGCTGGGACCGGCACAGCTGGATCTGGTGCAAGCTTGCGGTGCCGCTGGCGTTGAGTTGTTCTGCGCCCGCACCAGCTTCGACTATCACGACCGCGCCCAAAAGCTGGACCTGGCGGCCTGGTTCGCTCAAAACCGGTTGCCGCTGCACAGTCTTCATAGCCCGATTTTTGCCGACGAACGTGATGGCCGCACCGGCGAGCTGCCCATCAACATCGCCGATAACGATCCGCGCCGCCGCGTAGCCGCACTGGACGAGATCGAGCGCGTGCTCGAGTTCAGCGAGCACGCCCCATTTCTCTATCTCATCCAGCATCTCGGCCCCTGGCGCACGGAATGGAGCCTGCGCTACGCCGACCACGCTCTGAGCAGCCTGGAGCGCATCCGCCTGCTCGCCAAGCAGGCAGGCATCACTCTGTTGGTCGAAAACATTCCCAACGGCCTCAGCCAGCCGCAGCGCCTACTCGCTTTTCTGCAGGCCAGCCACCTCGATGACGTCGGCATCTGCTTTGACTCTGGCCACGCTCACTTGCCCGACCATCTCTTCGGCGGCGGCGGCGTGACCCCAACCTGGGAGCTGCTCGGCGCCCGCGTGCGCTCGACCCATCTGCACGACAACGATGGCTCCCAGGATCTGCACCTCTGGCCGGGCGACGGAAGCGTCCCCTGGCCAGAGCTGTTGCCGCGTATCCCCGCCGCGGTGCCACTGGTGCTCGAAGTCGGCGATCTGCCCGGCAACGCGCAGCTCGATCTCGCCCAGCGCCTCCACCGCTGCTTCGAGCAAATGGCGAAGTGGAGGAACGCAAGCTAAAATGAGCCAATGGCCGCACCCATTGCTATCATCCGCGACATCGGCCAGCACGAGGGCCAGACCGTGCGTCTGCGCGGCTGGCTCTACAATCTGCGCGAGAGCGGCAAGCTGCTGTTTCCGATTCTGCGCGACGGCACAGGCTGGATGCAGTGCGTGGTGTTCAAGAAAAACGTCGCGCCCGAGGTGTTCGACGCGCTCAAGGGCTTGAGCCAGGAATCCTCGCTGGAACTTGTCGGCATGGTTCGCGCCGATGCCCGTGCCCCCGGCGGATTCGAACTCGATGTCGCCGGCGCCACTGTCCTGCAGGCCGTGGATGCCGCTCATCCTTACCCCATCACTCCCAAAGAGCACGGCATCGAGTACTTACTTGAACATCGCCATCTCTGGTTGCGCAGCCAGCGTCAGGTCGCGATTCTCCGCACCCGGCACGAGATCATTAAGGCCGTGCGCGATTTCCTCGACCAGGACGGTTTTGTTCTCGGCGATGCGCCGGTCCTCATGTCCAACGCCTGCGAGGGCACCAGCAACTTGTTCGAGGTCGACTATTTCGACCGCAAGGCCTACCTCACCCAATCCGGTCAGCTTTACGCAGAAGCCGTGGCCATGGCCGTCGGTAAGAGCTACACCTTTGGCCCCACCTTCCGCGCTGAAAAAAGCAAAACTCGCCGCCACCTGACGGAATTCTGGATGGTCGAACCGGAAGTCGCCTTTGCCACCCTCGACGATACGATGGATCTGGCCGAGCGCCTCGTTACGTTCGTCGTGGCCCGCGTACTCGAACACCGGCGCCCCGAGCTCCACGTGCTCGAGCGCGACGCGGCCAAACTGGAAGCGATTCAGCTTCCCTTCCCCCGCGTTAGTTACGACGACGCTGTCCAGCGTGTCAACGCCGCCGGCGGCTCGATGCAATGGGGCACCGATCTTGGTGGCGGCGACGAAACCCTGCTTTCGCAACAGTTCGACCGCCCCGTAATGGTGCATCGCTATCCCACCTCGGTCAAGGCCTTTTACATGCAGCCCGATCCTGACCGGCCCGACCTGGCCCTGTGCGTGGACATGCTGGCGCCCGAAGGGTACGGCGAGATCATCGGCGGCAGCCAGCGCATTCACGACCCCGGTCTCCTGCAGCGCCGCATCGAGGAACACAAACTACCCCCCGAACCGCTGGCCTGGTATATGGACTTGCGCCGCTTCGGTACCGTGCCGCACGCAGGCTTCGGCATGGGCATCGAACGTCTGGTGAGTTGGATATGCGGACTCGAACACGTGCGCGAGGCGATTCCCTTCCCCCGAACCATCTATCGCCTGCAGCCCTGACCAGCGCCATCGCCGCCCTTGCGTTGATCGCGCTCCAGGCCGCGTGTGCGCCCGCCGGCCTGCATTACACGCTGAGCCCGCAGCGGTTCGCCATGCCGCCCATCCTGGTCCCGCCGCGTATAGCCGCCCAGGCGCAGGCCAAGCCTCGGCTGCTGCGGCTGAAATTGCGGGCCGCGCCCGGATGCGCCGCGCTCTCCGCGGGCTTCGACGGCGAGGCGCTTTTCGGTTTCGGCTGGCAGCTCCGGCACCGCCGCCTGACGGTAACGCTGTGGCCGCAACTGAGCCGCTTCACCGGCAGCCTGCCTGAATCGTTGCTCGACGGCATCGGCTTGCTGCACACCACCCTCGAACGCGCCGTCGCCGCCAACTGCCTCACCCCGCTCGCCAGCCAGACCTTGCTGCGCCGCCTTGGCGCCTCTATCCCGTTGCCAGCGGACTTGGCGCAGCAGCTTGTCTTCGGGCCTTATGGTAGCGCCCGGCAGCAGTTTATTGATATTACCGGCCCAGTCGAGCTCGGCCTCACCTATGCGCTCAACCAGCGCCAGCCGGGCCGCTACGACCTCGGCTACGTTGCGCGCCGTTACCGCTTCCACGTCCATGACCGTTCTGGCCGCGGCTGGCTGCAACTACGCTCCGCTGCCATCCTCAACGCACCCCAAACGCGGCGGATACCGGCACCGCCCATGGCCCTGCCGGATTCCGGCCCACCCGTCTACCTGCGCCTGTTTTTCTACCTCCGCCTTGCCCCCAATCGCCACGACGTCGCCCTGGTCAGCGCCAGCACCCACGCCGCGCTCGCCCGCGCCACTCTCGCACTCCGCCAGCGCCCCTGGGCCTGCGACACGCTGGGTGTGCCCGGCGTTCGCTGCGTGGTAGTGCCCAACGACGATACCCTCGAAGCCGAGGTCGCGGTGCGCATCCAGGGCCGGCCGGAAGCGGTTCCGCTGCCCGCCACCGTCGCCCAGGCGCTCGAGACCGTGAACGCGGATGACAGCAAGGTTCTGCCCGCGCTACGCGTCCTCCGCCCCTGGCGCGGGCGCGAGATTCCGGTCACTCCGCCCCCCGGCCAGCGCGCCGCCCTGCTGCGGCTTGTACTCGCCGGCGGCGAGGAAATTTCCTGGTAGAAAGCCTCACCGGCACCTGCCGCTGATACCTGATTCGGCCCCTCGCCACCACCTTTTTCGACTGCGCCGGCGCTGCGGAAGGAGCGGAACCGCTCAAGCATCTCCCCGTGGTCACCCCAGATCTTGCCGCACAGGCCGGCAACCGTGCCAACGGACAGCAAATCGGATTCGATGAACGAGAGCGGTCGAGCAGCGCGCGCATCAGCCCATCGCGGATGCGGCCGTAGTCCACTGCCATCCAGCGGCAGTCGCTTGGCCAAGCGCTCAGCGGTTCCTTGACGACCGCGAACCCCAAAGCCGTCAGGCGATCGTTGGTTGCTGACCCCGCTGAAACCCTTCAGCTCCTTGTCAGTAAGCCCAGCCGCCGGCGAAAGCAAATACTAGGGCGGACACCGCAGACTTTGGTAGAGCACGTCGAAGTCCGAAGATGGGCTGTTCAGGGGCGCCCACCCGCCCTTCTGGTCGATTCCTTCGATTGCTGCCACAATGCCGTCGCGCGTGAACTGATCGAGTTGTGACATACCGGCGTCCGGCCACCACCGCCAGGATCATGTCACCCGACACGGTGGCAAGGGGAGGGCGCTTGACGACCGTGTAGCGATTCTGTTACAAGTGTTGTAACCGCATGGTTACTCGATCAAGCACGGTGTTCCGGGCCATCGCCGACCCCACCCGGCGCGAAATCCTCAACCTGCTGCGCGGGCGCGAGTTGACGGTCGGCGAAATCGCAGCACATTTCCGCTGCACTCGCCCGGCGGTATCGCGCCATCTGCGCAGGCTGCGCGCGGCGGGCCTGGTGCGCTGTCGGCGCCAGGGCGCGGCGCGAGTGTGCCGTCTCGATCCGGACCCGCTGCGCGTGGTCGAGGACTGGCTGCACGATTACCGCATCTTCTGGCGCGCCCGCCTGCGCGAACTCCAGCGGTTCGCCGAAAGGACACCATGAACTCCTCCCTGGTTGAAGAAATCACCATTCACGCCCCCGCCGTCCGCGTCTTCTCCGCCCTCGCCGATACCGCCCAGCGGCGGCAATGGTGGGGCGGCGAGCGCTTTCATCTCACCTCCATGGAAAACGACCTGCGCGTGGGCGGGCGCTGGGCGATGCGCTTCGACGCCTACGGCCGCGCTTCCGGCATGAGCGGAGTCTATCGCGTGATTGACCCGCCGCGCCTGCTCGAGTTCACCTGGAATCCCGACTGGTACGAAAACGCCAGCGAATCGGTGGTGCGCTTCGAGCTGGAAGAACGTGCGGGCGTGACCCAGGTGCGCCTCACCCACTCCGGCCTGGTGAGCGAAGGCGACCGCGCCAACCATCGCGGCTGGCCTGACATCCTTCGCTGGTTGCGGGACTATGCCGACGGCCACCGCTAACTGGGAACTGGCAACAGGGAACTGGCAACTGTATTCTGTAGCGGTATGACGAAAAACATTCGCATCATCGGCGTGCCACTCGATCTTGGCCAGGACCGGCGCGGAGTGGACATGGGGCCTTCGGCGGTGCGCGCCGCCGGCCTGCGCCCCCGCCTGGAGCGGCTGGGCTATGACGTCAAGGACGCCGGCAACATCGAGGTCGCTTTTGCCGAACAAAAGGGGCCCGGCGATCCCAAAGCCAAGTACTTGAAGGAAATCGCCCGCTCCTGCCAAAAACAGGCCGATTGGGTCCGCAAGACGCTCGATGACGGCGCCTCGCCGTTAGTCCTGGGCGGCGATCACTCCATTGCTGTCGGCACCGTCAGCGGCGTCAGTGCCCATTTTCGCGACCGCCATCAATCCGTGGGCTTAATCTGGCTCGACGCTCATGGCGATTTCAATACCCCCGAAACCACCCCCAGCGGCAACATCCACGGCATGCCGCTCGCCTGCCTGGTCGGCTACGGCCCTAAGGAGTTGACCGATCTCTACGGCTTCAGTCCCAAGCTGGCCGCTGCCAACACCGTACTGGTGGGCGTCCATTCGCTCGACGAACAAGAAAAACGCCTGATGCGGCTCGCCCAGGTGAAGGTCTTCACCATGCGTGACATTGACGAGCGTGGCATGCGCGCCGTCGTCGAGGATGCCATCGCTATCGCATCCAGCGGCACCGAAGGCTTCTGCGCCTCCCTCGACCTGGACTTCATTGATGCCACCCACGCTCCCGGCGTGGGCACGCCCGTGCGCGGCGGCGCGACCTACCGCGAAGCCCACCTCGCCCTTGAGATCATCGCCGACAGTAATAAAATGCTCTCCCTCGAAGTCGTCGAGGTCAATCCCGTGCTCGATGAGCACAATCGCACCGCCGAACTCGCCGTCGAGCTCATCTCCAGCGCTCTGGGTAAAAAAATCTACTGACCGCTGCTGCCGTCGCAGATCGCCGGGTTACGGCGGTGTTCACATACGCGGATGTACGCGCTGCGCGGCTGCGAGAGCCTGCACCTGTCCTCGTTTGCGTAGCTCATGCGTGCCGCTGAGGACGAGGAGGTTTCATTCCACTGCTACGATCGCGATCTGGCCGGCGCCGCGACCCGCTGGTCACGGCGCTTCCGCCAGACTCACTGCGCGCGCCACGCGCCCAGAAGCTTCCTCGCGAAGACGAGCTGCCCGAGGTGGTAGGCGTTATGGTCGGCCACCAGCAGCGCCTCGCGCAGCAGTGTATTATCCGGCGCATGCGGCAGCGGAGTGAGCAGCTCGCGCGCAGAATCAAGCACCAGCGCGATCACGGCCTCGAGATCGGCCGCCAGCGCGGCGCGCGAACGGCGCAGCGCGGCAGCCGAGGGCGGTGCCGCCGTAGCCGGCCAGTAGCCCTGCGGAAATTTCGGCGACTGCCAGTTCGGATCGCGCGTGAACTCGAGAATGTCCTGCTGCGCAATGCGGATATGCTCCAACAGTTGCCAGCACGTGTGCGGCGCCCGCGGCGGCTTTTTGCCCGCTACCTCCGGCGTCAGCCCGGCCAGCGCCTGTGTCAGCGTGGCGTGCGCGGAGCCACCGCGCAGCAGCCCGGCAATGTGCGCTCGCAGATCAGCCAATTCTTCCGGCATGTGCATACTCCTCCCTTAAGGCGCGCTTGTCAATTTTTCCGGTTGCGGTGCGCGGCAGCGCTGCCACCACGCGAACTTCGTCCGGACACTGCCAGGCCGGAAATGACGCTTCCAGATGCCGCCGCCAGCCTGCCACGTCGGCGGCCGCTCCCGTTTCCAGCACCACCAGCGCCAGCGGCCGCTCCCGCCATTTCGGATGCGACACCGCAATTACCGCGGCTTCACGAATGCCGGGATGGCAGGCCAGCGCGTTTTCCAGCGCCACCGAACTGATCCACTCCCCTCCGCTGCGGATCAGGTCTTTGGTGCGGTCCACGATCTCCATCATCCCGTCGCCGTCGAACCGCACGATGTCGCCGGTCCGCAACCAGCCGTCCGCCGTCCAGTTCTCCGGCGCCACCCCGGCATGGTAGCTCGCCGCCACCCATGGTCCGCGCACCTCCAACTCCCCGTCCGCCGCCGTGCGCGCCTCCACCAGGGGCAACGGACGTCCCTGCCGCGTGCGGGAGGGGCCGGAAAGCAGCGGATTCATCGTGCCCACCGGCGTCATCTCCGTCATTCCCCAGCCCATGTTCACCGCGATGCCCTGCCGGTCAAAACGCTCGAACAGTGCCCTTGGCGCAGGCGCGCCGCCCAAATTCACCCGCAACCCGGGGTGCAGCTTCCACCGCCCCGGTTCCCGCTCCAGCGCATCCAACACTCCCTGCCAGATAGTCGCCACCCCCGCGCTGCGCGTTACCTGTTCCTCGCTGAGCAGCTCGAGCACGCTTTCCGCGTTAAACTGGCTCCCCGTCAGCACCTGCTTGCAGCCCATCAGTGCCGCCGTGTAGGGCAGGCCCCAGGCGTTGGCGTGAAACATCGGCACCAGCGGCAGCACGCAATCACCCGCGTGCAAGTCGAGCGCGTCCGGCAGCGCCGTCGCCAGCGCATGCAGCACCAGCGCGCGATGGGAATAGATCACGCCTTTGGGTTCGCCCGTCGTGCCCGAGGTGTAGCCCATGGCAGCACCTTCATGCTCGCTCAGCTCCGGCAGCGGCCCTTCATATGTGTCTGGCCACTCCCGCACCCGCTCCGGCCGTACCGCCGCGGGAATTTGCTCCCAGCGCTCCCGCAGCTCCTCGGCGACGATCACGAAGCGGTCGCCCGCTTGCCGCACAATCCGCTCCCATTGCGCTGGGTGCTGGCGCAGATTCAGCGCATGGACCACCCCGCCCGCCAGCGGTACGCCAAAATAGGCTTCCAGATGCGTGGGATCGTTCCACAACAGCGTCGCCACGCGTTCGCCTGGCTGCAGCCCCAGCCCCAGCAGGCGACCGGCCAGCGCACGCGCGCGGCGGTCGAGTGCGGCGTAGTTCATCCGTTCGCCGCGGGCGGCGATTTCAGTTGTCCCGAACCGCTCCCGCGCGCGCCGCAGCACCACCGCCACGGTTAGCGGGAACTCCATCATGGTTGCCGGCACGTTTTCCAGTTTACTATTGACATTGCGGCACCATCAGGACCACATGCTGTTCATGTGGCCCGAACCCTTGCTACCCTTGGCCGTTGCAGACATTGTCGCGCTGGCGGGGATATTCCGGCGGCGCTGGGAGTTGCTGGCGCGGCGCTTGGGGGTGGCGCGGCAGGGGATGCAGCGCCTGGCGGATGCGCTGGTGCGCGACCGCGCCGCCGAATATCGCCACAACCCCGACCACCGCCGCTCGCCGCGATTTCGATGCCGGAGCGATCACATCTCCTCCACCATGCCGTTCAGAATCCTCAACAACTCCCGCAGTCCGCGGTGCAGACGAGCCGCAGCGTGGTTGCTGCGCCAGTTAGTGAGTTTACCTGCGCGGCAGCCAGGCGATCGATAGCGGGCGCGACGGCGGCCATCTGCATAATAGTGCTGTAAAATGCGTTCGGTTCAGCCCTCGGAACCCAAAGCTCATCTGCACCTCCTCGATGATGTCGAGCGCGGCCAAGGGATTATCCTTGACGCGGCGGCGCGATGCAGGCGTGCAGCCGCAAACAGCCAGCTACACCGCCATCTGCCGCCCGCGCAGCTCCCGCAGCCGGTCGCGCAGTCGCGCCGCCCGCTCGAACTCGAACTTGCGAGCCGCCGCCCGCATCTCCTCCTCCAGTTGCTTCAGGTGCTCGCTCAACGCCTGTTCGCTGGCAAATTCGTCCAGCCCTTCATCCAGGGCCACCGCAGCGTAGTCTCCCTCGGTCACGCCCAACAGCCCCTTGTCCAGCGGGCGGAGCACGCTCTGCGGTACGATCCCGTGCTCCTGGTTGAATCGCTCCTGCAGAGCCCGCCGCCGCGTCGTTTCCGTTATCGCATCGCGCATCGAGCCCGTCATCCTATCGGCATAGAGCAGCGCCTGCCCGTGTAGATGCCGCGCCGCCCGCCCCATGGTCTGGATGAGCGAGCCGGTCGAGCGCAGAAACCCCTCCTTGTCCGCGTCCAAAATCGCCACCAGCGATACCTCCGGCAAGTCCAGGCCCTCGCGCAGCAGGTTGATCCCGATCAGCACATCGAACGCCCCCCGCCGCAGGTCGCGCAGGATTTTCACCCGCTCCAGCGTCTCCACCTCGCTGTGCAGGTAACGGCATTTCACTCCCACTTCCCCGTAGTATTCCGCCAAATCCTCCGCCATGCGCTTGGTCAGCGTCGTCACCAGCACGCGTTCGTTGCGCGCCGCCCGGGCCTGAATCTCTCCCAGCAGATCGTCCACCTGCCCCTGGCTCGCCCGTACTTCAATCGCCGGATCCAGCAGCCCCGTCGGCCGGATCACCTGCTCCACGCTTACCCCTCCACTCTGCTGCAATTCGTACGGGCCGGGTGTGGCGGAAACATAAATCGCCTGCCCGATGCGGTCGTTGAACTCCTCGAACTTCAGCGGCCGGTTGTCCAGCGCCGACGGCAACCGGAACCCGTACTGAATCAGCGTCTCCTTTCGCGCCCGGTCGCCGTTGTACATGCCCCGCAACTGCGGCACCGTCTGGTGGCTCTCATCCAGAAAAATCAGCGTGTCGCTCGGCAGATAATCCAGCAGCGTCGGCGGCGGCTGCCCCGGCGCCCGCCCGGTGAAGTGGCGCGAGTAGTTCTCAATCCCATGACAGTAGCCAATCTCCCGCATCATCTCGATGTCAAAGCGCGTGCGCTGCTCCAGCCGCTGCGCCTCCATGCTCTTGCCCTGCCGCACCAGCTCCGGTCCCCATTCCGCCAGCTCCGCCAGAATCGAGCGAACCGCTTCCTCCTTGGTTTCCGGCTTCATCACGTAGTGCGACTTCGGATAAATCGGCAGCCGCGCATACGTCTGCCGCACCTCGCCCACCAGCGGGTCGATCTGCGACAGCCGCTCCACTTCGTTGCCCAACAGCTCAATCCGGTAGGCGTAGTCGTCGTAGGTCGGGAAGACCTCGATCACGTCCCCGCGCACGCGAAAGGTCCCGCGCTGAAAATCGTGGTCGTTGCGCTGGTAGAGAATCTCCACCAGTTTCTGCAGGATCTGCTCCCGCCGTATCTTCTGCCCCGGTTCCAACAGCAGCAGCATCCCGTAGTACGCCTCCGGCGACCCCAACCCGTAAATGCACGACACCGAAGCCACGATGATGCAGTCGCGCCGCTCGAACAGCGATCGCGTGGCCGAAAGCCGCAGCTTGTCCAGCTCGTCGTTGATGGTCGCCTCTTTTTCGATATAGAGGTCCGCCGCCGGCACATACGCCTCCGGCTGGTAGTAGTCGTAATAGGAAACGAAGTACTCCACCGCGTTGCGCGGAAAAAAGTTCCGGAACTCTTGGTAAAGCTGCGCCGCCAGGGTCTTGTTGTGCGCCAGCACCAGCGCCGGCCGCTTCAGCTCGGCCATCACTTTGGCCATGGTGTAGGTTTTGCCACTGCCGGTCACGCCCAGCAGCACCTGCGCCGCCTCGCCCGCCCGCAGCCCTTCCGTCAGCCGCTCAATCGCCTGCGGCTGATCGCCCTGCGGCGTATAGTGGCTCTCCAGCTCAAACTCCATCCTTTCAGGATAACGTGCCCAGCACTGCCTCGGCTTCCGCGCCAAACGGATCCTGCACTTGCACGCGGGCGAATCAGCGTGCGCCCGTTGCCCTCGCTGGGACGCCCGTGTATATTACTAGTACCCCTAAGCGCATGATGTCACTCAACCGGCAGCGCTCGTCCGACCTCGTCCAGGGCACGCTTGACATGCTCATCCTCAAAACGCTGCTGCGCGGACACGCCCACGGCTATGCTATCGCGGAAGCCATTCACCAGCGCTCCGACGATGTCCTGCGCGTGGAGGAAGCTGCGCTCTATCCCGCCCTGCACCGCCTCGAGCTGCGCGGCCTGTTGACCGCCGCATGGGGCACGTCGGAAAACAACCGCCGCGCTAAGTTCTACTGGCTCACCCTGCGCGGCCGCAAGTATCTGGACGCGGAAGCGGCCCAATGGCAGCGCCTCACCGGCGCCATCGCCCGTGTCATGGAGGCCTGAATGCTGCCGGAATGGACCATCGCCTTTCGCCTTCGCTTGCGTGCGCTGCTGCGTCGCCGCCGCCTCGATCGCGATCTCGACAACAAGCTCCAGTTCCACCTCTCCATGCGGCAGCAGCACCCAAACCCGGTCCGTTTCGGCAATCCCGAACTGACCCGGGAGACCAGCCGCAACCTCTGGACCTTCCCCACGCTCGAATCCTTCGGGCGCGACCTCCACTATGCCCTGCGCCAAATGCGCCGCAATCCCGGGTTCAACCTCATCGCTATTCTGATCCTCGCGCTGGGCTTGGCCGCAACCGCCTCGGTTCTTTCCGTCGTGGACGGCGTGCTCCTCCAGCCGCTTGCCTATCACAACCCCGGCCAACTGGTCGCACTCGAGCTCTACATTCCCAAGCTCGCCTCCAGGTTCCCCGCCATGCCGCTCAACGCAGCCACTTACTTCGCCTGGACGCGCCACGCGAAAACTATGGCCGGCATCAGCCTAATCAACGAAGGCCAAACCATGACGCTGACTGGCGCCGGTGAACCGGTGCTGCTCAGCACGGACCAGACCACCACCAATCTATTCCGCGTTCTCGGCGTTCGCCCGCAACTCGGCGCCGGCTTTCAGCCCGGCGCCACCCATGAGGTCGTAATCACTGCCCGCCTCTGGCGCAGCCGCTTCCGCGCCGATCCCAACGTCATCGGCCGCGCCATCGATCTTGACGGGTCCTCTTACACGCTTGTCGGCGTCCTGCCAGCAGACTTCCATTTCCCCACGCAAAGCGAACTGGTGACCGTTGAAGCCGATACTCAACCCGCAGCCCTTTTCATCCCAGCGGTTTTCACCAGGGAAGACTTGCTGCCGTATTCCGGTTACGGCTATGCCACCCTTGCTCGCCTTCGATCCGGCGTGAGCCCAGCCGCCGCAACCGCCGAACTGAACGCCATCCTGCGCCGCCGCTTCCCGAAGCTCACAGGACCTTACGCCACCTATGCCACCATGACGCCGCTACGCCGCAAAATCGTCCGCACTGCGCGCCGCGGCCTCTGGATGCTTTTGGTCGCAGACCTCGCGGTTCTGCTCATCATCTGTGTCAATCTCGCCAACCTGCTGCTCACCCGTGCCAGCGCCCGCGAGCGCGAGGCTGCCGTCCGCGCCTCTCTCGGCGCCAGCCGCGCCCGTCTGCTGCGCCAGGCACTGACCGAATCGCTGTTGCTCAGCTTGCTGGGTGGCGCGCTCGGCCTTCTGTTGGCGGAATGGGCGCTCCGCGGCCTTTTGGCTCTGGTGCCACCCGGTCTGCCGCGCGCCGCCAATGTGCACCTGAACGCCCCCGTGCTTGGGTTCACCTTCGCCGCCGCGGTCTTGGCGGGCTTGGCCGCGGGCGTGTTGCCGGGACTTCGCTTTCAGGTCTCCGGTTTCCGATTTCAGCGTGGCGGCGAGGGCCGCGGCGGGCGCACGACGCGCGATCTGCTGGTGGGCCTGGGTACGGCGCTCACCACCATCCTGCTCATCGCCGCCAGCCTGTTGCTCACCAGCTTCAACCGCCTCGCCCACGTGCCCACCGGCTTCGTCGCCGATCACGTCCTCACCGCCAAACTGCAGTTATCGGCAGCGCGGTACACCCAAGCCGGGGAGCGCCGCCAATTCTGGGATAAACTCCTCTCCGCTATTGCTGCCTTGCCTGGCGTCCGCTCCGTTGCTGTCACCGATATTCCTCCACTGAGCGGCGAGCAAAACGACGATCAAGTCAATGCGGTCGGCGACACCCGGCGCGACACCGAACGGCCTTGGGCCAGCTATCGCCGCATCAGACCAGGTTTTTTCCAGACGCTCGGGATCCCGCGGTTGGAAGGCCGGTGGCTGGCACCCGTCGACCTCGGCACCGGCGCCGCAGTCATCTCCCAAGCCACGGCGCAGCAGGTCTGGCCGGGCCTCAACCCCATCGGCCGCCGCTTTGACGTCGACTCGCACTTTGTCGGCTATTACGTGGTCGGCGTGGTCGCCAACACGCGCGCCAAAGGCATCGTCCAAGGCATGGCACCGGTCGTCTACACCTCCTACCTCGGCGGCCTCACCGGCTCGCTCCTGCTGCGCACCCCTCTGCCCGCCGCCGCTATCGCACCGGAGCTGCGCCGGGCCGTTGCCGCTCTCGATCCCAGCATCGCCGTTCCGCCGCTTCGCAGCCTGGGTGAAATCGCTGCCGCCTCGCTCGCCCCGCGCCGTTTTCAGGCGTTGCTCACTTCGCTGTTTGCCGCCGCCGCGCTGTTGCTCGCCTGCCTCGGCATTTACGGCGTGGTCTCCTGGTCCGTCCTCCGCCGCCGCCGGGAAATCGGCGTGCGCATGGCCCTGGGCGCCCGCTCCGCCGATGTGCTGCGTCTGCTGATCGCCCAAGGCATGAAGCCGGTTCTCGTCGGCCTCGCTGCCGGCCTCGTCGCCGCGCTGGCGCTGATGCGCGTGCTCTCCAGCCTTCTCTACGGTGTCCAGCCCAACGATCCGGGCGACTTCGCCGCCGCCTCCCTCATCCTCAGCGCCGTCGCGTTGCTCGCCTGCTATCTTCCCGCCCGCCGTGCCGCGCGCGCCGATCCCCTCCCGGCGCTTCGGGATGAATAGGGAACTCTTGATCAACGACGGGGCTCGGTGGGGAACCCGGGACTGGTAAAACAGTCTTGGGAGAACGATTTGACCGAATTCGAGATTCTGCTAGGCCTACCAGATCTTCAATGTATTGGCATAGAAAGGCGAGGGAAGGCGAGAGAGCATCGGAGAGGCGACATGCAAGCGTTAACTCCGGCGCGGGCTGGCGCTGCAGATCCGGGAGCGACTTCCTGCTGGCGCGAGGTTGACCCTATGGCCAGCCGCCATCGCGGCCTGGTATCGCTCATGCGCCGCCACCGCCACAAGCTCGATCTGGACCAGCAGGAGAAGCTGGGAGCCTACCTCGCGCGGCAGCCGGCCTTGCAGCTCATCTACGGCTTCAAGCAGCGGCTATGTTATCTGCTGCTGATGAAAAACCGCACCCGCAAGCAGTGGGCTCAGCTCGTGCCCCGCTTCCTCCGCGCCGTCCGCCAGTTGCGGCCGGCGCGCCTGCCGCAACTGGCGGAGCTCGGCGACACGCTTCACTCGTGGTCAGAAGAAATCGCCACCATGTGGCGCTTCAGCCGCAACAACGGCATCACGGAAGGCTTTCACAACAAAATGCAACTCATCAGCCGCCAGGCGCATGGCTTCCGCAACTTCGAAAACTACCGCATGCGCGTCAAGGTACTATGTGGTTGAACCGTTTTGGGGTACCCACCCTCCCCCGTTCTTGGCGTAGAGCCGAATAGTGTCTGGCGGAGAGGGAGGGATTCGAACCCCCGGTACCCGTTAAGGTACACACGCTTTCGAGGCGCGCGCCTTCAACCACTCGGCCACCTCTCCGGATCGCGCGGGTCGCGTTAGTGAATTCTAGCACCGAGGAGCGGCACGCGGTGGTCTGGCGCATGGCGGAGGGAGAGGGATTCGAACCCCCGGCATCCTCACGGATGCAGCGGTTTTCAAGACCGCCGGTTTCAACCGCTCACCCATCCCTCCGCGCCTAACTCACTGAATTATAGCCGCTGGCGCGGCACTGTCGGCTAGAGCCACGGAGCAATCGCCACGCGGCCTCCTGCGCTGCCGAGCAGAAGCATGGCTGCATACGCGCATGGGGCACGGCGCGCTGGCGCTGCGCCGAGCATTTTCACGTTCACAACCCCGATCTTAAGCGGCAGCCCTGAACTCGGGGCGCTCCGCCGGCCCAGCGCCAAACCATGTACCTACATGACGCTCTACAAATTCGACGGCCAACAACTCAAAGCCGCCGGATGCTGGAGTCGAAGGCGTGAAGCTTTCGGCCGCCGTGCTCGGTGTCGCCGCCGTTCTTGCAGTGGCTGTCCCGCCAGCACAGGCCCAAGAGCTACTTCTCCGTGCGGCGGCGGCGGCGGTTTTCATTTGTATGAAAGGTCGGTGCTGTCGTGCGGCGGCGGCGGCGGGATGATGGTGGCGCGCCGCCAGGGGCGCATCCAACGGCTGATCAGGGCAAATCCCAGTAGCAACAATCCTGCCAGCACGAGCGATAGCGTGGCTGGTTCTGGAACCGTTGAAGGCGTCGTATCGAGCCTCACTGTGGTGGGCGTAGTCAAGCCTGGCCCATCCTCATCGTTTCCACTCGTGCTCCAGGAATCGAATTGGTAGCTGCCGACGCTCTCGAACAGATGCGCAATGCTTCCCGAGTAATCGCCCAGGGAAAAATCGAACAAAGGATCCGATGTATTCGAGGATGCGTTCCAACCGGATAGGTTCAACTCTCCGCTGCAGGTCCAGCCGCTGGGGCCGCTCTCGCATCCACCCGTCTGTTCCCCGTCCGGGCTGGGAGCCGTGAAGCCTGTCCCAGAAAGCCAATACTGAAAGCTCTCGAACGAGCCGCCAGACGACCCCTGTACGCCGAACGGGTTCTTCGTCCATGAGATGCTGGCATTCCACTGCTGGTTGATACAGTCAGCTCGCGCCGCCAGCGCGGGCAGCAGCAGCAGGCAGGCTACGGTCACGGCTGCGCGCAGTCCGGAACGGGAGAACGGGGCAGAGTTCATCGCAAAACCTCCCGTTCGCCCTATCGGCAAAACCCACTTGCAACTTTAGGGCACGATGTGCAGGCGTTGTTGGTCCGTTTTCTGCCGCAGCGGCGGGACGGGCTCCTGCCACAACCACACCAGCAGCACCAGCGGCAGCCCCGCCAGAAAGCCCAGCCCGAAATCGTGCCATCCCGCGCCGGACACGGCCAAAACCGCGGCCACAGCCGCGGCGGCAATGCTGACCAGCAGGATGCGCCGCGCCACGGCTCGCCCAGAACGCATGGAAGTGTCTAGCCCATCCATGCGCACAGCCTATCACACGTCGGTAAACGCCAATCGCGAGCGGCCTTTCGCGAAATTTATTTCAGCTCGGCAAGGGTTACGCCCTGCCCGCCCTGGTTTTGCGGCGGGTGGGCAAAGCGGGCGACCTGTGGGTGGACGCGCAGGGCTTCTGCCACCAGCTTGCGCAAAACACCAAAGCCGGCGCCATGGACGATCCGCACCTGCTCCACCCCGGCGAGTAGGGCGTCGTCGAGGAATTTGTCTAGCCTCGCTCCGGCTTCTTCGGCCCGCAGCCCGATCAGGTGCAATTCCATCGTGGCGGGCGTGAGCCGGTCGGGCACACTGGCGGAAGCTGGCGGCACGAGTGTGGCGCGCAACAGCACCGCCTCAATCTCGCCCGCTTCTATCTGCATTCGTACCGCGCCCGCGGCGACTTCGTAGCGCCCGTCGGGCAGCCGGCGCAGCACGCGCGCCGTGGTGCGTGCCGAGCGCAGCCGCACCTGATCGCCGGGCGCGGCAGACACGGGCGCATCATCCGCTGGCCTTGCCGTTTCGCCCAGCGCCGCCGCCGCTTCGATCTCCCACGTCTCCGCCGCCTCGCGCTTCTGCCGGGCGCGCGCCGCCGCCGCTTTGCGCTGCTGCGCAGCAGTGAGGGACTGCTTGATCGCCTCCATTTCCCCGCGCCAGCGCCGGTCCCCGGCTGCGGCGAAGGCGGCAAAACGTCGCTCCATTTCCGCCCGCAGCGCCGCCATTTGCTTTTGCTGCCAGGTGCGGTCGTGCGCTTCCAGCGCCCGCTCGCGAGCACCCACCTCCCTTTCCCGCGCCTCCACGCCGCCCAACTTTTCCTCGGCCGCTTCTAGGCTCTGCTGCAGCTTCTGCAAATACTCCGCTGCCTGCCGCTGCTCGCTGCCTAACCGCGCGCGCGCGCCGGCGATGATCGGCTCCGGCAATCCCAGCCGCTCGGCCATGGCCAGACCGGCGGAAATGCCGGGTACACCCAGCCGGAATCGATAGCTGGGCGCCAGCGTCACCGCATCCACCGCGACCGAACCGTTGGCCACCTCGCCCGCGTGCTCGCTCGCCCAGGCCTTCAGCGAATCATGATGCGTCGAAATCAGCGCCCAGGCGCCCCGCTTCCGCAGCCAGTCGGCAATCTCGATGGCCAGCGCCGCCCCCTCCCCCGCGTTGGTCGCCGTCCCCAGCTCGTCCAGCAGGATCAGGCTGGCGGGCGTTGCCACCGCGAGAATGCCGCGGATGTGCACCAAATGGCTGGAAAACGTGCTCAGATCCTCCTGGATGGATTGCACGTCGCCGATATCGGCCCAGATGGCGTCGAACACCGGCAGCCGCGCCCGCTGCGCACACACCGGCAATCCGCACTGTGCCATCCACGCGGCGACGGCCACGCTCTTCAGCACCACCGTTTTCCCTCCGGTATTAGGGCCGCTGACGATGAGCACGCGCTCGCGCTCCAGCCGCACCGTCAGCGGCACCACCGCTCGCCCCGGTTGCGCACGCAGCGCGGCCACCAGCACCGGATGCCGCGCCGCCTCCAGCGCCAGTTCGCTGCCGAACTCCGCCCTCACGCCGCCGTAGTCGGCGGCAAAGCGCGCCTTCGCCCCTTCCAGTTCCAGCGTGCCGCACAGGCGCGCGGCGATGCCCAGCTCCCCCGCCGCCGCCGCCACCTGACGGCTGAGCGCGCGCAGGATCCTGCGCTGCTCGGCCTGCTCGGCTTCCCGCAGCCGGATATGTTCGTTGTTGAGCTCGATCGTCTCCAGCGGTTCGACAAACACGGTCTGCCCGCTCGAACTGGCGCCATGCACCACCCCCGGCGCCCGCCGCCGCGCGTCCGACTTCACCGGCAGTACAAAACGCTCGTTGCGGATGGTCACCAACTCTTCCTGCAGCGCCGCCTCGCCCGACCCGCCCAGCTTCTGCATTTGTCGCCCCAACTCCGCCTCGATGATCTGCCGCTGCCGTCCGCATTGCCGCCGCAGCCGCGTCAGCTCCGGGCTGGCGCCGTCGGCCAGCTCGCCCGAGGGCAGCACCGCCCGCCGCAGCGTCTGCGCCAGTCCGGCCAGCTCCGGAAGCCCCTCGGCCAACTCCCGCAACAGCGGCCACAACTCGCTCGGCTGCCCGTCATCCTCATCGTCGGTTGCGATCAGGCTCGTTCGCAGCGCGGCGCTATGTTCGGCAAACCTGGCCACCGCCAGCAATTCGCTGCCCTCCAGACCGCCGCTCGCCGCCCGCTCCAACAGCGGACGCGGATCGGGTAACCCGGCAAAGGAAAATCCACGGCGCCGCTGCTGCCAGCGTTGCGCTTGCGTCCAACGTTCTTGCTGCAGCTCCAGCTCTATGGGGTCGCGCTGGAAACGCAAATCCGCCATCGCCTCCCGGCCCAGCGGTGTGGCCAAATAGCCGCCCACCAGCGCCAATACGGCCTCGGCGTCGGGCGGCGCCACCCCTGGCGCCAATGCCCGGTC
Organism: Terriglobales bacterium; assembly: GCA_050747745.1. Taxonomy (GTDB): domain Bacteria; phylum Acidobacteriota; class Terriglobia; order Terriglobales; family SCQP01; genus SCQP01. Next base: position 36,719 of record JBOGKM010000119.1, read on the forward strand.
GGACGCGTTCATCTCTTCCTGCGCGCGCGCGCCTTGGGTCCGTTCCGGGTAATCGGCTCCGGTTCGCTGCCCAAAATGCCTGCCAGTACCTGATCGAACGCGCTGGCCTTGGCCTTGGCAGCTCGCGCCGGAGCCTTGCCACCCTTGTAGCGGTGCTGGAACCCGCAGGTGCGGCAGGTCGCGGTGGCTACTTCCGCGCCTACCAGCGCCGCAACCGTATGGTTGGTGAGACGATGGCAGCGCGTGCAGTAGTCATCCATTTCGTCTCCGACACGATACGCCATGGCCGCAATCCCCCTCCCCATACGGTATAATTCTAAGCTTAGCCCCGCTTTCAAAGGATCCTTATGGCACGCGTATGCGACTTGTGCGGCAAAGGGCCGCAGTTCGGTAACCGGATCAGCCACGCTCACAACGTGACCAAGCGGCGCTGGGACGTCAACCTGCAATCGGCCCGCGTACAGCGCCCCGGCGGAGGAACGGTTCAAATGCGCGTGTGCACCGTCTGCCTTAAAAGCGGCAAGCTCGCCAAGCCGCTGCGCCGTCAGCGCCCGGCTGCGAAGCCCGTCTAAGCCAGGGCAATCACGTCCATTTCCACCTTCGCGCCTTTGGGCAACTGGCGCACGGCCACGGTCGAGCGCGCCGGCGGCTCTTTGGGAAAGTAGCGGGCGTACACCTCGTTCATTGCCGCAAAATCGCTCATGTCCGCCAGAAACACCGTCGTCTTCACCGCCGCCGCTAGACTGCTGCCCGCCGCGCTCAGCACCGCGCTGAGATTTTGCAACACGCGCTCGCTCTGGCGGGCCACGTCCGCGCTGGCATCGAAGTTCCCGCTTGCCGGGTCCAGCGCGATCTGGCCGGAACAGAAAATCAGCCCGCCCGCGCGCACGGCTTGCACATAGGGGCCGATCGCCGACGGTGCCTGTGCGGTGGAAATCGAACTGCGGGCGTCAATGGAAGGCATATCGATAGGCTATCACTTCTGGCGCGGCGTGCCCGTTACCCGGTCCACAGCGTATATGCCTGCGATGCCCTTCAAGCCCTGCAGCATCTGCTCCAGCGCTCTCGCCTCCCGCACGTCCACCGCCAGATCGATCACGGCGCGGCCCTCATGGGTTTTGGCGCCGATGTTGCGGATATTGGATCCCTGCTCGGAAATTACATTGGTGATGGCGTTCAGCATGCCGGCGTTGTCCTCGGCATGCACTTGCAGTTTGACCTCGCACGGCTCGCCCAACTCGGGTGCCCATTCCACGTCGATGCGCCGGTCGGTCTCGTACATCAGGTTGCGCACGTTGGTGCAGGTGAGCCGATGAACCCCCACGCCCCGCCCGCGCGTAATGTAGCCCACGATGGGCTCGCCATGCACCGGCGAACAGCAGGCCGCGCGGTACACCAGCAGATCGCTGAACCCGCGCACCAGAATCGGGCTGCCCGGCTGCGCACGCGGCGGCCGGCGTTGCGTCTGCAGCCGGCGCGTCTGTCCGGCCGTGCGCTCTTCCGGCGGCAGCAGCCGGATCAGGATTTGCCGGGCGGAGATTTTCCCATACCCCAGCGCCGCGTAAATTTCCCCGCTCTTGGCCAGCCCCAGTTCCGCGCCCGCTTGTTCCAGCGCCTGCTCGCTGAGTTGCTTCGCCGCCACCCCGAAGCGCCGCGCCTCGCGCTCCAGGGCCCGGCGCCCGATCTCGACCGCCCGCTGCCGTTCATGGATGTGGAACCAGTGCCGGATCTTCTGGCGCGCGCGCGAGCTGCGAGCGTAGCCCAGCCAGGTGCGGCTGGGCGTGTGACCCGGCTGCGTCAGCACCTCGACGATATCGCCGGTGCGCAGCCGGTAGCGCAGCGGTACGGCGCGTCCGTTCACGCGCGCCCCGGTGGCGCGATGCCCGATTTCGGTATGCACCGCGTAGGCGAAATCCACCACGCAGGCGTCCCGCGCCAGCGTCAGAATCTGGCCCTTGGGCGTAAACGCGTAAATCTCCTCCGGCGCCAGATCCACCTTGAGCATGGCCAGAAACTCGCCCGGGTCGGCGATTTCCCGCTGCCATTCGATCAGCCGCCGTAGCCAGCGCAGGCGCTCATCCTCCGCCCCCGGCGCTGCCGGCTCGCCGCCGTCCTTGTACTTCCAGTGCGCCGCGATGCCTTCCTCCGCCATGCGGTGCATCTCCTCGGTCCGGATCTGAACCTCGAACGGCTGCCCGCTGGGATCGATCACCGAAGTATGCAGGCTGCGGTACATGTTCGGGCGCGGGGTGGCGATGAAATCCTTGATCCGCCCCGCGACCGGCGTCCAGGCACTGTGAATCACCCCCAGAATGGCGTAACAATTGCGTACCGAATCGGTGATCACGCGCAGCGCCAGCAGATCGTAGACCTGGTCCACGTCAATGCGCTGGCGTTCGAGCTTCTGGTAAATGCTGTAGTTGCGCTTGATCCGCCCCTCCACCCGCGCCGGGATTTCGTGCTCCGCCAGCCCCGCCAGCACCCGCCGCTCCACGCCGCGCAGGAATTCTTCCCCGCCTGCCCGCCGGCTTTCCACCGCGGCCTGTATCTGCGCATACGCGGCCGGCTCCAGGTAGCTGAAGGCCAGATCCTCCAGCTCGCCGCGGATCTTGCCCATGCCCAGCCGGTGCGCCAGCGGCGAGTAAATGTCCATCGTTTCGCGCGCGATCGCCTGCTGCCGGTCTAAGCTCAGGTGCTGCAGCGTGCGCATATTGTGCAGCCGGTCGGCCAGCTTGATGAGGATGACGCGAATGTCGTCCACCATCGCCAGCAGCATCTTGCGCATGTTCTCCGCCTGGCGCGCGTCGTTGCGCAGCGGCCCTTGAAAATCCAGGCGGTCGATCTTGGTCACGCCTTCCACCAGGTGCGCCACCACCGGGCCGAACTCGTGCGTCAGTTGTTCGCTCGTGGCCGGGGTGTCTTCCACCGCATCGTGCAGCAGCCCGGCGGCGATGCAGACCGCATCCATATCCAGTTCGGCCAGCACCGAAGCCACCGCTAGCGGATGCAGAATGAAGGCCTCTCCCGAGCGCCGCCGCTGGTTTCGGTGCAGCCGGGCGGCAAACTCGAACGCGCGCTGCAGCAGCTGGAGATCGTCCAGCGGCCGGCTCGCCTCGACTTTGGCGAGCAGCAGATCGAACTCGGCGCGCGCGCGCGGGCCGATGTCGGAAGCCGCCAGTTTTGTCGCCACGTGCTCATTTTACGGCAGCGGGGATGGCGGCCGCTCAAGGGCGGGCAGGTCCCAGCCGATAGGGCGAGACGAGGGTTCAGGGGGGACTGCCATGAGGTATTGTCGAATACTCGTTTGTGCCGCCGTTTTGGTGTTCGCCGGCGCGGCCATGGGACAGACGGCTAAGAAATTGCGCGTGCTCGCGGCGCCGGGGGTAACCCTGACCAAGCCCAAGGACTGGAAGAATACCATTGGCGCGACGGGCGATGATCTGATCGTCCATTGTCCCCGCTGCGAGCCGGTTTCGCTGATCTCCATTCCGGCGGCGGATATCGCGGAAATCCAATACGGCGACAACGCCTATCACCACTGGGCGGCGGGGGCGGTGACCGGCTTCCTCACGCTCGGGGTCGGCGCCATTGTGGGCTTTATGCCGCACCACCAGCACTACTACTCGATTGATTTGAAAAACGGCAGGGTGCTTGCTATCCAGGCCGACAAGAGCGACTACAAGGAGATCGCCGGGCTGCTGGAAAACCTGACCGGCCTCCCCATCACGGCTTCGGCGAAAGATGCGCATTTCCTCGCGGGCTACAACGTGAGGATCGCTGCGAGCGAGGGTGGCAAGTAGCAGGCCGCCGCGAGATTGAAGCGGCGCCGCCGCGCTAGACCCGCGTGCGCGCGATTTGCGGGGCTTCCTCGTCCCCCGGCGCCGGACGCAGATAGAGCTCGTCCAGTTGCGCCGTCAGGTGCTGGAAAGCGTCTTCCGGTGTGTCTGCGAAATGGAACAGCTCCAGATCCTCGGCCGAGATCATGCCCCAATTCACCAGCGCCTGGAAATTCACGATCTCTTCCCAGTATTTGCGCCCGTACAGCACGATCACCATCTTCTTGCTCAGCTTCTGCGTCTGGGCCAGCGTCAGGATTTCCGACAGTTCATCCAGCGTGCCGAATCCGCCCGGAAACGCCACCAGCGCCTTGGCCAGATACGCAAACCAGAACTTCCGCATGAAAAAATAGTGAAATTCGAAGTTGAGCGCGGGCGAAATATACGGATTCGGCACCTGCTCGAACGGTAGCCGGATGTTGAAGCCCACGGTTTTGCCCCCGGCATCGTGTGCGCCCAGGTTCGCCGCCTGCATGATGCCCGGCCCCCCTCCGGAGCAGATCACAAACCGCCGCCGCCGGCTGGGCAGCGCCCCCGCCCACAGCGTCAGCCGCCGCGCTAGCTCCCGCGCTCCGGCGTAGTACTGCGCCATCGTCTGCGCCCGCTCGGCGGCCTCGCGCTCGGAGATCCCCGCCTGCTGCAGCCGCGCCTCGGCGGCTTCGGGACTGAGCACGCGCGCCGAGCCGAAAAACACGATCGTGTCCTGAATGTTTTCCCGGCGCAGCCGCGACCACGGTTCCAGGTATTCGGCCAGGATGCGCAGCGGCCGCGCATCCGGCGTGTTCAGGAAGGGTTCATTCTGATAAGCCAGCGCCGCGCGGCCGGCCACGGGATGCTCGTGCATGTTCCCGATTGTAGACGGCCCCGCCCGCCCGCGCATCCAAAAACTCCGCCGCGTTTCAACTCTACCCGTTCGCCGGCCGCTGCAGCGGGACTTCCTGTTCCGACTGCGTCATCAGATCCTTGACCCGCACCGATGCCTTGCCGATGGCTTCGATCTGGTAGCGATGGGCAATGGTCGCGCCCTGGCTGACCACGAACGTATCCTGGCCGAACTGCACGAAGACCTTTTCCGGCATGCCCGCCGCCTGCGCGAAACCGTAGAAGGTCAGCGGAAGCGGCGCCGGCGCGGCTGGACCGATGGGAAAATCGCGCCGCTGCATCGCCTGCCGTTCCGCCGCCGTCCGTCGCGCCGCCGCGTCGCCCGCCGTTCCGCCGCCGCCCGGTGCGGCGCCGAAGGCGAACAAATTGCGCCCGCTGCCCTGGTAGCGATGTGCGCGCACCGCCGCCAGCCGGTTCAGGTGCAACCTCGGATCCAGATTGGTCAGCGGCGCCGCGGCCGCTGCGCCCGTCCCGCCCCCCGCCATGGCCGTGGCCGCCACTGCCGCGCCCGTGTCCCCGCCGCCGCCGGACAGCAGTTCCCGTCCCAGCAGCAGCGCGGCGGTCACCAGCAATACCACCAGCACGATCACTTCCGACTTCTTTTCCGCCCCTAGCTTCACGATCTCCCCGCCTGCTCGTAGGCTTCCAGCCGCACCTGCAGCCTTACCTGTTCGCTGGGCGCCCCGGCGGCATGCCCGCCGCTGACGCTCACCTGGTTGATGAGGAAGAACATGGGCGAGCGTTCCAGGCCGTTCAGAAACTCGACCGCGCCTTCGTACCCTCCCGCCACCTGTAGCCTGATGGCGATGCGGCGCAGGCCGAACTCCGCCTTTTTGTCGGGAAGGAATGCGGTGCCGGACACCTCGACCCCGCTGGTGCCGGCGATGCGGCTGAACTCGGCCAGCAGCTTCGAGCTCGCCTCCCGCTCGCCGGGAATGCCCTCCGCCATCAACTCCTGGATTTGCTGCTGACTGGTTTGAATCCGCCCCCGCAGTTGACGAAGCTGATGCAGTTCCCCTCGCAGCGCGATCTGCTCCGACTGTGCCCGCAGCAATTGTTGCCGCGTGGCCGGCTGCGAGGGCGCGCGCGGCGACAGCAGCCACCCCGCCAGCGCCAGGTCGCAAGCCAGCACCACTCCACCGGCGATTTGCAGATGGCGCCGCAGGTGGCTCATGGCTGCTGCCCTCCCTGGGGTTGGTACAGGGCGGTGAGCTCGAATTGGAAGCGCGGCGCTTCGCCCGCCCCTGCGCGCTGCGCGCGGCCCGGTGTCCCCGCTGCTTCCGACGTTCGCTCCACGCTGGCCTCGGCGAAATCGCCCGAGTTCTCCAGCGCCTGCACATAGGCCAGCGCGGGGCCAAAACTGCGGCTGGCGAAACGCAAATCCACCGCGTTCTGGCCGTTGCGCTGCAGCGGGCGCAGCGAAATCAGCTCCACTCCGGGCGGCTGAATCTGCTCCAGCTCCTCGAACAACTCGGTCCAGGAAACGCTCTTGCGATCAATGAGCTGGTTCAGATACTGTGCCTGCGCCATCACTGCCCGCGTGCGGGCATCCGCCAGGGGAGCGCGCGCGTTGCGGGCGGCCATTTCCAGCGGCGCCATCTGCGCGCGCAGCGCCGCCGTTTCTGCCTGAATGCGGCGGCTGCCGCGCCAGCCCAGCAACGCCGTCCCCGCCAGCGCGGCCAGCGCCACCGCCAGCACCGCCAGCGCCCCCCCCCAAACCAGCCGCACCCGGCGCAGGTTCTCCGCCGGACGGCGGCCCAGGTTCACCGTGATTCGCATCATACGAAGCGTCCCCGTAGCGCTCCCGCCACCGCCAGCAGCGCCCCCGACTCTTGCACGCTGTCGGGCAGCACCGCCACCGCTGCCTCCGCCTCCCGCAGCCGGGCCCACGGCGCTTCCTCCGCCAACTGCTGCCGCAATCCCTCGCTCAGCCCGGCGGTAAACAGCAGCGGCTCGCCGGCATGCCCGCACGCTTCCCAGTCATCGCGAAAGTACGCCACCGAGGGAAACACGGCGTCAAAATCCACCGCCGCGCCGATCTCCAGCGCCCGAAAAAATTCCACCCGCCCCTGCCGGCAAAACGCGCTGGTGAGGCAGCCGGAATCGGCCCGCAGCAGCAGGCTGGCGTCCTCCAGCGCCGCATGCGCCGCCAGGCAGGCCAGCCCCGAGGGCAATACCGTGGCCGCATGCGCGCCCGCCGCTTCCAGGCAATTTTCGTACTCGTCCACCCGGGCCCGGTCCGCAAACGCCACCAACAGCTTCGTGCCGCTCAGGGGCTGGCAGGACATCACCGCCTGGGTTTCGGCAAACGGCAGGCTCTTGCGCAGCCGGAAGCGCGCCAGCGGCTCCAGCTCCGCCGTCTTGGCCGGCAGCGCGTCAAAGCTCAGCACCGCCAGCCGTGCCGTCAGGTCCGGCAGCAGCAGCGTGACCTCGCCGCCAGCCCCTTCCAGCGCTCCCAGCAGCGGCCGCAGCTCGGCCGCAATCGCCGCAGCATCCGCCAGATTGGCTTGCGCCGCCGATGCCCTGACCAGCCCCGGCGCCAGCGCCCGCGCGCCCACCCGCACCCCCTCCAGCTTGCCCGATCCGGAGCCCTGACGGCGCCCCGCTGCCACGTGCCCCGCCGCGATTTCCACCGCCAGCACCGGCGTCGGCGCCGCCGTGAAGGCCTCAAACCGGGCCCGCAACTGTTGCAGCACGGCCATGCCCTCAGCGCGCCATCTCGATGAAGGTCACCTTGTTGATCTCCTTCAGCGTGGTCAGTCCTGCCGCTACGCGCTCCAGCGCGCTCTCGCGCAAAAATTTCATCCCTTCCTGCCGCGCCACTCGCCGGATTTCCGACGAGGGCCGCTTGGCCAGGATGGTCTCCCGCACCGTGTCGGTCAGCTCCAGCAGCTCATGGATCGCGGTGCGCCCGCGGAATCCCGTCCCCGCGCACTCCATGCAGCCGCGGCCCTCGAACAAGTCGCGCTCGCGCCATTCTCCCGTCAGCCCGCTCGCCTCCAGCACCTCCGCCGAATAGCGGACGGCGTGCCGGCACGACGGGCAGATGAGCCGCACTAACCTTTGCGCCAGAATACAGTTCAGCGAGGAGATGAAGTTGTACGGTTCCACCCCGATGTTGAGAAACCGCCCAATCACGTCCACCACGTTGTTGGCATGCACCGTGGTGAACACCAAGTGCCCGGTGAGCGCGCTGTTGATGGCGATCTGCGCGGTTTCCGCATCCCGGATCTCCCCCACCATGATCTTGTCCGGATCGTGGCGCAGGATCGAACGCAGGCCGCGCGCGAACGTCAGTCCCTTTTTCTCGTTCACCGGGATCTGCGTCACCCCCTGCAGTTGGTATTCCACCGGATCCTCGATGGTGATAATCTTGTCCTCGATCGAGCGGATCTCGTTCAGCGCTGCGTACAGCGTCGTCGTCTTGCCGCTGCCCGTCGGCCCGGTCACCAGCACCATGCCGTAGGGCTCGCGGATGTAGCGGCGGAATTTGCGCAAATCGGCCGGCTCGAAGCCGACCACGTCCAGCGTCAGGTTGCGGAATTTCTCGCTCATCGCCTCCTTGTCGAGCACGCGCAACACCGCATCCTCGCCGTGGATGCTGGGCATGATCGAGACCCGAAAGTCAATCGCCCGGCCCTTGTAGCGCACCCGGAAGCGCCCGTCCTGCGGCACCCGCCGCTCGGATATGTCCAGCTCGCTCATGACCTTGATGCGGCTCAGTATCGGGCTGTGAAACTCCTTGGCGATGGGCGCCAGCGCCGGCTGCAGCACCCCGTCAATCCGGTACTTGACGTTCACCTCGGCATCGCCGGTCTCGATGTGGATGTCGCTCGCCCGCCGCTCCAGCGCCGTGAAAATGGTCGTGTCCACCAGCTTGATGATTGGGTTGATGTTGCCCGCCGCGGTCAGGCGCTCGATCGAAATCGTCTCGTCGTTGCTGTCGTCCGCGCGCAGCACGTCCAGCGTGAACCCTTCCGTCGCCTGCTCCAGCACGCGCTGCGACTGCTCGTTCTTCTTCAGAATCTCTTCGATTTCTCCCGCCGTCGCCACCCGCATCACTACCCGCTTGCCCAGCAATAGTCCCACTTCGTCGGCCAGCATGAGTTGGCTGGGATCGGCGATGGCGATGGTGAGGGTATGCTCGTCGCTTTCCAGCGGCACGAAGTGGTAGCGGAACATCATCTCCACCGGCACCGAGCGGAACAGGTCCGGCGAGATGGGAAAATGCCGCAGCTCGACCAGCGGACAGTGATAGCGCCGCGCCAGTTTCTGTGCCTGCTCCCGTTCCCCGCCCGCGGCCGCGGCTGGGTTGGCGGCAGGCGTGCTGCTCATTGCTGGATCCTCGCGCCCAGCGCAAAAATGGGCAGATAGAGCGAGATCAGGATCAGCGCCACCACCACTCCCACCACGATCAGAATCGCGGGCTCGATCAACTGCAGCAGCGCCGTCATGTTGTTGGACAGATCTTCATCGAAAAATTCCGCCACCGAGGCCAGCATCTGCGGCAGCGCACCCGTGCTTTCCCCCACCTCGACCATCTCCACCGCCAGGCGCGGCACCACGTGATGGCCGCCCAGCCCCGAGGCTATGGTCTTCCCTTCCCGCACTTCCCGCACTGTCACCCGCAGCCCCTCCCGCAGCTTGGGACTGCGCAGCGCGCTGGCCGCCGTCTCCAGCCCCTGCACCACCGGCAGACCCCCCAGCAGCAGCGTCGAAAGCGTGCGGCACAGCATCGCCACCTGGTATTTCCAGTAAAGATCCCCAAGCAGCGGCACCTTCAGCGCCGCACTGTCGAGAAACCGCGCCACCCCCTCCCGCCGCCCGCCATAGACGGCGGCCAGCACCAGCGCCGCCACCGCCAGCACGATGTAGCCGAAGTCGTGCCGCACCAGCAGCCCGATCTGCAGCACAATGACGGTGATGGTGGGCAGCGTGGCGTCCAGCGAGGCGTACAGCGCCGCGAACTGCGGCACCACGTAGGTCACCAGGAATACCAGCACCGCCACCACCACGCACATCAGAAAGGCGGGATACACCAGCGAGCTGGTGAGCTTGCGCTTCAGCCCCAGCGCCATGCGCTGGTATTGGATGAAGCGCTGCAGCACCTCCTCCAGGTTGCCGCTGCGCTCGCCCGCCATCAGCGTGGTGGTATAGATTTCCGGCACCGAGCGCTCCTGCGCCCAGGCGCGTGAGAGCAGATCCCCGGCCTGCACCCGCGCATGCACGCGCGAAAGCATCGCCTCCAGTTTTTCGTCGCGCGCCCGGGTGCGCAGCAACTCCAGCGAGCGCAGGATGGGCAGCCCCGCCTTCACCAGCGTCAGAAACTGCTGGTTGAATACCAGGAATTTGTCCATCGCCACCCGCCCGCGCCGCTGCCCGCTGCGTCCCCGCTGCGCCCGCACCGACTGCACCAGGTATCCCTGGGCCAGCAGCCGGTCGCGGACCTCCAGCTCCGAGGCCGCCGATTCGGTCTGGTGCAGGCGCTGCCCGCGGTCGTTCAGGGCGGTAATGACGAATGTGGGCATGGAACGCTACCGGAATCGCCGGAAGGGACGGCAGGAGTTCACCCAGTTTGGCAGAGCAGTTTTGCCCCCCCCCGCACACACCTCCCTCCTACCTAAAGAGGCCCGCCGCCGTCTGCGCGTTCGGAAAAATGCTCTACCCGCCCCCGGGTATGACTTTGACTCCCGCCGGCGGTTTAAAGTCGAAAATCCCCCCGGGCAGCCGCATGTTCACCCGGATCCCGGAGAAGCGAAGGTCGTTCTGCGAACCATCCAGCCCCAGAATCAGCAGCCGCACAATCCGGTACTGCGGCGTGAACTCGATCCACAGCTCCCGCCATCCCGCCTCCCCTACCGCCTGCTTTGGCACGCCATGTATCACCATGTCACCCTTGTGCCAGGGCTCCAAACCGCTGAAGCTGAGCTCGTTCAGCTCCTTGGCCAGCTCGGTATGCCCCAGCAAAAAACGCAGCGGCGTGCGTAAATCGCTCAAGTTTTGGACTTTCGTGACCGTGGCCTCATTGCCGCCCTGCGCGTACTGGAAGACGCGGTTCTGCGCCACCAAAAAAACCTTGTGGACGGGATCGCTATAGTCCCACCGCATCCGGCCCGGTTTTTGCAAATACAGCCGCCCGCTTTCCGTGCGCGTCTGCAGGCCGGAAGTGTAGATTTGCGTGAACTCCGCTTCCCAGTTCCTTATCGAGTTGTAGCGGCTGTCCAGCGTCTCCACCGCCAGGTGCAGCGGCACCGTCTGCGCCAGGGATCGCGTTGCCCCGGCGGCGATCGCAAGCAAGGCCACAATGCTCAACAGGCGCCGCATGCGCCCCTATTGCATGATCGCGCTGCTTGCTGTGGCCGGCGAGTTATCGCTGAAGTGAATGGCGCCGTCCTCGTCCATGAAAAAGTAGCGCGTCCCCGCGCCGTTTTGCGGTATCGCCGCAACCGTGTAGCCGCTGCTGGGCGTGCCCGAACTGGGCGTGTAGGTATAGATGTAGCCTTGCTTGGGCGAGGTGCCGGAGGCGGCCATGACGCTATCGATCAGGTCGGCCGCGCTCGAGCTGGCGGGCGTGCCCGCCGCCGGCGGACCCAGTGCCTTCAGCGTAGGCGGATATCCCACGTTGGGGTATTCAGTGGCGTAGGCGTTCAGCACCGTCGCTAGCGTTTTGAGATTGCCCTCCGCGGCCGTGGCGTTGGTGTTCTTGCGCAGTTTCTCTAGATTCGGGATGGCAACGGCCATGATGATCATAATGATCGCCACGGCAATCAGCAGCTCTATCAGCGAAAACCCGGCGGTGGCCCGCTCGCGGCGGTTCTGAAGCGCTACATGCATTGGCAGTATTTTACGCCACCTCCGCTAGTCAAGAACGGAGCGCCGGCGGCGGCGTTCCAAAATCCGTCCATGACGGGAGAAACATTGCACTTCCAGTCCACCTTTGTTGTACCCTGCTAGGCGGCATTGACCTTTTTGGAGATCCCGCCTATGACCCGCCGCCTTCCGCTCCTCGCTTTGCCTCTGGCCCTTCTGCTGACCGCGCTGCCGGTTCTGGCCCAGCGCCACCGCCGCCACTCGCCGTCCCCGACGCACCCGGCCGCGCACCTGACCACCCCCGAGGAGTTTTTCGGCTTCAATATCGGCGACGACTGGCAGGAGGCAAGTTACAGCCAGGCGGTGGCGTACTGGAAAAAGCTGGCCACCGAAACCAACTGCATGAAGCTGGTGGATATCGGCCCCACCGAAGAGGGCCGCCAAATGTGGATGGCGGTGATCTCCTCGCCGGAAAACATGCGCAAACTCGACTACTACCGCAACCTTAATGTCCGCCTCGCTCGCGGCGAGGTGAGCAACGCGGCCGAGGCGCAGACGCTGGCCAACCAGGGCAAGGCGGTGGTCTGGATTGACGGCGGCGTCCATGCCACGGAAACCGTCGGCTTCGAGCAGTTGATCCAGCAAGTCTACGTGATGGTGAGTGACAACGGTGCCGAGATGCAACGCATCCGCCGCGACGACATCGCCCTCATCGTGCCCATGAACCCCGACGGCGAGCAGGAAGTCGCCGACTGGTGGAACCGCATCCCCACGCCCGATCAGCGCACCATGGCGCCCGGCCTGCCCACCCTGTTCAACAAGTACATCGGCCACGACGACAACCGCGACTCTTACATGTCGAACATGAAGGAGACCGCCGACTTCAACCGGCAGATGTTCGAAGTCTGGTTTCCGGAAATCATCTACGACCATCATCAGGCCGGGCCGGCGGGCACGGTGATTTTCATGCCGCCCTTCCGCGATCCGTTCAACTACAACTTTGATCCGCTGATTCCGCTCGACATCGAGGAGCTGGGCGCGGCCATGCACGCCAATCTGGTGGCGCACGGCATGGGCGGATCGGTGCAACGCAAGGGTGCGCCCTATTCGACTTGGTGGGATGGCGGCATCCGCACCGAATCCTATTTCCACAACATCATCGGCCTGCTGACGGAAGTGATCGGCGAACCCAATCCCACCCAGATTCCGCTGGTGCCCAAGTTCCAGCTCCCCTCCAGCGACTGGCCGCTGCCCATCGTCCCCCAGCTGTGGCATTACCGCCAGTCCATCGCCTACGCCATGCAGAACAACCGCGCCGTGCTCGACTACGCCTCGCGCAACCGCTCGCTGCTGCTCTATGACATCTGGGTGATGGCGCACGGGCAGATCCAGCAGGGCAGCCAGGATTCCTGGACGATCACCCCCAACCGCATTGCCGCGCTGGAGGCGGCGGCGAAGCAGCCGGGCGGCATGGTGAGCACGCCCTCGCCTTACGGCTTCATGCGGCGCAGCATCAACCCCGAGCTCTACACCACCGTCCTGCACAACCCCGCCTACCGCGATCCGCGCGGCTACATCATTCCCAGCGACCAGCACGACTTCGCCACCGCAACCAAATTCGTAAATGCGCTGATCAAAAATGGCACCGAAATCGAGCGTGCCACCAGCGACTTCACCGTAAACGGGCAGAGTTTTCCGGCCGGCAGCTACGTCGTGATGACCGCCCAGGCTGACCGTCCTTACGTGCTCGACATGTTCGAGCCGCAGAATTATCCCAACGATCTGGCCTATCCTGGCGGTCCGCCGGTGCCGCCCTACGACACCGCCGGCTGGACCCTGGCGGATCAGATGGGGGTGCAGTTCACCCGCGAGCTGGACGCATTCAGCGGACCCTTGCAGCAACTGCCCTTCGGCCAGTTGCAGCCGATGCCGAGCTACGCGGTCAGCGGCGCGGCCAACCCGGCCGGATATCTCATCAGTCATCGCATCGACAACGCCTTCATTCTGATCAACCGTCTGATGCAGGCGGGCGATGCCGTTTACTGGATGCAAACCCCGCAAACCGGCGCCCAGGGACAGGACCTCGGCACGGGCGCCATTTACGTGCCCGCGGCGCCGGGCGTGAAGGCGCTGGTCGAGTCGGCGGGCCGCCAGTTGGGCGTGCGCGCCGAAGGCCTGGCCGGCCCGCCCGCGGGCTCCGCGCTCCAGCTCCATCCCATCCGCATCGGGCTTTACGATCAATACGGCGGCAGCATGCCCTCGGGCTGGGTGCGCTGGATGTTCGATCAGTACGAATTCCCCTACCAGCGCGTCTGGCCCCAGGAACTGGCGGCCGGCAATCTCAACGCCAAGTTTGACGTGCTGGTGTTTGTGGACTCCGGGTTGCCGCGACGCGGCGGCCGCGGCTTCCTCTTCCGCCGCCCGCAACCAACAGCGGCGGAACTGGCGACGGTGCCGGAAAAATACCGCCTGCGCATGGGATCGATCGGACCCGAAGATGTAGCGCCGCTGAAGGCCTTTGTCCAAGCCGGAGGCACCCTGCTCACCATCGGCAGCGGCAGCTCGCTCGCCCAGGCGGTGGGACTGCCCATTACCAGCGCCCTGGTGGAGATGGGCAGGAATGGTCACATGCAGCCCCTGCCGAATCAAAAATTCTATATTCCCGGCTCGCTCCTGCGGATGTCGCTCGACAATCACGATCCCATCGCCTACGGCATGGGCAGCTACGTCGACGTGGATTTTGACCACGACCCCGTCTTCCATACCGTCCCCAACGCCACCCTCGATCCCGCCGTCGCCGGCTGGTTCAGCGGCGGCCACACCCTGGTGAGCGGCTGGGCCAACGGGGAAGGCTACCTCAACGGCACGGCGGCGATTGTCGCCGGTCGCATCGGCCTGGGCATGGTTTACGCCATCGGACCGGAAGTCACTTTCCGCGCCCAGCCCCACGCTAGCTTCAAGCTCCTGTTCAACGGCCTGTACGCCGGCACCGCCACGCCCGCCGCCGCCGTCCACTAGGAACATTCTTCGCCGCTACTCAGGGTTTCACTCAGGACGGCGGAGCTGTCTCCCAACCTAATCTCACTGCAACGCCGCTTCGTACTCGAAAGAGACGAGGACATGGGAAGTGAGATTAACCGCTGTTTGTCTGCTGCTGGGAATCTGTCTGTCCGCCCAGGGTATGCGCGCGCGCATTCACGTGCCCGCGCGCTGGCATGGCGCCGGTGCGCCCGCGCTCTCCACGCCGCAAATCTCGCAGGTCACCCAGACCGGCTTTACCATCACCTGGACCACCAGCCAGCCGCTGAACACCCAGTTGCGCTACGGCGCCGGAACGCTCACAGAGTCGGCCGAAACCTGGGCGCTTACCACCAGCCATAGCGTTACCGTGACCGGCCTGCAGCCCGGCACCGCGTATCAGGTACAAGCGGAATCGGCTTACGACACACAGGTGGATCTGGAGGCGGCGGTGCAGACGGTGACGACCACGGGTACACCCGTCACGACCACGCCGCCGCCGGCGAGCGCGGCGCGGCTGTTCCCTGCCCCGGCGGCCGACTGGCTCTACGCGCCGCCCACCGGCACGGGACTGAACATCAGCGGCGTCACCTCCAAGATGGGCTTTTATCTCAATACCCATGACGGCGGCTTTGATTTTCCGGTCGCCTACACCGATGCCACGCACGGCTGCACCACCTTTACCGATACCCTCGTGTACAACCTCAAGGACAAGATCTGCGTGCCCAACCCGCCCAACGGCTACTGGCCCTCCACCGGCGGCTGGGGCGCCGACGACGGTCATCTGGTGATCGTCGACACCGCAACCAACAACTACTACGGCTTCTGGAAGCTCTACGTCAACACCCAGGGACAGCCCACCAGCACCAACGTGGGCAAACTCGTGGAAGGCTCCCTGAACGGCAGCGGCAATCCCGGTACCACCGCCGCCGAGATCACCGGCCTGGCGGGCGACATCCTGCCCGGCGAGTTGGACTGCGTCACCTGCCTCAATCACGCCCTCAACGTGGTCGTGCCGGTAACCATGAACGCTCCCCAGAAGGGCGATCAGGGTCCGATCACCTCCAGCGATGGCACCGTGGCGGGCGCGGTGTTTCGCGAGGGCGCCAAGATCCGTTTCGATCCCTCCGTTGACGTCAGCACCCTGAACGCCTCCACCGCGGTGAAAGCCATCTTGCGCGCCCTGCAACTCTATGGCGGCCTGATCACCGACCAGACCGGTGCCGACGGCATTCTCTTCTATACCGACCTGCCCACCCAGCCCGATACCACCGGTATCAACCTGATCGGCCAGCACCTGTTCATCTACTACTAACCCTCAACTCTTCGGGCGGGGCGATATGCGGCATCCCCGCCCATGGCCGGCGCCTGTCAGGCGAAACGCGGCTCCAGCAAGAGGTGGCCGTGCAACTTCGGGGAATTTTCGGAGCGAGTTAGGGGTTTTGACCGGCTGGCGAGCGCCGCCCTGGTTTTTACGCTGGAGTTGCCGGTTTGTGGTTGCGCCACTTCGCCGGAAAGGGCTAATCGCTACCGGTTCATGCAGTACTGTCATCGTTTGCTCCTCCTTGCCGCCGCCGCCAGCCTCATCGCTTGCGGCGGTGGCCCCATCCCCAACCGCGCCGGCGCGCCTGCTCCCGATCCGCCGCAGTCGGCGCCGTCCCAGCCGCCTTCCGATCCGCCTCCGGCCGCCCGCCTCTTCCCTTCCCCCTCCGCCGATTGGCTGTATACCGCCCCCTCCGGCGACGGGTTGAACATCAGCACTGTGACCAGCCGGCTGCCCATCATGCTCAACACCCACACCGGCGGCTACGATTATCCCGTCCAGTACACCGATGGCAGCCACGGTTGCACCATCTTCACCGACACGCTCAAATACAATCTCCAGGATCGCTTCTGCGTGCCCAACCCGGCGGATGGATATCATCCCTCGACCGGCGGCTGGGGCTTCGATGACGGCCACCTGGTGATCGTCGACACCTCCACCGGCAACTACTACGATTTCTGGCAGCTCTACGTGAATGCCGGCGGCCAGCCTGCCGGCACCAACATCGGCCATATCGTCGAAGGCTCGCTCGATGGCAACGGCACCCCCGGCACCACCGCCGCCGACATCACCGGCTTGGCGGGCGACATTCTTCCCGGCGAACTCGACTGCGCCACCTGCCTCAACCATGCGCTCAGTGTCGTCGTGCCCGGCGACATGGATGACACCCAGATCGGCCACCAATCCCCCGCCGATAAGCACGACGGCTCGGTGCCCGGCGCCGTGTTCCGCGAGGGCGCCAAGATCCGCTTCGATCCCTCCGTGGATATCAGTTCGCTCGACGCCTCGACCGCGGTGAAAGCCATCATGCGCGCCCTCCAGCTTTACGGAGGCGTGATCACCGACCAGACCGGCGGCAACCAGATCGCCTTCTACAGCGCCCTGTCGTCGTCGCCGGATTTGACCGGCATCAACCTCATCGCCCGCTACTTGTTCATCTACTACTAGCCACCAGCTCGTCCGCCGGGATAGGAGATAAGGCGATCCGAAACCCGACCCCCTCCCCTCGGCGCCCCGCGCATGTGGTCGTCATAGGCGTCAGTACGGATCCTCTCCCGAACTCAAAAGCCCCTCCAGGTAGTAGTACTGGTGACTGGGTTTTTACTGTGCAAATCTATGGAGGTGACATGGTGAAGCTTTCCGTTTGCAGCGTATGCGTGGCACTGTTGACAATCACTTTGGGAGCTCAGGCTCGAGCGGGGTTTGCGACCGCCCGATTCATCAGCGTGAAGGCGCCGGTCGTGGC
>JBOGKM010000120.1:0-1568 GCA_050747745.1 Terriglobales bacterium
GCTCAGAGTTTGTGAATTTTTTGGCGGAGGGATCGCTTTTTCCGTGGCAGCTGGGATGAAGGAGGCGGCGGAGGTGTGGTGATGGAAGAGGCGGTGCGGCTGCGCGAACCCAATCGTAAACAGTTGATCCTTCAGCCTACGGAGCTGGACGGCTTGATTGAGCCGGAGCATCCGGCGCGGGCGATTTGGCGGGTGCTGGAGAAGCTGGACCTGAGCCGGTTCTGTGCGGCGATCAAGGCCCGCGAGGGCGTCGCGGGACGCGATGCAACCGACCCACGGGTGCTGTTGGCGCTGTGGCTATACGCAATTAGCCAGGGCGTGAACAGCGCCCGCGAGATCGCGCGCTTGTGCCAGGCGCACGCGGCCTACCGCTGGATTTGCGGCGGCGTGAACGTGAACTACCACACGCTCAGCGACTTTCGCACTGCGCATCAGATGGCGCTCGATGAGCTGATGACGCAGTTGTTGGCCGCGCTGATGAGCCGCCGGCTGGTGACGCTTTATCGGGTGGCGCAGAGCTTGCCCTGAGCTTTGCCGAAGGGACGGCACGCGGGTGCGGGCCAGCGCCGGCGCGGCGTCGTTCCGGCGCCGGTCCACGCTTGAGCGCTGCCTCAAAGAGGCGCGCGCCCATATCGCCCAACTCAAGGCGGCGGAAGAACCCCCTGACCCGCAGCGCAGCGCGCGCCAGCAGGCGGCGCGCGAGCGGGCGGCACGTGAGTACGAGCAGCGCTGCGCCCAGGCGCTCGAGCAGTTCGCCCAGCTCAGCACGCACAAGGCCCAGACCTACACTCCCCCGCAGCGACAGACCGAGACCCGGCTCTCTATCACCGACCCGGAGGCGCGAGTGATGAAGCTGGGCGACGGCGGCTTCCGTCCCGCCTACAACCTGCAGTTGGCCACCGACACCGAAAGCCGCATCGTCGTGGGGGTGCGGGTGACCAATGCCGGCGCCGACAGCCAGCAGTTGGAGCCGATGCTGGTGGAGATTGAGCGGCGCACCAAAGCCTTGCCCGCGCAACATCTGGCCGACGGCGGCTACCTGAACTTCGCTGCGATCGAGCACGCCGCCGCGCGCGGCGTGGACGCGTTCGTACCGCCGCGCAACAACCGCAGCTATCACATCGACCCGCTCACGCCGCAGCCCGACGACTCGCCCGCGCTCGCCGCTTATCGACAGCGCATGGCCTCGCCCGAAGGCCAACTGATCTACCGGCAACGCGCCGCCACCGCCGAGACGGTCAACGCTGACTTGAAGACTTGGCGCGGGCTCGACCGGTTGTTGGTGCGCGGCAGCAACAAGGTGCTCAGCGTGGCGCTGCTCGCGGCGCTGGCCTACAACCTGACGCGGGCGCTCAGCATGGGTTGGCTGTGAGGGTGCCAACTCCATCACCGAACCCGGCTCGCCAAGCACCCGGCCCCAAAGCACCATCCTGAGTTGATCGAACTAATCATCATGCCCCGACCCGAAACCCAAAACTTAATTCCTTCACAAACTCTCAGTGGAGCCCCCTATGCCCCGCAAACCCTTGACTCCCAACACAGTCCCTTCCCCTTCTGGGAAGGGGGAA
>JBOGKM010000121.1:0-24177 GCA_050747745.1 Terriglobales bacterium
TTCTTCGGATCGTGCTTCGCCAATACCTTCGTGATCGCCGCCGTCAGCGTTGTCTTGCCGTGATCGATGTGGCCGATGGTCCCCACGTTCACGTGCGGTTTGGAACGGTCAAATTTTTCTTTCGCCATAGTCGTTCTTGCTCCTTCGTTACTTCCTGACCTCGCGGCCATGAACGCGGGCCATAATTTCCTCGGAGAGGGCCTTGGGGACCTCTTCGTAATGGGCAAAATGCATGGTGTAGGAGGCGCGACCCTGGGTGGCGGAGCGCATATCGGTGGCGTAGCCGAACATATCGCTGAGCGGGACGAGGGCGCGGATGACCTGGCTGCCGGCGCGGGGTTCGGTGCATTCGATGCGGCCGCGGCGGCGGTAGAGGTCGCCGGTGATGGCGCCGATATAGTTCTGCTCGTCGGGGACGACGACTTCGACCTTCATCATGGGTTCGAGCAGGGCGGGTTTGGCGCGTCTGGCGGCTTCCTTGAAGGCCATGGAGCCGGCGATCTTGAAGGCCATTTCGCTGGAGTCGACTTCGTGGAAGCTGCCGTCGAAGAGCGAGACCTTGATGTCCTTCATGGGATAGCCGGCGAGGACGCCGCCTTCCATGGCCTCCTCGATACCCTTTTCGACCGGCTTGATGAACTCCTTGGGGATGGCGCCGCCGACGATGTCGTTTTCAAAGAGGAAGCCGGCGCCGGGTTCGGCGGGTTCGATGGTGATCTTGACGTGTCCGTACTGGCCGCGGCCGCCGGTCTGGCGGATGTACTTGCCCTCGGCTTCGGCTTTCTGGCGGATGGTTTCGCGGTAGGCGACCTGGGGTTTGCCGACGTTGGCTTCGACGCCGAACTCACGCAGCATGCGGTCGACGAGGATTTCCAGATGGAGCTCGCCCATACCGCTGATGATGGTCTGGCCAGTGTCGGTATCGGTATGGACGCGGAAGGTGGGATCTTCCTGGGCGAGCTTGGCGAGGGCCAGGCCCATTTTTTCCTGATCGCCCTTGGTTTTGGGTTCGACGGCGACATCGATGACCGGGACGGGGAACTCGATGGATTCGAGCAGGATGGGGTGGTCTTCGTCGCAGATGGTGTCGCCGGTGGAGACGGTTTTGAGGCCGACGCAGGCGGCGATATCGCCGGCCCAGACATCGCTGATTTCCTCGCGCTTGTTGGCGTGCATTTTCAGCAGGCGGCCGATGCGCTCGCGCTTCTGGCGGGTGGAGTTCCACACCGACATGCCGGTGTCGAGATGACCGCTGTAGACGCGAATGAAGGCCAGTTGACCGACGAAAGGATCGGTCATGATCTTGAACACGAGCGCGGCAAAGGGAGCGTCGTCGCCGGCGGGGCGGGTGGCATCCCGGGCTTGTTCGTCGAGGCCGGTGACGGCGGGCACATCGAGGGGGGAAGGCAGGTAGTCGACGACGGCGTCGAGCAGCGGCTGCACGCCCTTGTTCTTGAACGAAGAACCGCACAGCACCGGGAACAGCTTCATGGCGATGACGGAGCGGCGCAGGCTGGCCTTGAGCTCCTCGGGGGAGATGGGCTGGCCATTCATGTACTTTTCCAGCAGGGTGTCATCGCATTCGACGATGCGCTCGACCATCTGCTCGTGGCAGGTATGGGCCAAATCGGCAACCTCGGCGGGAACGTCGCCGAGGTCGAAGGCAGCGCCGAGGGTCTCGTCGCGCCAGGTGATGGCCTGCATGGTGAGCAGGTCGACGACGCCGCGGAAGCCGTCCTCGTGGCCGATGGGAATCTGGATGGCGACGGCGGGAGCGTGGAGGCGGGTATGGATGGTGCCGACGGCGTGGGCGAAATCGGCGCCGGCGCGATCCATCTTATTGACGAAGCAGATGCGGGGCACGCCGTACTTGTCGGCCTGGCGCCAGACGGTTTCCGACTGCGGCTCGACGCCGTGGACGCCATCGAAGATGGCGACGGCGCCATCGAGTACGCGCAGGGAGCGCTCGACCTCGGCGGTGAAGTCGACATGGCCGGGGGTGTCGATGATATTGATGCGGACATCGTGCCAGGAGCAGGTGGTGGCGGCGCTGGTGATGGTGATGCCGCGTTCCTGTTCCTGCGCCATCCAGTCCATGGTGGCGGTGCCTTCATGCACTTCGCCGATGCGGTGGGTGATGCCGGTATAGAAGAGGATGCGCTCCGTGGTGGTGGTCTTGCCAGCATCAATGTGGGCCATGATGCCGATGTTGCGGTTGCGCGGAAGCGGGACTTTACGAGCCATGGAAATACAAAACTTCCTGTCTACCAGCGGTAATGGGCGAAGGCGCGGTTGGCCTCGGCCATGCGATGCACATCCTCACGTTTTTTGACGGCGCCACCGCGGCTGTTGGCGGCATCGAGAATTTCATTGGCGAGCTTGTCGACCATGCCCTTTTCGCCGCGGGCGCGGGCGTTGGTGATGATCCAGCGAACGGCGAGGGAGACGCGGCGGGTGGGATTGACCTCGACGGGGACCTGATAGTTGGCGCCGCCGACGCGGCGGGTTTTGACCTCGACGACGGGCTTGACGTTTTCGACGGCGCGGAGGAAAAGCTTGAGGGAATCGGCGCCGGGTTCGGGGGCGGCATTGCCGGCCTCGGAGGGAGCGGCTTTGGGGGCTTTTTCGGCGACGCGTTCGAGGGCGCCGTAGAAGATGGCCTGGGCGGTGGATTTTTTGCCGTCCCACATCATGGAGTTGATGAACTTCTCCACCAGAGGGGAGTCGTGGATGGCGTCGGGCGGGACCTCACGTTTTTCGATGTAGCCTTTGCGCGGCATGGGTATCCTTCGTAAACCTCGCCTAGGATTTGGGGCGCTTGGCGCCGTATTTGGAACGGGCCTGTTTGCGGTTGGCGACACCGATGGCATCCATGGCGCCGCGCACGACGTGGTAGCGGACGCCGGGAAGATCCTTGACGCGGCCGCCGCGGATCAGCACGATGGAGTGCTCCTGGAGATTGTGACCGATGCCGGGGATATAGGTTGTGACCTCGATGCCGTTGGTCAAGCGCACGCGCGCGACCTTGCGCAGGGCGGAATTGGGCTTCTTGGGCGTCTGGGTATAGACGCGCGTGCAGACGCCGCGTTTTTGCGGGCAGCTCTGCAGCGCCGGCGAAGGGGTTTTATAGCGGGCTTTTTCGCGGCCGTCGCGCACCAGTTGGTGGAAAGTAGGCACAGTACATTGCTCCCGCTGTCCGGGCGCAAAACCGCCGCAGACAGCTCTGGAAAACCAAAATCCGCGATCCCACAAGATCCAAGCGACGTTGCGCCGGGCGCCGCCGAAAGCGATTAACCATCAGCGGGCCAGCCCCGTTTCGCCATGGCTGCCATGACATAGCCCCGCGAGAGCGGGGTTGTCGTCACGGCTGAGCGACGGGAAAACCGACACCACACCGGCTCAGCGCCGGTGCGGCCAAGCTCCTCGTGAAAACCTAAGTATCGTAGCAGGAGGGCGCGGCCAGTGTCAAACGGCGAGTGCGGCGCGGACGCCACTGGCGCCCGTCGCCTCGGGCTCGGTCACGTACGTTCGTGCACGCTCCCTCGCCGTCGCTCGCCGGCGGGGGTAGGAAGCGGGCAGGTTCAGGGCGCTCCCCGGTTGAAGTAGCGCGGATTAGGGTGAAAGAGGCGAGGGAGGGGGAGATCAGCGCCGGGGTGGTCGAACCAGGCGAAGGCAGTGGAGAGGGCGGGGCCGTCGGGGAGCTGATTGATGAAAGCGGCGGCGATCAGGGCGGAAAAATCGCGGGGCTGGGGACGTTGGAGCGCGTCCAGGAGGATGCGGTGGGTGATAGCGGAATCGATCGGGGAGAGACGGAAGCGGGCATGGTTGGAAAATAGCTCGAGGTCGGCGGTGGGGTTGGATTCATGTTTGGCACAATTTAAGTCTTTTCTTTTGAGCAGGCGATAGGCGGTGCGGCGGGGGATACCGTTGGCGCGGAGCCAGGGAAGGAAGGCTCCGGAGCGGCCGGCGAGGGCAAGTTCGACGTGCTTGCGGGCGAGGAGCAGGGCTAAGTCGGGGAGGAGGGGTTTTAACTGACGGGAGGCGAGGCGTTGGGCGCGGCGGGCATCTCGCAGATCGGGCCAGAGGGCTGGGATTTCAGAGGCGGGAGGGTAGAAGGCGGAACGCGGGGGTTTGCGGGGGGCGGAAACGGAGGAGGGGACCAAAACGGGAGGAAGATGGAGGCACCAATCGGGGGAGTTAGCGGGGGAGAAACGCCGCAGAAAGGCGTCGATTTCCTGGCGGGCGAGGCCGGCGGTGTTGGAGCGGAGCCAGGCGACGGCGATGGCGCCGAAAGCAAGCGGAGCGGGGCGGGACTGGAGGACATCGGCACAGAGCTGGAGGATGGCGCGGTGGTTGGGACGGAGGCGAACGGTGAGGGTTTGATCGCGGAAGATGGCGTCGAAATCCTGGGGACTGGATCCTGGGGCGGGGGCAAGCAAGCGGCGGGCGGATCGGCGCGGGATGTGGTGGCGGTCGAGGAAGGCGTGAAAATCGCCGAGGTTGGGGAGGCGATCGAATTCAGCGTTGACGAGGGCGCGGAGAGAGCGGTTGAGGGAGCGAGCGCGGCGGCGGTGGGCGCAGCGAGCCTGGAAGAGCGCGAGAGGGTCGGGCTGGATGGCTGTGGCGGACATGCTATACGTTCGCGATTAACTCCGTACGCATATATAGAGTCCTCAGGTGAGGAAAAGGTTGGGGTGGCAGGCACACACTTTTTTGTCACAAAATATCGACAAAATTGTGACAGAGCCGGAGCGGGGCGGGCTCCGGGCGGCGGCGGTCAGGAGCGGCGGGAGGCGGCGGAGGCGGAAGCGGGGCGGGCAGGCGCGGCGGCGGCGGCGGGAGCGGGTTCGGGGGCGGAGGCGAGAGGGGCGGAGGGCAGGCCCAGGCGTTGGCGCATTTCCCGATCGAGGGCGGCGAACATTTGCGCGTGTTCGGTGAGGTATTGCTTGGCGTTTTCGCGGCCCTGGCCGATGCGCTCGCCCTGATAGGAATACCAGGAGCCGGATTTTTCGACGAGATTGTGGGCGGCGGCGAGGTCGATGAGATCGCCGGTGGAGGAGATGCCCTCGCCATACATGATGTCAAATTCGGCTTCGCGGAAGGGAGCGGCGACCTTGTTCTTGACCACCTTGGCGCGGGTGCGGTTGCCGGTGACGGTGTCGCCGTCCTTGATGGCGGCGATGCGGCGGATATCGACGCGGACAGAGGAGTAGAACTTGAGGGCGCGGCCGCCGGTGGTGGTTTCCGGGCTGCCGAACATGACGCCGATTTTTTCCCGGATCTGATTGATGAAGATCATCGAGGTGTGGGACTTGGAGACCAGGCCGGTGAGCTTGCGCAAGGCCTGGGACATGAGGCGGGCTTGCAGGCCGACGTGGGAGTCGCCCATTTCGCCATCGAGCTCGGCCTTGGGCACCAGCGCGGCGACCGAGTCGACGACGAGCACGTCGATGGCGCCGGAACGGACCAGAGCCTCGGCAATCTCCAGCGCCTGCTCGCCGAAGTCGGGTTGGGAGACGAGGAGATTGTCGACGTCCACGCCGAGCTTGCGGGCGTAGCCGGGATCAAGGGCGTGCTCGGCGTCGATGAAAGCGGCCATGCCTCCCGCTTTTTGAGCCTGCGCGATGACCTGGAGCGCCAGGGTGGTTTTGCCCGACGATTCCGGGCCGAAGATTTCGATGACGCGGCCGCGGGGCATGCCGCCGACGCCCAAGGCGGCGTCGAGCGAGAGCGCACCGGTGGGAATGACGGCGATGGGACCGATGGCTTCGTGCGAGCCCAGGCGCATGATCGAACCCTTGCCAAATTGCTTTTCGATTTGCGAGAGGGCGGCCTCAAGGGCGCGGCTGCGTTCGTCCAGCATGGGGGGATCATAGCACGGCTATGAGGCGAAGATAAAGCGAAATAACCCCCCGCGGGGGGGAGCAGGGAGGAGGGCCAGAGTGGACTAGTAACGGTAGAAGCCGCGACCGGATTTACGGCCGAGCCAGCCGGCGGCGACCATGTTGCGCAGCAGGGGGCAGGGGCGGTATTTGGCGTCGCCGAGACCGGCGTGGAGAACTTCCATGATATGGAGGCAGACGTCGAGGCCGATGAAATCGGCGAGGGTGAGCGGGCCCATGGGATGGGCCATGCCGAGCTTCATGATTTCGTCAATGGCCTCGGGCGTGGCGACGCCCTCCATGACGCAGTAGACGGCCTCGTTGATCATGGGAAGCAGGACGCGGTTGGAGATGAAACCGGGATAATCGCGGACTTCGACCGGAGTTTTCTCGAGGCGGAGGGCCAAGTCGTGAACGGCGGCGACGGTGGCGTCGGAAGTTTGCAGGCCGCGAACGACCTCGACCAGCTTCATGACGGGCACCGGATTCATGAAGTGCATGCCGACGAAGCGATCGGGGCGGCCGCTGGCGGCGGCGAGTTCGGTAATCGAGATGGAGCTGGTGTTGCTGGCGAGAATGGCCTCGGGGGCGAGCAGGGCGCCGAGTTTTTGCAGCAGCGGGAGCTTGAGATCGCGGCGCTCGGGGACGGCTTCGATGGCGAGCTGGGCGGGGGCGGCGGCGGCGAGATCGGTGGAGGGGGAGATGCGGGCGAGCGCCTGGCGGGCGGCGGCTTCGTCGAGCTTGCCCTTGGCGACTTCACGGCCGAGATTTTTTTCGATGGTGGCGCGAGCGCCGGCGAGAGCATCCGCGTTGGCCTCGAGCAGGACGACGCCGATGCCGAACTTGGCGAGCACGTGGGCGATGCCGTTGCCCATGGTGCCGCCGCCGATGACAGCGACTGTTTGGAAGTTGGTCATGGGGCGATCCGTTTACAACCGCTCGACGGCCATGCCGACGGCGTTGCCGCCGCCGAGACAAAGGGCGGCGATGCCGCGGCGGGCCTGGCGGCGTTCGAGTTCGTACATGAGGGTGACCAGGACGCGGCAGCCGCTGGCTCCGATGGGATGTCCGAGAGCGACGGCGCCGCCGTTGACGTTGACGCGGGCGGCGTCGAGGCCGAGCTCGCGGATGAGGGCGACGCCCTGGACGGCGAAGGCTTCGTTAAGCTCGTACAGATCCACCTGTTCGTTTTTCCAGCCGGTTTTGGCCCAGAGCTTGCGCACGGCTTCGACCGGGGTCATCATGACCCACTTGGGTTCGAGGCCGCTGACGGCCTGGGCGACGATGCGGAAACGGGGCTTGAGGTTCAGCTCGCGGGCGCGGGCGGCGGTGGTGACGACGACGGCGGCAGCGCCATCGTTGACGCCGGGGGCGTTGCCGGCGGTGACGGTGCCATCTTTCTTGAAGGCGGGCTTGAGCTTGCCGAGGGCTTCGAGGGAGGTGTCGGCGCGGGGGCCTTCGTCTTCGGAGACGACGAGGGGAGCGCCTTTTTTCTGGGGGATCTCGACGGGCACGATCTGGGAGGCGAAGTAGCCATTCTTCATGGCGGCGACCGCCTTGCGATGGCTGCCGAGCGCGTACTCGTCCTGCTCCTGGCGGGTGACGTGATATTTATCCGAGACAAGCTCGGCGGTGTTGCCCATGTGGAAGTCTTCGTAGACGTCCCAAAGGCCATCGTGAATCATGGAATCCACGGCGGGCTGATTGCCCATGCGATAGCCGGTGCGGGCACCGGGGAGGAGATAGGGGCAATTGGACATGGACTCCATGCCACCGGCGACGACGATGCTGGTATCGCCGAGCAGCACGCCCTGAGCGGCCAAGCCGACAGCCTTAAGACCGGAGCCGCAGACTTTATTAATGGTCATGGCGGCGACTTTGGGCGGAAGACCGCCGAACAGCGCCGCCTGGCGGGCAGGATTTTGGCCGTTGCCGGCCTGGACCACGTTACCCATGATGCACTCGTCGACCTGATCGGGCTGGAGGCCAGCGCGCTTCACCACTTCGCGCACAACGATGGCGCCCAGCTTGGGCGCGGTTAAGGGGGCCAAACCTCCAAGGAAACGGCCGACGGGAGTGCGGACCCCGGTGATGATGACAGCTTCTTCGCTCATATCCCGAGTATAAGCGGGCGGGGCGGGACAAAAAAAAGGGGCGCTGCGGGCAGCGCCCCTATTTTGCAGGCTATGGAAAACGGCTAGGAGCCGGAGTTGGCGGCAAGGCTGTTTTCCAGAACTTTGATTTCAACCGTGCCACCGCGAGTGGAACGGGCAGGAGAGGCAGCGGCCATTTGCGGCTGAGCGGGGACGGAGTCGCCCATGCCCATGGTGAAAATGCGGTAGAGGGGGACGTTGTGCTGAAGTACCAGGTAGCGGACGACGGTATTGGCCAATTCGAGACTGGCCTGATCGCCAGCGCGGCCCCTACGAGTGGAGTAGGCGGTGACCTCGACGACATAACCCTTGGTGGCATTCAGATTTTGGAGAAAGGAATCAAGCTCCTGCTGGGTGGCGGAGTTGAGCTTGGCCGCGCCGGGCTGAAAATGCAAGACGGCCTGCTGGGTGACATGGTATTGGTCCACGCCCTGGACGGTGGTATTGACGTTGGCGACCTGCTGACCGAGCTGATCGGCGTGGCTGGAGGCTTGCTGCACCTGCTGCTGGGCGGCATTGGCGGTGTCGTTAGCCTGCTGGGCTTGCTGGCTGGCGCTGGCAATGCCGGCACTGGATTCAGCATTGAGGGCGGCAATGGAATGGGCGTTGCCAGCACTGAGGCCGCTGAGCTCGTCAATGCGGCCGCGGATAGGGGACAACTGTCCCTGAACGTACTTTTTGCGAGCGAAGGGATTGAGGCGGCCCCAAAAGCCCTGACGAATTTGCGGTTGCAGGGGCGGTTTCTGGGTGGCGGATGGCTGGGACTGAGCCTGATCGGCCTGATTGGATTGAGCTGGATTGTTCTGGTTGGATTGCGCGGCGGCGGGCAGGCTGCAAAGCCCTGCCAGCGCCAGCGTGAGCACCCATCCGAAAAGTTTCCGTTTACGCATGTTCGTGTACCTCGCCTAGCCAGATCCATACACGTCGCGTGCCAAACTGAAAACGGTGGAAAACAAAGGAGAAGGCGGGTTGAGCGAGGCCGCCAACCGGGAAAATTGGGTTGGCATCGCGTAAAAAGCGCGGTATTGTGAAAGCGGCAGCAGTAGGGCCGCAGGGAAAGGGGAACGAAGGCAGCCATGTTGATTTTGCTGTTCGTGCTGGGCGCCGTGGGCATGAGGTTTTTACCGCACTGGTGGGATTTCACGCCGGTGATCGCCATGCTACTGCTGGCGGGCTGCTATATGAAGACCAAGAACCTGTGGGTGCCGATCGTGGCGCTGATGGCGAGCGATTTTGCGCTGAACCTGTGGGTGTATCACGCGCCGGGAGGGCTGGATCAGTATTTCACCTGGGGAACGTACCTGCTGGTGCTGGCGGTGGCGTTGTGGGCGCTGAAGGGGAAGGTGAAGCTGGGGCGGCTGTTGGGGGTGACGTTCGGGTGCTCGACGCTGTTTTTCGTGGTGAGCAACTTTGGCGTATGGATCACGAGCGAGATGTATCCGCACACGCTGGGCGGGCTGATGACCTGTTACGCGATGGGGGTGCCGTTCTACCGCAACGCGGCGGCGGGGGATCTGGTGTATGCGTGTGCGCTGTTCGGTCTGTATGCGGCCTGCCAGGCGGGACTGGGGCACTGGTCGCGGGCGCGCGCAGGGGCGGCGGCGTAAGTTCTGAGCGGACCACGGGCGCTGCTGGTCTTTAATCCTGCCGCGGGACGGCATCCGCAGCGGCGGCGGGAACAACTGGGACAACTGCAACAGGCACTGAGGGCGCGGGGCTGGGACCTGGAGACCAGCGAGCGCGCTGGGACGGAACTGGCTCGCGACGTGGAGGTGGTGCTGGGTTGCGGCGGGGACGGGACGCTGCACGCGCTGGCGCAGATGGTGGCGGGGGCGGAAGAGCGCGGCGAGAGGGTGCCGGCGCTGGGGGTGGCGCCACCGCTGGGGACGGCGAACATTCTGGCACATGCGTTGGGGTGTCCGGCGCAGCCGCATGCGGCGGCGGCATGGCTGACGCGGGCCTGGGAACGGGGTGGGCGGCGGCTGCGGCTGGGGGTGGCGGAAGCGATCGAGAGGCGCACAGTGGCACGGCCGCCTCTTGCTGCGGGAGTGGCGGGGCGGCGGTATTTTCTGGCGATTGCGGGGGTGGGTTATGACGCAGCGCTGGTGGCGGGGATGAGGGAGGAGAGCAAGCGGCGCTGGGGCAAGCTGGCGTTTGCGGCGAGCGCGTGCGTGGGGTGGCGGCGATATTTTCCGGCGCCGCTAGAGGTGGAAAGCGGGACGGGCACGAGCACCAAGGCGGATGGGGTGTTGTTCAGCCTGACGCGGTTCTATGGGGGGCGGTTGCGGCTGGGAAGGCTGGGGGCGGAAGAAAAGGCGCTGGTGCTGCTGCTGCGGGGAGCGCCGCGAATGCTGGCGCTGCAAGGGCTGGCGCTGCTGAGCGCCGGGTTGGAGCACGCACCTGGAGTGGAACGGTTGCAGGTGAACGGGGTTGCGGTGGTTACGCCGGGACGACCGTTTCAATTGGACGGGGAAGCGGCGGGGGTAACGCCAGTGCGACTGGGGCTGGCGGAGCGGGGCATTGCGTTCGTTTGTTGATCGCCGGGGGTGCTTTCATTGATCGCGGGCGCCTTCATTATTGATCGCGGGCGCCCAGCGCGGCTCCGCCGCGCGGCCCGCTCTTCCCGTCTGCTGGCGCCCCGCTCCCGCGCCGTCCGTCACGAGGTGATCGGGATGGGTGAATTGAGGCACGGGAAGAGATGGGTTGCGGGGCGGAGAAATTCCGTTATGCTAGCTGCCAATGTCTACTGCTTCCGGCGCCCAGACGAATTCCCAGCCACATGGGCTGGTGCGGGCGATGGGGCTGTGGGACGTGGTGTTGTTCAACGTGGCCGCGGTGCTGGGGCCGCGGTGGGTGGCGACGGCGGCGCACACGGGGCCGAGCTCGATCGGGGTGTGGGTGACGGCGGCGATCCTGTTTTTCGTGCCCGAGGCGCTGGTGATCACCGAGCTGGCGACGCGGTATCCGCAGGTGGGGGGCCTCTACGCGTGGACGCATGAAGCGTTCGGGCCCTTTCACGGGTTTGTGTCGGGATGGGTGTACTGGACCTACAGCATCGTCTACTTCCCTGCCCTGCTGAACGCGAGCGTGGCTATGTCGGTCTACATGGGGGGGCCGAAGGTCGCGGTGCTGGCAACCAACAAGCTGTTCGTGATCGTGGGATCGCTGGTGATCCTGGGCATCGCGATCTGGATCAACATCGTGGGGGTCCACATCGGCAAATGGCTGGAGAACGCGGGAGCGGCGGGAACGTATTTGCCGCTGCTGCTGCTGGTGATCTTCGGGGCGTGGTTTGCGGTGCATTTTGGATCGGTGACGCAGTTCACGGCGCGGAGCATGAACGTGCATTTCAGCTGGGGCACGGTGAACTACTGGGCCCAGATCGCGTTCGCGTTCGCGGGGCTGGAAGTGGTGTGCTTCATGAGCGAAGAGGTGAGGAATCCGCAGAAGACGCTCAAGCACGGGATTTTCATTTCCGCCATCGCGATCGTGGCGATATACGTGTTGGGGACGATGGGGACGCTGGCCATCCTGCATCCGGGGCAGGTGGATCTGCGGGCGGGAGCAATCCAGGCACTGACGTCGGCGGCGGGACAGTTCGGGCTGGCCTGGGTCGCGATCATCATGGCGACGCTGCTGTTCATCGGCAACATCGGGGGGGTGGGCACGACGGTGGCGGGGGTGGCGCGGGTGCCGTTCGCGGCGGGCATCGACCGCTACCTGCCGCGGGCGTTCGGGAAGATTCACCCGACCTGGCGGACGCCGTGGGTGGCGATGCTGGTGCAGGGAGGAGCGGCGGCGGTGCTGCTGATCGTGAGTCAGATCGGAGGGGCGAGCGCGGCAAGCGCGTATCAGCTTCTGGTGGATGCGACCGACATCATGTACTTCATCGCGTTCCTGTACACGTTTTTGGCGGTGATCGCGCTGCGGCACCGTCCCGACCGGGGCAAGGAAGCAGGGCACGCGCTGATTCCGCTGGGGCAATTCGGGCTCTGGGTGTGCGGGGTGCTGGGGGTGCTGATTACGCTGCTGTCCATCATCATTTCGCTGATTCCGCCCAACGATTTGCAGGGATCGCGGGTATGGTTCGAGGTGAAGCTGATCGGCATTTGCGCGGTGCTGATTTTGAGCGGGCTGGTGCTGTACTGGCGGAAGAACAAGCGCGGAGGGACGCTGGGGGCGGCGGGAGCTGCCGCCATGCGTTAAAATTCGGATATGCCGCTGCTGGCCGAGTTCAAGTGCGATCTGGACAATTATTTGCGCTATCCCGAGCACGCGCTGGATGAGCGCATCGCCGAGCTCAAGGCGCAATTGGGCGGACGGGTGCTGATTCTGGGGCACCATTACCAGCGGGACGAAGTGATCCGCTTTGCCGACTACCAGGGGGATTCGCTGCGGCTGGCGCAGCAGTGCACGCAGCATCCGCAGGCGGAGTACATCATATTTTGCGGCGTGCATTTCATGGCCGAAAGCGCCGACCTATTGCGGGCGGAGACCCAGCAGGTGATTCTGCCGGATCTGAACGCCGGCTGCTCGATGGCGGACATGGCCGAGTATCCGCAGGTGCTGGAGGCGTGGGAGGAACTGGAGGAGCTGGGGCTGGGGGAGCAGTTTTTGCCCATCACCTACATGAACTCGACGGCGCGGATCAAGGCGTTCTGCGGAGAGAAAGGCGGGCTGGTATGCACGTCGTCGAATGCGCCGGCAGCGTTCCGATGGGCGCTGGGGAGGAAGCCTAAGATTCTGTTTTTGCCGGATCAGCATTTGGGACGGAATACGGGGGTGAAGATCGGACTGGGGCTGGAGGAAATGGTGACCTGGGATCCGCGCCAGGACTGGGGTGGGAATAGACCGGAAGAGCTGTTGGCGGCGCGGGTGCTACTGTGGAAGGGGCATTGCTCGGTGCATCAGCGGTTCCGGCCGGAGCAGGTGGACGCATGGCGGGCGAAGGAGCCAGGGATCAAGATTCTGGTGCATCCGGAATGCTGCCACGAGGTGGTGGCCAAGGCGGACCTGGTGGGTTCGACGGACTTCATCATTCGCCAGATCAGCCAGGCGAAGCCGGGCACGCGCTGGGCGATCGGGACGGAACTGCACCTGGTACACCGGCTGGCGAACCGCTTTGGGGACCAGTTGATCTCGCCGCTGGACAATGACGGCTGTCCGGTGTGCTCGACCATGTTCCGGATCTCGCCGCAGCACCTGGCGTGGGTGCTGGACAATTTAGCGCAAGGGCAGGTGGTGAACCGGGTGCGGGTGAAAGAGGAGGTAAAGCATTGGGCGCGGGTGGCGCTGAGCCGGATGCTGGAGCTGGCGCCGGCGGCGGTGGCGAACGGAGCAGGAGCAGCGGGGCAATAAGCGATGAGCGCGGAACGCATATTCACGCTGGGCGAGGCGCAGCAGATGCTGCCGACGCTAGATGAACTGCTGGAAACGGCGATGAAGGCCCGCCGGCGGGTGGAAGAGCTGGACGAGGAATTTCAGGCGCTGATCAGCCACATACTGCTGGCAGGGGGAGTGCAGGTGGATCCAGTACGGGCGAGCAACCTGCGCAGCGAACGCGAACGCAAGGGGGAGCAGTTGGAGCAGGCGGTGCGCGAGATCGGGGCGAGCGGGGTGCAGCTCAAGGATCTGGACGAAGGGTTGGTGGATTTTCCCTGCCTGCTGGAGGGGCGGGTGGTGCTGCTGTGCTGGAAACGCGGAGAAGAAGCCGTAGCGCACTGGCACGGAACCCAGGAGGGTTTTGCCAACCGCAAGCCAATCGAGCCTTCCATGTACGCGGGCGAAGGGCCGCGGCAGGTTCACTAAAGGCCATGAAAGTGCTGCTGCAGCGGGTGCTGCGGGCACAGGTGCGGGTGGAAGGGACGGTGGTGGGGGCGATCGGGCAGGGGTACGTGGCGCTGATCGGAGTGGGGCGCGGGGACACGCAGGCGGACGTGGAGTTTGTAGCGCGCAAGATAGCCGGGCTGCGCTTGTGGCCAGACGAGGAAGGGAAAATGAACCGCTCGCTGGTGGAAGCGGTGCGACCGGCGGCGGTGCTGGCAGTTTCACAATTCACACTGCTGGCGGACACGCGGCGGGGAATGCGGCCGAGCTTTGACGCGGCGGCGGGGCCGGAGGAAGC
The DNA here is from genome assembly GCA_050747745.1 of Terriglobales bacterium. GTDB lineage: Bacteria > Acidobacteriota > Terriglobia > Terriglobales > SCQP01 > SCQP01. The sequence continues at coordinate 14,160 of JBOGKM010000121.1, forward strand.
GCGGCCGCTGTACGAGGCTTTGGTGGAACGGCTGCGGGGGGCGGGGATGGAAGTATCGACGGGGATATTTCAGGCGGATATGGAGCTCGAGCTGATCAACCACGGGCCGGTGACGATCTGGGTGGAATCGGAGGCGAGCAGGGGCGGCGTGGCGATTTAGCCACGATTTGAGCGCGCGGGTGTAGCGTTTAAGTCACTGTAGGAAAAAGCGTTAGCGCCGAGACAAGGGCTGTGGCAGCATAAATCCTAACGATGCCGCCGGAAGCCACGCTTGCCCATAGCACCGCGATCGAGGGGATCGGGTTGCACAGCGGCGCGAAAGCACGCTTGGGGCTGCTGTCGGCAGCGGCGGGAAGCGGGATTCAATTCCGGCGGGTGGATCTGGACGGGTTCGTGGTGGAGGCGAAATCGGCCAACATCGCGAAGGTCAGCTACGCAACCAGCCTGATGAAAAAGGGCGTGTTCATCTCCACAACGGAGCATGTGCTGTCGGCGCTGATGGGGGAGGGAGTGGACAACGTGGTGGTGGAGCTGGACAGCCTGGAGGTGCCGATCCTGGATGGAAGCGCGGCGCCGTTCGTGGAGATGATCACGGCGGCGAAGTTGAAGCGGCAGCAGCGGCGGCGGCGGGTGATGGAAATTGTGGAACCACTGGAGCTGCGGGAGGGGGAGAAGTTCATTGGGATATATCCGTGCCGCGAGTACCGGCTGCACTACCGCATCGACTTTGCCCATCCGGTAATCGGGAAGCAGGAATTCGAGCTGGAGGTGACGCCGGAGAGCTATCGGCGGGAGCTGGCGCCGGCACGGACGTTCGGGTTCCTGGAGGATTTTGCGGCGATGCGGCAGCAGGGGCTGATCCGCGGGGGGAGGCTGGAGAACGCGGTGGTACTGGATGAGCGCCGGGTGATCAACGGGGAGCTGCGATACCGGGACGAGTTCGTGCGGCACAAGATGCTGGATTTGATCGGGGATCTGGCGTTGCTGGGAGCACCGCTGCGGGCGGAAGTGCGCGCTGACCGGGCGGGGCACGCGCTGCACACGGCGCTGGTGCAGCGGCTGGTGCGGCAGCGGCAGCATTGGCGCTGGGCGGCAGACAGGGCCGGCGAGGAGCCCAAGATGCGCGTTCCGGCAACTACCGCCGCCGCAGGCGCGCGCGCTTATACTGAATGAGAAGCGAAAAGCATTAGATTTCGGGAGAAAGCATGAGCACAATCACAGCCGAGGCCAGCTCTGTGGATGCGGAAGAGACGAATCCCATGGCTGCGCAAACCAGCCGCTTCAATACGGCGGCGCGCAAACTGAACTTGGACGAAGGCATCGCCAAAATCCTGGCGCATCCGGCGCGGGAGTTGACGGTGCATATACCGGTGCAGATGGATGACGGACGGATTGAAGTGTTCACCGGCTACCGGGTGCAGCACAGCGATGCGCGCGGGCCGTGCAAGGGCGGGATCCGCTACGCGCCGGATGTATCGCTGGATGAGGTACGGGCGCTGGCCACGTGGATGACGTGGAAGTGCGCGGTGGTGAACATTCCGTTTGGCGGGGGCAAGGGGGGCATTATCTGCGATCCGCATATCCTGTCGCGCAGCGAACTGGAGCGGCTGACGCGCCGGTATACCGCCGAGCTGATACCCTTCATCGGACCGGAGCGGGACGTGCCGGCGCCGGACGTAAACACCAACGAGCAGATCATGGCGTGGGTGCTGGATACGTACTCGATGCACCAGCGTCAGACGGTAACGGCGGTGGTGACGGGCAAGCCGCTGGCGCTGGGCGGCAGCGCGGGACGGCCGGCGGCGACGGGACGGGGATGCAAGTTCGTCTGCGACCGGGCGATCGCCAAGCTGGGGATGAACAAGAAGAACACGCGGGTGATCGTGCAGGGATTCGGGAACGTGGGCAGCAACGCGGCCGAACTGCTGGCGGCGGATGGCTACCAGGTGATCGGGGTGGACGAGTACGACGGCGGAGTGATGGACCCCAAGGGGCTGGACATTCCTGCGCTGCGGCGGCACAAGGAGCAAAAGAAGACGCTGCAGGGCTTCGCCGGGGCGAAGATGCTGGCGGCGCGGGAGCTGCTGACGATGGACTGCGACATCCTGGTGCCGGCGGCAACGGAGAACCAGATCACCAGCCAGAACGCGGCGCAGATCAAGGCGCGGATATTGTGCGAGGGGGCGAATGGGCCGACCACGGCGGTGGCGGACGGGATCCTGCAGGAGAAGGGGGTGTTCGTCATTCCCGACATCCTGGCCAACGCGGGCGGGGTGACGGTAAGCTACTTCGAGTGGGTGCAGGACCGGCAGGGCTACTTCTGGAAGGAACAGCAGGTCAACGAGCGGCTGCAGGAAATCATGGACGACAGCTTTGCAGCGTTGGTGTCGTACGCGGAAAAGCACCAGGTGAACAACCGCATCGCGGCGTACATGGTGGCCATTGACCGCGTGGCGACGGCGATCCAGTTGCGCGGGCTGTACGCCTGAAGCCATCTTTACGGCGGTAGTGAACGACCGCGCGGCCGAGCGGGTGCGCGGCGGGCACCCGTGGGTGTACGCGGGCGATATTCTGGGCTGGGAGCCGGAGCCGCCGCACGCGGCGGCGCTGACGGCGCAGGTGCGCGACCGGCGCGGGCAGGCGCTGGGAGTGGCGGACCGCAGTCCGCAATCGAAAATCCAGTTGCGGCTGCTGAGCCGGGAGGCGGGGGTTGAGCCGGACCGCGAGTTTTTCCGACAGCGGCTGCGGGCGGCACTGGACTACCGGCAGCAGATCGTGCGCGACAGTGATGCCTACCGGGTGGTGTCATCGGAAGGCGATGGGCTGCCGGGGCTGATTGTGGACCGCTACGGCGAGGCCGTGGTGATACAGACGCTGAGCTGGGCGATGGCGGCGCGGCAGGCGGAGCTGGTGGAAGAAGTGCAGGCACTGCTGCGTCCCGAGGTGATGGTGGAGCGCAACGAGGCGCGGGTGCGGCAGCAGGAGGGGCTGGAGCTGCGCTCGGGGCTGCTGACGGGAGATCGCGGGCGAGTGGAGGCGAGCATCCACGGGCTGCGATGGGAAGTGGATCTGCTGGGCGGGCAGAAAACGGGCGGATTTTTGGATCAGCGCGAGAACTGGGCGGCGACGGCGGGCTGGGCGCAGGCGCTGGGCTGCCGCAAGGCGCTCGATGTATTCACCTACCAGGGAGGGTTTGCGCTGCACCTGGCGCGGGCGGGGCTAAGGGTGGAGGCGGTGGACAGCTCGCGCGCAGCGCTCGAGAGCGCGGAGCGCAACGGCGAGCGCAACGGACTGGGGAGCATCGATTGGGTCGAGGCGAATGCGTTCGACCTGTTGCGGGATTACGACCAGCGAAAGATGCGCTACGACACCGTGGTACTGGATCCGCCTGCATTCGCGAAGTCGCGAGCGGCGGTGGGGACGGCTGCGGCCGGATACAAGGAAATCAACCTGCGGGCGCTGAAACTGCTGGAGCGGGGCGGGCTGCTGGTGAGCTGCTCCTGTTCCCACCACCTGAGCGAGGCGGCGCTGCTGGAGATTCTGGCGGCGGCGGCGCGGGATGCGCGGCGGGAACTGCGGATACTGGAGCGGCGGGGGCAGGCGGCGGATCATCCCGTGGTGCTGGGATTTCCCGAGTCGGCGTACCTGAAGTGCGTGGTGGGGGTGGTGCGGTAATTCCGGCGGAGTGGAGGCTGAGGATGGAATCAACCTCGGCTCGGGGTGGTGAATCTAGCCGGATATGGAGGGGAAAAAGATCGTACTGGCGGCGAGCCGGTCGGAGTCGAGCGAGTATTTGAACAGCACCTGGAGGCAGATGCTGCTGGCGACGCTACCGGCCAAATACCTGCGCATGGTCCAAGCGGACACGCACCTGGAGGGACAAACCAGGCCGGATGGGCAGGCGTTGTGCGTGCCGAACGGGGTGCGGGTGATCGAGTCGCTGCTGCTGGAGCATTTTCCGGCGGATGAGATTGCCGTCTGCCACCCGGACCAACTGGAGCGGTTCGTGGGTGATGCCACCCGGGTGGTGGGGCTGCATGCGCACAATCCACTCGGGATCACATTCGCGACCGGCATTTACGCGCATTTTTTTGGAAAAGACCAGCTTCCGGTGAATGCGGAGGAGTTTCAGCGCATGATCGAGCATCCGGCGCTGGCGCGGCACCGGCGTCACTTCAAGCTGCTGGTGGGCGGACCCGGTGCCTGGCAATTGGAACGGCAGCACCGGCTGGATGCTTGGCATGTGGATTGCCTGGTGGACGGGGAGGCGGAAGACATCGCCGTGGATCTGTTCGAGCGGGCGGCGCGGGGCGAGGATTTGCCGCGCAAGGTGATGGGCCACTCGCCCGCGGCGGGACACATTCCGCGCATCCGGCATCGCTCGACGTTCGGGGTGGTGGAAATCACGCGCGGCTGCGGGCGGGGCTGCCAGTTCTGCTCGATCGCGCTGCGGCACGGGACCAGCCTGCCGCTGGAGCACATACTCGACAACGTGCGGGTGCAGGTGGGCGAGGGAGCGGATTCGATTCTGATCACCACCGAGGATCTATTTCTGTACGAGCAGGGACCGCGGTTCCAGACCAATGTGGCGGCGCTGGAGCGGCTGCTGAACGCGATCGCGGGGGTGCCAGGAGTGAAGCACGTGGTCGTCAGCCACGGGACGATGGCGCCCGTGGTGCGCGATCCGGAGGTGATCGAGCGGCTTTCGCCGGTGGCGGTGGGCAAAAGCATTCATCAGCACAAACGTTCGCAGCACCCGGATCACCGCTTCGCGATGCTGTTCATTGGTTTGGAGACGGGCTCGCCGCGGCTGTTCGAGCAGTTCATGAAGGGGAAGTCGTATCCGTACAAGCCGGAGCAATGGCCGGAAGTGGTGCTGAAAGGGATGGAGATACTGAACAAGCATTCCTGGTTCCCTTTCTGCACCTGGATACTAGGGCTGCCTGGAGAGACGCGCGAGGACACCAAGCAGTCGCTGGATCTGCTTTACGCGCTGAAGGACGCGCGCTGGTGTCCGGTGCCGACGCTGTTCGTGCCGCTGGAGGATACGCGGCTAGGGCAAAAGGCGGCAGCGCGGGCGCCGGAGCTGACCGACTTGCAGTGGGAGTTTTTCTTCACCTGCTGGCGCTATAACCTGGATTTTTTCCGCAACACGCCCGCGGTGCAGTGGAAATTCCACCTGGGGATTCCGCTTTACTATTACAGCATCGGGCGGCGGACATTCGGGAAAAACATAAAATACCCGCTATTCCGGCTAGGGCATTTTCCCGAGCGCTGGATGCGGCGGCATCTGTACCTGGGTTTCGACCGGGCACAGGCGCCACGCTACAGCATTCCGGAAGAGATAAAAGTTCCTGAGCGGGCAAGCAGGCCATCACTTCCGGAAGCTTAAAAAATGTAAGTTGTTGAAAGCATTGCTGTATTTTTATATTGACAACAATGCGCTAATATTATATGCTTGTGATGTTGGCAATTAAAAATCAAGCTGGGAGGCTGGATCATGACAACGACACTGGTATTACAAGGACTGAGGAAGGCGTGCGCAGCTAGCGACTGGGCACCGCGGGCGGATGTAGTGGAAACCGAGCAAGCCTACTTGCTAGACCTGGATTTGCCTGGGGTTAAGCGCGAAGAGCTGGACATCCAGGTGGACCAGGAGACGGTAACGATCAAAGGCGAACGCAAGCTGACGGCGGAGCCGGAGGCGTACCATCGGGTGGAGAGGCCGTATGGAAGTTTCAGCCGGATGTTTTTGCTGCCGGAGTTTGTGAACCCGGCGGGCATCGAGGCGAAGCTGAACGACGGGGTATTGCACCTGGTGCTGCCGCGACGGGAAGAGGCGAAGGCGAAGCAGATACAGGTGCAGGTGCAGTAACGAAGTTGTCAATTGTCAGTTGCCAGTTCCGGGCGTGCCCACGGCGCCTTGCGAACTGGCAACTGACGACCGGCAGTTGAAAAGATTTTTGTGGCGATACGATTGGACAAATTGACGGTGAAGTCGCAGGAGGCGCTGGAGGGGGCGCGCAACCTGGCGGTGGAACACCAGCAGGGAACGATAGAAGCGCTGCACTTGCTGGCGGCGCTGCTGGCGGACCGGGAGGGCGTGATTGGGCCGGTGCTGCAGCGGCTGGGAGTCAACGCGGCGCGGATAGCGGCGGACGTCGATGGGGAGCTGCGACGGCGGCCGAAGGTGCAGGGCGCGAGCGTGGAACGCTCGCTCTCGCCCGAGCTGGGGGCGGTGCTGGAGGCGGCGTTCCGGCACGCGGACAAGTTCAAGGACGATTTCGTCTCGACCGAGCACCTGCTGCTGGGGATTCTGGATCAGAAAGGCGACGCGGCCGCGCGGGTGCTGGCGGCGAACGGGGTAACACCAGAGCGGGTGCTGCAGGCACTGCAGACGATTCGCGGCAGCCAGCGGGTGACGGACCAGAACCCGGAGGGGCGTTACCAGGCGCTGGAGCGCTACGCGCGGGATCTGACCGAGCTGGCGCGCAAAGGCAAGCTGGATCCGGTGATCGGGCGTGACGACGAGATCCGGCGGGTGATCCAGGTGCTGTCGCGGCGGACGAAGAACAACCCGGTGCTGATCGGCGAGCCGGGGGTGGGGAAGACGGCGATCGTGGAAGGGCTGGCGCAGCGCATCATTGGCGGGGACGTGCCGGAGGTGCTGAAAACCAAGCGCGTGGTGGGGCTGGATCTGGGCGCGCTGGTGGCGGGGGCGAAGTACCGGGGCGAGTTCGAGGACCGGCTGAAGGCGCTGCTGAAGGAGATCGAGGAAGCGGAAGGGGAAGTGATTTTATTCATCGACGAGCTGCACACGCTGGTGGGAGCGGGGGCGGCGGAAGGCTCGATGGATGCCAGCAACATGCTGAAACCGGCGCTGGCGCGGGGGCAGTTGCGGGCGATTGGCGCGACCACGCTCAACGAGTACAAGAAATACATTGAAAAGGATGCGGCGCTGGAGCGGCGGTTCCAACCGGTGTACGTGGGCGAGCCGACGCTGGAGGACACGATCGCGATCCTGCGCGGGCTGAAGGAGCGCTACGAAATTCACCACGGCGTGCGCATCCAGGATGCGGCGCTGGTGGCGGCGGCGCGGCTTTCCTCGCGCTACATCGCCGACCGGTTTTTGCCCGACAAAGCGATTGACCTGGTGGACGAGGCGGCGGCGGCGCTGCGCATGCAGCTCGATTCGCGGCCGGTGGAAATTGAAGTACGGGAGCGGCGGCTGACGCAGTTGCAGATCGAGCAGACGGCGCTGGCGAAGGAAAAGGACCGGGCGTCGAAGGAGCGGGTGAGCGAGATCGAGCGCGAAATCGCCGATCTGCGCGAGGAGGCGGGCGCGCTGCGCACGCGCTGGCAGAACGAGAAGGACGAGATCCAGCGGGTGCGGGACTTGAAGGCGAAGCTGGATGCGCTGCAAGTCGAGGAGCAGCAGGCGGAACGGCAGGGCAACTTCCAACGCGTGGCCGAGATCCGCTATGGGCAGCGGGGCGAGCTGGAGCGGCAACTGAGCGAGGCCAGCCGCAAGCTGGAAAGTGATCCGGCGGGGCAGCCGCCGCGGCTGCTGCACGAGGAAGTGGGGGAGCAGGAAATCGCGGCGATCGTGTCGAAGTGGACCGGGATTCCGGTGACGCGGATGATGGAAGGGGAAAAACAGAAGCTGGTGCATATGGAACAGCGGCTGCACCAGCGCGTGGTGGGGCAGGATGAGGCGGTGAGCGCGGTAGCGGACGCGATCCGGCGGTCGCGGGCGGGGCTGGGCGATCCGCGGCGGCCGGTCGGGTCGTTCCTGTTTTTGGGGCCGACGGGGGTGGGCAAGACCGAGCTGGCGCGGGCGCTGGCCGAGTTTTTGTTCGGCGACGAGCATGCCATGGTGCGGCTGGACATGAGCGAGTACATGGAAAAGCACTCGGTGGCGAGATTCATCGGCGCGCCTCCGGGCTATGTGGGCTACGAGGAGGGCGGACAGCTCACCGAGCGGGTGCGGCGGCGGCCCTACGCAGTGCTGCTGCTGGACGAGATTGAAAAAGCGCATGCCGACGTGTTCCACATTCTGCTGCAGGTGCTGGATGACGGGCGGCTGACGGATGGCAAAGGGCGGACGGTGGATTTCCGCAACACGGTGGTGATCATGACCTCGAACCTGGGCAGTCAATACCTCCGGGGCGAGGTGACGGAGGCGGCGCGCAAGCAAGTCATGGAGGAGTTGCGCACGCATTTCCGGCCGGAGTTTCTGAACCGCGTGGACGAGACCGTGATTTTCCACGCGCTGAGCAAGGCGCAGCTAGGGCCGATCGTGGAGCTGCAACTGGCGCAACTGCGAATCCTTCTGGCCGAGCGCGGCATCGGATTAGCGCTGGCTCCGGCGGCGCGGGATCTGGTGCTGCGGCAGGGGTATGAACCGCAATACGGGGCACGGCCGCTGAAGCGGGCACTGCAGCGGCTGGTGCAAAATCCGCTGGCCAGTGCCATTCTGAAAGGAGAGGTTGCACCCGGCGAGCAGGTGGAAGCCGTGGTGGCGCCCAACGGCGAGGAGCTGCAGTTTATCCCCGCCGCGGCGGCGGTGAACCAGAACTGAGATGCAGGTATTCAAAACCACGCTGTTGATGACGGTGCTGATGGTGGTGCTGCTGATCATCGGCGACTGGCTGGGCGGACCGGCGGGGCTGGTCATCGCGTTCATTTTTGCCGCCGGGCTCAACCTGGTGTCCTATTTCTACAGCGATAAGATCGCGATCAAAAGCAGCCAAGCGCAACCGGCGACACGCGCGGAGCTGCCCAACGTGTACCGGATTCTGGAAGGGTTGACGGGGCGGGAAAACCTGCCCATGCCCAAGGTATTTGTCATTCCCACCGACTCGCCGAATGCGTTCGCGACCGGGCGCAACCCGCAGCACGCCTCGGTAGCGGTGACGCGCGGCATCCTGAACCTGCTCAACGACGAGGAGCTGGAGGGGGTGCTGGGGCACGAGCTGGGACATGTGCGCAACCACGATATTCTGATCAGCTCGGTGGCGGCGACGATGGCAGGCGCCATTATCCTGATCGCGCGGTTTGCCGGCTGGGCGGCGATTTTCGGCGGTTTCGGCGGCGGCGACGAGGGCGAGGGCGGGGCGCTGGGCGCGATCGCGCTGATGATCATTGCGCCGATCGCGGCGATGCTGATCCAACTGGCGATTTCGCGCTCGCGCGAGTACGCCGCAGATGCCAGCGGGGCGAAATGGACGGGCAATCCGCAAGCGCTGGCGAGCGCACTGGAGAAGCTCGATGCCTATTCGCAGCGGCGGCCGATGTTGGTTTCGCCCTCGACGGCGCATCTGTATTGCATCCAGCCGCGGACGCGGGCGTTTCTGGCGGGGATGTTTTCGACGCACCCGCCGATTCCGAAGCGGGTAGAGCGGCTGCTGGGACACTCGGTGGAAACCGGGGAGCATTATTAAGCGGGCAGGACTCTGGCGCACGGAGCCAGCCTACTCGTAGCGCAAAGCCACCATCGGATCCACCCGCGTGGCGCGGCGGGCGGGCAGCCAGCACGACGCCAGCGCCACCAGCAGGAGCACAGCACCCACCGCCGACAGCGTCAGCGGGTCCATGGCCCCGATGCCGAACAAAATGCTGCCCAGCGCGCGCGTGGCGGCGAAGGCGCCAGCCAACCCGAGGGCGATGCCGGCGACCGCCAGCGCCACGCCCAGCCTCACCACCAGCCGCATCACCTGCCGGCGCTGGGCGCCCAGCGCCATGCGGATGCCGATTTCGCGCGTGCGCCGCGTGACTTCCTGCGCCAGCAGAGCGTACAGGCCGATGGCCGCCAGAAACAGCGCCAGCACGCCGAACAGGCTCGCCAGTTGCGCCAGCATGCGCTCCTCGAACAGCAGGCCGTCGATGGTGTGCATTTCCGTGGTGGGCTGAATCACCGGCAGATCGGGATCAATGCCACGGATCAGGCGCCGCACCGCCGGCAGCAGCGCCATGGGCGCTCCGGCGGTGCGCACCGCGAAGGTGGCCTGGCCCTGGT
>JBOGKM010000122.1:0-7188 GCA_050747745.1 Terriglobales bacterium
GGTGGCCGCGAGGCCCAACCGTCACCACCGTCACCAGAAAATTGGCGTAAACACTGCGCGGGTGACGGTGGTGACGGTGGTGACGGTGGATCGCGCCCATCTTCTGGATGCCGCCGAGCCGCCCTACCGGGAGGTGAGCTTTGACTGCGGCACAAATTCTGGATGCAGTTGCCGCCGTTGGCGGCGCGCTCGGGATATCGGAACGTGGTGGAATTCTCTGGCGGCTGCCAACGGATGCCCAGCCGCGGCTGTTGCCTGAAATCCGGCGGCGCAAGACCGACCTGCTCGTGCTGCTCCGGCGGCCGGAGGTTGCGTGCCCGGCGTGCAGCCTGGACATCTGGCGGCAGGGCGATGCCGGCGGGTGGTTTTGCCCGGTCTGCTCGCCCGAGGCGCTAGATCTGGTTTTCGGCGTACTGCCCACAGATCCCGAGGAAGCCGCGGCTGAACAAGCACTGCGGGCTAAGCTGCGCGAGCCGCAGTACGCGCGCGTGATCATCAGCCAGCCGGTGATCGTCATGGAACCCATTTCCGCAAGCTTGCGCGTGATCATGATTGCGGCCGCAAGCGCAGTTTGGGCTGCCGGCGCACCCGAGGAACTTGCCCGCCGCCGCGCCGCGGCCTGGGTGGACATTCCGCTACAGTTGATTGCCGGCCGCCGCGTCAGCTTCCTGCCTGCGCCAAACGGCCTTGTACCCGGCGAATGGTGCCGCACGCCGCATGGTGCAGCTTGCGAGCTGTTGGCCCGTGACGCTGACAGCGACGGGATTCTGGTGCGCGCGCTCGCCGATCCGCCGCGGTGGGCCTGGTTCGCGCCCACGTCGTTAACCAGCGAGCTTGACTGGCCACCGGACCCCGCGCCGGCGCCCAAGGCGGTGCGCCGCGACAGGATGACCGTTTGCCCGAAATGCCGGGCGCTCGCCTGGTACGACGCAACCGGCGGCCGCCGCTGCGACTGCGACGGGTCGGCGGCGGCCGAACGGGAGCGGTGGGCGCAATGACCCAAGCGAACCATCACGGCGGTCCCCGGCCCGCGCGCGTTCAGCCCGGCGTGCCTGCGCAGCGGGAGCTGCGCGCGAACACAAAACCCTCCCAAGGTTTTCCGCCCATGCACCGCGTGCTAGTGCTCAAAGTTCGTGCCGACCGCAAGGTGCGCGTCATGAGGATTTGCATGCGCGGGTCCGCGCTAACGTTCCGCCGTTCCGGTGGACTTTTGGACAATATCAACGCGGCGGCGGTCTATGGTGATCTATTCCGCCGGGCCACGTTCGATTCAATCTGCCCCCGCATTTTCGCGGGCGGGCGCTGGCTCAATCCGCAGGAGGTGGCCGATGTCCACTGAACCAATTCCGTTCCACAAGCCCGGCAGCTCTCGAACGCGCACGGCCCAGCCACGGGCCAAGCGCGCAGCGCCCCCGATGGATCCCCGCCTGCCGAGCCTGCTGCTGGACGGCTTGAGCGTCGCGGGCGCGGCTATCGCATCCGCCGCGACCGGCGCGAGCTTCGGCGAGCTTCTACCGCGCGTAATGCTGACCCCGGCGCAGCGCGAAAGCTTGTGCGCCGCCGTCATGGCCGTTGCCGGGGACCACGCGACTTTTCTCCGGCGCCATCGCGCGGCGATTGAGCTGGCTGTCGTGTTGCTGGCAGTCGAGGCGCCGCACGTTGCGGGCGCACTCGCGGCCCGCGAGGCTCGCATGGCCGACGCAGGCCAGCCAGCGCAGGCGCTCACCGCGCTGGAAGCGGGGGCCGCCGTTGGTCTGATTCTTATGCCGTTCATCATCCTCGCCATCGTTTTGATTAAGCAGTCACACCCAAAAGGAGCCCTCTATGCCAAGTAAAAGTTTTTCTGTTCGCATATCAGCCGAAGCCCCGGCAATTGACAGCGCTCAACTGGCAGCCTGGCTTGACGATCAGCTTGCCAAGCCGGCCCCGCTTGCGCCCGACCCTGGAGCGGGCGAGCTCACCTTGCGGCTGTCGCTGGATGGTGACAAAGCCAAAGGCGCCGCTAAAGCTGCGGGCGAGTCCGAAGCTGTATTTCTGCGGCGGCTGATCGCCAGCAATGTCAAGGTCCCCACCGAAGGGCCGCGGGAGCCGGAAGCCAAACTAAAACCGTTGGTCCTGCGTGGCAGCCTGCGCCTGCGCCAAGAGCAATTGCGCCCGCTGGTGGGCGCCTATGACGGGCTGCAGTCATTTGTAATTCGCCGTGCATTGAAGGCACCCTCCGCAACCCGAGAGGCGGCGCTGACCACGGAAGAGAGTGACCGGCTAGCTGCGAACCTCGCGGAAACTCTGAACCGGCGCGCGCCGGCCAAGCTGGCCGCAAATGTGGACTTGATCGGATTGGCGCTCGATCTTGTGTCCACTTCCTGGCAAAAAATTGACGCCGTGAAAGCCGCCGCCGGGCGAAAGCAGAAGCAGCAGGATGCGGCGCCGTCAGGGCCGCAGGCAACAACGGAGTTTGCCGCCGCGCAACCGGCATTCGTGCAGGACCCGGCGGAGGAGGATGCGCTGTGAGCGACCGACATCACACAAACTCGCCGCCGCCTGCCGCCACCAAGCCGGCCCCCGACGAACGCGCGGAGGTGCCGGCCGCGCCCCTGCTTCTGAAAATCGGATTCCTCGCGTTCGCAGTCCTGGTGATCGTTTTGCTGGCGCGCGCCGGCAGGCCCAGCAGCGCGGGCTGGGATCCGCTTGGCGCGGAAGCGCCGGGCGCTGCGGGCGATTTTGCATCATGGCAGCCTGCACCGTGAACGCTTCGACCGATCTTGAATTCACTGAAGGGGAAAAACTCAATGCCTGAAAATAAACTCATCCACCCGCGGCGCGTGGTCCGCCTTGTCCGGAGCCGCCGCGATCCCGGCCCGCAGCCGCAAGCCGCCACGCCGGCACCTAGGGCGGCCGCGGCAGACCCGGCGAAGCCGCTGCAGGCGCGGGCCGGCGGCGCCCTGCAGGACAAACCCGGTGGCGCACAGCCCGCCGCCGAGCCGGTCCAGCGCCGCGGCGAGGTGCAAAATCGAATCGTCGGCGTGGTCGGCCGCAAGGGCTCCGGCAAAAGCACGAAACTCCGGCAACTGTTGCGCTACTGCCCGCGCTGGGTGGCGTTTGATCCAATGCGGGACCACGCCGCGCTCGCCGCGGGCAACGTGTTCGAGTCCATCCCCGGCCTGGCGCGTTTCCTAAGGTGGTCGCGCGAGCAACCAACGTTCGCCGGCGTGTACGTGCCGCAAGGTGATCCCGCGGAAGAAATTGAAGAAGCCTCGCGCCTGGTGTACGCCCGCGGCGGCCTGTGCCTTATTTCCGAAGAGGTGCCGCTCTACACGCAGGCTGGCTACATCCCCCCGCTGTTCGGCCGGCTGATTCGTACCGGCCGGCATCGGAGGATTGACATCGCCTGGACGGCGCAGCGCGCCGCCGAGGTGCCCAAGACCTTGACCTCACTGACTGACATATGGCTGTTGTTCAGCCAAACCGAACCAAAAGATCTGGCGGCGCTGGCGGAACGCTGTGGGCGCGAGGTGGCCGACAAGGTGGCAAGCCTGGGCGCACATGAGTTTCTGTTGTGGGACGCGGTGACGCGCACCTACCTGGCCGACTCGCCCCGGCTGCTCCGGCAGGACACGGCGCAGCGCGAAACGGAGGAATCATGACCGGAACGGTTTCAAAACCGCGTCCCGCGACGCACCGGCGTGGGTGGTCACAAAAGCTTGGGCGTTTCGTCGGAACCGAAACGCGAGACGGGAACGCTGGAACGGGGAACGCAATCCGAAACGTGGTGAAACGCGGCCGAAACGAGTTCAAGCTGCCAGCGCTGGCCGCCTTCGAGAATCGGGGCTGGATGTCGCCGCCGGCCTGGGCGGTGCTGACTGGCTTCTACCCAGTCCGCGCGGCCTATAGCTACCTTAAGGGCAGCCTCTGGCAGTGGCGGCTGCTGGACCGCAAGCTGGACGCCCGCGGCCTGATCCTCTATAAGCTCAGCATCAAGGGCCATGACCGCCTGGACTGGCTGCGGGCGCGCAAGGCGGCCAAATGAAGGCAGCGATCTACGCCCGCGTGAGCACGCTAGCCGGGCAGAACCCAGAAATGCAACTGGCCGAGGTGAGAGCCTACTGCCAGCGCCGCGGCTGGAGTGTCGCTGGGGAGTTTGTGGACATCGGGATTTCCGGGGCCAAGGATAGGCGCCCGCAGTTGGACCTGATGCTGGCGGCCTGCCAGAGACGCGAGGTGGATGCATTGGTTGTATACCGCTATGACAGATTCGCCCGGAGCCTGCGGCAACTGGTGAACGCCCTGGCGGAGTTCGACGCCCTGGGGATCCAGTTCGTATCGTTGCATGAGAACGTGGACACCACCACGCCCGGCGGCCGGCTGGTGTTCGGCATCTTCGCCTCCATCGCCGAGTTCGAGCGCGAGCTGATCCGCGAGCGCGTGCGCTCGGGGATCGCGGCGGCCAGGGCGCGCGGTGCCCGGATCGGGCGCCCGCGGGTGATCGTGGACGCCCAACGGATTACCGACCTGCGGCGCTCCGGAAGTTCGTGGCGCCAGATTGGGCGCGCACTTGGAATTGGTGCCGCAACCGCGCGCGTGCGGGCGGCGCAGTACAACCCAACCGTGGCTGGGTCCGCGCCCCGGCTATGAAGTCTTTACCCGGCGCTGCCGGGAGTATTCCACCCCTAAGGAGCAAAACATGAGTCGCCAAATCCTCAACCCCCAGATAATCAAGCTCGCCCACGGCACCGTGACCCACAGAGCGCCGCGAGATGCGCGGTGCACCGAATGCGGGCAGCCCATCGAGTCCACGCGGTTTTCCTTCGGCGGCGGCTTCTCCTGCGAGCGGTGCGTGCGGCAGCATTTTGCGCACCTGAGCGCCGAGAAGCTGGAGCAGGAACTGCGGGCGCGCGCATGGGTTGCCGTTCAGGGTAGCTACGCTGCCGCCGCGCCAGAGGCGCCCGCCGCCCTCTCCCACGTCCTGTGTCTGGTTTGCCTGGCGCCCACCGAAGGAACCAGTTTTGCCTTTAGCGGCGGCCTCGCCTGCGAGTCGTGCGTGCGTCGCTACTATGCGAGCCGCACCGAGGAAGAGGTGCAATCGGAACTGCGGTGCCGCGCCAGCGCGGCGCGAGCGATGGGGGCAAGCGTGACGCACGTGAAGCCAGGCCGTACCGCAGGACTACGCGCAGGCGGCGGCCTCGTCTGCGAGCCCTGTTCCCGCAACTGCAAAGATCGGAGAGTTATATGAAAACGCTTTTCCGCGCCCTAATCTTGGTGAGTATGCTCGCGGCCGGCTTGGCGCCAGTGCAGGCCCAGACCATCAGCGCCAACAAGATTCTCATCTTTTCGCCGACGGCGCCCCCTCCGGTGACGATTGCCACCGTGAACCAAAGCCAGCCCGGTCCCGCGAGCTACTGGTACTGGGTAGTGACGTACAGCGCATCCGGCGAGGCGGCGATTGGAGGCCCCTTCTCGGTCACAAATGCCCCCGCGGCCCTCTCCGCCAGCGCATACATAACCGTGGTCTGGCGGCCGGTGAGTGGGGCAACCAGCTACGATCTTTTGCGCACCGCGCCCGGCACTGTCCCGACTGGCGCATGCAACTGCGCGGTGGTGACTGGCACGATATTGGCCTTTGCCCTTGACAAGAGCGGCACACTGCTTTCGTACACGCTGCCCACAATCGCGCCGCCGGCGGGTCAGTCCGGTTACGTACTGAAGAGCGGCGGCCCGTCGGGATACGACACTTGGGCGCCTGGTGACGGGATGGTCTACCCCGCCGCCGGCGTGGCGAACTCAACCGGCGCGGCCTGGGGAACGAGCTATGGTGTCGGCATCGGCGACAGCGACCTGGTGCAGCTTACCGCTGGCGGGTTGCTGCCCGCCGTCAGCGCAGCCAACTTGATCGACTTCCCCACGCTGAACCAGAACACCACTGGGAACGCTGCATCCGTTGGCGGTATCACGGTGACGGGAACCCCGTCACCCGGGCAAGTACTGACCGCGACCGGCGCCACAGCGGGGGACTGGCAGGCTTCGGCGAGCGGCCCTGTAGTGGAATTGAACGCGCGCTATTCTGGCGGGCAGGCACCTGGCGCCGTCTATACCGCCGCAACGGAGACGGCCGGCGTCTACCGGGTCAGCGTCGCCTTCGTGAACGAAAGCACGGGCAGCGTAACGCCGTACCTGGTGGCACAAGTTCCCCTGTCCGGCAGCAGCGGGGAATACACCGTGTCCACCATCCCCAATACGGCGGTGGGGTCATTTGCCACCAGCTATGCGGTCACTTTTTTCTACGCCCTGGCCGGGACCGAAGCCTTCACCGTCACTTTTGCGAGCAACACGATTCCGGCCGATTGCTACTATGCCGTCTATATTGAACGCATGTTCTGATTTGATGCCGCCCTCGGCGAACCGAAGCAAAAGCCGACGCGACCACGCACCTGATTTCGCAGGGGGCGCCCCGCCGCGTCCTGCCCGAGTAGTCTCTAGTAAGCCCCCTTGGTGCGCCTGAGGCGGACGTGGGCGGAAACTCCCACCGTCGCAGCCAGCCGGAAGCCGTTGATTCTGTTGTTGCGGCGGTGCAATCTGCCGCCGTGCAGAAACCAAGTGATTTTTGGTAGGTGTGACCGCGCCGCGCTAGCGTGCCGGGCTATCCTCAGCGGAGAATTCGGGCTTCCCTAGCGCATCCACATCAACGACGAACGCCAGCTCGGCAGAAATCGCGTCCTGCCCACTGGCCTTTAGCGTAAGTACGTAACGCCTCGGATCGAGCCAAATCCCGTAGGGTGCGGCGTCGCTAGGGTAAATCTGCAATGTTGTCGGTGACCCAGGCTCCATCTGAATCACATCGAAGAAGCGCGTCTCCTTTGGGTTCAGCCCACCATAATTGACGCCACCAGCGGGGATTTGTGCTACCGAAGCCAGTGGCCCCGCGTTCATTTGGCCGTGCGTCGGGTGTAGCGGGATCGGCAATGGGACGTTCTCTGGTCGCGGTTCCTTTGCCATAACTAGAAAACCTACGGGATTGACCGTCACCACCGCCACCACCGTCACCGGCGCTGAAAGCAAAGGGCTTGATGGTGACGCATTTGGTGACGGTAGCGGTGGCCGCGAGGCCCAACCGTCACCACCGTCACCAGAAAATTGGCGTAAACACTGCGCGGGTGACGGTGGTGACGGTGGTGACGGTGGATCGCGCCCATC
>JBOGKM010000123.1:0-13978 GCA_050747745.1 Terriglobales bacterium
CTTCCCACCCGCTAGACTGAAGATCGGGTAGGCCCAACAGAATCTCGGATTCGGTCAAATTGTTCTCCCAAGACTGTTTTACCAGTCCCGGGTTCCCGGCCTACCCCCGTTATTGATCAAGAGCCAATGCGCGCAAGCCTCCTGATCGTGTTCGTGAAGCACCGTCCCTGGTGGTACATCCCTTAGCGCGCGCCGATAGCCGCCACAACGGGCGGCGCGGGGCCGGCGAACGACTGGGCGAACGACACCTGCTACACGCACGATGCACTCGGGCGCGTCAGCGCGATCATGTATCCCTGCAGCCCGAACACCGCCGTCTCGCCCGCCAAAACGTTCGTTTATGATGTCGCCACGGTCGAGGGTGCGGCGACGACTGACGCGCTTGGCCGGCTGGCGGAGGCCTACGCCGGTTCCGCGGGTGCTAGAATCACCGGCTAAGGCTTTGGATATGACCCACGACCTTGAGATGGCGGTCTGGGACGCCGCCGCCGGCCAATTTCTGGAAAGGTCGGGCAATGGATGGCGGCAACCCGATCGGCCCGCCCCTGTTCGTTAGGCGGGTCGACGCGCGGGACAAGGGAAATTCCCCCAGTCGCAAACGCTGACATCCCCAAGGCCGCCAGTCTAGAATGGATTGCGTTGACTTCGGAGCTGGCCATCTATCCGGGTTCGTTTGATCCGCCCACGCTCGGGCATGTGGACCTGATCGAGCGCGGCAGCCGCATTTTCCCGCGCCTGCTGGTGGCGGTGCTGCGCAACCCGGAAAAACTGCCCCTGTTCTCCGTGGAAGAACGGCTGGAAATGTTGCGTGAGGCCACCGCCGGCATGCCCGGCGTCGAGGTCTGCGACTTCGAGGGTCTGCTGGTGGATTTCGCCCTGCGCCGCGGCGCCGGAGCGCTGCTGCGCGGCATCCGCGCCATCAGCGATTACGAGTACGAGTTCCAGATGGCGTGGATGAACCGGCGCATGGCGCCCGCGCTGGAAACCGTGTTCATGATGCCCGCCGAGGCCTACGCGTATCTCAGCTCGCGCCTGGTCAAGGAAGTGGCGGCCGGGGGGCGCGCGGTCACCGGGATGGTCTCGGCGGGCGTCGAGCGCCGTTTGTGCGCCAAATTGCAAGCGCGCCGCGCTACTTGCTGACCATGGCTGCCCCAACTCCTGCCGCACCCCCACTCGCCCTCCGGGCCCAGCGCCTGACGCTGTCGGCTACCGCCGGGGTGCTCAACCAGGCGGCGCGCCTGCGCGCCCAAGGCCGCGATCTGGTGGATCTGGGCGCGGGCGAACCTGATTTCGCCACGCCGGATTTCATCACCCAGACGGCCATCGGCGCGCTCCGCGCCCACGATACCAAATACACCCCCACTGCCGGCACCGCCGCCCTGCGCCGTGCCATTGCCGAAGCGCATGCGCGCGATTTCGGCTCTCACTACCTGCCCGAGCAGGTGGTGGTCACCAGCGGCGGCAAACAGGGCCTGTTCGACGCCATCAACCTGCTGGTCGACCATGGCGATGAGGTCCTGCTCCCTTCGCCCTACTGGGTCAGCTTTCGCGATCAAATCGTCTATGCCGGCGGCACTCCGGTGCTGGTTCCCGCCACCGAGGAAAACGGCTTTGCGCTCTCCCTCGCCGCGCTCGAGCGCGCCCTCTCCCCGCGCACCCGCCTCATCCTGCTGAACTCACCCCATAATCCCACCGGCGCGGTCTACCCGCCCGAGCTGTTCCGCGCCGTGCTGGCCCTGTGCCGCGCCCGCCGCCTGTGGCTGATCAGCGATGAAACCTACGCGCGCCTGGTCTACGACACCGCGCCCTACAGCGTCGGCTGCGAATCCGGCGCCAGCGAATGCGTCCTGCTCGCCGGCTCGCTGTCGAAAACCTACGCCATGACCGGCTGGCGTATTGGCTACCTGCTGGCGCCGCGCGCGCTCGTCGATCCCATCATCAGCCTGCAAAGCCAGTCCACCGGCAACCCCACCACCTTTGCGCAGGCGGGTGCGGTGGCCGCCCTCACCGGTCCGCAGGATGCCGTCGGCGCCATGCTCGCGGCCTACCGCCGCCGCCGTGACACGTTGATCGCCGGACTCAACCAACTCGAAGGCGTGCATTGCCATCTGCCCCAAGGCGCCTTTTATGCATTTGCCAACGTGCACGATTTGCTGCAGCGTGTCCATCTCGAGGCGCCGGCGGCGCTATGCCAGCGCCTGCTGGAGCAGGCCGGACTGGTCAGCGTGCCCGGCGAGGCGTTCGGCAGTCCCAGCCACCTCCGCTTTTCTTTCGCCGCCGCGGATGCGGTCCTGGCCGAAGCGCTGCGGCGGCTGAAAACCTTCCTCAGTTTGCTAACATAGGAATGCAGTGCCTCTGTACGAATACGAGTGCCAACGCTGTCATAAGCGCGTAGAAAAGATTCAGTCCTTTTCGGCCGAGCCGCTCAAGGTGTGCGCTTTTTGCGGCGGCCCACTGGAGCGGCTGATTTCCGCCTCGGCGATCCAGTTCAAAGGCACCGGCTGGTACGTCACCGACTACGCCCACTCCAACACCTCCCCGGCCGGCTCCCACGAACCCAAGTCCGACGCTGCTCCCTCCTCAGGAAGCGACGGCAAGCCCACCCCCTCGGCTCCGGCCTCTTCCACCCCCGCCGCCGCCAAGTCGAGCGATTGAACCTGCCCAGGCGGGTTTCTCGAAAAAGACTGGTGGTGGATGCCGGTCGCTGTTAGCTTGTTATCAGTGCCGCTCACCGTCTCCATTCTCGCCAGCGGCAGCCAGGGCAACGCGGCGGTGATCGCCACCGAACGCACCACCTTGCTGCTCGATGTCGGCTTAAGCCGCCGCGAACTGCTGCGCCGCCTGGCGCTGTGCGGCATCCCGCCCCAGCGGCTGCAGGCGGTGCTGATCACCCACGAGCACAGCGATCATGTCGCCGGCTTGCCCCGCCTGGCCGCGCAGCTTTCCCTTCCGATCTATATCAACGGCGCCACCCGCGCGGCCTTGGGCGCGGCCGGTGCCACGCTGGAGCGGGTGGAAGCTTTTGCCGCCGGCGGCTGCTTTCAGATCGGCGATATCGAGGTCAGCGCCTTCGCCATCCCCCACGACGCCGCCGATCCGGTCGGGTTCCGCTTTTGCGCCGCCGGTGTGCAGGTGGTGTTCGCTACCGATCTGGGTTATTTGCCCGAAAACGTCTGCCAGCAGTTGGCTCACGCCGACTGTGCCGTGATCGAATCCAATCATGATCTGGAAATGTTGAAAAACGGCGGCTATCCCTGGGAGCTCAAACAGCGTGTGCTCGGCCGCCTCGGCCATCTCTCCAACGCTTGCCTGGCCGAGTTCCTTGGCCGCGGCTTCGATGGCTCCGCCGCCCATCTGGTGCTCGCCCACCTGAGCGAAAACAACAACCTGCCCAGCCTGGCCCGCCTGTCCGCCGAACGCGCCCTGGCGGCGCGCCGGTGGCGTCCGCAAGTGCATGTGGCCGCGCAGGCCGAGCCGCTGGCTCCCATCACGCTATGAACTTCGAGCATCTGCCCCTGGGCGAGGCCGCTCCCGACCGCGTCAACGCCATCATCGAGATCCCCAAGGGCACACGCGCCAAATACGAATACGACGTCCGCCTGGGCGTGTTCCGGCTCGACCGGCTGCTGTACGCCTCCATGTTTTATCCGACCGCCTACGGCTTCCTGCCTTCCACGCTCGCCCCCGACGGCGATCCGCTGGACGTGCTGGTGCTTATCAGCGAGCCGCTCAACGTCGGCGTCATGCTGGAGACCTGGCCCATCGGCCTGCTTAAAATGCACGATGAAAAAGGCGAAGATGACAAAATCCTCGCCGTCTCGACCGGCGACCGCAGCTATCGCGAGGTGCGCGAGCTCGAGCATGTCGCCCAAGACGAGCTGCGCCTGGTCGAGCACTTCTTCCGCACCTATAAAACCCTGGAGCGCAAAGACGTCGTCAGCCAGGGTTGGCTGGGGCGCAGTCACGCCCATCAGCTCATCCGTTCGGCTCACCAGCGCTACGCCAGCGCCCCCAAATAAGTCCGTTCTAAGAAACGGCGAGCCTTTGGTGCTGCTTTTGGGCTTCGGCTTGACGCCTTGCCTGTGGCGTTGATAGAGTCACACATTGGCGGTTTGGCCTCGTTCTCCGCCACGAGCAACCTTTGCGCAGACGCTATTACATCTTCATGGTGACCCATGACTGGGACGGGCAGGTGCACCGCATCCCGATTCCAGTCAAATACATCGTCGTCTTTGTCCTGTGTGCGCTGGTCGGCGTGGGTACGCTCGCCGGCCTGGCCGGCAGCTACGGACGCATGCTGCTCAAGGTGCAAAGCTTCAACCAACTGCGCAATCGCCAGGACGTGCTCGAACGTCAGCTCGACAATTCCCGCCAGGACGCCAGCCAATACAAGGCCGAAGTCGCCAGCCTCGGCAGCCTCGCCAGCGAGGTCAGCGCCCTCTACAACTTCAAACACAACACCAGCCTCCAGGATCGCGTCCGCAATGCCAGCCGCACCCCCGGCCTGCCCGAGGCCGACTCGGTCCTGCCCTCCAGCCAGACCTACGCCTCCACCCTGAGCAGCTTCCAGGTGCTTGAGGTCAGCGCCATGGAAGCCTCGCTGCCGCGTAGCGCGCTGCTCGGCTCCCGCTCCTGGCAGCCCGACACCTGGCCCGTGCGCGGGCGCATCACCAGCAGCTTCGGCGAGCGCGTTGATCCCTTCCTGGGCGAAGGTGCCTTCCACGACGGCATTGACATCGCCGTGCCCTACGGTACGCCGGTGCATGTCACCGCCGCCGGCATCGTCGTGTTCGCCGGCATGATGGATGGATACGGGCGCACCGTAATCGTCAACCACGGCCATGGCATCGAGACCCTCTACGCGCATCTTTCCGGACTGGCCGTGGCTGTGGGCCTGCATCTTGACCGCGACCAGGTCGTCGGCTATGTGGGCGAATCCGGTTGGGCCACCGGCCCCCATCTGCACTACGAAGTGCGCATCCACAACGCCCCCGTTAATCCCTACAGCTACCTGCACCGCTAACGGCGCGGCGGCCCACGCCCGCATTGGTCCTACCCCAGCAGTTTTTCCTGGTCCGCAGGGAAACCTTAGACGCAGCCCCGGCAATCAAGCCCAGGTAAGGAGGTTCCCATGCCCTTGCCCAGCGCCGGTTTCGTTTCCTTGCAGGATCTTGATCCCAACGCTCGCCAGCAAAAGTCGCAAGCCGGCGCCCTCGCCGCCGCGGCCCAACAGCAGCGCGAGCGTGCCATCGTCCAACGCCTGGCGGCCGAGCGCCTGCGTTTGCGCCAGCAAGCCGGGCTCGACACCACGGCTGCCCGGCACTTCCATCGCCCCGTCGAGCGGCCCTTTACCGGCGAGGAACGCAATCACGTCACCATCCTGTTTGGCGGCCTCACTTGGAAGCATGAACGCCTCATCCAGGCCGCGTTCCAGGGCAACGGCTACAACTGCGTGGTCATGCCCGTGCCCGACGTGGCGGCGTTTCAGTTGGGCAAGGAGTTCGGCAACAACGGCCAGTGCAACCCCACCTACTTCACCGTCGGCAACCTGGTGCAGTTTTTGCAAAAGCTCGAAGCCGAAGGCATTCCGCGCCAGGAAATCGTCGATAACTACGTGTTTTTCACGGCCGGTTCGTGCGGTCCCTGCCGCTTCGGCATGTACGAGGCCGAATACCGCTACGCCCTGAAAAATGCCGGCTTTGACGGCTTCCGCGTGCTGTTGTTTCAGCAGCAGGATGGCATCAAAGCCGCCAGCGGCGAGCCCGGCCTCAAGTTCACGGTGAACTTTGGTCTGAGCATGCTCAACGCCATGCTGCTGGGCGACGCCATCAACGATCTGGTCTACCAAATCCGGCCCTTCGAGGTGCACAAAGGCGAAACTGACCGCGTCTTCGATGAGGCCGTCAACCAGCTCTGCGACCGCATCCGCCAGCAGCGCCCCATCGAGCTGATCGAGAGCCTGCCCCAGCCCGCCGCGCGCTGGCTCCTCAAGCACAGCAAGCTGAAAGACATCGGCAGCATTCTGTGCAAAGTCTACTGGCACCTCTACGGACGCGAGCTGCGCCAGGGTCTGCGCGAGTGCCGCAAACGTCTCAACCAGATCGAAGTCGATCGCACCCGCCTGCGCCCGGTCGTGAAAATCACCGGCGAGTTCTGGGCCCAGATCACCGAAGGCGACGGCAACTTCCATATGTTTCGCTTCCTCGAGGAAGAGGGCGCGCAGGTCATCGTCGAACCCATCGCCACCTGGGTTGCCTACATGATCCATCTCGTCCGCATCACCACCGCCTCCCGCCGCCACATTGATGCGCCTTACCCCAAAGCCAACTGGCGCCAGCCGCGCCAGTTGCTGGCCAACGAGATCAAGTACCGGCAGAAGTGGCTGATGCTCGCCATTGGCGAAGCCTTCTGGACGCTGCTCTACCATCGCCTCACGAAGCGGCTGGGCAACATCACCCATCACCTGGTACCGCAAAAAGAGCTGGCGCGCATGGCCGCGCCGTTTTACAACAACCTCGCCCGCGGCGGCGAGGGGCATCTGGAAGTCGGCAAAAACGTCTACTACACCCAGCACAAGCTCTGCCACATGGTGCTGGGTCTGAAGCCGTTCGGCTGCATGCCCTCCTCCCAATCCGATGGCGCGCAGTCGGCGGTGGTGAACCGTTTCCCGGAAATGATCTACCTGCCGGTTGAAACCAGCGGCGAAGGTGCCGTCAACGCCCATAGCCGCGTGCAGATGGCGTTGGGCGAAGCCAAAGTCAAGGCCAAGGCCGAACTCGAGCGCGTGCTGCAGCAGACCGGCGTCTCGCTCGCTGACGTCCGCGCCTATGCGGAGGCGCATCCCGAACTGCGCCGTCCCTTCTACCATGTGCCGCATCGCCCAGGCGTAACCGGAACCGCCGCTCAATTCGTGCTGCTCGTCAGCCGCCGCATCCGCCCCCACGACCATCACCAGCCCGGCGCCGTCAAAACCGCCGCCGCCTAGTCACCAGGAGATACCTGATGCCGCCTCTTCTCGTCGGCCTTGACGTCGGTTCCACCACGGTCAAGGCCCTGGTCGGCGAAGCTTCCTCCGCCGAAATTCTCTGGCGCGACTATCAACGCCACGAAACCAAACAGCCGGAAAAGGTGCTCGGCTTCCTCCGCCGCATGGAATCCGAAGTCGGCCTTACCCCGGGCCGCGACCGCATCTTCATGACCGGCTCCGGCGCTGGTCCGCTGGCGCTGTTGATCGGCGCCAAGTTCGTGCAGGAAGTCACCGCGGTGGCGCTGGCGGTCGAGCAGCTCCATCCAGAAGTTCACTCCGTGGTCGAGCTGGGCGGACAGGACGCCAAAATTATCGTCTTCAAGGATGACGAGCAGAGCGGCCGCAAGAAAAAACTCCCCTCCATGAACGACAAGTGCGCCGGCGGCACCGGCGCCGTCATTGACAAAATCAACGCGAAGCTGCAAATCCCTCCCGCCGACTTATGCAACCAGGGCTACCACGGCATCAAGCTGCACAAGGTCGCGGGCAAATGCGGCGTGTTCGCCGAAACCGATATCAATAGCCTGCAAAAGGCAGGCACCCCCACCGACGAGATGATGGCTTCGCTGTTTGAGGCCATCGTTCTCCAGAACCTCAGCGTGCTGACCCGCGGCAACACCCTGCGCCCGCACGTGCTGCTGCTGGGCGGACCGAACTCGTTCATTCGCGGCCTGCGCGAGTGCTGGCAGGCCAACATTCCCCGTATCTGGGAGGAACGCAAGGTCGCAATCCCCCCCGGCGCCACCGTCGAAGATCTCATCCGCGTGCCCGAAAACGCCCAGTACTATGCCGCCCTCGGCGCCATCGCCTTCGGACGCGATGAGGAGGCTGAGGTCGGCGTCTACGCTGGGACCCAACCCTTGCTCGACTACCTCGACGTCGGCCGCCACCAGGAGAAGCTCAAAAGCGGCGGCAAGGCGCTGGTGGAAACTCCGGCCGAGCTCGACGCTTTCCGCCGGCGTTTCCGCCGCCCTGCCTTCACCCCGGCCATATTTCCCGCCGCCGCCACCGTGCAGGGCTTCTTGGGCCTCGACGGCGGTTCCACTTCAACCAAAGTAGCTCTGCTGGACCAGAACCGTCAGGTGCTGGAAAAGGTCTATCAGCTCTCGAAAGGCAATCCCATCCAGGACACCATGGAGGTCCTCGCCAAGCTGCGCGAAAAGGTCGAAACCAACGGCGCCCACTTGGAAATCCTCGGCGTGGGCACCACGGGTTATGCCAAGGACATGCTCAAGGACGTGCTCCATGCCGATGTGGCGCTGGTGGAAACCGTCGCCCACACCGAATCAGCCATGTTGTTTTACGACGATCCCCACGTAATCGTCGACGTCGGCGGTCAAGACATCAAGCTCATCGTCCTCAAGGATGGCCGCGTCAAGGATTTCAAGCTCAATACGCAATGCTCGGCCGGCAACGGCTACTTTCTCCAGTCCACCGCCCAGGGTTTCGGCATCGAGGTGGAAAAATACGCCGATATCGCCTTCTCCGCCGATACGATGCCGGTGTTCGGTTACGGCTGCGCGGTGTTCATGCAATCCGATATCGTCAGCTTCCAGCGCCAGGGCTGGCGCGCCGAGGAAATTCTCGCCGGCCTCGCGGCGGTGCTGCCCAAAAATGTCTTTCTTTACGTCGCCGCCATTCCCAACCTCGCCGCCCTCGGTTCCCGTTTCGTGCTCCAGGGCGGCACGCAAAACAACCTCGCCGCCGTCAAAGCCGAAGTGGACTTCATCAATTCCAGCTTCCGCGGCGCCGCTCCGCCGGAAATCATCGTCCACCAGCACTGCGGCGAATCCGGCGCCATCGGCGCCGCCGTCGAAGCGCTGCGTCTGTGGAGGCGCGGCGCCAAAACCAGCTTCATCGGCCTCGACGCCGTCGCCCGCATCCAGTACCGAACCACCCGCACCGAAGCCACGCGCTGCTATTTCTGCAAGAACAATTGCCTCCGCACCTTCATTGACGTGCAGACCATCGCCAACGCCGCCGCCAAACCCAGGGCCAACTTCAAATCCAAGGTGGCGCTCATGGAAGGCGAGCAGCGTCTCATCATTGCCACCTGCGAAAAGGGCACGGTCGAAGAGCTGGCTGCGATGAAGGACATCAAGGCTTCCCTCGACGCCATGCGCGCCGCCAACCCCAATTTCGTTGATCTGGCCGCGCATGAAGCCTTCCGGCCCCGCCAGGTGGCCAGCGTGGCGGAAGCGCCGGCGGGGAAAGGCCATGGCTGGGGTAAAGCGGCCGCCGCCGCCAAAGAGCGCACGCTGCTGTTCGGCGCCCGCGGCTCGTTCCGCGTCGGCATCCCCAAGGTCCTCAATACCTACGTCTACGCCCCGTTTTACAACGGCTACCTGCAGGCGCTGGGCGTCAAGCCGGAAAATATCGTCTACTCGGATTTCACCAGCCCCGAGCTTTACCGCGCCGGCTCCAGCCGCGGCGCCATCGACCCCTGCTTCCCCGCCAAAATCGGCATCGCCCACGTCCACAACCTGCTCACCGTCAAGCACCAAAAAACTCCGCTGGATGCCATCTTTTTCGCCATGGTGGATGTGCTGCACACGCCGCTCACCCATCTCACCGGCTCCAACGCCTGCCCCACCGTCACTGCCACGCCGGAAACCGCCAAGGCGGCCTTCATCAAGGAGTCGAACCTGTTTGCCGAAGCGGGCGTGCGTTTCCTCGATCCCGTGCTCAACTTCCAGGATCGCAAGCTGCTCGCCTTCCAGCTCTGGCAGGCCTTCACCCCCATGCTCGGCCTCACCGAAGATGAGAACCGTCTCGCCGTCGATGCCGGCTTTGCCGCCATGTCCGCCTATGAGGCTGACCTGCGCTGCCGCGCCCGCCAGACCCTCGATCAGCTTGAACGCGAGGACCGCGTCGGCCTGGTCATGCTGGGCCGCCCCTATCATCACGATCCTGGCCTCAATCACGAGATCCTGGACGAGTTCTCCAAGCTCGGCTACCCGGTGTTTTCCCAATCCCTGCTCCCGCTCGACCAGGACCTGCTCGAGCGCCTCTTCGGCGAGGAAGTCCGAGCCGGTGTCATCCACGATCCCCTCGACATCTCCGACGTTTGGAAAAATTCCTTTTCTGCCTCCACCAACCACAAGGTCTGGGCGGCGAAGTTCACCGCCCGTCACCCCAACTTGGTCGCCCTGGAAATTTCCAGCTTCAAGTGCGGCCATGATGCGCCTATCTACGGCGTGATCGAAGGCATCATCGAAAGCTCCGGCACGCCCTATTTTTCCTTCAAGGATCTCGACGAAAACAAACCCACCGGTTCCATTCGCATCCGCGTGGAAACCATCGACTATTTCCTGCGCCGCTATCGCGACGACATCGCCGACCGCCGTGCCGCGCGTCAAACCGCGGAGCAGGATGTTGAGGCGCGCCTGGCTGAGCTGGAACGCGAGTTGCGCGCCGAATCCACCGAGCTTGCCCATGCCTGAACCCTCTGCCGCCCCGCCCTCGCGCCTCGACGTTACCTTGCACGATTTCCTCATGGGCGCCTCCTCCCGTCCAGCGCCCTACACGCCCCCCTCCGGCCTGGTGCTGGAAGACCCCCAATTTCCCCGCCAGCCGGCCATCTATGCCACCCGCGATGAGGATCTGAACTCGCCGCCCCTGCTCCCTCCGCCACAGCGCCATTGGGGCATGCGCGATGTGGGGCGCGATCTCAAGGCATGGCTCATGCCCTACGTCCGTGCCCGCGTGCTGCCCGGCAATTTCCACCCCATGATCGCCTACCTGTTTACCGAGTGGAAATGCAATCTCGACTGCCATTACTGCTGGGCCTGCAACAATAGCGTCCAGGGCATGACCGAGCCCGTCGCCCGCGCTGCCCTGGACTGGCTGGCCGCCAACGGCACCGGCGTGCTGGCGCTGATGGGCGGCGAGCCGCTGCTGCGCCCCGGTTTTGTTCACAAGGTCGTCTACTACGCCACCAAACGCGGCATGTGGGTCTACCTGCCCACCAACGGCCGTCTGCTCCGTCCCGAGGTCGTTGACAAGCTCGGTGATGCCGGCGTGGCCACGGTGAATCTCGCGGTGGATTCGGTTGAGGTGAAACCCAGTCTACCCAAAGCGCTCGCCCCCATTCGCAGCTATTTCGAATATCTCTGCAAACGCCAGTACCGTTACGGCTTTACGGTCTTTTTCAACATCAACATCTGCCGCAACAATCTCCAGGACGTGAAACAGCTCACCGAAATTGCCCGCGAGCACGGCATCTCGACCGATTATCATCTCAACGAATCGCCCATGACCGAACATGGCGATTTCAAGCACCTGGAGCGCAACGAGACCTACATCCGGCGCGAGGACTGGCCCGCCGTGGACGCCACCATTGACTGGATCATCGAAAAGAATCAGTCCGGCTACAAGATGGTCGATTCCGTCCAGCGGCTGCAGGCCATGAAACGCTTCATGCGGGGCGAGCAGGGCCCCTGGGGCTGCCGCGCCGGTCAGAACACGCTCATCGTCCGGGTCGACGGCACCCTCGCGCCCTGCTTTCCGCTCTACTCCGCCACCCGAGACTGGGGCGCGGTGGGCGCGCACAAATTCGACAAGCGCCAGCTCGACGACATGAAAACTTCCTGCAGCACCACCTGCTTTTCGACGCTCAACCACAACGTCGCCATGGCCTACAACGACGCCCGCGTCATCAAGTTCCTCCTCAAGCAAGCCGCCCACGGCTTCCGCGGCATTACCGGCAGCATGGACCAAAGCTGATAGAGGCGGCCTATCGTCCCGCGGCTCCGTAAGACATGTAAAGCCCGGCAATCTCCACCTGGTGATAAACCGTGTTGTGATAGCGCAGCCGGTTCTGCTGCAAACCCAGTCCGGCCGCCGTCACCTGCGCGCCGGCGATGATCCAGATTCATCTGTGGGCAATGACCTGCGACCATTGCGCCAGCATGGCCGGATCGATCTGCAGGCGCACCCATGCCTGGTCGCCCGCGACGCCGCTCTCTAGCCGGTCCAGCAATGCGCCAAGCCCGGCATCTCCGGTCTGGTCCTGCAACAGCGGACGCAGCTCCTGAATCTGTGCCTTCAGCCAGGCTTGCGCCGCTTGCGCCTGCTCCGCGTTCGCCGTTTGGGCGCGTCCGCTCAACTTCAACCCGCTGCTGCCGGCGCTCAGTCGCAGCTCGAGCGATTCGATGCCTTGCCACGGCGGCTGCGATCCATCCAGCGCCCGCTGCGCCTCCAGCCTTTCGGCGTTCACGTCGCAGTAGCCCAGCAGCAGGCGCCAGTCGTTCCCAGCCCGCCAGCGTCCCGGTGCTGGCGTCCACCACGCGCGCGCATGCGCCACGATCGGCGCCGCATCCGCCGCGTTGGTGATCAGCAGTTCGCGCGCGCCCAACCGCGCCACGGTCAGCTTCTGCTGCGGCCTCGCCCAGCCCGCAAACCTATACGCCTGTACGCCCGCCACGCGTGTTCGCGCCAGTGCATGCCGCTGCAAGTAGAGCGTGAATTTCGGCCCGAATCGCCCGCTGAAAATCGCGGTGGCATCCCGCGGCCGCAGCGGATTGCCATTCATCGAAAGCGCGATCGAGTCGAGGTCGCGCTGGTAGTCGAATCCCGATTCGCGGACAAAGGTTGCGTACTCCGTTGCCGGCGGCGGGGCCGGCCGTAGCGCCCACAGTTTTCTCACTGGCTTGAGCCGCAAGTACACCAATGTCTGGCCCGGCGGCAGCCGCCGCACGCTCGCTGGCGGCATCGCCCACCATAGCCAGACGGCTCCCAGCGCGACGGCCAAGCAAATAGCAGCAATGATCCAGTGGCGGCGCATCCTAAGGCCAGCTTAGTATATGCGCCAACTCGTGGTGCATGATATGGCATCCGGAGCGCTCGCCCCAGCTTCTGCCACCGCCGAAAGCTTGCGATATACTAAACAAAGTTGCCGCGTGGGGCAAGTAGAGCTTGCAAGTTCCGTTCTTTTTTTTATACAATCGATCCTTTGTCATTAATTACAGAGGATAAGGGCTGGTCCGTCCGTGGGCGTGCCAGCATACGCAGGGCTTTGGCCGCTGGCGTAGCTCAGTCGGTAGAGCAGCTGATTTGTAATCAGCCGGTCGGGGGTTCAATTCCCTCCGCCAGCTCCAACCAGCGGGCAGGTGTTTTTGCTTTCGGACAGGTGGGTGAGCGGTTAATACCAACAGACTGTAAATCTGTCGCCCCTTGGGGCTACGGAGGTTCGAATCCTCCCCTGTCCACCATGAGATCCGGCGTAGCTTCAGCGAAGCAGGGCGAGGCGTGGCAGTAATGGAACAGAGCGAAGGAACGGCGGGCAAGATGACAGGCAACATGCGCCTCCTGGTGGCCATGTCGCTCTATGGAGCTTTGTTGGTGGCCTGCCTGCTGACGCTGAGCGACTGGCGCATCCGCGTGGTGACGGTAGCGATTGTGCTGCTGTTCGCCGGCCGGACGCTGTGGTCGCCCCGCCAGGCGGCGCCCTCGCCGGTGGGCCGCGGGGCCGATCTGGGGCGTGAAGAACGCGAGGAGGGAGAAGATATTTCGCCGATGTAGCTCAGTTGGTAGAGCGCGTCCTTGGTAAGGACGAGGTCACCAGTTCAATCCTGGTCATCGGCTCCGGAAGTGCGGTTGCGGGAGTAACTCAGTTGGTAGAGTGTCAGCCCTCCAAGCTGAACGTCGCGGGTTCGAATCCCGTCTCCCGCTCCAGTTTGGAGTGGTGGGCTCGCGCCGCGAAGCGCGGTGCCGGGCGCCTGCGAGGCAGCGAAGCCGCGGATTCGAAGCCGGTCTCCCGCTCCAGCTTGTGGTGCCGGAGCCATCAGCCTCCGGCAGGGTAGGAAAGAAGGAGAAAGCTAGCGTGGCGAAAGAAAAATTTGACCGTTCCAAACCGCACGTGAACGTGGGGACCATCGGCCACATCGATCACGGCAAGACAACGCTGACGGCGGCGATCACGAAGGTATTGGCGAAGCACGATCCGAAGAA
>JBOGKM010000124.1:0-1964 GCA_050747745.1 Terriglobales bacterium
TGTCGGGTCGGGGGAGGCGCCCATTGAAGGGCTCGCCTCCGCCCGCCGCCCAAACTGCACGTGCAGATTTCCCGCATGCAGCTTTCACAATAACGCCGCTCTACGGCTGGCCAAGGCCAAGGAAGGAATGAGATCGAGCAGGTTCACGAGGCCGTACTGGCTATAAAGCTTCTTGTTGGGAAGCTCGCGCCACCCGGCGCAGCGCCAACGACGGTATCGGTGCGACCAGATGCGCCGCACGATCCAGCCATTGAGCTGATGAAAGAGCCTGCGGACCTGAGCACGCCGGTAATACGTGCCCCAGCCCAGAATGACAGGGTTGATCTGCTGTATCAGCTCAAGCGTCGTTACCGGCGCTTTGCGTTTCGTGAGCAGACGGATCTGATCCTTGAAGCGTCGGATCGACTTGTCCCGCGGGTACGCATATAGCGCCCCAGCTTTCGCACCACATTTGATCTGGCTGTCGGGCACCCGCATCGGCCGGTTGCCCCGCTTGATCTTGTAGCCGAGAAACTCGAATCCGTGCCGGACGTGGACAATCCGTGTTTTACGCGGATTGAGGTTCACCCCCAGCTGCTTCAACACACGAGTGGCCGTTGCCAATGCGGCGCGGGCCTGAGACTGCGATGTACAGGTGATGCACCAGTCATCGGCATATCTCGTCAGCTGATACCCTCTGCGGCGCATCTCCCAATCAAAGGGCGTCAGGAGAATATTGCTCAGCAGAGGCGATGCCACCCCGCCTTGTGGCGTACCGCGCTTGGAGGGAAATAATCGGCCCTCGCCATAGCTGCCGGCTGTGAGCATCGCACCAATGAGGCGCAATACCCGTCCATCCGACACCCGCTGCGAGACCAAGGTCACGATCTTCTCGTGTTCCGCCGATCCGAAAAAGTCTTTCAGGTCGGCATCGACGATCCACTCGTGTCCGGCTTTGATCTCTTTCCACACCTTGCGCAGTGCATCCTTCGAAGATCGCCCTCGCCGATAACCGAAGTTGGCGTCATCGAATATCGGCTCAAAGATCGGTTCCAGCCGATTGACCAGCGCTTGCTGGCATACCCGATCATAGATGCTCGGAATACCCAACATCCTCTGCTCGTTCGGCTGTCCCGGCTTCGGAATCGGTCGCTGCCGGACAGGGAGCGGTCGGTAGGTGTCGGTCTTGAGCTCCTCGTGCAGTTGGCTCAGCCGTTCTTCGAACCGCTTGTCAAATGCCTCGATGCTCTCCCCGTCAATACCACCCGCGCCCTTGTTGGCTTTGACCTTCTTCCAGGCAAACTCCAGGTTCTTTCGCTTGTATACCTTGTCGATCAATGAATGGGCCTTCCTCGCCCCTGTCGGATTGATCCAGTCCGCCAGTCTCCTCGGCTGCTGATGTTCGGGTCTTTCACTCATAGGAACTTTCCACCTCAACCGCCTTAACTCTCTGGCTCGCTCTCTCGCTCCGACCGTTATTGCCCGCCGCCTTCCCACAAGCCACTCCGCTTGCCGATCGCTCGTCGTGCAGCTTTCACCGCACTTCAGGTACCTCGCGGCGGTCCGACTCCTGATGCAGCATCGCTCGCCCTTTCGCTTTCGCTTATAGGCTCACTGCGCATGGTGCCACCCACGCACTGCATCAGGTCTCCCGAGGTCACACGCTGTTCTTCCGTATCGTGCCGCCCGCAAACACCTTGGTACGGTGGGCGGATGAGAAACGCCTTCGCCCCTATAGTGCGGGCTCGACCTTTCCCCACCTTTGGCCGACCGGTTCATCTTCGGGGTAGCCCCCATCGATTACGGCCCGATACTTCTCCTCATGCCCTTCGGATCCCACCTCGCGGTGGACACCCTGCCCTCCGACGAATCTCGTCTTCGTCGGCCAGCGAGGCTTTTAGACCCCGCTTTCGGATATGACGCTCCTCATCCGAGCGCCAGAGGGACTTCAACCCTCCTGAACAACGCGCTGCTCGGCGCGCACT
>JBOGKM010000125.1:0-1161 GCA_050747745.1 Terriglobales bacterium
GCTTTTTTCCGCCGGCGGTTGCCCGGCGCGCGCGCCTCGGGCTGGTCCGAACCGGAGGCCGGCGGCGAGCAGCAGAGCCATGAGCCACATGGCCTGTATTCTCTCACGTCCAGGCGGCGGGCCGGACCGCGGTCCGCAACGCCTCGACCTATGGAGCTACGCCGGCGATGGCGGCCTGGAGGACCGTGATGTTCACGCCGATGTCGCTGCCATCGCTGGCGGCGTCCTTGGCAGGGCTGGTGCTGAGGAGCGCGAAGTCAGCCGGCGACAAGGTTCCGGTGAGCGGCCCCACAAAGCCGATATCGTCCACCGTGGCGACGGGGCACTGCGGCGTGCTCGCGGCGAAAATGGACCACGCAGTCGCGCCGCAGTCGTCAGCCGCGGTGTTATAGACCAGATTGCCGGGCCATGCACCGGGACCGTAGCAGGGCACACTCGCGCTCCCGACCTGGCACGTCCCGTGGATGCCCCACCGGCCGATGGGGAAAATATTGTCGCGTATCGCCCAATTCGGCAGCGGCGTCTCTCCCGCCGCCACCAGGCTCTCGAACTCCATACCGTCGGTCGGATCATCCCGACTCGTGTCGGACGGGCTTAGCAGCAGCGTGTTGTGCGCGATGAGCACGTCCGAGCCGCTTCCCGAATACAGCGGGTTGCCCGCGTACGACGCAATGTCATCCACGCCGAGAAACATCCACCCCGACCCGTTGCCCTGATTGGTGGCGAGGTTCTCGGAGATGGCGATGTGGTTGGACGCAACGCCGCTGTCCACCGGGGCCCCGCCGTAGGCCGACACCTCCGCCATGCCCTGCGTGTTGTCCATCCAGTTGTACTCAACGGTCACATTCTCGGCGGCCACCCACGGTTCCTTCCCCGTGCCCTGATCGGTGGTGGCGATCAAGATCGCCCGCCCGGACTGCGCCGCGCTCCAGTCATTACGGAAAACGTTGCCCTCCACCAGCACCCGGTCGCCCTGCTTCAGCTCCAGCAGGTTCTTGACGCTCCAGGGCGTTCCGGCATAACTGGGATCGGACGGGTCCCAGCTCAGCGGCTTGAAAACGTAGTTGTGGGTGAAGGTCACATCCTGCACGTCCTGCCCCAGCTGGGAGGCCGCGCCGCCGATGAGAAAGTTCTCCGCCGCGCCCTCGAGAAAGTTGTTGT
>JBOGKM010000126.1:0-36085 GCA_050747745.1 Terriglobales bacterium
GGCCACGTGGCCGCGGAATTGGTTTTCAGCTATCTGTTGTCCGGCAAAAGTGGGGGCTTCACTGAGGCCGCGGCCACGTGGCCGCGGAATTCCGTTAGTGGGCGCACACCCACCACTGCGGTGTTAACGCTTCAATGAGGCCGCGGCCACGTGGCCGCGGAATTGCGATTGTTACCATGCCCGAAACAATTGAATCGCTCAGCTTCAATGAGGCCGCGGCCACGTGGCCGCGGAATTAGCGTGCCTGCAAGTTCCGAGTTTTCAATCGCTCCGAGGCTGCTTTGCGAGCACCCCTGAGGGTGCACCGGTCCGGCGGCAACCGTCGCCCGACAGCCGCACCCAAGCCCATCATAGCCCAGGGCTTGCCGCACGCGAGCGGATCCCGGCTTGGGCGCGCCACCGAGCCTCTCGCAGCCCCGCCTGCAGCGAGCAGTTTCAGGTGGGAATGTGATGACCAGCATGGCACACGGCCCTTCAGCGGGTAGTAAACACAGGATAGTCCGGGATCTCCCCGGTCAGCCAGCGGGCAAACAGGCGCGTTTGTATTTCCAGCAGCCGCCGGTAGCTGCAGGGGTAATCGAACAGCGGATGTATCACCGTGGCGTCCATTCGCCGCTCGTAGGCGATGTAGAAGGCCTTGCGCGCCTCGGGCCGCAGGGCCACACCCGGGCCAGCGCGCACAAAATCCCGCGGCCGCAGCACGCCCGTGTTGAGCGCCGTCAGCACCACCGAGTCGGCGATGAGCGGACGGAACGGCTCCATCAGATCCAGCGCCAGCGAGGGGCGGCCGAAGCGCGGCTGATGATACAAGCCCCAGAAGGGGTCAAATCCCACGGCCAGGCAGGCGATCGTAGCATCTTTGGCGAGCAGGCTGTAGGCCAGCGAGAGCAGCGCGTTCACCGGGTCGCGCGGCGGGCGGCGGTTCCGGCCCTGGAAGTCGAACTGCGGCAGATCGCCGGCGGCGGCGCCTCCGTCCCCCTCCTCATCCACCTTGAGCATGCCCGCAAACGCCCCGAAGTAGACGCGCGCCGCCGCTCCCTCGGTGCCCAGCAGCGATTCCAGGCTCGGTGCGCCCGGCGCGTCATCGGCCAGCGCCCGCAGCAGCCGCAGTATCTCCGCGCCCGGCTCCAGGTGATTGCGCTGTAGCATCACGCGCTGATTGCGGATCTTGCCCGCCATCAGTTGCCGCGCAAACGACAGCGCCAGCGCAGGGTTGTCGGCGGCGTGAAACTGAGTCCGCCGCAGGAAGACATTGCGCAGCCCGAGGCCCGTGGTGATGCCGTAAAAGTACCCGCCCTGGGAGTAGTAGCAGAGAGGGATCTCGGCTTCGCACAGCGCCTGCACCGCCTGGGTCGAAATCTGCACGTTCCCGAACAGATTAACCTGCCCGATTTCCCCCAGCCGGAACTCGAGCTTGACCTCATCCGCGCGCCCCCGGCCCCGGCCCTCGGCCGGACCCCGCACCTGGAAGACCTCGCCCGATTTGCCCACGCGCCAGCCCTGCGTATTCAGGTACACCGGTTTCCATTCATCACGTGCCACCACCAGCGGGCGGATCGCCGCCTGGGCCGCCGGCCTGCCCACGCCCGCGAACAGCTCCAGTTGCCGCTCGACCGCAGGCGGCGCGAGCTGCAGTTGGCGCGCCCGCAGCGCGTTGGTTTCGTCCGGCAGGCAGATGCCCACCAGCGAGCACCGCGGGCACTTGGGGCTGTCTTCAAGTGGTGGCGGGATCGCCTCCGCTGCAGCCGCCCGCCGCGCCTCATCCAGCAGCGCCATCACCTCGGCCTCGGCTGCCGTGTCCACCGGCACCCGCACCCGCTGGCGCGTGGCCACGTAGTAGAGCACGCCCCCCTCGCATCGGTATCCGTTCTCGCGCAGCAGCACCGCCTGGGCGAGAATCTGGGCGCGGTCAGCGGGCCAGGCCTCCGGTCCGCCGTCGCTCTCGCGCGGCCGTCCTTTTTTGTAGTCCACGGGCGTGACCAAAGTTTCACCAGCTTGGCTTTCGATCAAATCGAGCTTGCCCATCAGTCCCAGCCTGGGGCTCGACAACTCGATTGAGCGCGAGTGAATCTCCTCCGCGTCCTCCTGTCCGGCAGCGGGCAGCGCGTCCGCCGGCGCCTCCACGCGGCGGTGCCGCGCCAGCCCCTCGCGCGTATCGGCGCTGGCCGCAAAGGCCTTCTCCACCCACTCGTAGTAAAAGAGCCGCGGACAATAGACGAACTCGTTCAGCATGCGGGCCGGCAGCAGCTCGGGCAGCGCTTTCTTGCCGATCGAGCGATCGTGCCCGGGCTCCGCCGCCGGAGCGGGAGCCACGCCGTCAGGCCACGATACAGGGGGCATCGAAGGTCACCTGGTAGGGTTTGCCGAGCGCCGAGATCACGCGCTCTCCGCGCCCGACCGAAGGGCCCAGGCTGACAAATAGTACCTGGTCCTCGGCGTGGTTGATGAGCCCGCGCAGCGCCTCGCGGCAGCGGATCAGGTCGCTCGGCGTGAACTGGCACTCGAAAATCGAGTACTGCAGATGATCGCCGAACCCGCGCATGGTCTTGAATACCGCCCGCAGGCGCTTCTCATCGGCGACGTCGTAGCAGACCAAGTAGGTGGTACGCATTGAAATACCCTTTATCGGCGCGGAGCAGGAGGAGCGTTATCCCCCGCCCCGACGCCCACGGCCAGAAACAGCCCGCCGCCCGCATGGCTGTCACGGCCCAGCAGGATCGGGCCGCGTACGTGGACGGCAAACTCCAGCCGCGCACGGGCAACGACCCCCCCACCCTTGGGCCCAGCGCAGGCCTCAATCACTTGCACCGCGGGGCAAGGAAGCCCGCGCCGTCGGCATTCCGCCGCTAGGTCCGCGGCGGCGGTTTCTTCCTGCGGCTGGCGCCTGCGCCCGTGCCTCGTTGGACGGAATGGCGTATGGCTCGCCCACACCCGCGCAGGCCCGAGCAGCTCGCCCGGCACGCGCTCGAACTCGACCGGCCCCAGACGGACCACGCCCACCGCCCCTGCGCGCACCTCACGTAGATCTCCGCAGACCCGCTCAAACATCTCCGCCTCCCAGTCCCTCGCGTCGCGGGTGCGGTCGGCAGCCCAGGGAGCGGCAATGACCAGCCACCGCGCCGCGCCCGCTTCTAACACAGCCATGAAGACGTGGTCGTGCTGTCCCGACGCTGCCGCCGCCCCGTCGGCCTCGTGACCGGAAAACAGTCTCGGCACTTCGCGGCGCTCGTTCCTGGCGAGCGACATCAGCGCCCGCCGCACGGCGTGCAGCAGCGGCGCACGCTCGCCCTCACCGATGGCCGCAGGCAGCCCGTAACAGGCTACTCCACCGCCGCCCGCCGCCTCCGGTGCCATCACCCCCAGGCCCAGGTAGCGCCCATCGCCCAGAATCAGCGGCCCGGTGAAGCGCTCGCCGAAGGTAATCCGCACATGGTGCAGCCGGCCGGAACCG
This sequence comes from Terriglobales bacterium, assembly GCA_050747745.1. GTDB lineage: Bacteria > Acidobacteriota > Terriglobia > Terriglobales > SCQP01 > SCQP01. The sequence continues at coordinate 3,452 of JBOGKM010000126.1, forward strand.
AAACGGTTGGCAGCATAGCTGTCCGCCGTCGCCCCGTGCCCCTCGAATGGCTCGCGCCGCACCGCAATCGCGGTCGCCTGGGCGTCGATGCCTACATGCCGCAGCGCCTGTGCCGTCGCGGCGGCGAGGCCGGCATCCCTGGCACCCCGGTCGCCGCGGCGACCCGCACCCGCCGGCAAAGCCAGCGGTGTAATCGAATGCCACACGCGTGCCCCGCACCTCGGAATGAAATGCTCCAGAAAGCCGTCCCCCTCCTGGAGGACCAGGGCCCGCACGATCTCGCCCGTACCGGCATCCACGCGCTCGAGGCCGGAGAACGCCCAGCCAACGTCCTCCGCCGCCAGCGGGCAGCACACCGGCACCTCTATCAGCAAACGCCGAATGCTGCCATCGGCGTGCTGGTGACCAATGGTCGGCAACGGGATTATGCGTAACCGCTCGGCCTTGTCCCGTTCGCTTGCCTCCTTGCGGCCGACAAAAACGCGCTCGATTTCCACCGCCTTGGCTGGCAACGCCTGGCAGAGCCGGGCCGCGGCCTCATCCCGAGCCCAAACCACCAACCCCACCACCCGCACCGCAGGGTGGGGCGCGAACGTCCCGTCGGCGCGCCGCAGCTCGAACACGAAACGCCGCGGCGACGCATCATAGCCAATCATGCGGAACCGCGGCGGCGGCGGGTTGGTCAGGGTGATCGTTTTCCCGCTGTGCCCAAAGCGCCGCCGTGCCGCCTCATAGCGTTGGATCAGGCTGGCGAGCGAGCCCTTCTGCGGGCAACTCAACCCCAAGCCGCCAGCGCCTGCCGGGCGATAAACGTGCGCCCCGCCCGGCGCCGTCGCCACCCGCCCGCCGCGGGCGACCTCCGCCCGCGCCCACGCCATGTCCACGCCGCGTCCCAGCTGGTAAAGTCGCAGCGCCAGGTCGCACACTGCCTGTGCTTTACGCTGCTCCTCTTCGCCCTCGCCCACCGCCCACCCGTAGACCACCTCACAGCCTTCCGGCAGCAGCCACGGCCGGGTCTGCTTGCCGGCTTTGACCTCCGGCGCCCGCGCCGGGTCGCCACCCACGGCATCGAGATCGTTATTGGGGACAAAGTTTATGAACGGCTGGCCTGCTCGTGCCGGTGGTGCCACGATTTCGGGGGCATCGAGCCCCTCCAGCCACTTCAGCGCCGCGTGTTCGTCCTCCCCAATCGTCCCCCCGCGCGCTGCCGCCGCCACCAGCGCCTGAAACAACCGCGCCGGTGCCGGCGGCCAGTCCCCGGCGCCGTGGTAGCGGGCATCGTGAAAGCGGACCGTCAGAATCAGGCAGCTCCCCATAAAAAACCGAACCCGCTATTCCTCCTCGCCCCCTTCACCATCCACCTTCTTTTTAAACAGACCCTTCGCGAGCTTGGCATCGAACCTAAATTTCCTATCCTTCGGCCAGTCGGGCTTCAGGGGCTCGGCCGCCGCGCGCGCGTAATCGAGCAACTCGGTCCCTGCGAGGGCCGAAACTGCGCTGGGCTCTCCCCGCCGCGCCACCGCGGACCACCGGCCCTCGTGCGCCAGACGAAGGTTACAGCCCTCCCGGAGGTTCCAGTCCAAGTCTGCCGTCGCCGCCAGCAAAGCGATGCCGAGCAGGTACTTTCGCATCTGGGCCCCTTTGTTCGCGCCTCCCGGAACCGCGCGCAGCGCCACCAGATTGACCGTGACATCGCGGATGATCTCACCCGCCAGCACCCCGCCCAGGACCCTGCGCTCGGGGTTGGGCCCGCCCCCGACCCACTCCCTCATTTCCTTCGCTGCCCCGAGGCCCACCTTCCGGAACACAGCTGGCGCGTCCTTCAGGCCGATGTCGGAGACCTTCTTCTTGGCGGCCTTCGCCGCCGCCTCCAGCTCCTCTCGCTGCTCCTCGTCCAGACCCTTCCAGACGGAGTTGAACTGCGCCGCCGAGTGGAGCACACGCACGTCCCAAGCCCGGATTACGGAGCGGACCAACCGCTGGCGCTTCTGGCCGGAGCCACCTCGCGAGTCCCAGACCCCAAAAACGAGCGAGGTCGGTGCCAGGCAACATAGGTCCCAAGCATCGCCCGCGGCGAGCCTCGCGAACGCACCTTCCGCCTTCTCCCTCAAGCCTTCGCAGGCGTACACGGTGGCATCCGCGGAACGATGCGCAAGCTCCAGCAGCGATCGCACGAGCCCCGCTCTGATCTCGATGCTGACCTGCGGAACCAGCTCGGCCAGGGGAGGACGGAGGAACAGCGGCTCCATCCGGTTCGCCTGAGACCCGACGCTGTCGATGGTTGCCACCCAGGTGCCGTCGGCCAACTCATCCACGTTATATCCGATGTTTGCATAGGTCGGTGGAAAGACCACCGCCCGCTCGGCGCCCTCAACAGAAACAAGTTTCTGCCTCAGGTGCAACGCAACGGTTTCGCTCCCTACCGCGCACCACGAGTCCAGAAGGCTCGCAGTCAGGTTCAGTGTCTTCGCTTCATCTTTCATGGCCTCTCTCCTCATAAACGTTCGTGATGGTGCGGTCACCGCCGCTTTTCACTTCCTCATGCTCGACCACAAAGGCGCGCCACCGCCACGGTCCGCCGCGCGCTCCGACTGCCGCCCTTGCGAGCGCCACCGGCAGTGGCCCCGACCACACGCAATAGCCGAGGAGCTTCCCCCGCGCCAGCACACTTGGCCGCGCGTTCGTCAGTCCGATCACCGCCATGGCCTCGCACGCCGGGTACGCGCCCACCCGCATCGCTATGCCGCCCTTGCGCAGCTTGTCCGGCGAGAGCCCCGCGCCAATCGGGCTGACGCATCCGCGCGGGTCCAGGCGGAACAGCGATTCCGTTCTACAGGACGCATTCAGTGGATCCGAGGCGAGGCCCGCACCCTCGCCCAGCTCCCGGACCGCCCGGCGCGCATTTTCCCACCTGACGTGGCACGAAGCGCCGTTTGTCGACTTCTTGAAGGGCGTGTTGAAGCGTCCTGATCCATCAGCCCAGAATCCAAACGGCACCGCCACCTCTCCCAGCAACAGCTCACCCGGCAGATCCTTGGGTCTCGGGTCCCTCGACACGCTCACGCCCGCCCGGACGACGGTTTTCCCACCATCTCGCTCCGCGACCTCAGCCCTCGGGCTCAACCAGCGCACCTCGGCGTGCGTGAGGAAGTCAAGCGCGGCCGCGAAGGGCGAGCCGTCGCCCCCGCTCCTCAGCAGGAATCGGCTCGCTCCGCCGTCCCACTCGAAGCCCCCCTCGGCCCCGCCCAGCAGCGCCTCGGCGGCCTCCAAAAACCCCATGCAGGCGAATACCTGGCCGGGGTTGAACAAATCTACAGGAATCGCCGCTTCCGCCATCAGCGCGCTCCCCTCCCCCCCGCCTTCACATCACCGTCATTTGCGCGCGAAGCGGCCTGATCGGCGGCGCGCAGCAGCGCCTCGATCCAGGCGATGCCCCACGGCCCCCACCGCTTCTGCACGCGGCCGAAGCGCAGAGCTACGGCGCGCGCCTCCTCGGCCAGCGCGGAAGGCGGCAGCTGCTCGCACCCCGAGGTTCCAATCACTGGCCGCGCCCAGCCATGATGGGCAGCGATGATGTGCAGCACCAAATCGCGTAATTCCCCGGCGAGCCCACACAGAGCGGGATCTTGCTCGGCCGCGAGCAAGGAGCCGAACTCGTGCCGGTAGTGGTCGAGCAGCCCAAAATCGATCGGCCCGCGGGTTTTGCCCCAGATCTGGCCATCGCGCGGCGCGCGGAAGGCGCGCTGCCAGCGCGGCGCCCGCTTGCCCTCGTCATGCAGGCGGGCCGCCTGGCGGAGGGCGTCGGCGAGATCGGGCGGCAGCGCGAGATCGGCTGCGATCGCCGCCGCGTGCCGCTCGACCGCCGCCACGTGCTTCGCTAGAAGCTGCTTCCATCCTTCGGCGGCGTCATCGTCGCCATTGCTCTCCGCCAATCGCTCTTGCACGCTCAGCCACTCCAGAGGGCTGCCGTCCTCATCCCGTCTGAGCACGCAGCGCCAGGTTTCCTGCCACTCGCCATCCTGAGGCGGCTCGGCATCCTTTTCCACCCGGAACGGCACCTGTGCCGCCCCCTCTTTCGCCCACTCCTCAGGAGTCATGTTGTCGGCGCCGGGCGCCTCTGTTTCTACAGTGCTGTCCAGTAGGCCCGAAGTGGACAGCCCGCCCGCGCCCGCGCTCACCACCAGCACCGCTCCCGCCAGATCGGATACGAGCTGGGTGCGCTCCTTGCCGGAAGCGGCAAACTGAGCGGCCTTGTATGCCTCGGCGCCACCGTCGCGCAGCGCAAACCCCACCGGGCCAGCATCCGTGCGCGTCCCGGTCCGCGTCGCGAGCCACTCGACCACCTCCCAGGCCTCCGTCTTCAGCCCCTCGCTCAGGTGCGGTGGCGCAGCTTGAAAATAGCGCTTCGCCTGCTCTGGTGGCGGCAAATGCTTCCGCCAGACCACCGTGGTCTGCGGCTCCTCCTCGACCCATCCCCGGAGCCAGGGCGCCACGCGCGGCCGCCCGGTGTGTTCCTCCAGCGAGGTCAGCGACCAGGCCTCGATGAGCGCCCGCGTCAACGCAGGGCGCAGCGGCTCGGGCGTGGTGGCGCGTGCGACTTTGTCCGGCTCACACCGCGCCAGCTCGCTCAGAGCCGCCGGGCTCGCGTCCGGCACCCGCTGCAGCAGCTCCCGAACCACCTGATAGATGCTCGACCGTTGCAATTCTTCCTCGGTAGGCTTCTTGCTCTGTTCGGGTGGGCCCTGATCCACGACGATGACATCCGCCTTCCGGCCCACGCCCCCGCGCCGGTTCACGCGCCCCAGCCGCTGCACCATCCGCTCCCACGCCACAACGTCGCAGACTAAATGGTCTGCATCCAGGTCAACACCCACTTCCCCAGCCGCCGTGGCAACAAGAAAGGCGGGATCGGAGCGCTCGCCTCCGGCACCCAAGAACCCCAACCGCTCCAGTTCCCCCCGGGCCCCTTCCCGTTCCCGCACCCGGCGAGCACCCGTCAGCAAAACCCTGTCCGCCCCGCCGAGCCGCTTGTGCACCTCGCTGGCGTCCCTTCGGCTTGTGCAAAACACCGCGATGCGTGAACCTCGGGACTGACCCGCGAGTTCGAGGGCACGCTCCGCCAACGCCTTCGCCAGCTCCAATTCACCCTTGGGGGCAACGCGGACGCGCTTCTCCGCATGTACAACGTCGCGGATGAAGGCGTCCTCGAAATCATCTTGTTGCAGGCGAAAAATATCGCCCCCACGTTCCCTCCCCGTGGCCGAGAGCGGCAGCACGCGCATCTCCGGTACGGGCGCCGGCCGCTCCTCTCCGGCGATCGCCCGCAGCAGGTGCAGGAAAGGCGGCACCAGATGCGCCTCGTCAATCACAAACAGGGTATCGGCGCCCAGCAACCCCGCATGGTAGGGTGCCATCTTTCGCGACACTCCGTAGCCGGAAAACAGCAGCCGCGAGCCGATCATGTCCACGGTCCCGACGATAATCGCCAGCGCCGCCGGGTCTGCCAGCCACTCCCGGTTGTCCTGCTGCCTGCCGCGCAACGTGCTGATGCGCAAGCCGGCATCGCCGGCGTTCTTCTTAATTCGCGCCGCCTCCCCGCTCGCCTGATCTACAACCACGCGCCGGTCCACCACATACACCAACCGCCGCGGCAGCGCCGCGCCCTCCCTGCGTGCCAAGTACCAAAGCGCTATGACGGAAGTCTTGCCGGTCCCGGTCGGCAGATCGCACGCGATCGGGACGTTGCCGAGCCGCAGCCGTTCGTACAGCCGCTGCTGCCACCTCAACGGCTCATGCCCAGTCAGCTTGTGAAACCCCGCGCTGAAATCCATCTCAGCCACGCTCGCTAGTATGCCACCCTACGGTGGTCAATGAGGCCCGAGAGTTAACGGGAAGAGGCATAGCCGAAACCATACCGCCGGGCTTCAATGGCGGGGCAACCGGGCACGCAAGATGGCCTGGGACTGCGGCCTCCTGCGCACTCGTCGGCGCCGCCGGGCCCTGGGCAGAAACGTGCGACTTTTTTGAGGAAAAGTCGCAAACGGCACGGTTGACGACGGCAGGGCATTTCTGACCCAGGACATTAGACAGCAAGCGGATTTCATGCGTGGAGTGTAACCCCGCACAAATGTCGATATTTTGTCTACTTTTTGTGACAAAAAAGTGTGTGCCCTCAAACCCAACCTTTTACCAGTTTTTGGACTCTATATATCTGAAGGAGCTAATAGCTGACAGCCGCCAGCCAGCCGCTATGACGTCCGCCGCCGCCGTCCAACCCGGCCTGCTTGCACTCTTCCAGGCTCGCTGTGTCCATCGCCGTCGTACCCGCTCCCTCTCTCGCTCCCTCCGCGCCGTTCTCAACCTGGAGTTCGATCGCCATCCCAACCAGGCCGACTTTCACGCCTTCCTTGACCGCCACCGCATCCCCCACAAATCCGCCCATCGCCTTCTTGCCCAGGCTCCTTCAACCCGATCCGCTGACTTCGACGCCGTCTTTCGCGACCAAACCCTTACCGTCCGCCTCAACCCCAACCACCGCGCCATCCTCGAACTCTGCGCCGATGCCCTCCAGTCGCAACCGGCCCCCATCAATTTCGGCGCCATTGCCGTCTCCTGGCTGCGCGCCAACACCGACGGCCTGGCCCGCCACGAAATGGATGCTTTCCTCAAGAGCTATTCTTCCGCCAACCTCCCCTCATGGTGCTTAAACCTTCCTCCCGTACTCGTCCCATCCTCGGCTTCCTCTGCCCCGCGCAAACCACCACGCCCCGTCGACTTTCCCCCGTCTTCGCAACTCCCCACCCTCTGGCCCGATCTCCGCGCTTCCCGCCGTGACCAGCGCCTCTCCTCCCGCCAGTTGAAACCACAGTTGCCCAATTTGGCCCTCCTCCTCGCACAAAAGCACGCCGAGCTCGCCCTCGCCGGCCGCTCCGGAGCCTTCCACGCCTGGCTCCGCGCTCACGGCATTCCACGCCAGTCCGCCTATCGGCTCCTCGGCCGATCAAGTAATTCACGGCTAGCTAAGGACTTAAGTTGTACCAATCGTGACTACGCTCACGCCGATCTCGTCCTTGCCCCCCAGAACGCCCGCTTTCGCCTCTCCCCGCTCGACTCCGCTCTCGCCCATCGCATCCTCCTGGATGCGCTCAAGCGTCCCCAGCCCCGCGATTTTTCCGCTCTCATCGTCTCCGCGTTCATGAACCGCCTCCCTCCCGGCCCTACGCTCTCCGCCGCCATCGACTGGTTCAACGGTCCTGGCCCTGCCCTGGGTAGTGCCCGCGCGCACCAAGGCGCCGCTTTCCCCCTCCCACGGCTCTTTTCACCCTATCCGCGCTACTTTAGCCGACCGGCCGCCCCCTGAGGGTCGGCAGGGGGGGAGGGGGGGAGGGGGGAGCAGCCCATCTCGGCAACTTGTAGCTGCCCCGGGCGCCGGCGGACGGGCGGCTCCGGCAAGAGGTCGCCGTGCCACCCCCTGCTAACATAAATTCATGGACTTAGACGAACTGCAGCGCGAGCGGCAATCGCTGACCGATAAGGCGCAAGGCATCCGGGTGTGGCTTTGACCCGCCCAGCCTGAAATTTCAATTGCAAGCTCTCGACCAGCAAGCTTCCGATCCCCAATTTTGGTCCGATCCGGCGCGCTCGCAATCCGTCAACCGCTCGCGCAAGCGTCTGCAGGAGCTGCTCGACGACGACCAGTCCCTGCTCCGCTCCCTCGAGGATTTGCAAGCGCTCTTTGATCTCGCCTCTGAGGGTGAGCCGGTCGAAACCGACCTGAGCCACGAGCTCGACGCCCTGCGCCGGCGCCTCGAGGGCATCGAAACCCGCACCCTCCTGGGCGAGGAAAACGACGGCCTCAACGCCATTCTCACCATTCATCCCGGCGCCGGGGGAACCGAGAGTCAGGACTGGGCCGAGATGCTGCTGCGCATGTACCTGCGCTGGGCCGAGCGCCACGGCTTCCATTCCGCCCTCAACGACCGCCAGGACGGCGAAGAAGCAGGCATTAAATCTGCCACCGTTACCATCCAGGGCGACTACGCCTATGGTCTGTTGCAGTCCGAATCCGGCGTGCATCGGCTGGTGCGCATCTCCCCCTTCGATCAGGCCAAGCGCCGCCACACCTCGTTTGCCAGCGTCTTTGCCAGCCCGGAAATTGACGACCGCATCGAGATCAACATCCGCGACGAGGACCTGCGCATCGACACCTTCCGCGCCGGCGGCAAGGGCGGCCAGCACGTCAACATGACCGACTCGGCTGTGCGCATCGTCCATCTGCCCACTAACATCGTCGTGCAGTGCCAGAACGAGCGCAGCCAGCACAAGAACAAGGACATGGCGATGAAGATTTTGCGCTCGCGCCTCTATGAACATGAACTCGAGAAAAAGCGCGCCGAAGCACGCAAGGTCGAGGACTCCAAGCTGGACATTGACTTCGGCAGTCAGATCCGCAGCTACGTCTTGCAGCCCTACCAGATGGTGAAGGACACCCGCACCAAGCTCGAAATCGGCGACGTCAACCGCGTCCTGGACGGTGATCTGGACGCGCTGCTGCGCGCTTGGTTGGTGGAGCGGCGGCGCCAGAATTCCTCCGCCGTGGCCGGATGATCAGTCCCAAGCTGATTCTGGAATACCTTGCGTCCACGCCGCAGCGCCGCGCTACCTTGAAGCGGCTCCTGCGCGAGCTGAACGCGCGCGGCTCGGAGCGCACGGCGCTGCAACGCACGCTGGCCGAGCTGGTGGCGGCGCGCCGGGTGCGCGAACGGCGGCATTGCTTCGAGTTGGTGGAAGCGTGCGCGCCGCCGGCGCCCGCCGCCAAGGCGGCTTTCGCCGATCTGCAGGGCCTCATGGCCCTGCACCGGGACGGCTATGGCTTTGTGACGCCGGAGCCGGCGCTGCCCTCGGGCGCGGACGTGTTCATCCCTCCGCCCTACACCGCCGGGGCCATGCCCGGCGACACCGTCGCCGTCCGCTTGGTCCGCCGCGCCGGCGAGGGCGCACCCGACCGTCTTGAAGGCCGCGTTACCGCCATTCTCCGCCGCGCCCACGACACCGTGGTGGGCGTGTTCCACCGCGATCCCCGCGGAGATTACGTTCAGCCCTTGGATGATCGCCTGCGCGGCCGCATCCGCATTTCCGCCCCGCCTGCCGCAGCGGCGCTGGCCTCGCCTCATCGCGTGCTGGGTGATCAGGCGGCGCGCCACACCGGCGGCGATCTCGACGGCCAGATCGTCGATGTCGAGCTGACCAGCTTCGCCACTGCCGCATCCTCCGCCCAGGGGCGCATCCTCGAGCTCCTCGGCCGCCGCGATGATTTCGGCGTGGACGTGGAAATCGTCATTCGCAAGCACTACCTTCCCCATCGCTTTCCCGAAGTCGCTTTGCGCCAGGCCGCCGCCGTGCCCCAGGCGATTCCGCAAGCCGCGTTGCTCGGTCGCCGCGATTTTCGCGCCCTGCCCATCGTGACCATTGACGGCGAGACCGCCCGTGACTTCGACGATGCCGTCCTCGTTTGCCGCCAGGACGGCGGTTTCCAGCTACAGGTGCATATTGCCGACGTCGCCCACTATGTCACCCCCGGCTCCGCCATTGACGAGGAAGCCCGCCGCCGCGGCACCTCCGTCTACTTCCCCGATCGCGCCGTCCCTATGCTCCCGCTCGAGCTCTCCACCGGTCTGTGCAGCCTCCGCCCTGGCGAAGACCGCCTCACCCTGTCCTGCCTCATGGAAATTGACGCCCAGGGCCGCATCCTCAGCCACGAAATCGTGCCCGGCGTCATCCGCTCCGCCGCCCGCATGACCTATGCCCAGGTCAACGCGATTCTCTCCGGCGACGAGCCCCTGCGCCGCCAGTTCGCTCCCCTGGTGGCCGGCTTCGAGGTCATGGCTGAACTGCAGGGATTGCTCTATGCCGCTCGCATGCGCCGCGGTTCGATTGACTTTGATCTGCCCGAACCGGAAATCGCATTCGACGAATTCGGCCTGATGCGCTCCATCGTCAAATCGGAGCGCAATATCGCCAACCGCCTGATCGAGGAGTTCATGCTCGCCGCGGCGGAAACCGTGGCGCGCCACATTCAGGCCGCGCACTGGGAGTCGGTGTACCGCATCCACGAGCCGCCGGACCTGAAAAAAGTGGCGGAGTTCGAGCAGATCGCCGCCACCTTCGGCTACTCGCTCGGCCTGGGACCGCTCCCCATCCGTCGCATGCGCGTGCGCGGCCGTGTGGTTGAGGTCCCGCAGGCGGGCCAGTTCCGCATTTCCCCTCGCAATTACCAACACCTCGCCGAGCAGATCGCAGCAAAACCGGAAGAGCGCATCCTGTCCTACCTCATGTTGCGCTCCCTCAAGCAGGCTCGTTATTCCGCCAATAGCGTCGGCCATTTTGCCCTCGCCACCGATTGCTACACCCATTTCACCTCGCCCATCCGCCGCTATCCCGATCTTCTCGTTCACCGCGTCCTGAAAGCCCTTCTGGCCGGTGAAGCCGCGCCGCCGATGCTGGCCGCGCGCGAAAATCTCGAGCCCTTGTGTCGCCGCGCCGGCGAGCAGGAGCGTGCCGCCGATGATGCCGAACGCGAGTTGATGGACTGGAAAAAGGTCCGCTTCATGGAATCCCGCCTGGGCGAGGAATTTCCTGCTCTCATCCTGCATGCCAACCGTGACGGCTTCTATGTCGAGCTCATCGATCAGTTCATCGAAGGACTGGTTCCGGCCGCCTCGCTCGATGACGATGCCTATTATTTCCGCAGCACCACCCAGGAGTGGATCGGCGAGCGCACCCGCCGCCGCTTCCACCTCGGCGATCACCTCACCGTGCGCGTCGAGCGCATCGACCCGGTGCGCATGCAAATCCAGTTCGCGCCCGCGCGGATATAATCACCTCGTGCCGGTAAAGCTCAGCCGTAGGGAGTTCTTTCGCGCCGGCCTGGGCGGCGCTGTCCTGGCCTCCCTCGCCGGACTGGCTCGCGCCGGCGCCTCGCCGCTGCTGCCCGTGCAAATCGCCTACGCCGGCTCCATGGCCGCGGTCATGAACGGCGCGCTGCGCCAGGCTGCCCGCCGCGAAGGCTGGGACCTGCACGGTCGCGCCCAGGGCGCTACCGCGCTTGCCGAACTCATCGCCGGCGGCGCTCTTCATCCCGGCGTGTTCCTCAGCATCACCGCCGCTCCCATGCTCCGCGTTCTCCACGCCCACCGTGCCGCTCGCGCGCTCGCCTTTGCCCGTACCAGCTTTACCCTCGCTTACAATCCGCGCGGCCGCTGGGCCGAGCAACTGCGCCGGCAGCCCTGGTGGCGCCTCGCTCAGCAGCCGGGTTTTCGCCTCGGCCGTTCCGACCCCCGCACCGATCCCCAAGGCCGCAACATTATATATATGTGCCTGTTGGCCGAGACCTTCTATCATCAGCCCGGATTGGCCCATCGCATCCTCGGTTCCTGGACCAACCCCGCGCAAGTCTTCGCCGAAAGTTCCTTGGAGGCCCGCCTGCAGAGCGGACAGCTCGATGCCGCCGCCGCCTACCAGTTTCAGCCTGCCGCTTACGGCCTCGCCGGCCTTCCTCTTCCCGACGCCATTAACCTCGCTACTCTTTCGCCCGAGGCCCAGCGCTTGCAACTCAATCTGGCCGGCCAACTCTTCCACCCCGAACCGCTGGTTTTCTACGCCGCGGCCATGACTCGCTCCGCCCACCCCCAAGCCTCTCAGGCCTTCCTTTCCTGGCTCTTGCAACCGCCGGCGCAAGCCATTTTCCGTCGTGCTGGTTACTTCGCTCCGGGTGCTGCGCCTGATCTCGCCGGTCATGACTAGCACTCCCGTACCGCTCACGGCCTGGAACGGCACTTCCCATGCCCGCGCCCGGCGCTGGCTGGCCCGCCTGGCTGCACTCGCGTTTGCGGCGCTACTGCTTTATCCGTTCAGCGGCATGAATGCCGGGGTCGGCCCCTGGCAATGGACCGGTGCAGCCGGTGCCGATGCCCTCGCCTCCGTCCGCACCTCGCTGCTGCTGACCGCGCTCGCCATGCTCGCCGTCATCGTTCTGGGCACTCCCATGGCCCTGTACATCCGCAAGGCGGCCCGCTGGGAGCGATTGGCATGGCAGGCGGTGCTGCTGCTTTCTATGTTGCTGCCCGCGCTGGCCCTCGGCATCCTCCTCACCCTTTCGCTTCGTCCCGAAGCCGCGGTCGGCGCCCTGCTCTGGCGCTTCGGCCTTGTCACCAGCAACAGCGCGGCAGCGTTTGTGATAACCCAGGTTTACGTCAGCATCGGCTACTACGTGCTGGCCGCCGTGGTCGCCCTGGAGTCGATTCCGCCTGGCGCCGAACAGCAGGCCGCGCTGCTCGGTCACCGCCCCGGCCGCGTCTTTGTGCGCATCACCCTGCCGCTGGCGCTGCCCGGCTTGGTGGTGGCTCTGAGCCTTGCCTGGGCGCGCGCCATCGGCGAGTTCGGTGCCGTCGTGGTCACCGCCTATTATCCCGCCGGCATGCCCGTGCAAATCTGGGTGGACTTGCAAAGCCGCGGCTTGGGCGCGGTCATGCCCTTGCTGCTGATTTTCTTGCTGGTCGCTCTGCCCCTGCCCCTGGCCGCCCACATCCTTGCGCGCCGCCGCCATGCTTAGTGTTGCCATCCGCAAACAGCGCCGCTCCCTGGCGGTGGAAGCTGCTTTCGCGCTGGCTGCCGGAGACGCCCTCGCCCTGTTCGGCCGCTCCGGTGCGGGAAAGACCACCATCCTCAACTGTATTGCCGGCCTCGAGCAGCCCGATGCCGGCCGCATCGCCTGCGACGCCCAAATCTGGTTCCCCCCGCCGTTGCCGCCGCATCGCCGCCACCTCGGCTATTTCTCCCAACAGCCCTGTCTTTTTCCGCATCTGAACGTCGCCGACAACGTCGTCTTCGGCCTGCCTCGTGCTCAGCGCCGCTCTCCGCTTTCGCCTTGGTTGCGGCAGTTGCGCGCCCGGCTGGCTCTCGACCAGTGCTGGACCGCCCCTGTGGCCTCGCTTTCCGGTGGACAGGCACGGCGCGTGGCGCTGGCCCGCATGCTGGCGCCCGCGCCCTCGCTGCTGCTGCTCGATGAACCTTTTGCCGGTCTCGACCGCCTCAACGTACGCGATCTCTTGCAGGCGTTGTGCGAGTGGCGCCAACAGCTCGGCTTCACTCTGGTGGTGGTGGACCATCAGCCCGAGCTGCTGCGCGCGCTCACCGGGCAAGTGATCTATCTGGACCAGGGCCGAATGGCCGCGCCCCAGCAGAGCTGGGACGAACTAAGCCGCCACCCCGATGCCGCCCTTCAGGACCTGCTCCGTCCGCTCGGAACCGCTCAGCCGCCGATGCGCACCATCGCCCGCGCCGGTTTCTGGAACCCCGGTTCGCCAATGTGATGCCGCTCTTCCTTGTGCTGCACCGCGCGCCGGATCTGCCCCGCCAGCTCTTCGTCGTCTTCCGCTTCCAGCGCCGGCCGCAAGTCCCGCTCGCCCAGCGAAAACAGGCAGGTGCGCAGCTTGCCGTCGGCAGTCACCCGCACCCGGCTGCATTGGTTGCAGAACGGAGATGACACCGGCGCGATGATGCCGATCTCACCGGCTGCGCCGTCGGCGAAACGGAATCGCCGCGCCGTCTCGCTCCAGCGCGGCGGCAGCGCCTCCAGCGCAAACGCGTGCTCCAGCCGCTCCCGCAGCTCCGTCAGCGGCACCACCAGCTCGCGCTTCCAAAGCTGGCCCTGCTCCAGCGGCATGAATTCGATGAACCGCATCGCCACCTGCTGCTCCCGCGCAAACGCCGCGAACGCCGGGATCTCATCGTCGTTCACGCCCCGCATCAGCACCACGTTGATCTTCACCGGCTCCAGCCCCGCTTGCTGGGCGGCTTGAATCGCGGCCAGCACGTGCGCCAGCCCTCCCCGCACCCGCGTGATGCGCGCCGCCTTGTCGGCTTGTAGGCTGTCCAGGCTGATGGTCACCCGCTGCAGTCCGGCTCGCCGCAGCGCCGCCGCCTTGTCCGCCAGCGCATGCCCATTCGTGGTGAGGGCGGTTTCGATCCCCTCCAGCCGGGCCACGGCGCCCACGAACTCCACCAGCCCGTCCCGCAGCAGCGGCTCGCCGCCCGTCAGGCGGATCTTCCGGATCCCCAGCCCGTGAAACACCCGCGCCAGACGCTCCAGTTGCGTCCAGCTCAACGGCTCCGCCGCCGCCGCCTCCGCCTGGCCATAGCGGCAGTACACGCAGCGGTAATTGCAGCGTTCCGTGACCGAAAGCCGCAGGTCCGTGATCTTCCTCCCGAAGCTGTCGACCAGGCCCGCGTGCGCCCGCTGATATTCTTCCGGCGTGTTGACGTTGTCGAACAGGTGCGGCCCAAACCGCGCTAGCTCGGCCGCGCTCAGCCGCTGCTGCGGCGCCGTCGCCAGTATCCGGGCGAGCGCCGCCACCGGTTCGCCCTCCTGCACCGCCGCTTCCAGCCACGGCAGCAGTGCGCGCGTATACACGGCGCACAAGGGTTGATCCTCCGGCCACGTCCAGCCCGTGCAGGCTTCGCTCCTTGCCGCCAGCCACCGTAAAAACTCAGGCGATACATGCGGCAGATCGCACGCCAGCGCCAGCACCCGCGGCTGCCAGCGCAGCGCCGCGATCAACCCGCCCACGGGCCCGCGTCCGCTCACCGCATCCGGCAGCCGCACCGCGCCCTCGATTTCTGGCAGCGCCATCTCCGCTGGCGCCACCACCGCGACGGGCGCCGCGCCCGCGGCCCGCGCCTGTGCCGCCACTTGCGCCAGCAGCGGCTGCCCGTGCCAGTCCAGCCAGGCTTTGGCGCGGCCCATGCGGTGGCTCGCTCCGCCCGCCAATATCGCCGCTGCGATCACGGTTGCACGATCCCCACCCAGGTTCCGGCAGGCAGGTGGGTTGCGCCTGCGGGAACGTGGACAAAGGCATCCGCGGCGGCGGCTGCCGCCAGATCGGCCGAGCCATGATAGGTCAGCGGATGCACTTCCGCGCTCAGGCCGTGCGCGACCAGTTTCACGGGCAGGAACGATTCCAAATTCAGCGGCTTGCCGGAGTAATCGAAGCCCAGACGTGCTGCGAGCGTGGCCGTGGTCACCGCGGTGGCATCAAGGCCGCCAAGCAGTTCCAGGGCCGGCCGCACCAGCAGCGCGCACGCCAGCAGCGCGCCCAAAGGATTGCCGGGAAGGCCGAAATAGAGCCGGCCATCGCGCTCCCCAAATAATACCGGACGCCCGGGCCGCGTGCGGACGGCATCGAACTGAAGTTCAATGCCACGGCGGGCCAGCAACGCAGCCACCAGATCGGCGGATCCGACCGAGGCTCCGCCGCTGAAAACGATCAGACTCGCTGCGGCATGATGCGCCTCGTCCAGGGCAAGCTCCAACTTGCTGGTGTCGTCAGGGAGCAGCTGCTCGCACACCACGTCGGCGCCGTAGCGGCGGCACTGTGCCGCCAGCATGGGTCCGTTGGAATTGCGGATTTGCGACGGGCGGGGCGATGCCGTTGCGGGCACCAGCTCGTCGCCGGTGGCCAGGATCGCCGTGCGCGGCGGGCGCATTACGAGGGCATCGGCAACGCCCGCGCTCGCCAGCGCGGCCACTGCGGCGGGCGCGAGGCGGCGGCCGGCGGCAGCCACGATCGCGCCGGAAGGGCTGTCGCTGCCCGCTGCGGCAATATTTTCACCCCGGCGGGCGCCGCCGCGCACCGTGACCAGTGCGCCCTCGCGGCAGGTGTTTTCAACCATGACCACCGTGTCCAGCTCCTCAGGAACGGCCGCGCCCGTCATGATTGCCAAACAGCCGCCGGGCGGGCAGGGCGGCGCGGAAGCGGCGCCGGCGAGTACCTCACCGCATAGCCGCAGCGGAGCAGCCACGTCTGTCATGCGCAGGGCATAGCCGTCACGCATGGCGCGCCGGAACGGCGGCCAGGGGCGGTCGGCGCGCACGCCTTCCGCCAGCACCGGAAGCGCGGGCAGTTGCGGCCATCGCGATAGCGGACAGCGCGCCCCGCCCCGCCAGGCCGCCGCGGCGCGTTCGATTACAAGCGTCCGCGCCTCGGCCAACGCTACTTCGTGGCGCGGAGCGCGGCCGTTGAAGGCGGGTGCAGCATGCGATAATGTTTCCGGTGCCGCCATCGCAGTCTCGATTATCGCATCTGCGCCCGGGCGGCGGTGTGCGCATGGTCACCGTCACCGCCAAGCCCGCCACCGAGCGCCGGGCGGGCGCCAGCGCGCACGTCTACCTCCGTCCCCAGGCGCTGCGCACCCTCCGCGCCGGCCGTGGTGCCAAAGGCGAAGTGCTGGAAATCGCCCGCATCGCCGGTATCGCCGCCGCCAAGCGCACCTGGGATCTGATTCCTCTCTGTCACCCGTTGCCCTTGAGCGGCATCGACATGGACGCGCGTTATGTCCGTGGCGGGATTGAGTTGCGCAGCGAGGTGACTGCTCTCGCCCCCACCGGCGTCGAGATGGAAGCGCTCACCGCGGTCAGCGTCGCCGCCCTCACCGTCTATGACATGGCCAAGGCGCTCGGCCAGGATATTCGCTTCGAAGTGCGGCTCGAGCACAAATCCGGTGGACGCCACGGACCCTGGCGCCGTAGCCGCTGAACCCGATGTCCCGCCCGCCCACCTTTCGCTTCCCTAGAGGCTCCGGCCGCCGCCGCGCCATTGTCCTCACCATCAGCGATCGCTGCGCCCGCGGCGAACGTCGCGATGCCAGCGGCCCGCTGCTGGCCGATCGGCTCCGCGCCTGCGGCTTCGACGTGGTGGCCACCGCCGTTGTGCCCGACCATCGCGCCACCATCGCCGTGGCCCTCCGCGCCGCCGCCCGCGCCGCCGCGCTGGTGCTCTCCACCGGCGGCACCGGTTGCGGACCCCGTGACGTCACCCCGGAGGCCACCGCCCGCGTCCTGGACCGTCTGGCGCCCGGACTGAGCGAGGCCATGCGCAGCGCCGGCGCCCGCACGGAACCGCGTGCCTGGCTCAGCCGTGGCATCGCCGGTCTGCGCGGCGCCAGCCTCATCCTCAACCTCCCCGGCAGCCCCGCCGGCGCTGCCGCCAGCCTCGATGCCGTGCTCGACCTCCTGCCCCACGCCTTGGACAGCGCCGCCGGCGCCGATCACGGGAACAACTAGCCATGCGGGTCACCGTACTGTTGTTTGCCGCGCTGGCGGAGCAAACCGGCACCCGCCAACTGACGCTGGATCTTCCTGCCGCGGCTCCCGCCCGTGCGGTTTGGGAGCTTCTCCGCCGCGAGCATCCCGCCTGGGGTGAACTCGGACAGGCCGTGATCCTGGCCATCAACGGCGAATTCCAGCCGCCCGAGAGCGCGCTCCACGACGGCGACACCGTCGCCCTCCTGCCGCCCATGAGCGGCGGCGCCGCGGCCGCGCCGCCGCTCTGCTACACCGCGCTCGTGCGCGGTCCGCTCCCGCCCGCGCCGCTCTGGGCCGATGCCGCCATCGGCGCCGTCGTGCTTTTCGAGGGCGTGGCCCGCGGCCATACTCCCTCCGCGCCCGGCAAGCGCGTGCTGCGCCTCGAGTATGAGGCCTACGAGGACATGGCCCGCGCCCGCCTGGCGGCCATCGCTCGCGACGCCGCCGCGCGCTGGCCCCTGCGCGCCCTCGAAATCGTTCACCGCCTGGGCAGCGTACCCGTGGGCGAGGCCAGCGTGCGCGTCCTGGCCGCAGCCGCCCATCGCGGTCCCGCCTTCGACGCCTGCCGCTTCGCCATTGGCGCCCTCAAGTCCTCCGTGCCCGTCTGGAAAAAAGAGTACTTCGCCGATGGCAGCCACTGGGCGGAGGGACACTTCCCGCTCACCGCGTCCGCGGCGCCCACAAAGGATAATCCAGCCCCGCCAGCCGGTTGATGGCGAACGCCGCCCGCGCTCAGCCGCCAAGCAGCTCCTGCTCCAGCGCGATGGCGCGCGGAAATAACGCCGTGTCTTCCAGTTGCACGTGTACCGTCATGTCTTCATCGAACGCGCGCAGCCCCGCGTAGAGCTGCTGCACCGCCTCCGTGGCCCGCGCCGGCGCCGCAAATCCGTTGCTTTCGACGCGCATCTGGGCCAGCAGTTTTTCCGCCTCCCCATGCTCCAGCACCATCATGCGGATGGGATTGGCTACGCTTCCGAAGCTGGGCTGCGGCGGGCGCGTGTGCTCGCGCTGCGCGGCGGCAAAGCCCGCAATCAGCGGAAACAGCACCATCTCCTCCTTGGCCAGATGCTGCGACAGCGCCGCGCACAACTGCTGGAACGCCGCCGCCAGCTTGCCCTCTCCCGCTGCGGCGGGGAACAGTCCGTTCAGCCGCGCCATCTCGCGCCGGCAAAAGGCGTGGTGTGCCTCCACGATGTGGGTCATCAGTTCCGGCAACGGCGCCGTCTTCCAATCGCGGCGTTCGCTCATGGCTGGGGATCCGTTGCGGCCGCGGCGGCGCGTGCCGAAGGCGGCAGTTTGTGGCGCGAGGTGAGAAACGCGAGCAGATGGGACAGATCCTGGGCGGACATGTTGCCGTTGTAGGATGGCATGTTGGTTGCGCCGCTGTAAATGCGCGTGGTGATTTGCGCCGCCGTCAGCCGGTCGCCCACGTTGCTGAGGTTGGGCCCGCGCACCCCGCCATAGCCGTCAATGGTGTGGCAGAACTCGCAGCCCTTGTCGTAAAACAGCTTGGCCCCCTCCGCCACCGGTCCGCTGGTCGTGCCCACCACCGCCACTGGCAGCGGCTGCGCCTCGAACCGCGGCGACCAGGGCGCGACCGCGCCCAGGTGCCCGAAGTAGGCGATGACGATCACGATCACCGCCACGATCACCAGCGACCACGGCCGCCGCAGCGGGCTGCGCTCGCCTCGCCCCGCCGCAAACGGCAGCAGGATGAGCAGCAGGAAAAAAATCACCGGCGCCAGAATGATGACGTAGTTCTCGCTCCAGCGCGGCAGCACCGAGAGGACCGCGTAATACCAGAGTAGATACCAGTCCGGTCGCGGCGAGGCGCCGATCAGCGTGGGGTCCGGCGCCTGCCCGATCGGCTTGGGGCCGATGGTGATCGCCAGCCCGACAATGGTCGCGATGACGAGGAAGCCGAACACCGCATCCCGCCAGGCGGCGTTGGGGAAAAAGGGCTCGCCCTCGCGCGCCAGCAGTTGCTGGTACCACGCCCGGTAGGTGCGCGGATCCACCGGACGTCCCGCCTTGGGCGGCTCGGAAATCCCGTGGTGGACCACCAGGTACAGGTGCAGGCCGAGGAACAGAAAGATCAGCCCCGGTATGAAAAACACGTGCAGCGCGAAGAATCGGCTGAGCGTGGCGCCCCCTGCCGTATCTCCGGCAAGCAGGAAATGGCCCAGCCAATTGCCGATCAACGGCGTCCGCCCCGCCTGTTCGGCCGCTACCACCGCCGACCAGAACCCGTTCTGATCCCAGCGCAGGAGCTGGCCGGTGAAGGCCATGCCCAGCACCAGGATGAGCAGCACCACGCCGGATAGCCAGTTCATCTGCCGCGGATATTTATAGGAGGCCATCAGATACACGCGGATGGCGTGGATCCCGATCAGCACGATCATCGCCGATGCGCCCCAGTAGTGAATGCCGCGCACGATCGAGCCGAACTCGGTGCTGCTGATAAACCGCAGCGTCTGGTAGGCCTGCCCGCTGGAGGCCACGTAGGAGGTGGACAGGGCGATGCCGGTGACGATCTGCACCAGGAACACAAACAGCGTGGCGCTGCCCAGCACGAACAGCCACGCCGACTTCCGCGCCCGCGGCACCTTGTGGAACAGCAACGGGCGCAGCAGGGCGCTGGTGCCCGTCAGATCGTCGAACCAAAGCCAGGCGCGTTTCCACATAAACGTCAGGTGATGGGCAGCGGGCTGGTCTGGATTTGAACCCGGCCGTTGGCCACACGCACCGGATAGCGGCTCAGCGGCCGCGGCGGCGGTCCCGAGGCCACCGTGCCGTTGGCGTAGAACACGCCCCCGTGGCAGGGGCACATGAACAGGTTGGCGCTCGGCAGCCAGCGCACCGGGCAGCCCAGATGGGTGCAATCCACCGAAAAGGCGATAAAGTTTTCCTCATCCACGCGCCGCAGCCACGCCGCCGTCTTCGCCGTCACCCCCGACCAGGGCAGCGGCGATGGATCCTGGAACTTCACCAGCACCGTGCTGCCCTCTAGGAACTGCCGTACGTCGCCCACATCGCGCCACACCAGCGTGGGGCGGCGCAGGCCCAGCAGAAACGCCACGCTGGGCACGCCCACCAGCGCCGCCCCCAGCGCTCCCAGCCCCAGGCTCAGCCGCGTCAGAAAGCGCCGCCGCGATGCGCTCATGCACTCTTCGCAGGCGGCTTCCGGCTCGGATGCGCGGGCCGTGCCCTGCTGCTCGATTTCACTCATGTTCCCTCCGGCGCGTCAGCATCGAACCCGGCGCGCGGTACCAGATCACCTTTTGATACGGCCGCCAGAGGTAATGGACCGGCATCTTGATCAGGTGCACCAGGCGGCTGAACGGAAACAGCAGAATCAGAATGAACCCGAGAACGAAATGGAATTGCACGAAGCCGGGCAGGTGCGCCACCGTCGCCGTTTCCGGCTGCAGCCGCGCCAGCGACCAGAACCACGGCACCGCCGTATGTACGTACCACAACCCGCCCCAGCGGTTGAACAATGCCACCGCCAGCCCGGTCGCCACCTGCAGCAGGAGCAGCGCCAGAATCAGCCCGTCCATCCCCGAGGTCACAAAGCGCGCCAGCTTGGCGTAGCCGGTGCGGCGCAGAATCAGGATGATCAATCCCACCAGCGCCAGGATCGCCAGCGCCATGCCGGTGCATTCCAGGATCATCCGCCGGATGGGATCGCCCAGCAGCGCGATGGTCGCGCCGGGAAAAATCGCCGCCAGCAGGTGCGCCAGCAGGATCAGCCCGATTCCGTAATGCCAGGGCACCGATCCCCAGTAAAGCTTGCGGCTCTCCAGCATCTGCGAGGAGAGGCTGGAGTAGGTGTAGGGGTGCCGGTAGAAACGGTAGGCGCCTGCCCCGATGGCCAGCGCCAGCGCCAGGTAGGGCAGCGCGATGAAGAAAAAGCCGCTCATGCGGCCACCGGAGCCTGCGCCCGCTCCGCCGCCAGCAGCTCGACCGCCTGCAGCAGCGGCTGATAGAGATGATCCGGCGCCAGCCGGCCGCGCAGGGCACGCACGCCCGGCAAGACCACGCAGGCGGCCAGCTCGCGCGCTTCTTCGCTGTTCGGCGCCTGCGCCAGCCAGCGCAGCAGCCAGCACAAGTGATCCGGCAGTTCTCCGCCCAGCCCCAGCCCCGCCTGCTGCAGCAGCGGCGCCAGTTCGATCAGCAACGAGCTGCGCTTCCAGTCCTCGCCGAACAGATGGTGGCCGAGGTTGAGGGTGCAGTCCGGCTGCAGGTCAAACGCCGCCGCATAGGCCTCCTCCAACTGCTCGGGCGAAAGCGCGCCGGCGCCCTCGGCAAAGGCCCGCAGCAGATCCTGCACCACCGGCGATACATCCGCCGGCAGTTGCGGCCAGGCCCGCAGGCTGGCCGCGAAGCCCGGTCCGGGATAGTCGGCCAGCTCGGCCACCAGCGCCAGCGGCGTCACATTCCCCTCCCGGTAATCTGCACAAAGGCGGCGCCCCGCTGCTCCTGGTACTGCTGCGGATCCTCCAGCATCTCCACCGCCTGCTCGCGCATAAAGGGCGGAATCACGTAGCGCTCCTCATCGTTGGCCAGCGACGTCAGGTGGTAGATCCCGTCCACTTCCTCGCGGCTCACCCCCGCCTGCTGTCGTGCTGCCGCCGCCCGCTCGGCGCTCACATCGCCCACGCTTTCCGCGCGCAGCGTCAGCCGAACGGCCATCAGCTTGCGGTACACGGCCGCCACTTTTTCCTCGTCTCCGGCGGTGAACAGGCTCGCCAGGTAGCGCAGCGGTAGCCGCGCATTTTCCAGCGAGGTGAACATATCCCCATCCATCTCGAAGCTGCCGTGCGGCACCGTCGCCAGCACCGGCAGCAGCGGTGGAATGTAGAACAGCATCGGCAGCGTGCGCCACTCCGGATGCAGTGGCAGCGCCAGGTGCCATTGTTTGATGTATTTGTAGGTGGGCGAGCGCTGTGCCGCGTCGATGACCTTGTCATCCACGCCATTCTGTTTGGCGGCGGCGATCACCGCCGCATCGGCGGGATCGAGGATCAGCGCCTTGTGTGCTTCCACCAGTTCGCCGTCGGGCCGGCTGGCGGCCGCCTCAATGCCGTCGGCATCGTACAGCACCACGCCCAGGTAGCGAATGCGCCCGGGGCAGGTATGGA
The DNA here is from genome assembly GCA_050747745.1 of Terriglobales bacterium. Taxonomy (GTDB): domain Bacteria; phylum Acidobacteriota; class Terriglobia; order Terriglobales; family SCQP01; genus SCQP01. The sequence goes on from JBOGKM010000126.1 coordinate 25,736, forward strand.
AGCACGCCGGGGCGATGCCGCCTTCCAGCCGTGGATAGCAGAGGATGCACTTTTCCGCCTTACCCGTCTGGTAGTTGAAGTAGACCTTCTTGTACGGGCAGCCGGAAATGCACATGCGCCAGCCCTGGCATTTTTCCTGGCTGACCAGCACGATGCCGTCTTCGCCGCGTTTGTAGATTGCGCCGCTGGGGCAGGCCGCCACGCAGGCCGGGTTGAGGCAGTGATTGCAGATGCGCGGCAGGTAGAAAAACACCACTTGCCGCAGATGGAAGAACTCGTGCTGCTCTTCGGGCGTGAGTTTTTTCAGGTTGGGATCGTTGGCGGCGTAGATATCCGATCCACCCAGATCGTCGTCCCAGTTGGGTCCGGCCTCGATCTCCATGTCGCGTCCGCTGATCATCGAGATCGGCCGCGCCACCGGCTGCTCGGTGCTCTGCGGCGCATCGAACAACTCGTTGTAACGGTAGGTCCAGGGCTCGTAGTAGTCGTCCAGCTCCGGCAGCCGGGGATTGTAGGCAAGATTCGCCAGTTCGGCGCCGCGCGCCGCCAGCTTGAGCTGCAGCTTGCCTTTGTGTACCTCCCAGCCGCCGCGGTACAGTTCCTGCTCCTCGTACAGGGTGGGATAGCCGGTGCCGGGCTTGGTCTCGACGTTGTTCCACCACATGTATTCGGTACCGGGGCGGTCGGTCCAGAGATTCTTGCAGGCGAGACTGCAGGTGTGGCACCCGATGCACTTATCGAGGTGAAACACCATGGACATTTGGGCGCGAATATTCATTGGCTTACCGGATCCATCGGGGGGCGTTCCTTCAGCTTGCGCACGAGCACATAGGTGTCGCGGTCGCTGGCAGCGGGGCCGTAATCGTTGAAGCGATACGTATGCTGGCCATAGCCACCGACCATGAGTACGGGCTTGAGACGCATACGCGTAATGCTGTTGGTACCGCCGCCGCGATGCTTGCGGGTGGGCGACAAGGGAAAGCCAATGGTGCGCTCGGCAGCGTGATAAAAAATGCAGAGACCGCGCGGCAGCCGAGCGCTTACGACGGCGCGGGTGACGATGGCGCCGTTGTCGTTGTAGGCCTCGATCCAGTCGTTATCCAGAACGCCAATCACGGCCGCGTCCTCATGGTTGAGCCAGAAGGGCTCGATGCCGCGCGACAAGGTCAGCATGCGCAGGTTGTCGGAATAGGTGCTGTGGATGTGCCACTTGCCGTGTGGCGTGATGCAGGCCAGCGTCAGCGCGGGCTCACCGGCGGGAGCACGGCTGCTGGCAAGATTCAGGCTGTGTTCGAGGCTGATGGGTGGTTTGAAGGTGGGCAGGGCTTCGCCAAAGGCGCGATAGCCCTCGTGATCGAGATAATGGCTCTGACGGCCGGTGAGCGTGCGCCAGGGGATCAAGCGCTCGACGTTCTGGGCAAAGCCGGTGTAGGCGCGGCCATGGTTGGTGATGCCGCTCCAGGAGGGGCTGGTGAGCAGGCGGCAGGGCTGCTGCACGAGATCGTCGAACTGATAGCAGGTCGCGCGGCTGGGCTCGCCCAGATCGGCGAGCTTGAGGCCGGTTTCCTTTTCGCGGGCGAGGAAGCCGCGATAGGCGACTTCGCCGTTGGTTTCGGGGGCGAAATACAGAACCGCATTCGCGGCATCAACCGGATCGACCAGCGACGGGTACGACTGCCCGCCCCATTGGTAGGCGGGCTTGATGCGGGAAAATTCATCGTAAAGGTCGGCGACCGGCATGTGAATGCCGCGATCCTCGACGCCATGTTCGCGCAGGCCGGGGCCGAGTGAGCAGAACTGGTGCACGAGATTGCGATAGTCGCGCTCGACCAGGCGGAAGCGGGGCATGGTCTTGCCGGGAACCGGCTCGCACTCGCCGGTGAGCCAGTCGCGCACGTCCGCCTGCGCCAACTCGTCGGGCGTATCGTGCAGGAGCGGTTCGGCCACCAGGTCCTCGACCGGCTCGGGGAAATGGGCGGGCGCGATGGCGCTCACCGTTGCGGCGAGGCGGCGGAAGATCTCCCAGTCGGTTTTCGATTCCCAGCACGGAGGCACGGCGGCGCCGAGGGGATGAATGTAGGAGTGCAGGTCGGTGGTGTTGAGATCGTTTTTTTCGTACCAGGTCGCTGAGGGGAGCACGATGTCGGAGTAGAGCGCCGAGGTATCCATGCGGAAGTTCAAGTCCACCACGAGATCCATCTTCCCGGTGGGGGCGATGTCTTTCCACACGATGTCGTGCACGGCGCCCTGGGCGCGCTCCTCGGCGATGGCGCTATCGCCGGTACCGAGGTAATGGCGCAGGAAATATTCGTGGCCTTTGGCGCTGGTGTGGATGGCGTTGGCGCGCCAGATGAGCCACACGCGCGGCCAGTTCACGGCCGAATCGGGTTCGCGCACGGCCATGCGGAGTTTGCCGGTGCGCAACTCGCGCACCACCCAATCCTGAATTTCGGCCTCCGTCTCGGCGCCTTCGGAGCGCGCCTGCAAGACAATATCGAACGGGTTGCGCGAAAACTGCGGAAAAAACGGCAGCCAGCCAGAACGCACCGCGCGCGCCTGCAAATCCATGGTGTGGGTCGCCGCAAACGGGCCTTCGGTGGGACCGGGCTCGGGAAAGCCGCGCTCGTAACGCCATTGGTCGCTGTGCACATAGTGAAACGAGGGGCCGTTCTGCAGGCGCGGCGGCCGCACCCAATCGAGCGCCATCGCCAGCGTCACCCAGGAGGCCATGGGCGCCAGCTTTTCCTGCCCGGTGTAATGGTTCAGGCCGCCGCCGTTGACGCCCACGCAACCGCATAGGATGAGGGCGGTGATGCCGGCGCGGTAATGCACGTTGGCGTGGTACCAGTGGTTGGTGCCTGAGCCAATGATGATGGTGCACTTCCCTTTCGTCTTTTCCGCCGTCACCGCAAACTCGCGCGCCATCTGGATGATGGTTTCACGCCCGACGCCGGTGTATTGCTCCTGCCAGGCGGGGGTGTAGGGATGCTCGGCGTTATTGTAATCGGCCGTGGAATCACCGTCGAGGCCGCGGGCGACGCCGTACTGACTCATGAGCAGATCGAGAACCGTCGTGACGGGAACTTCGCCGTGGGCAGTACGGACGTAGCGCACCGGAACATTGCGGCGCAGCGTGCGTTCGCTGCCGTGCTCGACAAAGCTTACGGGCAGCTTATCAGCATCGGCGGTGAGCATTGTCAGCTCGGGATCGAGCGGCGTACCGTCTTCGCCGTCCTTCATTTCAAGGTTCCAGCGGCCCTGCTGCTGCTGCCAGCGGTGGCCGACCGCGCCCAGAGGCATGCGCGGTGCGCCGCTGGTTTTATCCCAAACGAGAAGCTTCCAGTCGCCGTTCTCGGCGCTGGCGTAGCGGCTGATGCGGCTCGCACGCAGAAACTTACCGGGGCGATAGCCATCGTGGCCGTCAGGTTCCAGCTCGACGAGAAAGGGACCGTCGGAAAAGCGCGACTGGTAGTCCTGAAAGTAGGGCACCTGGCGCTGGTGGTAAAACTCGGTGAGGATGACGTGGGTGATGGCCATCCAGAAGGCGCCATCCATGCCGGCATGCACGGGCACCCACCAGTCGGCAAACTTCGACACCTGGCTGAAATCCGGCGACAGCACCACGAGCTTGGCGCCGTGGCCGCGCGCCTCGGATACAAAGTGAACGTCCGGGGTGCGCGTCATGGAAAGATTGCTGCCGACGACGACGATGTACTTGCTGTTGAACCAGTCGGCGCTCTCTGCCACATCGGTTTTTTCGCCCCAGACTTCAGGCGAGGCTGGTGGAAAATCGGCATACAGATCGTAAAAACTGAGCATGACGCCGCCCAATAGTTGCAGAAAGCGTGAACCGGCGGCATAGCTCAGCATCGACATGGCCGGGATCGGCGAAAAGCCGATAATGCGGTCCGGACCGTACTCGCGGATGGTATAGAGCAGCGAGGCAGCGATGATCTCGAGACATTCGTCCCAGCTTCCGCGCCGGAAGCCGCCACGCCCGCGCGCTTGCTGGATGGCGGTGCGCGCGCCTTCGTCGTGCATCACCGCCGCCCAGGCCTCGACTGGATCGCTGTGGACGGCACGCGCCGCACGCCAATGGTCGAGCAGCACACCGCGGACATACGGATATTTCACCCGGATGGGACTGTAGATGTACCAGGAGAAGCTGATGCCGCGCTGGCATCCGCGCGGCTCGTAGCCGGGCAGCGCGGGGTCAAGTTTGGGATAGTCGAGCGCTTGCGTTTCCCAGGTGACCATGCCGTTTTTTACGAAAACGTCCCAGGAGCAGCCACCGGTGCAGTTGACGCCATGGGTGCTGCGCACCACCTTGTCGTGCTGCCAGCGATTGCGGTAGAACTCTTCCCAGCGCCGCAGTTTGGGGTTGACGAGATCCTGGATCCAGCTCATGAGCTCTCTCCCGTGATCGCTGCATCCGTGGACGCAGCTGGCGGTGTTGGTTGCGGCGGGCTTGCTGGAGAAGGATGAAGGCTCGCCTGCCGGCGTGCCGATGCCACCAGATTCCGGCGAACGCCCAACACCCGATTGCGCCCGGCGTAGCCGACGATGAGCATGAAGATGACAAACAGCACCAGCGCCAGGCCCAGCACCGGCAGCGTGGTGCCCGGCTGCGGCTGGGTGGAGGAATATTGCAGAAATGCCGCCAGATTGGCACGCTCATCCGGTGTGAGCGGACGGGTCTTGTAGAGCGGGTACATCGCCGGGAAGTAAAGCGTAGTGAGGGCCGAGTCAATCCCTTGCGCGCCCATGCGAGTGTAGGCATGGGTGAGATTGGGGCCAAGCGTGCCGCCGTTGGGGAACGGCAATCCGGCAGTACTGTGGCAGGCGATGCAGGCCGGTCCGCCCCCGGCGAAGCGGAGCTTGCCGGAAAAAAGCGCCGCGCCTGCGGCCACCGAGCCCGCGTGCGCTTCGGCAGCCGTAATCTGCTGCGCCGACAGCATGCACGCTCCGACTGCAAGAGCCACGAGCGCGAATGCAGTACGGCGATCGAAGCACGTCATCAAGTCTGATGATAGCGATGTAGATGGGCGAAAGGCAACATCACCTCGCTGATGCAACAACTGTCGCATCAGGAGAGCTATTGCTCTCCGCCTAGCGCTACTTTATCGGGCTGGCGTGATATTCTCGACGTGAATCGTTTTGGAAGAAGCGTCGTAAGTGCCATGGACGACGACATTGTCGCCGGCGAAGGCACGTGGCATCTTCTGGTTGTCAAGCTTGTAGGTGGCCTTGGTTTTAGCGTTATACAGGACGAAATGGCTGCCGTCTTTGACGCAGGCGAGGGTGCAGTCCTTGGGCGTATGGGTGTGGGTGAGCTTGTAGGCACTAGCAGAATGGCCGCCCGTCTTGGCACACATGCTGTCCATAATTTGGCCATGGAAGTTGCTGACATGCGAAGGCTGCTGGGCGCAGGCAAGACCACAGCCGATCAGAAAAACGAGTGCAGGAAAGAAGATTTTGCGCATATATGAGCTCCGGTGTGGGCCATCGCCGCTCTTTCATTAGAGCCAGAAATCGCCGGGGGGTAGGCAGGCCGCGAGGATTGCATCCTTAAGTCCGGCGATGGGCATGGCAAGCCGTGATGGCTTCGCTTACATCGCACATGAACGAGCAACCCAGCGCGCAGGTACAACCCGATGCAGGCGCGGCGCCATCTTTGAGGGTGTGAGTCTTACGACCGCACGACGGCTGCTATGGATCACAGCTGCAGGCTCGCTGGGGCTTTGGGCCTTGCTGTTCTATTGGCTGCAACTGAGCGGCAATTACATGCACGTGTTTTTGGTGGCGGCGATTGCGATCGCGCTGATGAACCTGATCGCGCATTATTGGACGCTCCCAGACGCGGACGATCGTGCGTGAGGCAACTGCCATGAGCATTCGCACGCGCTTGGGGCTGGCAATGGTGGCGATGGTAACGGCCATCTGGACTTCGGCCACCTCAGTACGGCACTGGGTTCCCGACCACGGCGTTGGCATCACGCTGCTGCTGCTGGCGCCGGTGATTGCCTGTGGGATTACCGCCGTGGGCCTGGGGATGGAACACCTTCAGGTCGAGCGGAGAGGCGAGCAGATCGTGCACTGGGGCAACGTCTTCGCGCCAGCGATCTGGTTCGAGGTTGCCGGGTTGCTGCTTTTGAGCTACCGGTCGATCTGGATGTTTTTCAGTTGGGACGGGATGTTCTACTTCCCGATATGGCTCCTGCTGGCCGCAGCGGTGCTGTGCCGCTGGCGTCCGCGCTGGATTCCCTGCGCCTGACAAGCCCTCACACCCGCGGCACTCCCGGCCCATACGTTGCCGGAGGAGACAGATCGCGCCGCAACGGCGGCTTGGCGCGGCTGATATGGCTCGATATGAAGATTGCCTCGCCCTGGTGAATTAAGTAGTCGGCGGTGCGCGCGGCAATGGCCTGGATGGTCAAGCCGGGGTTGGCCGCGCCCTGCGTCGGAAACACGCTGCCGTCACAAATGAAAAGATTGGGAATGTCGTGCGTGCGGCAAAAGCCATCGACGACGGAACTGGCTGGGTCGCTGCCCATGCGGGCCGCGCCCACCAGATGAGCGTAGCGCTGCTCCTCGACGACTTGTTCGGCGCCGGCGGCCCGCAGAATTTCCTCAACCTTGTTAACGCCGCAGCGGATCAGTTTGCGGTCGTTGTCGTGCAGGTTGAAGGTAACGCGGGCGACGGGCAGGCCGAAGTCGTCTTTGGCTTCGGCAAGCTCGATCTTATTGTCATAGGCAGGCAGGATCTCGCCCATAACGCCCAGTGTTGACCAATGGTTGTAGTCCATCATGACTTCGCGCATGCCCCAACCCCAGGCTCCTTTGGCCTTCGCCATCTGCCTGGCGAAGGCGATAGGCAGCGGGCCGACCGTCTGCACGGCAAAGCCGCGGGCGAAATCACGCGTGGGATCGGTTTCGTAGAACTCCTCGGTCATGGCGTGCGCGGGCGGGGCTTTGTACAGGCGCACCAGGTCAGGAAAACGCCCGGCGACGACGTTACCCGCCTGCACCATCAGGTAATGGCCCAGCATGCCACTGGAGTTGGCGAGGCCGAACTCGTAGCCCGGACATGCGGAGTTGAATAGCAGCCGTGGCGTCTCGATGGCGTAGCCGCTGACGATCACCGCCCGCGCTTTCTGCACGCGCTCACGCCCGTCGCGGTCGAAGTAGGTTACGGCGTGCACGCGTCCGTTGGCCCCTAAATGGATGCGGGCAGCCATCGCGCGATCGCGAATTTCAGCGCCGTGCGCGAGCGCATCGGGCACGTGCGAAATCAGGGTGGATTGCTTGGCGCCGACTTTGCAACCTTGGATGCAGAAGCCGCGGTAGATGCAATGCGGCCGGTCGGCACGCGAGCCGGAAAGAATCGCCACCGGCCCTCCCGCACACACGCGAATGCCGAGCCTGGTGCAGCCACGCACCAAAGTATCGCCCACACCGCCTACGGGATGTGGACCGAAAGGATAGCCGTGCGGATCGCCCCACGGGAACCAGGCCGGACCGGCAGCGGGCATTTCACGCTCGATCAGTTCGTAATAGGGCTTGAGATCCTCGTAGGTAATGGGCCAGTCGACGCCGACGCCATCGTCGGTATGGGTGCGGAAATCGGAAGGGTGCAGGCGCGGCACAAACGCCGCCCAATGCACGGAACCGCCGCCAACCCCGCGGCCGCTGTTGTTTTCCCCGAGAGCGATGGGGTCGGAGCCGCCGGTAATGCGGAGATCGGTCCAGTAAAGCTTGTGCGAGCCGGCTTCGTCGCTCACCCAGTCGCGTTCGGTATCCCAGAAAGGGCCGGCTTCGAGCCCTACGACCCGGAAGCCAGCGCGCGCCAGGCGCTGGAGGAGCACGCCGCCGGCCGAACCCACGCCGATGATGCAATAGTCGACTTCCTCGTTGTCGCCGTAGCGCCGCATCGGCACGTTGACGCTCTGCATTGGCCCCAGGCGATGAGCGCTCACAGATGGCTCCCCGGCAGCTTCCGGAACTCGCCCGAGAGAGAATCAGACGGCGCGGTCCATGCGTAGCGGCGTTCGGGCTTTTCCCAGGGCTCGGGTTCACCGCGTTCGAGGCGCATGTAGCCGCGCGGATAAGCGGGGCCGCCGAAGCCGATTTCATCCCAGGCCCAGGGATGAGCGTAGTAGACCTGGACGACGTCATTGACCAGCATCAACCAGAAGTGCCGCACCGACATGCGCTGAAAGATCGCCACGGCTGCCGGTGGGCTTTCATCGTGCAGGGTGAAGAGCACGCGATCGCGCTCGAGGTTGCCGAGGCGCAGAAATTCGTGCTGAAACAGGTGGTGAGCAATTTCATCGATGGCCCGCAGGCCCATGTGATACGCCTCGCCATCCGGCGGCATATCGGCGAAGCGATAGCCGGGGCCGCTGCGCTCGTAGAGGCGTTTGTCGATCTCCGGCACGATGGGGATGCGGCGGTCGTGCCGGCGGTCATCCTGAGGCAGGATGCGATTACACACCGCCTGCATGCGCTCGCCTTCGCCGGGGCCGAAGAAGCGCAGCGGCGGCGGCGGATCAAGGCGCTTGCTGACGACGGAACGCGTCGCCTCGTCCCAGAAAGACTGCTGGGCGAGGGTCGAGTAGCCGGGGTAGTAGCCAATGGTCTGCTTCATGGCTTCTTCCTCAGCGCCGTGGCCAGCAGGCCGAAGAAGCCGCAGGCGGCAAACAGCAACGGCGCCAGGACGGGCGGGCCGTAGATGATGTTGTAGATGAGGTGTTTCGATCCGCCGGAGCGGCGCAGGACACCGCGAGTGTGGTAAAAAAAACCGGCGGCGCCATCCGCCATGGCGGCCAGCGACAGCACCGGCAACAGCCAGCGCGGGCGGCAGTCGCGGAAGGCGGCCGCGGCCAGCGCCGGCGCCAGCGCAATCGGCGTCCACTGGGCGGCGTAGCGGAAGTTGTTTTTATAGTGCGAGTACAGCGCTTCGCCGCCGCTGCACAGAGTCGCGATGCCGGTAGCGGCAGCGAGGTGATCGTGGAGGGTGGCGCGCAACTCGGGCGCGATCTGCGTGGCGCTGAACTCGGGCTGCATGCGGGCAGCGAGAACGCCAAGATAGGCGGAAATACCCAGCAGCAAGGGTGCAAACAGCGGCGGACCCATCGCAAGGTTGGGGATCACGAGCCGCCAGCCGCCCGGCTTACGGGAAATGCCGCGGATGTGAAAGAACCATCCCGCTCCGCAGTCGGCAAGCGTGAGGGCCGATACGGCCGGGAGCAACGTCCGCGCCAGCCGCGGACGCATGGCGGCGGCAATGCCAGCGGCGGCGAGCGCCTGGGTCATGACCACCGGCGTCCACATGATACGGTTGCCGTAGCCGGCCCGATAGTGCATGTAGCCGACTTCAAGACCGCTCATGCCGCCGGTCAGGCCCGCCACCAGCGCCAGCGAGCGCTGCAGCCGCCCGGCGTGAGCCTCAGCCACCAGCGCGTGCTCCAGATCAGCGAGTTGCGTGGCCATATCGGCTCCCTTCTAGGCAGCGAACCGCCGTGCTTCGCGCACCTTCAGCTCAATGCCGAGCCCTGGGCGCGACAGATCAGGCCAGAGCCCGCCCTGGCGCGGCTGCGGCGCGCCGTCAAACAGCATGGCCTCGATGCGCGCGTGATCGTGGAAATATTCGATGTTTCGCACTCTCTCCAACCCACAGCAGGGATGCAGATGTGCGGCTGGCGCGGTGTGCGCCGAAAGAGGAGTCTGGAATCCCGCGCAGAGTGCATCCACGCGCACGAACTCGCTTAGCCCCGCGCAACGGGTAATGTCGGCTTGTTGCACATCGACGGCGCCAGCCGCCAGCATGCGCCGGAAATAGGACAGATCGTAGCCGTACTCGCCGGCGGCAATGTCCATGCCCGCGGGTGCTCGTTGCCGCAACAGATGCAAGCCCTCGATGTCGTCGCTCGAGACCGGCTCTTCAAACCAGGTCACACCCTCGGCGGCGAACTGCTCGGCAAACTGCAGCGCCTGCTTGCGCGAGTAGGCGCCGTTGGCATCCACGTAGAGGGCGACATCAGGGCCGATCGCTGAGCGCGCGGCACGCACCCTGGCGAGGTCATGCCCGGGCTCGCGGCCGATTTTCATCTTGACCGCGGCCATGCCCTGCTGCGCCCATCCACCCAACTGCACCTGCAGCTCGGCAATCGAGTAGGAAGTAAACCCCCCGCTGCCGTAAATCGGCACGTGGTCGCGCACCATGCCGAGCAGCTTCGCCAAGGGCAGCTTGAGTAGCTTGGCCTTGAGGTCCCAAAGCGCCAGATCGACGGCGGCGATCGCCATCGAACAGATTCCGGGCCGCCCGAGGTTGCGGATGGCGTGCCGCAT
>JBOGKM010000127.1:0-6843 GCA_050747745.1 Terriglobales bacterium
TTCTCTTGGGGTGCAAAACGGGCATTAGATGACCATCAATATGTAGCTGCTGGTCGAAGCGGCATGCGCTAGCAGCAGAAGTGCAACAGCTGTGGCGGGACCGGACTGTGGGGGAGGCTGAGCCGCGACCTGCCGCAGCTCGTTCATCGGGTATTGCTTCCTGGCTGGCCAGCTGGCATGATCCCGACCGTGATCGAGAGAATTGAGTCCTCCGTCCGCTGGTGAGCGTGACACCCGAGCCAGGATTGCTCGGACCCCAGATCAGTTTGTTCGACCATGCGCTGCAGCTGCACCGCGCGGTTCCCGACTCCCCGCTTCCGCGCGATGGTGAGCCATATCCCGACGCGCAGCTCCACGCTGGTGCGCGGCCGAGATCACCGAAGGACAGGCGCCGTCAGGGCATTGAGGCGGCCGCTGTCCTGGACAGGCACTTCGCCCAGCCGGGCGCGCAGCCTAGCGACCTCGCTGACGCGTTCCATGACGTCTTCGTCCCGATCCACCACAACGAGCACATCACCGCGGCCGCCCGGCGGGCAGATCGGCAGCGCGTCCGGGAGACCGGCAGCTGGCTGGTCAGGCACAGCACCGACCGATGCTCGGCCACTGTCGGCCTGGCCATGCTGGCGAGTGACTGGACCGCCGAGGACATTCCGCTGATCCAGACAATCGGCTTGCTGTCGGACAGGTTCGGCCCGCTAGCCGCCCACGCGCTGCAGCGACGGCAAGGCGGGACCGAAGCGCTTCTGTGGCTGGCCGAGCGGGCCGCGGGCTGGGGCCGGGTCTACGTTATCGAGGCGCTGTGCAAGGGCCGGGCATGGCAGGCGCGGCCCTGGCTACTGCGCCGGGCATGCGACGGTGACTTCCTCAACGGCTACTTCGCTGGTCAGGTCGCCTCCGCCGCCCATCTCCACGAGGCGATCACGGCGAGCAGCGCCGACGACGATCTCGTGGACCACGCCGGGCGGCTGCTGCGGATCATGACCGACTGCGGCGGCATGGGCATGTCCCTCGCCGAATACCCGCCGGCGCCCGCCGTCTTGCTGGCACACGCCGGCCATGCCCGGCGACAGGCCCCGACCCTTGCCCGGTATGCCAGCGCGGCCGCCATCGCCCGCTACCTCGCCAAGCCCGAGACAGGGACGGACTGGCCCCCGGGACGGCGAGAAGACATCCTCCGCCGGTATCTGGCGTTCCTCAACCAGGACGCCTGGACATCGCTGGCGCGTGCGGGCCTGGCAGCCGGCGACAGCCGCGTGTCCTGGCTTGCCAGCATCGTGGAACCTGGCGTCGGCCTGCGGGCGTTCGCGGCGTCCGGGGGCGAACCGGCCGCGGGGCTTAGCTTCGCCTGTGCGTTCTGCTCGCGGTCCATCCAGGCCGACGCGCCCGATCTGCTGACTGTCACCGTCACGAGGGACGGCGTGGCCGCCAGTCAGGAGCTGTTCACGCACGGCAGTTGCCTCACCTCGAGACTCGCTGCCCGGTTGCCGCTGGGAGAGGTCTTCGGGATCGGCTGACCCGCCAGGCGCAGCCGTTTGCGCCTGCGGCTGAAGGCATGGAGCTGATAAGCCAAGTGCGGTGGCGGTCCGCGCCCGTCAGCCCAGCTGCCTCGTGAGGTGGGCCGGGCACTACCGTGAGCGGGATGAAGGATCCGGAGTGGTTCGACTTCGAGGGCGATTGCTCCGACGACGAGCTGGCCTTCTTGGCCGTGCTCCGCGAGCGCATGCAGGGCTGGGCTCGTCCCTGGTGCCGCCGGCGAGACGAGTCCAATCGACGGCCCGCTGATCGTCGGTCTCGATATCGATGCGCATCAGAAAGCTCTGCTGACTGTCGGCGTGCACCTGGACGGTCACGCCATGCGTGGTGACAAGCTGGATGACCAGCTGTTCACGCTCCCGGACCGGCGCACGGCCCTGGCGATCGACGCGGCCGGGCCTCCCGCGGATCTCGCCGCGCACGCCGCCAGCTGGTTCAGCTCGGTCCTGGCCCGCCCCATCGTGCTCCACGAGTGGCTGCAATTCCGGCCAAGGTCTATGCGTCGCGGTATCTGTTCGCGGACACCGATGAGGGCCTCGTAGAGATGTTCAACCGGCTGCTCGCGCCTCCCGGACGGCAGGAGCAGCTGATCGCTGCGGGATACGTCCGCGGGCGGGGCTGGGTCGACACGCGCGGGCTCGGGCAGCCCGACCGCGTGACGTCCGTTCGCGGCAGTATCTGATCATGCCCCGGCTGTTCCCTGTTAATCGCATGTGTGTTCGAATACTTGCATGCGGGATGGGCAGTGGCCGGAGTGGTGGCGGTATCCGAGACGGTGCAGGCGGGGGCATTCCTGGCGGCCCGGCACTATCTCAGTGTCATGGGTTGTTTGCGTTTGTGCGGACAACGGACGAGGCGGGCATTTGAGGGTGAGTTGCCGGGCTGAGGGCTGTTCCAGCGTCTGGTATGACCCCCCGCATCAGGCGGGCACGGAAGTCACGGGCCGGGCCGGAGGCTAAAGGCTGCTGTCGCCGGGCCGGGCCTGGCGTGCGGGTGCGTTGAGCTGTGTCATCAGCTCGCGGTTGGCCGTGCGGGCGGCCGCGAGCTGCTGCTCGGCCAGGTCGAGCCGGTCGCCGGCGTTGACGAGTTCCTGCTCGAGTTCGGTGATCCTGCGCTTCAGCGCTTCGATGTCCTCGGGTGCGCCGAGGCCGGACTCGTGCCATGCCTGCTCGCCGAGCGCCTCGGACAGCCGCGTCTCGAGCTGGCGGACGCGGCCGGCGAGCCGGCGGTTACGTTCGTGTGCGTTGACGAGATCGGCGTGCAGGGATGCCCTGCTGACCAGCGTGGCAGCGGTGACCTGGTCGGGCGGGGCGCTGATGGCGAGGTGGATCTGCTCGAGCAGGTCGCGGTGCCGGTAGAGGAAGGTCCGGTCGACCCTGGCTGCGCGGGCGATCGCGGAGACGCTGATCTCTGTGCCATCGGCGCGGGCAGCGCTGATCGCGGTGGTGACCTGCCTCCGCCGTCGCAGGCTGGCGGCTTCGCGGGCCGTGGCGCTGGCGGTGCCGGTCATGCGGTTCGCGCTGCCTGGTCCGCTGCGGGCGGGCGGACTCTGGGCATGCCAAGCGGGATGGCGTTCTGCCGGTGCGCGCGGAGGACGTCCACGGCCTGAGTGATCTGCGCTTTGTCTTCGTCGTGCATGTCGCTCATCTCCTGCCGGATCCGCGTGATCAGCTGCCGGACCCGGCTGATCTCTGCGTCGGAGGGCATGCCCTCGGCTCTGGCCCACTCATCGACGTCGGCCATGGCGATCAGCCGCTCACGGCTGCGGAGCAGGTCCGCCAGGTATCCCTCCAGGTCGGGCAGGTAGGAGACATCGGTGCGGAAGTGGCCGCAGCCGATGCAGCGGAACCGGACCGGGCAGTCCTGCCCGGATGCGGCGACGTTGCTGGGTTCGGTGCATACCCCGTAGGGGACGGCGACCTCGCCGATCGCGAGCCTGGTGTGCTCGGTGTCGAGCAGCGCTTTGGCTTGCTGCCAGAGGCGGTTGCCGTGCCGGTCGAACTGCATGCTGGTGACCTTGTCGATCGCCTCGCGGCGGCGTTTCTCGGTGACGTGGTAGTAGCCCTGGGTCGTGGCGATCGACTTGTGGCCCATCAGCTGGCGGAGCACGTCAGCGGGCACCCCGGCGTCGGCGTGCCGCTGGGCGTAGGTGTGCCGGTAGGCGTAGAGGAAGACCTTCGAGCGGTCGAACGGGACCATGGACGAGACGCGTCCGCCGTCGGCTTCGGTCACCGACCGGACCATGATCGGCGGGATCCGTTCCAGCCACCGCCGGTGACGGTCGCTAAGGTAGGCGCCGCTGATCGGCCGGATGCCGAGCTTGTGCTGCCTGGAGGCCGGCAGGAGCGGCAGGCTTGCGGTCGGCGTGTCCGGATAGCAGCTGCGGACTCGCGCCTGCTGCCGCGTGATTATCGCCGCGGTGGCCTCCGACACCGGGAGCCTGCGTCCCGCCTGGTTCGCCTTGACGTTGTCGTAGACGAGGACAGGCTTGCCGTCGCCATCGCGGTCCAGGCAGTCATAGCGAAGCGTCGCGATCTCGTTCGGGCGGCGGCCGGTGTCGATGACGAGCTCGACGCCGGCGCGGATCTCGGGGCTTGCCCATCCGTCAAGGAGCTGAAGGTGGCTGGTGAGCTGTTCCATCACCTCGGCTGGCAGCGCCCGCACGTCGGGCTGCTCGGCCAGCCCCGGCACGTCGGTCCTGGCCAGGATGAAGTCATCGGCCAGGCCATGCAGAGGCTGCCCGGGCCGGGTCAATCCGGCCGCCCGCATCCAGGCAAGGACGTGGCGCACTGACCGGATCTCGTTGACGCGGGCATGCTGGGTCTTGGCATCGCAGCTGGCCAGGTAACTCATCCGGTTGCAGAACGCCATCATGTCCTCGCGGCTCAGCGCCGCGACGTCGGCGCCATGGTCGTCACGCTGGAGCCGCAGACTGGCCGATAGCTCGCTGACCGCGTTGACCACTCGCTGCATGACGGTGGCGGTCCTGGCCGTTCTGCGCCTGGGCAGGTCCTCGAATGCCCACCCGCGGGTCCCGTCCAGGAGCCACGCCTGGGAAATGCCGCCGAAATCGAGATGGCCGCGATGACCGAACACTGCCAGGTTCCACCTGGTCCTGGCCCGCTCAGTCTCGGGGGTCGCGGAGATGAGCTCGCAGTCCCTGACAATCGAGTTCCTCATGTTCCGGACATAATCCGACAGTCCTGCGTCGCCGAGGTCCGGCACCGAGCCGGCCTGAGCCAGCCGCAGCCGGTCAGCCAGGACCCGCAGGGTGTGGTCTTTGACCGGCTCGCCCCTGGCCGTCTTCTGCTGCATTCCGTAGAGCAGCTGGGCGACGACCAGGTCGGGCAGCGCACGGAGGCTGACCACCAGGCTCTCAGTTACGGCGGGCGCGGTCTGATCCCACCGCGCCACGTCAAGGCCAGGGCATTGGCGGGCGGTCCGCAGCAGGAGGTGCCGGTGCGGGTCGCAATACCCAGCCTTCCGCGCGGCATCGCGGTAGCACGCGTGCACCGCACACGGCCCGAAACCGGGCAGCGGACGGACATCGGGATGGCCTGCGAACTCCTCGAGCGACAGTCCGGATAGCGTTGCCCGCTGGCGAACGTGAGCATGGCACAGCCCCGCCGTGCGGGTGTCCCGCGGCCGCTCGCAGGCCGGCACCGCGCATCGCCCGGTGCCGATTGCCCGCCATCTCGGCTTGGCGATGAGCATGAACTCGTCGCGGGTCAGGCCAGTGGCCTTTAAACGGAACCTGCATCCCACGCACAGCCCGGTCGATGCGGCCGGCTTCCCGCAGTCCTTCACAGGGCAGATCCCCACGCCCAGGACCGGGTGGGACACCGGTATCCGCACGACCCGCACGACGGGATCCCAGCCAACCAGGGCCAGGAACGACGGCTCGACACGCTGCCAGATCAGTGCAGACCCTGACCCGGCACCCGCATCAGCGCGCGTCCTGACCGCCAGCTCGCTCACAGCCCGGCCCCCTGCAGGCGAGGGGATGGCACCCGGTCGACGGCAGCCCGCAACCTGGCGGCGTCCGGATGCAGGTAAGGCTCGGATGAGCTAACTCGCCGGTGCCCGAGCAGCGCCTGTATCTCATCGACCGCCGCGCCCGCGTCGCCGACGTTGCTGGCGAACGCGTGCCGCAGCATGTGCGGGGTGACATGCCGGCTCAGCCCGGCCCGCAGCGACGCCGCCGTCACCAGCTCGTTGACGGCCGACGGAGTGACCGGCGACCCAGCAGGGCTGCGGAACAGGTTCACGAGCAGGAAGTCGCAGCTGCCAGCCGCAGCGCACTGCAGTCGCTCCTCGATGTACTGGTCATATGCCTGAACCAGCAGGAAATCCGCGGGGACAGGCCTTGAGTAACGAGACTTCGCCCACGCCCGGTTCACATTCTCCCGGCGGACGACATGCAGATGAGCACCCTCGCCCGCGCAGCCCAGCGCCCGGGAATCCATCAGGAAATGCACATCCGACCGGCGCAGCCCCGTAACCTCGCCCCTGCGCAGCCCGGCCCGTGCCATCAGCAAGACGATCAGCCGGTCCCGGGCGGACAGGCAGGCCTGAAGAAGCCGCACGGTCTCATCATCGGTCGCCCGGTCCACCGCAGTCGCCCGCTCGTGCACGCGATGCCGTGCCTTCATCCGGAAGGCCACGCCAGTGTCCTCACCACGGGCTTCCGCCGGCAGCGTCCACTCATCCGCCAGCTCATAAAGGTGCCCCAGAACCCACCGCGGAGCATCCCGCCGGGCAACAGAATGAGCCAGGAACCCCCGAACCGCGGCCAGGATCCCGTTGATCCGCCGGGCACCACGCACCGGGCGGGCGCCGGGCCCAGCCACCACGGCCGTCGAGCCGTCAGCAGCCGAGTACTTCAGCCACATAACGAAGAGCCCCAGATCCGAGCCGCCTGAACGCCACTCCCGGCCGGTTCGCTCGCACCACCGCAGGTATAACGCAACCCCGCCCGCATACGCCTTCGTTGTGAGCTCCGCCCGGTCCTGCCCGAACCGGCAGTCCCGCAGGAAAGCATCAGCCGCCGGGACAACCGCAAGATCACCATCCAGCACAGTCCAGTACCGGGCACCAGACGGCAGCACGACAGGAAACGACCGCATCTCATCCCCCCGGACAGATCACACGAGCAAGCACTCCGGCCCTAGGCCCGCCACCCCACCGGCAGTCAGGAACCAGAAGAACTACTACCAGCAACAGCAACCGCACCTGGGGAGAAACGCTGCACCAGACCCGCCGAACCTTCTAGAGCAACACGCTGCAACAGAGCCGCAGCCCCTAGGAAAC